>NZ_LEKT01000005.1 GCF_001045675.1 Megasphaera cerevisiae DSM 20462
CATCGGGTAACAACACGTGATGTTGTTGTGGAGGCGGACAAGACTAAGGAAGAAGCGAAGCTGGAAAGTCAGCAGACGACGATCATCACATCGGAGGATATCGCCAAGAAGCAGGCGAAATCCGTAGAAGATATCATCTTCAGCGAGACCGGCGTATCGCGGACAGTAGACGCCATGGGACGCGTCACCGTGTCCATCCGCGGGGCAGAACCGCGGCATACGCTGATATTGATAGACGGCCAGCCCGTCATGGGGGACTTCGCCAAATACAGCGGCGCAGGAGACGAATTGCAGCGGCTCGGCACGGAAAATGTAGACCATATCGAAATCATCCAGGGAGCCGCGTCGGCCAAATACGGGTCTGATGCCATTGGCGGCGTTATCAACGTCATTACAAAGAAAGCCGCAAAGACGGCAGGCCTCCAGGTGAACGTCGAAGGTCGTAGAGCCAAGCAGGACGGCGATATCTTTCCCTATCAGAACTTCTTCCTCCGGGCTGACAGCGGCCAGATCGGCAAGGTCCGGGCCGCTGTCTATGGCAGTAAACGGGAGATCATGCCGATATACAGTGTCGAACGGTTTGGCGGGGTACTGAATGCCGGTACCGATGAGGCAACGAATGAAAATGGACATGTCCGCAATTCCCTCCGCTATTATGGCGATATCAAGAACATCGGCATGTCGGCTACCTATGATATCGACGCTCGTAACAAGATCGACTTCAACATGGACAAGACTAAGGAAGATATGGAACGGTATGTGAAGCACTCTGAGATTCGGGCATGGAACCGCAGCAGCACTTTAAACGGGACGTAGACCGGAATACATACCGCTTGTCTTATACGGGAAATAATGGCGGCAGTACGGATTGGAAGGTCGATGTAGATTACGCTAAGATGACAGAAGATGATATTACCCTTACATCAAATTATGGAGAATCGAAATATGAGGGCAAAAATACATTGAATTATCTTGATGATCTCATGCATAAGCAGTGGAATATAAAAACCAGTGCCAATACACAGGTCAATGACAAGCATTTACTAACCTATGGTTTTGGTTATAGTCAGGAAACGGGAGAAGGAAGCCGCTTAAAAAATGCTCGCGATACACATACGCGATATATTGATCCATGGGACTATGACAAAAATTTACATACGGTAGCTGGAGTCGGCGCGCCCGCATCTACAATTCATGACTATCGGTTGGATAAAAATACGAATGGAATTCCCCAGTATGATCAAATGTATGAATATTATGGTGCTAGGAACAATGAGGGGCAGTCTATTGCACCGGCATACACGTATGAGGATTATATTAAATATGGACCCTATGCAACTAAATTGGGACCCCCTGCGGAAGCGAAAGTACGGTGGCAGCAATTTGCTAATCAATTAAAAGAACAGAATCCCAATGTTGCGGGATCAGTTAGGATGATGGTGTACAAATATTACGGTGACCTTTGGAAAGGTGTGGCCAAATGGAATGGAAAATCTTTTCAACAAGAATATAAAGAACGGGCAAATCGGCAGACCATTGGTCAGGCCACAATAAAAAAACAAAATTTCTTCATTCAGGATACATGGCAGGTTGGAAAAAACACTATTTTAACACCTATTTTCCGACTTGATCATAGTGATCTTTTTGGTAGCAATGCAACCTTTAATGTAGGATTGACTCATAATATCGGTGGTAAAATAGATCGTCGTTTTAAAGCTAACGTCGGTACGGGCTACACGGAACCGGGTATGGGTGAACTCTATTACAGCTGGGAAATGTATGGAGGCATGCCCATTGCAGAAGGTATCGGAAAGATGGGGTATTACTGGGTCGGAAATCCCGACCTAAAGCCGGAAAAATCAGTCAATTTTGATATTGGAATTGAAGGAGAAAACGGCAATACATCAGCTCGTTTGAATATTTTCCATAATCGCATTAAAGACTATATGACTACCTATTTTACCGGGTATCTAATGGATTTTAATCCTAGTATGAGTGACTATTGGAAATGGATGTTTTCGCCGGATATGATCTACAGTTTTAAAAACATCGGCAAAGCCGAAATTACCGGAGTGGAAATGGAAGTGAACCATCAGTTCGATGAGCACTGGTCTGGGAAACTGGGCTATACGTATCTCCATGCCATCAATAAAAGCGATGCCGATATGCCTCGTCAGCTTTTAGATAAACCGCAGCATAAGGTAGATATCGGCATCAACTACGAAAATAAAAAAAGCGGCTGGCGTGCTTCTTTGTGGGGAGATTACTATATTAACATGTTGGACAGCAATACCATTGCCAATAATGGCAATTACTGGATCAGCCATATGGATCCGATTCAAGGCGGAATTGGGGGACCTCAGTTTGCTGAAGGGGGAAAACAGACGTACAAAAAAAGACCTTTGGACTATGGAATATTCTTATTCAGAAAAATATAGATGAAGACTCTAGGGTTTATTTTGGTATTGATAACTTATTTAATCATCACGATGATGATCAGGCTTTTCAGGAACGAGTCTATAAATTTGGCGTCAATATGAAATTCGGCGCCGACGGACATGATGATGGCATTACTTCCAAGACCGTAGCTAAAGCTAAAGATGCCGTTCGAGACAAGCTGCGCGATCTCCATTGGTTTATTCAGGCGCCCTTCGATACGGAAAAAGAAGAAGGAGTCGAATTTATCGGTGATTACCGGGCCCGTTGGAATTCCTTCACAGGAAAACAAAAGCCGTCGGAAGCTCGGGTGACAGCGATTGCCAGTGTTGGCAGTGCCTATAAGAACTATCTGGACAAGTCAGACCATGGCTTTGAACAGCGTCTTCGTGCAGGCATTGACGCCCGTATCGGTGATAATACTAATATTACCCTATTAGGCAGTGCCTCCGGCATGACCGGTGTGGATACCATGCACGACGTGAGTACATCCAAGGGGCTGAACCACCAGCGCATGGATACCGTTGACGTGACCCAGCACGCTCAGAAATGGGATTTCTCTATCGGTCGCCTCACAGAACCCATGGGTGTCACGGGCTACTGGTTCGGAAAGGAATACGACGGCGGCCGGGCGGTCTGGACCAGTGGCAAAAATCAGGTCCGCATAGGCTATGGTGATTTCAGTCATAGTACAAGTATTGCTGACTCAGCGTACACACATGCGACGCGGCAGATATTCTACCGGTCACCGACCAAATTGGAATGGCTGGGGTATGATGCAAACTATAGTGATATTGGTATAGCTGGAGTTGAAAACACTTTTAAGTATAATGTTTGGTCTGATGGAATCAAGGGTATCAGGGCTTGTATCAAAAGCTGATGCAAGCATCAAGTCTGGAAGAACAGCGTAAAGTTTTAAATGCCTATTTATCCATTGTCAAGAAAGATAATTCTGCTCTCTATGATCAAATTATGTCTGAAACATATTCAGTAAATCCTAATACGTTTGCATGGAGGGAAATCATTACTAAAAATGATGCCGGAGAAATTGTGAAACGAGAGTATGCATTGGTAGATTCCGCATATGGTCTTGCCTCTTTTGCTGGAAATAGAGTTTCTTATGACGATCTATTTGATAAAAATAAAATGGAGCAGGCGGCTGTAAAGGCTTGGGACGAATTATCGCCGTCTTTCATGAAAAAAGAGAATCAAGATGTCCTTATTAATGAAGAACATTTTACGAAAGAAAGTACTTTTAAAGGATATTATCAGTATACAGGAAATCAGATTTTGGAAGGGGAAAATAGTGGTAATTTTTCTATTTCAGAAGATCAAGTAAACTTTGGCACTGATTTCAAGCAAATTAGCGAAGAAGAAGCTAAAGAAAAGGCAATCAACTCGGCTTGGAATAAAGACAACGCATTACAAGAATGGTTTCAATGGAAGCCAGAAGGTGTTGGTGTGGGAAGCGGCTATCGTGGAGTTTCAACTCAAAAGGGGGGACTGTCATCAGGAGTATTTGACATTATAAAAACACTTATTAACTGGGCACCAGAGGATGGTAGTTCACTGCCACTTCATGTATTAGAAGCACTGGGTGAATCATTACCTGTCCTCGGCACTGTCCTAGTCCAAGACCAAATCCCGCCCATCGACAAAGCCATTTTTGCCCAGGTCAAGCACCAATTCGGCAACGACTTCGGCGTCCAGGCGTGGTATCTGCGGTCTGTCGGAGACGATACCCATTCCATCGCCTACGCCCATGGCGATCACAACGATGTGGACTCCTTTGACCAGCTGGCCAACGTCATTGGTCTCGGGGCTACGTGGCGCATCGGCGACAACATCCGCTTCTCCTATGACTGGGGCCAGAATCGCACGGACTTCGGACGCTTCATGAATGGCAATACCATCTATAACCACGAAATGGGCACGTCAGACTTCGACATTGCCGGACGCAGTAACGGCAGCACGCCGCGCTTCTGGGTGGCCCGCGTCGACATCGGCAAAGCGGATACGGATAAGCCCGGCAGCTGGAATGCCTTTGCCGACTACAAGTATTTCCAGCATGGATCGTTCTTCGGCGGCAATGGTACCGAAGGCGTGCCCGACCGCTATATGGACGGCATCAAGTCCTTTACCATCGGCGGCGGCTATGTCCCGGCCAAAGATTTCTTACTGGAAGCTTTCTATACCTTCGGCGCCAAGGGTATTGGCCAGCGGGATACGCTCTACGGGCCGGAACACTTTACCCTGGGAGACTATACAAGAATTCAAATGACATACAAATTTTAAGTGTGACAAGAAGTTGCTTTTTCTCGCATAGTTATGTAATAAATAGGCTCAGCGCAGCCGTATGGACATTCATATAATACACACAGGCATAAGCAAATAAGGCAGTACTGCCACGAGTATAGACTCCTGACAGCACTGCCTTTCTTATACATATGTTTTTGGGGAGGGGATGGGATTTCCGGATCTGCTGCATGAGCTGCTGATTTCAAAATATGGCCAGCATAAGACCGCCCAAGGCAATCAGGCAGATCGCGATACCATGCAGCAGGCTTACCTTTTCGCCGAATAGTATGACTGCCAGCACGACGGCAAAGACAACGCTCAATTTATCGATCGGAGCTACCTGGGATACCTTGCCCGTTTTCAAGGCCAGAAAATAAAAAAGCCAGGATCCGGCGCCGGCAAGACCGCTCAGCGTAATAAAAAGAAGAGCTTTTTTTGAAGTGAGTACAGTGGAAATCGTTTCCATATTACCATGTACGCACGTGACGACGACGAGAAATACAGCCATAATGACTGCCCGGACGGCAGTAGCTGCCGTACTGTCTATATTGGCAAGGCCTATTTTTCCGAAAATTGATACAAAAGCAGCACAGACTGCGGATAATAAAGCATAGATAAACCATTCACTCATGAAACTGCATCTCCTTAGGCTTCGGCAAACCGATAGCCAGCGCCCCACACTGTTTCGATGTATATGGGGCGGGCTGGGTCGGGTTCTATTTTTTCCCGGATTCTATTAATGTGGACCATGACAGTAGCCGTGTCGCCGATGGCATCCAGTCCCCAGACACGGTCAAAAAGACGTTCCCGGCTGAACACGATGCCGGGATTTTTGGCTAAAAACACCAGCAGCCCAAATTCTCTGTTGGTCAGCGTCACTTCCTTTCCAGATATATATACGCGATGCTTCTGCAGCTGTATTTCAAGCTCGCCGCAGCGCAGCGCTGCCGCGTCTTTAGTATTTGCCGCATCATGGTTTGTCAGGCGTTCATACCGGCTGATATGCGCTTTGACGCGGGCTACCAGCTCGCTGGGACTGAAGGGCTTGATGATATAATCGTCGGCGCCCAGACCCAGACCGCGGATCTTGTCGATATCCTCCCGCTTGGCCGAGACCATGAGGATTGGTACTTCCTTTTGGGATCGTATTTCCCGGCAGACTTGAAAGCCGTCCATGCGAGGAAGCATAATGTCCAACAGAATCAAGGCGTGATTGCCGGTCAGCGCTTTTTGCAGACCAGCTATGCCGTCACCGGCTATATCTACGGCAAAACCGTTGGCCTCGAGATAGTCTCGCTCCAGTTCCGTGATTTCCTGGTTGTCTTCAATAATCAGAATTTGTTTCATGGTGTTCCCTCCTTTATGACTGGCAGGGTCATATGAATCGTCAAGCCGCCGCCGGGAGTGGCGGCAGCTTCAATAGTACCGCCCAGCGTTTCGATGATTTGTTTGGCAATGGCCAGACCCAGACCGCTGCCCTTGGCAGTATCTGTACGGGCCGTATCGGCCCGGTAAAAGCTATCGAACAGCTTGGAAAGGCTTTTTGACGGCGTTCCTGCGCCATGATCCACACAGGAAATCGTGATCGTATCTCCGTGTTCGCGGAGTATGATTTCTACAGCGGTCCGGGAGCTGTTTTTGTATTTCAGACTGTTTATGAGAAGATTTTCAATGACTCGCCGGAACTGGTCTCTGTCAATGCGGACCACAGTACCCCGATCCTGTCCCAGCAAGGTAAGAGCCAGACCCTGTTCCAGTAAAGAAGGGGCTGTTTCCTGAACGAAGTCTTCAAAGTACCGGTATATGGGGACGAGCTCTGGAGTGAAGGGAATACGCCCTAGATCTAGTTTGGAGAATAGAAAGAGGCTTTCCACCAACTTCTCCATAGAGCAGGCTGTATTGTATATCCTGTCGATATAATGACGCTGCTTTTCCGGGGTATGGGCAATACCCTCACGGATACCGCTGGCGTATCCTTTGAGGAGCGTAAGCGGCGTTGCCAGATCGTGAGATATGCCGGCAATCAGTTCCTTGCGGTTTTGTTCGTACTTTTCCTGCTTTTTCCGGGCGTTCTGCAGTTCCCGGCGCATAGCGTCAAAATCCCGGCAGGTTTGGCCAAGCTCGTCTTGTGCTGGTACGGTGAGGGGATAGTCAAGGTTGCCGCTGCGTATTTCTGCCGAGGCCTTGCGCAGATCGGCCAGGGGGCCGAGAATTTGCCGCGAAAGGAGTCGGGATAAATAGACGCCCAGCCAAATAATCAAAAGAATGGAAACAGCAAGAATAAAAAATAGAATAAATTCCAGCGTATCCTTCAAAGTATGATCGGCAGCCGCATCATAAGGGACGGTAAAAGGCGTTGTACCGGCGGCGAGAATTACCGTGCCGTTGTGCCCGGAGGTATACGTAAAGGCGAAGGTGTTTTCATCCCAGGCCATAGCAGACGGGCTGGCTCCACATTTTTTTCGTACGGCGGCCTGCACCGCTTTTTCATTGGCTCCATCGGACAAGTACAACAGACGATCCTGTACCCAAATGGCCGTTTGGATTCCGTGTTTTTCCAAAATGAGGCATTCCTCCAGAATGTCTGCCAATTTGGGAGGTCGTTTTTTTTCTGCCTTGGCCCGCAGAGAGCTGACGGCATACGAAACAGACATGGAGGACCCCTTTTCCGGCCAGAGCAGTGCCAGCTCGCTTTGCCGGGCAGTTCCGGTAAAGCGCAGGCCGGCAAATATCGCAGTTCCCAGCAGAGTCAGCAAAACAACGGGAATACACACCATCAGAAAATTAGTAAATAAAATTCGCTTTCGCAGGGAAATATCCCGTATTTTCAGCACGGCAGTTCCTCCATTTATTTTATGAATGAGATGCATAATATATCTATTGCAGAGTCATTATACCGGAAGTTTTTAAATTTTTCCTAAATAGGAGAAAAAGTTTTTGATATATTCCGGGTTGTAAAAGGGCAGTGATTTTATGAAACATTTTTGCTCTTGTTTAGAATTTATTTAGCTTTCTCCGGTATACTGCAAGTGTATTCAGCAATATGGATGTTTGAGGAGGAATCGATATGGATTATAACAAGGGTACTGAACAAGTAAAACATAAGATGAAACAAATTTTTACGGCAAAACGATTGAAAATAGGGGCTGCTGTTCTTGTGGTCTGCGCTATAGCGGCAGGCGGCGGCGCTTGGTATCATCATCAGCAAAAGCTGGAACGGCGCGCCCAGGTACGTCAGGCACAGACTCGTATGGTGGAATATCAGGCAGCCCAGCGCAGCATGAAGCTGCTTGAGGCTGCGCAGATTCGAAGTTTGACCGCGCAGGCGATTGGAAAAGATGAATCAGCGGTAGACTTTAGAGAGGTTACGCTGGAAAACCGATGGGATGATGATGAGTATGCAGAACATAAAGAACGACGGGAGATACGGCGCAGTCATACTATGCCTGACCGAGATAATGAACCCCCGGCCCGGCCTGCCGTGCTGCCTCAGCCTCAGTCAGCCGCACCCGTTGCAGTACAGCCGCAGGCGGGTACCGGGCGGGATCATTTTTATCCAGTATATGAGGTAAAGTGCATTGTGGATAATGTGAAATACGAATTCAAAATCGATGCGATTACCGGCAAGGTGCTGGAAAGTGAAGTGGAGCCTAAATAAAAAGCCGTAAAACGAACTTTTCAAGGAGCTGTCATTTCAAAAGTCCTGAGAAGCCTTCCTGTTCAAATTGTTTTCTATAAGGACCAATCTCGTTTTGGATAAGGGCGTCTATTGTTTTCATGCCCAGCAGTTCTACAGGAGCCTTATCGTCTGTGAGTACATGATTTCCTCCCGTATAGGCGGTCATATGCGGAACTATTTTCAGCATGAAAGCTCTCAATTCAGGGTCAGGCAGTGCCGACGCAGCGGCAGGAAATTGAGTGAGCAGATGACCGTTTTCAGTGGCAAATAGCTCGCGATTGGAGGTGTTCGGTACATCAACGGTGTAGACATGGGAAAATTCTGAGGCAATAGTATCCTGGAGATACTCGTTGATATTGCCCTGAGTATAGGTCTGCATATTCATGTTGACGGCCATGACACCGCCGTCTTTTAAATGTTCCTTGACGAGCCGGAAAAATTCCCGGGAACTCATTTGAAAGGGAAGGGTAATATCCTGATAGGCATCTACCATGATGATGTCATATTTTTTGCGGCTGGCATACAGATAGGCCCGGCCATCGTAAGTCGTGACAGGAATAGCGGGATCCAGATCAAAATAGGTGTGAGCCAGATCGGTGATTTTTTGATCAATTTCTACGCCTTCTATATTCATTTTAGGAAAGTATTTCCGGCACTGCGAGGCATAGGTTCCGGCACCCATGCCAAGAATGAGCATACTGGGCCGGTCTTTTCCGGCAGCATCGTTCATGACCGGTCCGGCTAGGGCATAGTCGTAATACATGCCGGTCAAATCGGATTGCTTCATTTTTACGGATTGGATACCGAACATGACATTAGTAGAAAGAATCGTCTGATCCGGCGTGTCCCGGACCTGCAGATAGTTGTACATGGATTCACCTTCATAGGTAATATTGTTTTCCCAAAAGGCGAAGCTGTCCCGATGTCCTAAAACGCTGCTGATCAGAAACAGCAGGAGCGACAGGCGGACCAGCATTTTTTGCTTCCTTTCGGCAATAAAATACATGATGCCGATGCAGAGAAGAACACCGGAAAAAACGAGAAAAGATACAGCCGTACCGACGGCAGGAATCGTGACAAAGGTCGGCAGAAAGGTACCGATGATGCTGCCGATAGTATTGCAGGCCCCCAGCGTGCCGACGATTTTTCCGCTGTCTGCCAGGCTGCGGACCGTATATTTTGCCAAAGAGGGCGTTACTGTGCCGAGCAGGAAGAGGGGAAATACAAAAATGATCATACAGGCTGCAAAGGCGGCACAAATCAGTAAGTTAGTGTCCACCGCCAGAATCAGCAATCCTGTAATCGCTAAAATGATATATTTTCCGACCAGTGGAATGGCTGCGATCCACAGGGCGGCAATGATGATATTCCGGTATAGTATAGCCGGATCGGGATTGTGGTCGGCTTGCCTGCCGCCCCAATAATTGCCGCCGGCCATAGCGATCATGATGGTTCCGATAATAATGGTCCAGACAATTTGAGAGGAACTGAAATAAGGCGCCAATAGTCGTGCCGCACCTAATTCCACAGCCATAACGGCCATCCCGGAAAAAAATTCTGTCAGATATAGATAATATGTATTTGTTAGAATTGTTCTTCGGGTGTTTGTCATAGAATGAGTCCTTTCCATTTTCACAGCTTTCAGACAGTATAATCCGTATACTGTCTTTTTTTGTTTTTATGATATTTTTATTTATTATAAAAAACAATAGCAATAGTGTAAAGTGCGGATTTAAATTAATTTTGCGGTCAGCAGCAACTGGATGGCTCTTTATATGTTATAACGGTCTGAAAAATTAGAATTCTGAGACGAAAATTAAAATTGCATGAGAATCAGATGAGATTTTTCTTAAGCTTGTCATATCCGGCAGGAAAGAAATCCTTCGTAAGCGAATTTTTTGTAAAAAATACGTTGTACAGGAGGAATATATGAAAAAACTGATATTGATTGTCTTGCTGCTGTGTTTGGCAGGGAGTATTTTTTGGGATGAGGATATTCTGGGGACAGATCCGTCTGAAACCGCAGCTGCTGAGCCGGTAACAGAGGCTCCCGAGGAACGGGCCGTTTATGTGTATGTCACGGGAGCGGTGCGCAAACCGGGCCTGTATTCTTTTCCCGGGACTGTGCGCATCGGCGAAGCTGTCCAGTCTGCCGGGGGAGCTGTACCGTATGCCGACACCGCGGCTATCAATTATGCGGGAGAAGCGGGCGACGGTACGCATGTTCATATCCCCTATAATTTAGAGGGAATTCCTGCCGGCAGTGACGAGGCCAACGGACTGATCAATATCAACGAGGCGGACGAGAAAAAACTGACGGAGCTTCCCGGCATCGGCCCAGCTATGGCGCAGCGAATCATGGATTACCGGAATGAGCACGGAGCGTTTAAAGACTGCGGCGAGCTGCAGCAGGTCAAAGGGATCGGCGCCGCTAAATACAAGACGATTAAGGACAAGGTGACGGTATGATGTATGCGGGGATTGCTGTCACCGGAGCGTGTTGTCTGGGAATTGCGGCAGCTGATGTGTGGGAGTTTCCCATATATTGGTGGGGTGGCGGGGTGATGCTTTGCTGTATTGCCGCGGCAATGCTGCGCCGCTATCCCCAGGCAGCTTGTATTGCCGTGGCCGCTGCTTTTTTCTTTGCCGGTGCCGGACGGCTCCAACTGGCTGCTGATACCTATGAGGCGCTGCCTCATTATGTGGCTGGAGCTGATCTGCAGCTGCAGGGCGTCATCAAGGAGCAGCGCAATTCCTTTATGTCGGAAAAAGGCGAAATGACGAGATATGTTATGGTTTTGGAGGGATTTTCGTACGTTGGGGATCGGAAGTTTCGTCCGGCCGGAGGCAGTATGTATATCACGATACCGGCAGAGCCTATATACGAGCCGGAAACAAACATATCTTTGACAGCTACGGTTCAGCCCATCCGCTATTACCGTAATAGCGGTATGTATGATGCACGGCACCGGGACAAAGAGCAAAGCGTGTTTATCAAAGCGTATACAGAGGACCGCCGGTCCCTGCGACTGCTGCGGGAGCCGCAGGGATGGCGGCATTGGTTGTACCGCTTGCGTGAAACGATGACAGAACGGTTTTTAACGATTCTTTCCCGGGATAGCGCGCATATACTGAGCAGTCTTTTATTTGGCGGTCATTATGAGGAATTGCCGCCCGACCTTATTGAAAGCTTTAGTATTACCGGGCTTATTCACATTTTATCTGTATCGGGATCGCATATTGCACTGCTGCTGGCAGCTGTACAACTTATCGGTCAGGCGGTGGGCCTGAAGAAGAACTTACTTTTTATCGTGTCGGCAGGAGTGGTTCTTTTTTATGGCGCTTTATCTGCGTTTACGGCACCTGTTGTCAGGGCTTCCGTTATGGGTTTGATTTGCGCATACAGCTTGGTTGCCCGCCGCGATTATACAGGCATACATGCTCTGGCGCTGGCAGTGCTGGCTATGGTATTGTACAGCCCATATATTGTATTTGATCTGAGTTTTCGCCTGTCCTGCGGCGCGTCGGCAGGTATTGTTCTGCTGCAGGGGCGCATATGCCGCCGCCTGTCTTTTCTGCCGGCTTTTATTCGCAGCGGGCTGGCTGTATGTATCAGTGCACAGCTTTTGCTGCTGCCTGTATTGTTTTCTAATTTTTCTTCATTTCCTGTCTATTCTTTTTTTGCCAATCTTACGGTCGGTCCGGTGCTTGATGTGGTGATTCTGCTGGGCCTGGCCGCTGCGGTTGCAGGCTGCATCTGTCTGCCCCTGGCGCAAGGAATGCTGTGGATTATCAAGCCCTTGCTGGCATTAGCTGTAAACGGCAATTATTTTATAGCTGCCTTGCCGTACAGCCGTTATTGGGCAGGCGCATTTTCTCTGACAGATAATATGGTCTGGTATCTTTGTATCGGCGCAGTGTTTTTTTCAGCCATACGGCGCCGGCTTTTGGCCGCAGCAGGGATTCTTTTTTTTCTTTCCCTGGCTTGGCAGCAGTGGTATAAACCAGAGGCTGTCGTGTATATTTTTGATGTTGGTAAAGATAAAGCAACCTGTGTTGTTCATAATGATAGATCCGTGTATTTGTGGTATAATAAAAGCCAGTGGGCCAACCCTGAACAAGTGGCTTGTGTGCTTACTCCGGCACTGCGATATCAGGGGATTTTCCGCTTGACGCAATGTACGGTCACGGGACATGAGCCCGAGCGCACAGGAAAGCAGATTGCCGCCGCCTTTGAGCTGGCGCAGCCTTGCGGCTATCCGTCGGCGGCCAGTCAGCCCGCTGTGGTTGTACCGGGTGACATCCCATATTATTTATACGGTGAACCGCCGGAGAAAAAAATGCCGGTCAGGCCGTGCTTGGAAATACAGTCTTTGAATGGCCGAGGAAAGGTTTTTCCCGTTTGGGCCGCAGTACTGATTATTCATCGCGGCAGCAGCAGGGATGAGGCGTACACGGAATGGATGGAAAATGCTGATGTATACGATATCACTTGCTTTTCTCCCGGACAGGACGGACAGATTACGGGAATATACCGAAATGGGCAGTGGACTTTTTCAACCTATGGCGGGAGAATATGATGAAGGCAATTAAGATTATATACGGTAAAGAAAACTTTTTAATGGAACAAGCGCGGCACCAGTTTATTGCTGCTTGTCAGCAGCGGGCCGGCGGTAAAGCAGCGGTGCAGACTTTTGATAAAGAGTCACCGGCCGCTTCTGTGGTCGAGGCTTTTGAAGGCACCAGTCTCTTCAGCAGCGGCAGTATTATAATTTGGTATGAATGTCCCTTCCTGCCTATAAAAAAAGGTGGACGATCTCGCAGTAAAGTATCTGTTGAAGAAGCTTGGTTTTTGGAAAAGCTGGCAAATATATCGGAGGAAACGGGGCTTTTGTTTTATACGCAAGGCATGATGGATACGGGCTGCGCTTTTTACAAGCAGCTGCAGCCTATAGCTGATGTGATGCAGGCTGCACCGGTGACGGAAAAAAACGTCATGCCCTACGTAGAAGATTTTCTGACGCAAAAGGGAAAAAAGCTCACTGGACAGGCATTTCAGTATTTACGGGCCTTGTTCCAGACATGGAGTGATATTTCTCTATTATATGTTTTTTCAGAGCTTGAAAAGTTATGCATTATGCAGCCGAATCACTGTGCGGACATTGACGTGGGTGATTTGGATAATCTTTTTGCGGGGACAATGGAAAAAAATTTATTTACATTTATGGACTACTTTCTCCGTCGCGACGGCGGCAGGGCTGTTCCGCTTGCAGAGGCACTATTTGCGCGTCCCGACATGTTTTTGAAAAACACCGGTTATATGTTGTCCCGGCTGCGGCTGCTTCTGGCCTATAAAGAACTGAAGCGGAGCCGTACCGGACCGCGTCAGTGTGAGAATATCATGATGCAGATTAATAAGGGCCGCAGCGTAAAGTATGTGCTGTATCACCTGCAGAAAGTGGTATCATATTGGACAATAGAAGAGTTACATGAAATTATCAGTAATATATTTGTGCTGCAGCGCAACATTCGCAGAGGGACGGCTTCTGTGTCTGATATGGGACCGTTGGTTTGTTTGTATTGCAGTCATAAGGGCGGGGTTTGAACGTGAATGAGGAAAATAAGGCACGAAAAAAACGAATGAACGAATATCGCCGCCGGTATCGGGAAAAGCATGGTATCAAGGTGCGCCGGTACCGTTGGAAAACTGTCTTGGGTGTGATTGCGGCGTTTTGCATTATGGGATTCAGCAGCTTTTTTGCGGCACAATCCAAGGCCGCTGGAATGGTGACGCTGAATGGACAGCCGATCAAAAACTTGACAGCAGACGATGTTCAGCGCTATTTGGATAAACAGGAAAAAAAACTGACAGATCGATCTGTCAAGTTGCAAAGTCAGGATATTGATGCGTCTATTGCGTTACCGCAGATAGATGCCAAGCTTGATCGGGAACGTATTGATGATGGATTGTATCTGGTAGGCCGTACGGGTTCTCCGGGACAGCGGGTTGCCGATGTCATCGCAACGCTGCGTTTCGGCAAAGAGGTCCCACTGGCTGTGCAGGTCGATGAAGACAAGTTGGACAAGGCCGTCAGCACTATATATAATACGTATAATATTGATCCCGAAAATGCGTATGCCGTACCCAATGGGGATACTGTTTCTGTTACGATCCACAAGGAAAAAAACCGTATTGTGATTGATGCGGATGCATTAAAAAAAAGTATTTTCAATGAACTGCAGCAGGGGAAGACGGAAACCATTGAGGTGCCTGTAGAGAAAAGAGAGGATGCGGCTGTCAAAGAAGAAGATTTGAAGGCCGTTGATACGGTACTGTCCTATTATACGACTCATTTTAGTGATTCGGATCAGAACCGCAATGAAAATATTGCTATTGCACAGAAGCGTCTCAATCATGCTTTTGTGCCGGCACAGAAGGATTTTTCCTTTAATCAGTACGTTGGTACCAGAACGCCTGATAAAGGATATAAGGAAGCGCCGGCTTACTTTGATAATAAACTCGTTCCGGCATCGGGGGGCGGCGTCTGCCAGGTCAGTACTACGTTATTTAATGCGGTGCTGCGCGCCGGTCTTGTCATTGCCAGCCGGTCGCCCCATTTTGCGCCGGCCGGATATGTTCCTGTCGGGATGGATGCTACCGTAGCCGACGATTCTCTGGATTTTGCCTTTACGAATCCTTTTCAGCATCCTGTTTACGTTTATACTGCAATTGGCAACGGTTCTATTACGACATATATTTTGGGAAATCATGCGGATACCTGTACAGTGTCCTTTCAAACGCTCAGCGTGAAAAACTTGCCCCACAAAGTTGTGTATAAACACGATGATGCGGCGACGACAGATAAAGTAGACCAGGAAGGTTATGATGGACATGATATTGCTATTCGCCGTACGGTGAGTTATACAGATGGGGATCATTATACAGATACGATCGTATCCCATTATGATCCGAATACGGAAATCATTTTGACGAATGGTCCAGGCTCGGAATCGACGGTTCAAACCTCCGATCTGGAAGCGCAGGATTTGCTGCTCAATGATCCGCATGATATGATGACGGCCGTTGCAGCAGTACCCGACAGTACGGAGGAATAGGTCTTTTATTTTCCTGAAAGGATAGAATAGATTATGAAGGTTTGGCATATTGTTCCAAAGCAGGAACTGATGATACCGATAGCTGATGGTCAGTATGCAGCTGTCGAAGAAATTTGCGCGTCTCATATGGGAAAAAAATGGCATGTACAGATGCAGTCTGCTTGTGAAATTTCCGATATGGACGGCTTGAAGAATGCCGTGTGCCGTCAGCTTTCCCTTGAGGGAGAGGTTGATGTAGCCTGCCGTGTTGCGGCCATTCATCATGGCGGAGATATGCCGCTGGCGCTGCCGGAGGATGATCCGATTCATGAAATCGCCAGTATTTCCGTAGATGACATGGACGGCTATGATATCCCGCATGAAGATTGTTATGAAAGTATATATAGTGAGGATGACGATCTGTATGATGAAGAGTATCGCAAGGCCTGCAAGTCGGCTGAAAATGGCGAGACCTTGGGGAGTACCTCCAGATCAGCTCCGGCTGGCGGCTCAGAAAACAGCCGTGTCTGGCTGGGCAGGGCCTTTAGCGGCGATGTATTATCGATCAATGATGTCCAGGGAGAAGAGCGCAATGATGTTATTTTCAGGGGCAAGGTAGTCAAGGTCGAATTCAGAGAGCTGAAGTCTAAACGTATTCTTTTGACGTTTCAGCTTGCCGATGCTTCAAATGGGATTTCGGCTAAAAAATTTATTGACGTAACGAGTCAGGCTGCCGGCAGCAAATATCGGCGTAAAAATACGATGACGGCTGACGAATATGATCATCTGACGCAGCAGCTGCGGACGGGGGCTCATGTACGGGTTCGCGGCAATGTCCAGTATGATAATTATCAGAATGATTATGTTCTTAATGTCAACGATATTATAGCTGATGAAGGGAACACTGTCGAACGAGAAGACCATAATCCGACGCCTCGGGTGGAATTGCATCTGCATACCGTCATGAGCGATATGGACGCTCTTATTACTGTCAAGCAGCTCATCAAGACTGTCAAAAAATGGCATCATCCGGCAATTGCCGTTACCGATCATGGTGTCGTGCAGTCTTTTCCTCTGCTGCAGGAGATTTCAACGGATAAGACGAACAACATCAAAGTCATTTACGGCATGGAAGGCTATTTGTTTGATGATAAAATAGACCAATCGTACCACATTATTATTCTGGCCAAAAATCAGGTTGGCATCCGTAATTTATATAAGCTGGTCAGTATTTCCCATTTGAAATATATTTATCGCGGCAGACCGCGGATTCCCCGTTCGGTTCTCAATGAATACCGCGAGGGTCTGATTCTGGGATCAGCTTGTGAAGCTGGCGAGCTTGTTCGGTCTATGGTCCAGAAAAAACTCCCTTATGAAGAATTGAAAAAAATAGCGGATTACTATGATTATCTGGAAATTCAGCCCATTACGAATAATCAGTTTCTTGTGCGTGAGGGATTCGTTGCTGATGACGAGGGGCTGCGCAATATTAATAGAACGATTCTGAAAATTGGCGATGAACTGGGTAAAATGACAGTCGCTACTTGTGATGCTCATTTCCTTAATCCGGAGGATAAAATTTATCGTGAAATTCTCATGACCGGCAAGGGCTTTAAGGATGCTCAATATCAGCCGGATTTATATTTTCGCACGACGGATGAGATGCTGGCCGAATTTTCATATCTTGGTGAGGAACGGGCTCGGGAAGTAGTCATTACCAATCCCAATAAGGTCAATGATTGGATTGATCATGTACGGCCGGTGCCGAAGGAGACGCTGTATTTCCCGCAGATTGCCGGCTCATCGGAGGCCTTGAAAAACATGTGCTATGAAAAAGCCCATCAGATTTATGGTGATCCGCTGCCGCAGATCGTTGCGGACCGGCTGACGGAAGAGCTGACTTCTATTTTAGGACATGGCTTCGGTGTACTTTATTATATCGCGCATAAGTTGGTTAAGCATTCGAATGATGACGGATATCTTGTCGGTTCCAGAGGCTCTGTCGGCTCCTCGTTTGTGGCGACGATGTCGGATATTACCGAGGTCAATCCGCTGCCGCCTCATTATGTATGCCCGCACTGCCAGTATAGTCAGTTTTTTACAAAGGGAGAAGTAGGCGGTGGATTTGACCTTCCCGATAAAAGCTGCCCCCATTGCGGAACTTCTTTGCAGAAAAACGGACATAATATACCTTTTGCAATTTTTCTTGGGTTTGATGGGGATAAGGTTCCTGATATTGATCTTAATTTCTCCGGTGAATATCATCCCAAAGCGCATAAGTATACTGAAGAATTGTTTGGCAAGGACAATGTATTCCGGGCCGGCACGATCGGTGCTGTCAAGGATAAGACGGCATACGGATATGTGATGAAATGGGCTGAAGCCAGAGGCATTAATGTCAATGATGCCTATATCAACAGTCTGGTAAACGGCTGTACCGGCGTTAAAAGTACGACGGGACAGCATCCCGGCGGTGTCATGGTTATTCCCCGTGATATGGATGTCCACCATTTTACGCCTGTGCAATATCCTGCCAATAAAAGAGACAGCGGCATTATTACAACACATTTCGATTATCATTCTATCGAAGGACGGCTGGTTAAACTGGATATTTTAGGGCATGATGATCCAACAGTTATCCGCATGCTGGAGGACATGACCGGGGTTAGTGCCAAAACAATTTCATTTGATGATCCGGAAACTATGAGCTTGTTCAGCTCTACGAAGGCGTTGGGGATTACGCCGGAGCAGCTGGGCTCTAAGGTGGGCAGTTTGGGAATCCCGGAATTTGGAACGGCTTTTGTCCGAAAAATGCTTGTTGACACGCATCCGAAAACCTTTTCAGAATTGGTGCGTATATCCGGCTTTTCACATGGGACAGATGTGTGGCTCAACAATGCGCAGGATCTTATTACGTCTGGCACGGTACCGCTGAAGGAAGCCGTTTCGACGCGTGATGATATTATGAACTATCTGATTCAGCATGATATAAAACCTAAGACGAGCTTTAAAGTAATGGAAAATGTTCGTAAGGGAAAGGGGATTGATAAACTCAATAAGCTGGGGCAGAAAACGACTGATTATGAAGGAGAGCTGAAGGCCGGTCATATTCCGCAATGGTTTATTGATTCGTGCCAGAAAATTGGCTATCTGTTTCCACGTGCCCATGCCGTAGCCTATGTGATGATGGCGTTCCGGATTGCATGGTTCAAAATCAATTATCCGCTGGCATATTATGCTGCATTTTTTACTATTCGTGCCAAGGCGTTCAAGCTGACGGCGATGATTCATGGATTGGAAGGACAGCGGCAGGCTATGAAGGCTATTGAGGCAAAGGGGAAAAGCGCTTCTAAAATTGAACAAGATTTGTATGCATCTCTGGAACTGGCTGTAGAAATGAGTCTGCGGGGATTTTCTTTTATGAACGTGGATATACGGCATTCGGCGGCTGCGCAATTTACTATTTGTGATGGCAAGATATTACCTCCTTTAACGGCTATTGATGGCTTGGGAGAAAACGTGGCGGAACAAATTGTGACAGCCCGCGCCAAGGCCCCATTTAGTTCCAAGGCTGATTTGAAGCTCCGTGGAAAGGCATCGCAGTCATTGGTTGATATCATGACAGAAGAAGGTTGTCTTGGTGATTTGCCGGAAGATGAACAAATTGATTTATTTGCGATGTAATAAGTTATCTATCGACATTCCTCCCAATCTGTCTTATAATAAAGGCACATTTAATACACTAAAGTATGAAAGCAGGGGAGATGAACCGTACCATGAGTGTCAATGAAAAATTAAAAGACCATCTTCATGATCAGCTTTTTAAAGCCGTTTTGGAATTAAAGGATATAAATGAGTGTTATGAATTTTTTGAAGATATATGTACGATTCAGGAAATGAAGGCGATTGCGGCTCGTTTGGAAGTAGCCCGTATGCTTAAGGCCGGTGATATTTATGAGGATATCGTAAAAAAAACCGGAGCCAGCACTGCTACAATCAGCCGCATAAAACGCTGCCTTATGTATGGCAGCGGCGGATATGCCAAAATTTTGGATCGCATGGCTGAGAAAAATCCGGACTTTTTAAAGCTTAGTCCAAAAAAAGGAAAATAGACTTATGGCGGATTTATATGTTTTACGGAAAGGGATGGTGAACATAAATGGAGTTTTTGAAAGAATTTAAAAATTTTGCTATGCGTGGAAATGTTATTGATATGGCCGTGGGTGTCGTGATTGGCGCTGCTTTTGGCAAAATTGTCAGCTCGCTTGTTACCAATATTATTATGCCGCCGTTAGGGGTGCTGCTTGGCGGCATTGATTTTTCTGAGTTTTTTATAACATTAAGTACTACCAAGCGTGCTGCGACGCTGGCGGAAGCGCAGGCGCAGGGAATACCTGTGATTGCATATGGTGCATTTATCAATACTATTATTGAATTTTTAATTATTGCATTTGCGATTTTTATCGTTATCAGACAGATGAATGCTTTAGTTCCCAAGTCGGAAGAAGCCCCGGTTTCGCGACGTTGCCCGTATTGCAAAGAAGCGGTTGCGGAAGATGCGACACGATGCCCGCACTGCACCAGTCCCCTGGACAGCGCAGAAAAATAAAATATATGTACGAAATGAAGAAAACTCCCGTATTCCGGGAGTTTTTCTTAGCGTCACGGTCTTTTTTCATAAATAAACAAGCAGGAGAAGATAATGAAATCCAAAATAGGTGTTACTATTTTTTCTAACGGTGATATGGATATATTGCAAGGTTCTATATATGAAGAATTGTGGAACGATTATTGTACTTTCAAAAAAAGAGCCATACGGCAGAAAGAAAAGGACACGCCTAAGGGAAACTTTCTGGCCCGGCGCTACGAAAGGGCGGCACTTTTAGCGTTATATGCTTTCTTTCGGGGAGTTTTAGATAACTGGATTATGCAGATTATCCGCCGGAACAATCTTTATACGGAAATGCAGCATGCGGATTTGAGCAAGAAATGCAGTGCCGTCTTAGAATATTGTTTTTTTTGTTCTTATGAAAAAAAGGAGAAAGATATTTCACGTCTGAAGATTTTTATCAATCGCTATGAGCAGTCTGATTTAGCGCTGCTGGAGCATGCGGATTATCAGGTCTTGATGGAAATGGAGCAGCAGATAGATGAATATTTGTGCTTCGTCGAACATGCAACTTCGCTGAAAAGATTTCCCCTGCCAGAGCAATCCACATCAGGATTAGTGCATCAGCTGGGAAAAATAATGAAAGCTGGCCAGTAATATAAGTCCCTCATTTGTTCTCTTGCATGAAATATTCATTAGTGGTATGATAACAATATAAAAAAAGCATATAAATTTCAGTCTTTAAGGTATGGTGAGAAAGGAGTTTCCTTTCATATTCCTGACCGGCGGTTATAGTCCGCAACCTCTTACGGGAGTTGATTCGATGAAATCTCGAAACCGACAGTATAGTCTGGATGGGAAAAGACAGCAGGCATGGTATCTAGGTACCATGTAATTCTGATGTACAAAAGACTGGTTATCCGGTCTTTTTTTTATTAGCCCATGACGGAAAGGAAGGATTACAGAAATGGGAAAAAAATATTATTTGGGATTTGATGCAGGAACGCAGAGTGTAAAGGTTGCGGTATATGATGAAGCCTTGCAATGTGTTGCTATGGATACAGCAAAAACCACATTGTATTATCCGCATCCCGGCTGGGTGCAGATGGAGGTCGATGAATACTACCGGCTGATCAAACGCTGTATGGCTTCGTGCAGCCGGCAAATGAACGAGAAGGGACTGCCGCTGACTGCTGTTCGAGCTATTATGGGAGACGGTATTATCTGTGGAATTGCTGGTATTGATAAAGAGGGCAGAGCAGTTACCCCATACATAAATTATTTGGACAGCCGTACTGGTGATGATGTAGCGTTTTTAAAACAGCGTCATTTGGATATATGGGCCAGGGAAACGGGAAATGCCGAACCTAATATTATGTTTCCTGCCATGTTTGCCCGCTGGTTTGTAAAAAATAGTGCGGAATTCAGAGATAAAGGTGTGAAATTTATTCATAACTGCCCGTATATTTTACTTCATTTGGCAGGGTTAAAAGGTCAGGATGCATTCATCGACTGGGGGACCATGTCGGGATGGGGCCTGGGGTACGATGTAGTGAAAAAAACATGGTCGGCGCAGCAGCTGGAGATTTTGGGAATTGATCTGACGTATATGCCGCGTATTGTGAAGCCTTGGGATATCATAGGAACGCTCTGCCCTAAGGATGCGGAAGAAACAGGATTTCCTGCCGGCATACCCATATGCGCCGGCGCAGGTGATACTATGGAATCTATGATGGGCAGCGGTATTCTGGAAGCAGGACGGGCCGTCGACGTGGCAGGTACCTGCGCGATGTTCTGTGCCGCGGCCGATGGTATTATACCAGCGCTTTCCGTGCCGGGAAGCGGCCTTATATTTAATTCGGGCACCTTGCCGGGAACTTATTTTTATTGGGGCATGGTCCGTACCGGAGGATTGGCGCTGCGATGGTTTAAGGATCACATCAGCAGGCATGAAGAAGATGCATATTACAGTACGCTGGATACGTTGGCCGTGCGCTGCCCTGCTGGCTGTAACGGGGCTATGTTTATTCCGTATCTGACTGGGGGAAATGGGGAATTTCCACATGTACGCGGTACTTTTACGGGTCTTACGCTGGATTCCGATCAAGGCGCCATGTGGCGGTGTGTTCTTGAGGGAATTGGCTATGATTATATGGAAATTACGGATCGTTACCGCAGCGCCGGCATTGATTTGACGCAGCTTACCATTACCGAAGGGGGTAGCCGTGATGCTTTGTGGAATCAGATTAAGGCAGATATGCTCAATACGGAGGTCGTGGTATTAAAAATATCCGGTGGTGCCGTACCGACTAATTGCATTGTTGCGGCTTATGGTACCGGAGATATTGCTGATTTGGAACAGGCGCTGCGGCGTCAGCTGATTGTGGCCGGGCGTTTTTTTCCAAACCGCGATACTATCGGTATGTACCGGGATAATTATGAGAAACGGCGCTATCTTCTTAAGGCTTTGAATATGGCAGCGGAGAGCGCAGGAAAGTTGTGAAAAAGAAAATAATCTCTTATGCGAATTGTTCATAAAATAACAATGTGCGATGCGAGTTTTATATGAAGCTATGCTGAAAACGCACTTGACTTAAATATAGGAAGCACAAAACGCATATGATATATGATAATATTTTAAAATATCCCCTTTTTTCAGTAGATTTTTTTGTGAAAAGTGATATACTAGGAATGTAAGCAGAGCATCTTATTTAAAAAGTGCGCAACTTTTTTTTTCTTGTCAAAAGTGAAAAAAATCACGCTAATTAAGGAGGAGTTAAACATGTTTTGTAAAAAAGTTATGGTAATTGGTGCAGGTACTATGGGTTCCGGTATTGCTCAGGTTTTCGCACAGAACGGCTGCGAAGTTATCCTTAATGATATCAAACAGGAATTCATTGATGGTGGTAAAGCTAAGATTGATAAGAGCTTGACGAAGCTGGTCTCTAAGGGCAAAATGGCCCAGGAAGATAAAGATGCTATTATGTCTCGTGTTACCGGTTTTGTGGAAATTACGGCAGAAAACATGAAAGACGTTGATCTTGTTGTAGAAGCGGCTATCGAAAATATGAAAATCAAAGCACAGATTTTCAAAAATCTTGATGAAAAATGCCCGGCTCATACCATTTTGGCATCTAACACATCTTCGCTGCCGATCACCTCAATTGGTGCAGCTACAGGTCGTCCGGACAAAGTTATCGGCATGCATTTCTTCAACCCTGCTCCCGTTATGAAACTGCTTGAAATTATCAATGGCATTGCTACATCAGAAGAAACATACAATAAAGTTGCTGAATGTGCTACTGAATTAGGTAAAACTCCGGTTAAAGTTCAGGATTTCCCAGGCTTTGCAGGCAACCGCATTGTTATTCCGATGTTGAACGAAGCTATCTTCGCTTTGATGGAAGGCGTTGCTTCCAAAGAAGATATTGATAATGTTTGCAAACTTGGTTTTAATCATCCTATGGGACCTTTGGCATTGTGCGATCTTATCGGCAACGATATTGTTCTCCATGTCATGGAAGTTCTGTATGAAGGCTATGGCGATCCTAAATATCGTCCGTGCCCGCTCCTTAAGAAATATGTAAATGCCGGGTATCTTGGCCGTAAGACAGGCAAGGGTTTCTACGACTACACAAAATAATACAGGCTGTTCATAAGCAGGGGGCGTGAGAAATCACGCCCATTGTCTCTGCCTGGTATATGCATCACAATTATTTTTTATACTATTATACTATAAATATTCTATACAGGAGGTTTTAGAAATGGATTATCAGAACATTATTTATTCTGTATCAGATGGAATCGGAACGATTACGATTAACCGCCCTAAAGCTTTGAACGCATTGAATCTTGCTACGGTTACGGAATTGAAAGACGTAGTGGAAAAAATTGCTGTTGATCCAGCTGTTCAGGTTGTTGTTATTACCGGTTCTGGAGAAAAATCCTTTGTGGCCGGCGCTGACATTGTGGAAATGTCGACAAAAAATCCGACAGAAGGCCGCGCTTGGGGCATGGTCGGACAGAATGTTTTCACGGAAATTGAAAATCTTCCGCAGCCTGTTATCGCTGCTATCAATGGCTTTGCTTTGGGCGGCGGCTGCGAATTGTCCTGCGCATGCGATATTCGTTATGCGTCAGAAAATGCAAAATTCGGTCAGCCGGAAGTGGGTCTTGGCATTACCCCTGGCTTCGGCGGCACACAACGTCTGACTCGTGTTGTTGGGCGGGGTTATGCAAAAGAATTGATTTATACTGGCGGCATGATTGATGCTCAGGAAGCACTTCGCATTGGTTTGGTTAATAAGGTGGTTCCGCAGTCTGAATTAATGGATGCCGTTATGAAATTAGCTAAAACCATTACGAAAAAAGCGCCGGTCGCTGTACAACTTTCTAAAGCTGCTATTAATCGCGGTATCAATTGTGACGTCGTTACAGGGATTGCGTATGAAGCCGAAGTATTTGGCCTCTGCTTCTCAACGGCAGACCAAAAAGAAGGTATGAGTGCATTTGTTGAAAAACGGAAACCTGCCTTTACCGGTAAATAAGTTTTATTAACAACCATATAGCAATAAAGAGAGACCGCATCGAATACAGTGATGCGGTCTTTTTAAACGTCCGTTTGACTTTTTGACTAATTATCGAGATTTTGGCTTAAAATCATTGACAAATACTCATAATCATGCTATCTTTTATATAGTTATTAGCACTCAAATAAAAAGAGTGCTAATATAGGTCAAATGAGCAGAGGTGATAGATATGGATTTGGATGAAAGAAAACAAAAAATATTGCAGGCTATCATTCAGGACTATATCATATCTGCTGAGCCTGTTGGGTCCAGGACGATAGCCCGTAAGTATGATTTGGGGGTTAGTGCCGCAACAATACGTAATGAGATGTTTGATTTGGAAATGATGGGGTATTTGGAACAGCCTCATACATCGGCAGGACGCATTCCATCTATAAAAGGATATCGATTTTATGTTGATTGCCTGCTGCAGCCGACAAAAATATCCAATGATGAAAAAAAATTCGTTCAAGTCTGGTTTCAGGACAAGATGAATGATGTCGATCAGATATTTCAGTCAACGGCTAAAATTCTGGCCAAGGTTACGCATAATGTGACGTTGGTCATGGCATCTCAATCTCTTGCAGCTAAGCTGAAATATATTCGTTTTTTGCCGTTGGATCACCGGCGCGCCATTATGATTGTCGTGACTGATTCCGGGCAGATTGAAAACTGTATTTACCCTAAGGTAGATGGGGTAGATGTGGATGATTTGAATGTAATTGCAGAGAAGCTTACGTATTATCTGGCTGGTGTTTCTATGATTAATATTAACATGGAAATGCTGGAAAAGTATCATGAAAGTATTGTCGACGATTTGGAGTTGTATCGACTGGCCTTTCGCTCTATGCATAAAGCGTTTCGCAGGGAGCAGCAGCTCTATAAGGGTGGCACCATGGAATTGCTCAATAAACCTGAATTTAAGGATGTAGATAAAGCACGTACTTTGTTTACTTTTTTAGAAGAACAGGATGTTGCAGTAAATTTATTTCATGACGATGATAATGAGCAGAATGTAACTGTACGTATTGGAGAGGAAGCACAGCTTTCACCCATGAAAGATTGCAGCATTATTGAAGCAACATTTAAATCAAATGATATTGTTCTCGGTAAAATTGCAGTGTTGGGACCTACGCGTATGGAATATGCAAAAATCATCGGTTTGCTGGATTTTATGAAACAGCATGTGACCCATATTTTAGAGCATTACCACGATGAGAAGTAGGAGGTTTATTTACACATGAATACAGATAAGGAAAAAGAAACGGATACGAAGACGGAAGAAACTGAAGAAGTAGTACATCAGGCGGAAAACGGATTTACAGATAATGCCGAAACGGCAGATGATGGCAAAACAGCAGATACGACAGAATCTGTTTTACCGGATGCCAAACCGGAAGCTGATGCAGCGGCTGCGGATATAAAGCAGCATTACCTTCGTCTTCAGGCTGATTTTGCAAATTATAAAAAACGAACAGCCGGTGAAAAAATGCAGATATCCGAAATTGTTAAAATGGATGTTTTAAAAAATATCCTGCCGATTATTGACAATTTTGAACGAGCTTTGCAGGCACCGCAGGATACGGCTTCTAAGGATTTACAATCTTTTATTGACGGATATGCCATGATCTACAAACAACTCATGGCAGTTCTTGAAAAAGAAGGGGTCACTAAAATTTCAGCGGTCGGTAAACCTTTTGATCCTGTTTATCATCAGGCTGTCATGCGTATGCCCAGCGATACATATGAAAATGATATCGTTGTTGAGGTATTGCAAGAGGGCTACCTGCTGGGCGATAAGACATTGCGTCCGGCTATGGTTAAAGTTGCATTCAACGGTTAATTATCGTAGTAGTATAAGAGGAGGAATTTTATTATGGCTAAAGTAATTGGTATTGACTTGGGTACGACAAACTCTGTCGTTGCTGTTATGGAAGGTGGGGAACCGACCGTTATCACGAATGCGGAAGGATCTCGCTTGACTCCGTCCGTCGTTGGTTTCTCTAAGACGGGAGAACGGCTGGTAGGGCAGTTGGCTAAGCGCCAGGCTGTTTCCAATCCGGAAAACACGATTTCTTCTATTAAGCGGCACATGGGAGAAAATTATACGGTAAATATTGAAGACAAAAAATACACACCGCAGGAAATTTCTGCTATGATTCTGCAAAAATTGAAAGAAGACGCAGAAGGGTATTTGGGTGAAAAGGTAACACAGGCTGTCATTACTGTTCCTGCATATTTTTCTGACAGCCAGCGGCAAGCTACTAAAGATGCCGGTAAAATTGCCGGATTAGATGTATTGCGTATAGTAAATGAACCGACAGCTGCTGCGTTGGCATATGGTCTTGATAAGGGCGGCGACGGTAGAATACTGGTGTTTGACCTTGGTGGCGGCACATTTGATGTTTCCATCTTGGAATTGGGGGATGGTGTCTTTGAAGTAAAGTCGACGAATGGTAATACACGGCTTGGTGGGGACGATTTTGATAATGCTGTTATGAATTGGATGATTGCTGAATTTAAAAAACAAAGTGGCATTGATCTTTCTGTAGATAAAATGGCAGAACAGCGCTTGAAAGAAGCGGCTGAAAAAGCAAAAATTGAGTTGTCTACAGTTCTTTCGACGAATATTAATCTGCCGTTCATTACTGCAGATGCCACCGGTCCAAAGCATTTAGATCTGACGCTGACGCGTGCTAAATTTAATGAACTGACAGAAGATTTGGTGCATGCCACCATGGATCCGACGAGAAAGGCAATTGCCGATTCCGGATTTACTATTGACGAAATTGACAAGATTATTCTTGTCGGCGGTTCCAGTCGTATTCCGGCGGTGCAGGAAGCAATCAAATCTATTTTAGGCAAAGAACCGAGCAAAAGCGTCAATCCGGATGAATGTGTTGCCATTGGCGCTGCTATTCAGGCCGGTGTCCTTGTAGGTGATGTCAAGGACGTATTGCTTCTCGATGTTACGCCGTTATCCTTAGGGATTGAAACATTGGGCGGTGTATTCACTAAAATTATTGAACGGAATACTACGATTCCGACTTCCGGCAGTCAGGTGTTTTCGACGGCCGTTGATAATCAGCCGTCTGTTGATGTTCATGTTCTTCAGGGTGAACGTGAAATGGCAGCTGATAATAAGACTTTAGGCCGTTTTGAGTTGTCAGGCATTCCGGCAGCTCCACGTGGAATCCCTCGCATTGAAGTAACCTTTAATATCGATGCCAATGGCATTGTAAATGTTTCTGCCAAAGATCAGGGCACGGGTAAAGAACAGAAAATTACCATTACGTCTTCATCGGGTCTTGATAAGAGTGAAATTGACCGCATGGTAAAAGAAGCAGCGGCTCATGAAGCGGAAGATAAGAAACGCAAGGAAGGCATTGAAGTCAAAAATAATGGGGATTCTTTGATTTATCAGGCAGAAAAGACAATCAAGGATTTAGGTGATAAAGCTGATCAATCAAAGGTTTCGGAAATCAAAGATAAGATTGCTGAATTGAAGGAAGCCATGAAAGGTGAAGACGCCGATAAAATTAAGGCAGCTTCAGAAGCATTGACAAAACCTTTGTATGACCTGACAAGTGAAATGTATAAACAAGCAGACGCACAGCAGCCGGGTGCTCAGCAGGCGCAGCAGGAAGGTCAGGAATCACAAGATGCACCGAAGGGTGAAAAAGTAGTTGATGCTGACTATAAAGTAGTTGACGACGATAAAAAGTAAGTTGGATAAGAGGGGCTGCCCACTATGAGTAAAAAAGATTATTATGAAGTACTTGGCGTTCCTAAAGATGCCAGTGATGCTGAAATAAAAAAAGCGTTTCGTAAACTTGCCATCAAATATCATCCAGACAAAAATCTGGATGATCCGAAGGCAGCTGAAGAAAAATTCAAGGAAATTAATGAAGCGTACAGTATTTTGTCTGATAAGACAAAACGTGCCCAATATGACCAATTCGGCCCCGATGCCTTTCAAAACGGTGCTGGAGGAGCCGGTGGGTTTGGTCAGGGCGGTTTCGGCGGCTTTGGCCAGGGCGGTGGCTTTAGCCAAGGTGGTTTCGGCGGCTTTGAAGATATTTTCGACTCGTTTTTTGGCGGACAGGGCAGCCGTCAGTCCAGTCAGGGACCCCAGCGAGGTGCGGATTTGCGCTTTGATGTGGAAATCTCTTTCCGACAGGCTGCATTTGGTACGGAAATGGAAATTGAAGTGCCTAAGGAAGAAACCTGTGACCATTGCGGCGGCAGTGGTGCTGAACCGGGAAGCAAGGTGGAAACCTGCCCGGTTTGCCATGGCACCGGGCAGCAGCGAGTTGTGCAGAATACGCCGTTTGGACAGATGGTCAACGTACGTACATGTTCCCACTGCGGCGGCACGGGTAAAATCATTCATGATAAATGCCACACATGTCACGGTACAGGTACGGTCAAGATGCGCAAGAAAATGCAAATCAAAATTCCTGCCGGTGTCGATGACGGCGCACGTCTCCGTGTGGCAGGTGAAGGAGAGCCGGGGGTACGCGGCGGTGGACATGGTGATTTATATGTTTATATTTTTGTCCGCAAAGATGCGCACTTTGAGCGCCAGGGAAATGATGTAGTGTCTCAGGAAACTATTTCCTTTGCGCAGGCCGCATTGGGGACTACCGTTCGCGTAGATACGCTGGATGGAAAAATTGATTTGAAAATTCCGGCAGGAACGCAGACGGGGACCGTTTTCCGTATTAAAAACCAAGGTATTCCCTTTTTAGGTTCAAAGAATCGCCGGGGCGATCTGCATGTGCAGGTAATTGTTGCAACGCCGAAGAGTTTGACAGAAAAACAACGTGAACTCCTCAGAGAATTTGCCGCAGAGAGTGGTGAGACCTGGGTGGGGGAGCCTAAAAAAAAAAATAAAGATAAAGAAGGATTCTGGAGCAAACTAAAAGATAGTATTTGATTTGCATGATGCAATATGGAGAGAATACCATGAGATGGAATGAATTAGATTTAGTTGTTTCCACAACGGCCACCGATTTGGTGGCCCTTCTTTTATATGAGTGCGGCAGTAATGGCTCTATTATTCACGATGAGCCAGATGAGCAAGGCCGGATTCGTATTACGGCATATTTTTCGCCGGAAAAGGAACAGGTTGCGGAGGCCGTGCGGAAACAGATGAAATTGCTGGCACAGCGGGATTCATCAATAGGACCCTGGAAAATATATCAGCGTAGCACTGATGATGCAGATTGGCTGTATACCTGGCAGAAATACTTTCATCCCAAGAAGATCTCCCATCGCTTTTGGGTTGCGCCGGTGTGGGAAAGGGCTGTGCCTGCGTATGGAGAATTTGTTATTAATATTGATCCGGGGCAAGCCTTTGGCAGTGGGCTCCATGATACGACAAGTATGTGTATCCGGTATTTAGAGAGCGCCGTAAAACCGGGAGATATTGTATTTGATATTGGCACAGGTACGGGAATACTGGCAATTGCTGCCGCAAAATTGGGAGCAGCGCATGTTACTGCAGTGGATTTTGACGAGAAAGCAGTGCAACAAGCTTTAGTCAATACTGAGCTTAATGCGGCGGATGATGTGATCCATGTGTGTAACAGTGATTTGCTGACTGCCATATCCGCCGGCTATGAGCTGGCAGATGTTGTAGCCGCTAATTTGGTGACTGATGCTGTATTGGCATTGATGCCGGATCTTCGGGCGTATATGCGCAAGGATGCCGTATTTATAGCCAGCGGTATTATTGACGAACGAATCGACGAAATACGTGGAGCAGCGGCGCAGTGCGGTTTTGCCTGGGAGGAAGAGTGTCTGTCGAACGGTTGGTATGCTGTACGGATGAGGAGCTTGTAATGAGAAAAATATTTACAGATTTTCCGATTGGCGGGACTTTTGAACTATCTGCTGATGACGCGCACCATGTATTGGTAGTATTGAGGCATACTGTTGGCGATATGATTCAAGTGACGGATTGCACCGGTGCTACCTATGAATGTCTTATTACCCGAATGGCTGGCCACTCTGCTTTTTTGACGCCGACTCATAAAATTTCCGAAAAAAAGCATACGAACGGGACCGTTATTTTAGCTGCAGGCATTCTGAAAAGTGATAAATTTGATTGGGTTATCCAAAAAGCGACGGAGTTGGGAGTTGGGACTATTGTTCCTGTACAAATGGAACATTGTGTAGTAAAATTAAATGATGCACGCCGTAAAGGGAGACAGGAACGCTGGCAGCGTCTGGCTATGGAAGCGGCTAAACAATGCGGTCGCGATGACGTTCCTCGAATAGAGACAGTAACCGATTTCTCATCTCTTGTTGAAGCATATAGTCATGTGAGATTTGTTATTCCGTATGAACAGGAAACGACACCATTGACTTCGGTATGCAGTGAAATACGGACTGGGGATGTGCTTCTCTGTATTGGTCCTGAAGGTGGTTTTGCCAGGGATACAGAGATTGATTATGCGGAAAAAAACGTGTCGTGGTGCCGTACAGTGTCATTAGGGCCGCGTATATTGCGGGCAGAAACGGCATCGCTGGCGGCACTTTCCATTATTATGTATGAAAGAGGATTTATGTAATGTCAACTATCGCTTTTACTACTTTGGGATGCCGTGTCAATCAATATGATACAGACAGCATGCGCGGCCTTTTTTTATCCGGAGGTTTTACGGAAGCCGCTTTTGATGATATTGCGGATGTATACGTCATTAATACGTGTTCGGTAACGCAAATGGGTGAAAAAAAATCACGGCAGCTTATACGGCGGGCAAAAAAGCGCAATCAAGCTGCCATCGTTGTTGTTACCGGTTGTTACGCCCAGCTGGCTCCTTCGATTCTGGCAGCGATGGAGGGAGTAGATGCGGTTATTGGCACGAATGAGAAGAAGCATATTGTGGAAATTGTGTCCAAACTGTTGAAGGAGGAATCCAAGACGACTGTAACGGTCGTTCATGATATCATGAGCGAGGATATTTTTGAAGAAATACCCTTGTATCCCTCGGCGGTGGAACATACACGGGCAGATTTAAAAATTCAGGAGGGTTGCAGCAACTTTTGCACGTACTGTATTATTCCGTATACACGGGGCAGGTTAAAGTCTCGTCAGCCTGATGCGGTTATTGTGGAGGCGCACCGCCTTCTTCAGGCCGGATTTAAGGAAATTGTTTTGACGGGGATTCATTTGGGGGCGTATGGAAAGGATTTGCCTGATACACCAAAGCTGTCTTTGATTTTACGACGTCTTTTGGAGGAAACAGAGGTGCCGCGTATTCGTTTGGGTTCTGTTGAATCGCTGGAGGTTGATGAGGACTTGATACAGATCATGAATTCGTCAGATCGCATTTGTCCGCATCTGCATTTACCGCTTCAGTCTGGTTCCAATACGATATTAAAGGCGATGAATCGACATTATACGACGGAAGACTATATTTCTCTTGTTGATGTGCTGCGTACTGTCATTCCTGGATTAACTGTTTCTACAGATATTATTTTAGGGTTTCCCGGTGAAACGGAGACATTGTTTGATGAAACAATGCATACCTTAAAACGACTGCGATTTTCTCATATTCATGCCTTTCCATATTCACCGCGCCGTGGTACGCCGGCTGCTTCTATGAAGGGGCAGATAGAAAGTCAGGAAAAAAAGAAGCGGGTTGAAATTATCAATACGTTATCGGCTCTTCAAAAGGATGTATTGCTGCATAGCATGATTGGCGAGACGGTACGAGTCCTCATTGAGACACAGGAGGGTACGAGAGGCGAAGGCTTTTCTGAAAATTATGAACGAGTTTGTGCAGACGGCTTGACAGAAGATCAGCGGGGCTCTATAGTTACTGTACGGTTGGAACATACAGATAACCATATATTATTTGGTACAGTGAAGGAGGATTCTTAAAATGGAAGATTGTTTATTCTGCAAGATCAGTAAGGGAGAAATTCCCAGCACGAAGGTCTATGAAGATGATAATTTTTATGCATTCAAGGATATCAACCCAGTAACGCCGGTTCATGTTTTGGTGATACCAAAAAAACATATTTCCAGTATTGCCGCGCTTACAGAAGCGGATGCAGATGTTGCTGGTAAAATGTTGTTTGCTGTTCAAAAAGTTGCGGCCATATTGGGATTGGATCAAGACGGATATCGTGTCGTATTTAATACAGGCGAGAAGGCGGGTCAGACGGTTCTACATATGCATGCCCATATTTTGGGCGGAAAAGAAATGGCATGGCCGGGAATTTAACCGATGCGGACCGCCGTGAAGCGGATAATCCCAAGGTCGTTAAAATGCCGGGTAAATCTGCGGCGCGTCGTCGCATTGTGCGCCGGACACCTGCCGGCAATAGACTGAACAACGCAACGGGACGTCTTATACGTCTTATTTCCATCGTGGTCATGCTGCTTATTCTGGCATATATGTATTTGGATATGAAGTTATAAAAAAAATCAGAATGCTTTATCGTCGGAATCAGATGATAGAGTGTTCTGATTTTTTTTTGTAAAACAGGTTAAACAGTGATAGACCGTTTCAGATAAGGAACAGTAAAGGATATTCTTAGTTTAAAGTTTGTATTATTACGTTAAATTTAATCTAATTCTAATATAAAATAGATTTGGTAAGGTATTTTTTAATGTAATTTTAATCAAATTTTGATGTATATCTCATTTTTCTGTGATACATTGCGTGTATGGATCAGACGAAGGAGTAACATACATTATGAATTATAAAGAACTGGGAATGCTGGGAGAAAATGCGGCGGCTGATTTTTTGTGCCGAAAAAAAGGATATACAATAGTATGCAGAAATTATCGCAGCTCTGCTGGAGAAATTGATATGATTGCTCAAGATGGGAATACGCTTGTCTTTGTTGAGGTCAAAACGAGGAAAACTACAGAATATGGCCGTCCTGCTGAAGCAGTAGAGCGGCGGAAACAGCATAAGATAGCAATCATGGCGAAATCCTATCTTGCTCGTTACGGTCTGTGGAGCATGCCGTGCCGGTTTGATGTGGTCGAAGTTATGCCGGATTGCCGGACGGGTTTTGTGATCAATCATATTATTCATGCATTTATCTTGCAGTAAGGAGTGTGACTATGTTTGCACGTACATATGGAGCTACGACACTGGGATTGCACGGTAATGTCATTACGGTGGAAACAGATATATCTAATGGGTTGCCGGCATTTGAAATTGTAGGACTTGCGGCGACATCGGTTAAGGAATCAAAGGAACGGGTTCGCTCGGCAATGAAGAACAGCGGCTATGAATTTCCTATGCGTCGTATTACGGTAAATCTGGCCCCGGCAGATCTGAAAAAAGACAGTGCCGGACTGGATGCGGCGATTGCTGTCGGTATCATGGTTTCGAGCGGACAGATTCCTGCCGAAAAGTGCAGCCACATTTTATTTATTGGGGAATTGGCTTTAGATGGCTGTGTGAGACCGGTAACAGGTGTGCTTTCCATGATTTTGCAATGTGTTTCTGCTGGATTCCAGACAGTTTTTGTTAGCAGAGAAAATGCGGCAGAGGCATTGCTTTGCAATGAAATTACTGTTTATGCCGTATCGTATTTACAGGAAATTATTGGTCATCTGCTGGGAACGGCGCTGCTGCTGCCGGCAGCGTCAGATTGTTCCTTTCAGGATGAACCGGTTTATACTGTTGATTTTTCCGAGGTGCAAGGGCAGTTTACTGCGAAACGAGCTTTAGAAATAGCTGCTGCCGGAGGGCATAATGTACTCCTTATTGGCCCTCCGGGATCGGGAAAAACAATGCTGGCTAAGCGGATACCGACGATCCTACCGCTTATGAATATGCAGGAGGCACTGGAAGTCACTAAAATTTATAGTGTTGCCGGCTTGTTCCATCAGAAGACGATGCTGACAGCGCGTCCTTTTCGCAGTCCGCATCACACTATCTCAACGGCAGGACTCATTGGCGGTGGAACGATACCCAAACCCGGTGAAGTGACACTGAGCCATAACGGGGTGCTTTTTTTGGATGAATTACCGGAATTTCCGCGTTCTGTATTGGAGGTTTTGCGTCAGCCGCTGGAAGATTTTGTTGTAAATATTGCCAGAGTTAATGCGACGCTTACTTATCCCGCAGGGTTTGTCTTAATTGCTGCTATGAATCCTTGTCCGTGCGGTTATTTGGATGATCCCGATCATCCGTGTACTTGCACTTCCGGCGAAATCAGGCGATATGCCCGGAAAATTTCAGGACCTCTTTTAGACCGGATTGATTTGCATGTCCAGGTAGAGCGGCCTAAATATGATGAACTAATTACAGAAATGCCGCAGGAATCATCGGCAGATATTCGCAGACGCGTTATTGCTGCCAGATTATGTCAGGAAGAGCGGTTGAAATCATATGGAATAAGCTGTAATGCGTACATGGGACATCGAGAGATAAAAGAAACCTGCGGCATGACAAAAGAGGCACAGCAGATTCTTCATCAGGTCTTTGATAAAATGAAGCTTAGTGCCCGCAGCTATGACCGCATTATTAAGGTATCCCGCACGATTGCGGATCTAGGGGGAGCGGCAGAAATAAGAGATTCACATATTGCCGAGGCTGTCAGTTATCGAAATACCTTACAAAGGATGTGATATCGTCGTGGACAGGCAGGAGAAACGTCAATCTATGCAGGAAGAACGATTGTATGCAGCCGCTTTGCTTTCTATTCCACATTTGGGGTCACGCAGTATCCGGGCGTTGATGGAAATATATGGATCTGCCCTCCGTGTCTGGAATATACCGTGTGAAGAACTAAAAACAAAAATTCGGCTGCCGGCGCGAGTATATGATCAGATAGATTCCTGGCGCAGACAGTATGATTGGGATAAGCAACTCAGATATTTGGGGAAATACCATACTAAGCTTATTTCCTTGTGGGATGAAGGGTATCCGCATATTTTGAAGGAAACCTATAATCCGCCTGTAGTACTGTATTATCAAGGAGAATTGCCGGATATCCATAGGTCGATAGCCGTTGTAGGCGCCAGGAAAAGTACCTCTTATGGAATTAAGGCAGCGCAGGAATTGGCAAAGGAAATGGCCCAAAATATGATTACTGTTGTTAGCGGAGGAGCGCGTGGGATTGATACAAGTGCCCATTGCGGAGCACTTTTAGGATATGGTAAAACGACGGCTGTCGTGGCAAATGGATTAGATCAGGTATATCCATTGGAAAACCGAAAGCTGTTTTCTGATATAGTTGAACATGGCGGTGCTGTTCTCAGCGAGTATGCTTTTGGTATGGTTCCTGTTCCACAAAATTTCCCTGCCCGGAATCGTATTATTGCCGGCCTTTCATCCGGTGTTGTTGTTATAGAAGCGGCATTGCGCAGCGGTGCGCTCATTACTGCTGATTTTGCTTTGGAGGAGGGCCGGGATGTTTTTGCTGTTCCTGGAACGATCTATTCTCCCATGAGCAGAGGAACCAATGCGTTGCTGCGAAGGGGAGCAATTGTTCTGACGTCTGTACAAGATATTTTGGAAGAATATGGCTGGGAGAAAAAGAAAAAATGCATAAAACAAAAGATAATTTCGCTTACTTTGGAGGAATCTGCAGTTTTAGCGGCGGTGCCCGATGATGCTGCCATTTCGATAGATCAGCTTATTCTGCGTACACAAATAATGGCACCACAGATGAGCTCTATTTTATTACATCTTCAGCTGGAAGAACTCATCGAAAATGGAGGGCGAAATATGTATATACGAAAATGATTGATCAGATGTGATGTACAGTTTATCTGATGCTTGCAAAAAACAGATAATTTTATAACTGCAGTATGATATCACTTTATTACACAAATAAAGTGATATCATACTTGGTACATTGCGCAAAAATAGCGGCATATGACTGTCTTTATCATAGTATATATATGTATAAATGAAAATTCTAATTACATTTGATAATTATTACGAAAAGATATTAAAATGTTTGTGTATATTAAATTGATATGAATGAATTTGTGTATATTATTTACAAATAAGAGTAATTTTATTATACTGTTTATAACAAAACGAAATATTTATTAGATTTATGTATTAAAAAGAAATTATTTAAAATTGCGATATTTGATGATTATAAAGCGTTTTTTTAGAGTTATTTTTTATAATGTACTATATTTATGAGAAGAGGTGAAGAGTACATGAATAAACTACTTGAATTGGATCAGGCTATGCATAAAGTGCAGGATGGGGCAACCATTATGATTGGTGGTTTTTTAGGTATAGGTGTTCCTTTGAAATGCATAGAAAAAATTGCTGAAAAAGGAGTTGGCAATTTGACCGTCATATCCATTGTCAATGCCAATCCTGCTGGTAATTTTGATTTGGCGGTATTATTTCAAAAACGGCAAATCAAAAAATTTATTACGTCCCATACGGGTACGTGTCCGGAGGCAGTTCAGCAATATAAAGCTGGGGAGATTGAAATAGAATACTATCCCATGGGAAATTTTATTGAAAAAATAAGAGCTGCCGGAGCTGGGTTGGGTGGAGTTTTATCGGCTACCGGAATAGGCACCTTAATGGAAGAGAATAAACAGAAAATATCTGTTCATGGAAAAGAATATTTGGTAGAAACACCTCTTAGGGCTGATATTTCTTTTATCAAAGGGTTTCGGGCTGATGAGATGGGAAATATCGAATATCGCGGTATTGCGGTGAACAGCAATCCGGTGATGGCAACGGCCGCCGACTATACAGTAGCAGAAGTGAATGACATTGTGCGTACCGGTGATATTGACCCTAACAGAGTAGGTACGCCTGGTATTTTTGTAGATGCCGTAGTACAAGGATATAGTTTGAAGGAACAACAAGAACGCATTGGTGATCTATGGAAAAATGCTGGCTTTTTAAAAAATAATCCGTAATGCAAGGAGGGAGGACTTATGGATTTCAGAGAACGTATTGCGCGCCGCGCCGCATTGGAATTACACGATGGCGAATATGTGAATTTGGGTTTTGGCATACCGACGGCTATTGCTAATTTTATCCCTCCGGGCATAGAAGTTATTCTGCAGACCGAGAATGGATGTCTGGCATTTGGAGGAACTCCTTATGTTGGGAAGGAAGATTCGGATGTTGCGAATGCGGGTGGGCAGCCTATTACATTGGTGAAAGGATCGGCAGTTTTTGATTCGACGGTGGCGTTTGCTATGATTCGGGGCGGACATATGGATTCCGCTTTTTTAGGAGCATTGGAGGTAGATCAGGAGGGAAATATTGCGAATTGGGCTCTTCCTCTGGCACCTGGCCGCTATTCACCTGGCCCCGGAGGGGCTGTGGATTTAGTTGCGGGAACGCCTAAGGTAGTGGCGCTGCTGCAGCATGCTAACAAAAGTGGAGAATCAAAAATAAAACGACATTGTACACTGCCCGTAACAGGTACTGGGGTTGTAAAAGTGATTATTACCGATCAAGCTGTTTTTTATGTTGAAAAGGACGGCCTGGTATTAAAGGAAATCATTGCTGGTGAAACAGTGGAGGACATTGAGAAAATTACAGAAGCTTCCTTTACGGTGGCAGAGGATATATGTGAATATCGCCTATCTTGAGCAGAATAACTTGAAAGGATTGATTGCAGTCTTTTATGAATAATAAAAAATACGCTCTTTTGATATAAACAGCTCGTAGCCTATAAGCTGTTCCTTATCAAGAGAACGTATTTTTTACATATTACAGGATTTAAATATGTATATTACATGAATTTTAACATTGTTGCCAAATCAGCTGGATGGAAGTAAGAAAAATCTGGCTTTTCTTTCAGCAGGGACAGTACATAAGCTAAAGCGCCTTCTACACCGGTCGTCAGGCCTTTTTCACCGATATCAAATTTGGCATTATGATGATTGGCGCCGCTGCCTATTTCGGGATCCATAATGCCTGTAAACGCTAAAATACCGGGATACCGGGCTAACGTCAGCGCAAAGGTTTCGGAAGCCATCCAGGGTTCTGTTTGGTATAACGCTTCAGGCCCAAGGGACGCTGAAACCGCTTCTCTTGCTAATTTCGCACAAGTTATATCATTTGTTGTTACTGTAAAATATTGTTCTTCTATCATTTCTGATGTGCAGCCGAAATTGGCACATTCATTTTTCAATATCTGATGGAATTTTTCACGGAATAATTGACCATCTGCATCGTTAAAAAAACGGCAGGAGCCAGCAAACATCATATCAGACGGAATAATATTGGGTTCATGGCCAGCTTGTATACAGCCAAAGGAATAAGTAAGGCAATGATCTGGCGATACAGCACGCATGCGGAAAGATTGCAGCGCTGTTGAAAAAGCGAGAAAAGCATCAATAGGATTCACTGATAAATCCGGACGGGAACCATGCCCACCCTTGCCATTGATTTTAGTGCGGAAGAAAAAGGCGCCGGACATGACTCCCCCGTCGAGAATCGCAAGTTTACCGACAGGAATGTCCCAACGTACGTGGGTACTGAAGCAGGCATCAATATGAATTGCGTGGTCTGCTAAATATTGAAGTAAATGACCGCCGCCACGTTCTCCAAATTCTTCAGCCTCCTCAAACATAAGAATGACTTTTCCTTCCCATTCATCCGTGTGTTCAGCCAGAATTTTTCCCTCTGTCAGCAGCATGGACATATGCCCGTCGTGTCCGCAGGCATGAGAATACCCGTCATTTTTGGATACACAGATCTTGGGCTTGGATAAATTGACTGGATCTTCTTTTATTGGCAGGGCATCCATATCCGCACGCATCAGCACAGTGAATCCCGGCTTGCCGCTGTCGATGGTTCCCAGAATACCGCCACGTGGTACTCTGATATTAGGAATTTGCAGTTCCTTCAATATATTTTCAATAAATTCCATTGTCTTGAATTCCTGTTGTGATGGTTCCGGATATTCATGAAAATGGCGTCGCAGTTCAATCAGCCGCGGAACTTCTGCTTCAACATATTTTTTTATGTTCATTATTATTGTCCCCCTATATATACTACACTTTTTTAGATCACTCTTATTATAGAATGCTATACATATATCGTCAAATAAATTCAATAATAGAATACGGGATATTTCGATTCTATCTATGATATAGCGTCCCTGTTTTCGATACTGGTTACTAAAAAGAGGGACTTCTGAAGAAGCGTGTATAGAAAACGATAATGGCTATGATAACAAATGTATGCGATATCAGTTATTTTTGAATGGACCAGGTGGTATGCTTATTCTGTTCTTGATGGCGTACGGCGTTCATTTGTTTGTAAGAAAAGACGCCGCTTTTCCCAATGAGAAGATAATAGAGCGGAAGACTGACGAAGGCAATAAAAGCGGCGGAAAAGTAAACACTGGAAAAGCCGTAAGCCGGAACCAGGAAACCTAAAAGATATGGCCCGATTCCGACTCCTAAATCTAAAAAAATAAAAAATGTAGAGGTAGCCAGGCCGATTTGCTGTTCTGGTATTCCATGAATCGCCAGTGCTTGTCCTGCCGATGAGATCGTGCTGTAGCTGAGCCCGAGCAGGATACCGCCAAACGCAAAGACGGCATTAGTGGAGGCGAGTCCCAGCGTAGTCATACATAATGCCATGATTAACAGCGTAGGGTACATGACGACGTCACCGCCGTGATGATCCATAAAACACCCAATCAGAGGACGGCTGAAACAAGAGGTAACGGCGTAGGTCAGAAAAAAAAGACTGCCGGCTATAAGAAGTCCCAAGGTATCCGTGTAGGCACCGATAAAGCTGAGAACAGTGGAATAACCGATACCGCACAGCAAAGATATAAATGAGATAGGAAGGGTTCGTATGGATAAAAAACTGTCGATGCGGATTTGTTTCAATGCGGTTTTTTCTGCATATGTGCAGGTGTGTTCCGGTGCATGGATTGCGACGGACAAAAGAAATGTGACCACCGCAAGACACAGGCAGACATAAAGGTTTAAAAAATAATTGCCGCTGTTGCACAACGTGATGCCTAAAAAAGGGCCAATCGCTGAAGCCAGCGTATTGCCCAGTGCATAATAGCCAATACCTTCGCCACGCCGCTGTGCCGGGACAATCACCCCAATAATGGTACTGGCCGCCGTTGCGGTGATGCCGTAGGCAGCTCCATGCAGGCATCGGATTAAAAAAAATCCGGTCAGGGAAGAAACTGTAAAATATAAAGGCAGGATAACCAGATATAGGCCGGCTCCTGCCAGCAGCAGCCGCTTTCTACCCATGACGTCAATAACATGTCCGGTAATAACGCGAGCCGACAAGGCACCTATGATAAAAATACCAGAAGCCAAGCCTGCTTTACTGATGGAAGCCTGCTTTACTGATGGAAGCGTGCCAAGTGATGATAGCGAATTTTGTGGACCACAGCATAAGCTGGTAAAAAATAACGTATAATAAAAAATTGATAAGAATATCGATAATAAAATTTTTTGTCCAAAGCTTGTCATTCATCAGAGGATCTCCTTTTGATTGAGTGTATACAACAGCTTTTGCAGGTCTGTCTGTTCTTTAGTAGTTAGTGAGGCAAGAAATTGATGTTCCATAGCACGAATTTTTACATTAATTTCAGCAAAGGTATCAGTTCCCTGTTTGGTGAGAGAGATAATACGTTCCCGCCGGTCTTGTCCTGTCTTCTCCTGAATCCAGCGACGTTGCAGAAACATGTTTTTGATTGCCGTGACAGCAGGTCTTTCAATTTGGTAGTAGCTGGCAATCGGGGCCAGCGAGGTCTGCCGGTGATGTGACAGATACACGATAAAGACCCATTGAGAATAGGTAATCCCGTAAGGCCGCAAGACGGTGTTGGTGGCACTGATCATGCGGCGTGTGGCGAAAGATAGTTCCTGAAATAAAGGATACATACAAGCACTCCCTGTCAACTATAATAAGCGAAGAATAGTTAATCGACTTAACTATTCTTCGCTTATTATAGCATTCCCTCTTTAAAAGGCAAGTGAAAAATTATTAAAAGATGCACTAAACGAAATATAAAAATGCAGAATATTATTTTTTATATAAAATATTCTGAAAGAATCGCCAAAAGATATTGACTTTAAGCCGAATCAAAGTATTACAGTAGTATCAAATGCAAAATTGATATGCATGCAGATATGTGCCGGCGTGTATTCAAGCAGTAGAGAGAGACTGTCTGTTTGACAAAAAAATGACAGGTTCTTGACCTGAATTTGTCAATGTACGTGGTAAAATAATATGCATTGTATCTTTTATTTGAGAATTCATAAGAAAATTTGATTATAATAAGATAAAACGTATATTTTCTTTATCATTATATATGGTCTATACTAGTAAAAAAAATATTGAAGTACGATACTGATTAATGGTTTGAAAATATGCGTTCATAATGATAGAAAGAAGGAATTAGGGAATGAGATTGGCACGGAGTGTGACTGCCGGGATTGTGATGCTGGTCATAACCGGTTCTTTTTTGGGAATCACGGCACCGGTACTAAATACAATGCAATTTTTTCCGGCACTATTGGCTGCAAACGGTATAGTGCTAATAGGCATCGCTGCAGTAACGCTCCTGTTTGGAAGAGTGTATTGTTCTGTTCTCTGTCCGCTGGGCATATGGCAGGATGGTGTTCTTTGGCTTGCTGCGCATGGTCATAAAATCCGCCGTCCGTTTTTTTATCGACAAGAAAAGATATATCTGCGATATACAAGCCTTCTTGATCCTTACAGCATTTACGGACGAATGGTGATCCATATGCTAGTGCCTTTTTGGCAGCAAGCGGCAGTCAGTTCAACAGGATCTGGAGAATCAGGTGTCATGTATATGCTGTCAGCCCATAAAAATTTGTGGCAGGGAACGGCAGCGTTTATTCTGTCTGCTGCCTATATTGCTGGAATAGGGATTCTTTCCTGGAAATATGGCCGGCTCTATTGCAATACGATTTGTCCTGTTGGGACTATCTTGGGGTCTATCAGCCGATTCAGTAAATTTCGCCTGATCTTTCATTCCCGCAAATGTATTCGCTGTGGCCGATGTGAAAAAATCTGCCGGGCCTCTTGTATTGATATGGAGATGCAAACTGTGGATATGAGCCGCTGTGTCGACTGTATGAATTGTCTGACTGTTTGTCCGCAGAAGGCAATAGTATGGACGTCACGTTTTTCGTATCAGGTAGTATCATCACACGTGGATGTTGCGGAACCGGCCATGAGCCGCCGAGAAATGATTATTTTGTCCGTCGTTGCCTTGGGAACGGCAGCTATTGCTCTTTCCAAGCACTATCTGCCGGCAGGAGCTGCCATCATTCCTGCTGCTTCTAAAGGCAGTGCGGTCATGCCGCCAGGTGCTATGTTACTTGTACACTTTGCCCAGCGATGTACAGCCTGCCATCTTTGTGTTGGACGTTGTCCCGGGAAAGTGCTTACTTCAAAGCTTATTTCCTATCACGGTTTTGGGGTATTTCAGCCGCATCTCGATTTTTCGGAGGGAGAATGCGTGTATACGTGTAATCTGTGCAGTCAAGTGTGCCCGACCGGCGCGATACGGCCCATAGCTTTGCCAGAGAAGCAGCATCTTAAAATCGGCCGTGCGGTATACTATCCATTCCATTGCCTGATCATTCAGGAGGGAATAGCGTGCGGCATATGTGCCCGGCATTGTCCGACTAAAGCGATTCAACTGATACCTAAAGAAAGCCGCTGGTTACCGCAAGTAGATAGCAGTGACTGTATCGGCTGCGGTGCTTGTCAATATCATTGCCCGGCAACTCCGACCGCGATTACGGTCGAAGCCTTTACTGAGCAAATAGCGTCGAGAAAAAAATAATGTATTCCTGTTTTTAGATTTTGAAACGATTTTGCTGCGTCCTGTGCGGTTCATCACGGGGAATTTGAACACATTATATATTGTTTCTCATGCGGCTATGTAGAACGTTATGGCCGGACGCCCGCATTTTTTTTGATGTACTAGTTTAATTTTTTAACAAATATTTTAAAAAATCGAAAAAATATATTCTATCATGAAATACAGAAGTACTATATATAAATTATTTATAAAAAGCTTCTCTTTTGTTACAAATGTAATATTAATTATCATTTGTAACAAAAGAGGAGCTTTTTTTATTTGAATTGTATCATAATTGTTTTCGTACGCTATCCGGAAATAAAGAAGCTGATTTGGATGGGGGAGGGAATATTTTTTCCAAATCAAGTACGTTATTGCTTCTAATTCCATGATTTGGCAAGACCAAGTGAGCAGCGTTACATGCAGCGCTCTGGCGGCATTGTCAATGCCCAGGACGAATTTGCCAGATAGAAGCAAACGCTGACTATTTATTGTATGTGAATGGTTTTATATACGATCTGTGCTGTATCCGTGCAGATACAGAGAGTTTATGGATTTTTACGTATCCTTTCTGGTTTGTTAAATTTTTGTTTAAGTTTAGTTCGTATACTGATTTCAGACATGATACATATATAATGTACTGCCAGAAGCATACACGGCAGAGAAAGAAGGGTGGAAATGCGTATAGCTGTTACTGGTGGAGCCGGTTTTATTGGTTCTCATCTTGTTTATAAATTAATATCTTTGGGGCATACCGTTATCGTAATCGATGATTTGAGGCATGGCCTTCGCAGTAATGTTCCTGAAAAAGCAGGGTTTGTTATGTTAGATATCAAAAGCTCGGCTATATCAGAAATAATAGAAAGAGGTGCGTTTGACTGCATTATCCATTTAGCAGCGCAAACCCGCGTCGATATATCTATTGAAAATCCGAGGAAAGATGCCGGTTCCAATATTATGGGGACTGTCAACATCTTGGAATGTGCTAAAAAATACGGTGTCAAACGCGTTATTTTTGCATCTACGGCTGCGGTTTACGGTGATCCGCCGATTCAGGATCTTCCGCTTGAAGAGCTGCATTCACGGCAGCCTTTATCTTTCTACGGACTGAGCAAGATGACTGCAGAAGCTTATTTTGAATTATACCATCAAATTTTTGGCTTAGAGTATATCATTTTTCGTTTTGCCAATGTATATGGTGAACGGGCAGAGGTTGATGATGAAGGAGGGGTAATTAATATATTTGCTAAAAAAACAGCAAATAACTTGCCTATTTATATATATGGAGATGGTTCACAGTCTCGGGATTATATTTATGTTGGTGATATTGTCAATGGGATTGTTGCGGCTCTTCAAACTAAACATGTCAATGAAGTGTATAATTTGAGCACCGGTCAGGAAGTCACGCTTTGTGAAATTTTGAATATACTACGTCATATATCTGGGCAGACCTTGACTCCCGTATATAAGGAAAGTCGCAGCGGTGATATTTACCGATCTGTTTTATCAAATGAAAAGGCACATCAGCTGCTGTCATGGCATCCGTATATGACGCTTGAAAATGGTTTGGCTAGAACCTATCAATATTTTTTAGATATTTCGCAGCTTGAAACTGCATCCCAATATGGTGGCGATCTATGAATATATGGAAAAAATACAACTATCTTTTGATACTGCTTGCAATCTCTTTATGGATTTGTTTTATTGGTAATAATCAGCTTTTGATTACCGATCCGGTAGAATCAAACTATACGCTTACTGCCAAGGAAATGCTGGCAGCTGGTGATTATATTTCACCACGGATTTTTGGAAATTATTGGTATGATAAACCCATTTTCTTTTATTGGGAATTGATCGCGGCTTTTTCCATGTTTGGCATGACCGAATTTGCTGCGCGTTTTTTTCCTGCTTTATTTGGTGTCGCGGGAATCTTTTTGGCCTATTTCTTTACAGGACGCATTTATGATAAAAAAACAGCTTTTGTAACAGCCTTGATACTGATTACCTCATTGGAATACTTTTATATTTCCAAAGCGGTTATTACGGATATGACATTATTTGTTACTTTTTCAGCGACTCTTATTTCTTTTTATCTGGCTTATAGTGAAAAGAAAACGTATTTTTATTATATTGCCTATGCCTGCGCCGGTATTTCTGTTCTGACAAAGGGACCTGTCGGATTGGTACAACCCGGGCTTATTATTTTGCTGTTTTTGATTTGGCGGCGTGATATGAAGGCGTTACTGCATATGAAGCTTCTGACGGGATTATGCTTATTTACCATCAGTACCGGTTTATGGTATATTCCCATGTATATAATGCATGACGGGAATTTTGTCAGTCAGTTTATCGGTGTCCATAATATATTGCGTGCGACTGTATCGGAGCATCCCCGGTATGATGTGTGGTACTATTATATTATTATATTTTTTATGGGATTTTTCCCTTGGGTATTGACGCTGCCACTGGCTGTACAGAAATATCGGATTTGGGATAAATTACATCAAGGCAGGTATATATGCCAACGCGTGTGTGCACCGAGTGCATTGGATATGAGGCTGCAATTTTTGATTTCATGGGTGATTGTTGTCTTTGTTTTTTATCAGTGTGTTGCTACTAAATATGTAACATATACATTCCCTTACATGATTCCTATTGCGATTGGATTTGCAGTATATCTTAGAGATCACAAAAAAATCATCCAAGTTATTGCCGGAATCAGTATTGCCGGATATACTGCATTGACTTTTTTGGTCGCCATACCGGCTTGCCGCGACGCTTCGGCATGGGATGCGGCGCAGATTGTAAGGGCTGCGGCAGACAATACTTCCTGTGTTGTTACCTATGGCGGGCGTTATCCCGTGTCATTGGCGTACTATTCCGGCTATGCTGCTAAAAGATTGAAACCCGCTGCCGATATTCCCGAAGTATTGCCAGGAAATATTAGTTGGAACGCTAAAAATGTCATGCCTTTTTTAGCTATCGAGGAAATACCCGTATCAGGATCCGTAATTGCTGTCATCCATGAAAAAGAAAAAAAAGTTTTTTTAGAGGAAATACCAGGACAATGGCAGCAGATTGGCAAAGGCGGAGTATGGTATATCTATCGCCGTACTGCCGGATATGATACAATACATTTGTAATGTTTAGTACCGGAAAGGGGCGATGGGATGAAAATAGTAGATGGAACCAACCATTTAGATGCAATCAAAGCTTTGATTGTTGAATATACACAATCTCTCCAGCGTGATTTAACTTTTCAAGGACTGGCGGAAGAATTGGCTTGTTTAGAACGGAAATATGCTCCGCCGGCAGGAAGACTGCTGGCGGCCGTTACTGAAGAAGGTCACGTTGCCGGATGTGTGGCTTATCACCGTCACACGAATACACGGTGTGAGATGAAACGGCTGTATGTTCAGCCTGCATATCGTTGTGAACATACTGGACAGGTACTGATTGCGGCTATTATTGAGGCAGCACGTCAGGATGGCTATACTGAAATGGTTCTTGATACGCTGTACCCCATGCAGCGTGCTATTTATTTATATAAGCAATTTGGTTTTGAGGAAATAGATGCCTACTATGATAATCCTATGAAAGACGTACTTTACATGAGAAAGGTTCTGTAAAAAGAATATATAAGGGATCCATTATACCATAAATCTTTTTTAGTCATTTGTAACTGTGCTTTTATTGATATAGTTTTGTCACATAACTGTAACTTTTGCGCCGTATACTAAATGTATCAACTAAAGGGAGTGATACACATGATGAAACGCATAAAAAACATATTTAAAATGACATTGGTATTGGCATTGATGCTTACCACTTTCAGTGGAACCGCAGCTATACAGGCAGCTGGGCCGAGAGCACCATACCATTGGGATCAGCGGGATGATCGGAACCGACATCATGATTGGGACAAGGATCACAGGGATCGTGACGAAAAAAAGGATGATAACGCCAATAAAAAGATTAATTGGGCATTAGGCTTGGCAGCAGTGGCAGCAGTGGTTGCGATTGCAAAATAATAAACAAATAAAAGAACCATTGAAAAAAATTCTTGTATCATATGAAAAGCTGTCATATATAAAAAGCTTTATCTGCAAATACGCATTATTAGCAGATGAAGCTTTTTTTGACTTTATAAGAAAAAAAGACAGTCCTGTATTTCCAATTTCTTTTTTATCATGATTTGCTTAAAATATTTGGTTTATAAAAGATAAATATATGAAATATATCAAGAATACGCATCTTTGTAGATAGAGTACAATTAAGTTCGCAAAAGTAAAAAAAGGAAAAAGCCATCAAAACTCCGAAAATCCTAAAATTATTACCGAGCTTCAACTACAATTAGCAAAGACTGCTTAATCCCATTCGGAGGTTGATGGTTTTTGCGAACATTGCTTGACACTATCCACAAAGCCCTATTTTATGCTGTTTTGAATGAATTTGAATAAATTTAATATATATGCTGGTATTACAAGAATAAGTATATCTTTTGTAAAAAAATGCCATAGAAAAATATGTTTTCAGCCGCAGCTATTAAATTTGATGCTATCAAAAAAAGTCCGCTGAGCATGATGCTTCTCTGCGGACTTTAGCCGGAATTCTATTGCACCCAATCTCCCTTTGTAAATATAGGAACAGGCATACCATCCTTGGTAGTGCCGGTAATGGCAAGGTCTTTTGAACCGACCATGAAGTCGACATGAATCATAGAGTCGTTGATACCTGCCTTGGCGGCATCTTTTTTGGAAAGGGCGGCGCCGTTTTCAAGGCATGTCGGATAGGCCGCACCTAAAGCTAAATGGCAGGACGCATTTTCATCAAAAAGCGTTTCATAAAACAGAATATTCGATAATGAAATGGGGGAATGATATGGAATCAGGGCAACTTCGCCAAGGCGGCAAGCGCCTTCGTCGATGGTGATAAGTTGCTGAAGAATATCTTCACCCTTTTCGGCGTGTACTTCTATTACTTTGCCGTCTTTAAATGTCAAATTGAAGTTATCAATGATATTCCCGTTATAGACAAGTGGTTTGGTATTGTACACAATGCCATTTACGTTATTTGCCTGTGGTGCTGAGTAAATTTCCTCTGTAGGGATATTGGCGTTAAAAAGAATGTGGTTGGCAGTTTCTTCTGTACCGCCCTGCCAGACATGTGTTTCAGGAAGGCCGATTGTTAAATCAGTTCCCAGCGAATTTGTATAATGAAGACTGATGAAATGGTGTTCTGTCATCCAAGTGCGGCGTACAAGCAGCGTTTTTAGATGAGCATCCCAATCTGCCATAGGATCTGAGCCGTCTGCACGAGACGAATGAATAATTTGTTTCCATAATAATTCATAGGCCTCTTCTTCCGTTTGCTTTGGATATAGGAGATGGGCCCAGATGCGACTGGGGACAGCTGCGACCAGCCATGTTGTTTTTGAGGCCATCATGCCATCTATGTATTCCTTAAGAGCTGTGTTTTGTGCTTTTTGCCAGGCAAAGATTTTTTTAGTGTCAATGCCATTCATTAAATATGGATTAGCCGAAATAAGACTCAGAAATGCGGCACCCTTGTGGTAATAATAGAGACTGAAATCGCGGCGCCAGTCTGGCAGTGTGTCAAATTGCGCAATCGTTTCGTATTCATATCGGAGCCGGGAAGTAGTATCACAGCGCCAGTTGAATACGACTTGAGAAGCACCATACTCATAGGCTTCCTTTGTCAAAATGGCAGTAAATTCACTGGCTTCAACAGGTGTATTTACGACGAGAATTTGTCCCTTTTGTATGTTAAGGCCTTTTTTTAAAAGTACCTTTGCATAAGCTTGCAGGGTATGATTTGATACCATAATAGTCACTCCTTATACATAATAGATTCATACTATAATACTATATTATACATGATGAAATGCCGTGTGTTTCCATAAACGGTAGTTAAGAGCCGTTGCGTTGATGGCCAGACTGATGATTAAGCCGAGCCAATATCCATACGGGCCATAGGAAGTCATATGAGCGAGCGCATAACCCATGGGGACGCTGATGAGCCAATAGGTGATGAACGCGACGTAGGTAATGATTTTGACATCTTTATAGCCTCGCAGCACGCCCTGGACAGGAGTACCCGCCGCATCAAAAAAGGTAAAAGCCATCGCATATAATAAAAAACATCGAATTGCCCCCAGTGCATGTACATCCGAGGTAAAAACAGCACTGATAGGATCCAAAAAGATATAAGTCGCCGTAAAGGTGATGACTGCAATCGCAAATGCGGTTATTTGGCAAAGAATCGCATATTGACGAGCGGCTATATAATTTTTGGCGCCCACCTCATAACCGACAATGATCGTCGCTGCCAGACTGACACTCCACGGAAAGGTGTACATTAACGTCGCATAACTGATGGCAGCTTGATTGGTTGCCAGATAAAGTGTTCCGAATTCAGACATAAGAAGACTGACGATACTAAAGAGGCTCGTTTCACAAAATACAGCAATGAAAATAGGAATGCCCAGCCGCAGCTGGTGCAGGCAATGAATCCAGCTGACAGGCCGAAAAGTCGTCCATAAATGATAGGATCGAAACGGTTTTTTACATTGCAGAATAATGACAAAAATAAAAAAAGAAACCCATGAAGCAATCATGATCGCATATCCTGTGCCAACTCCGCCCATAGGCGCAATTCCCAAGCCGCCAAAAACTAAAAGCCGGAATAAGCATAGTGTAATAATCAGATTCGTTATGAGAATTGCCATGGAGATATGAGTCAGGCCATGCGCGTCCACAACATAGCGCATCGTAGCCTGCATGAAAATGGGGAGAATGCCGAAGGACAGCGCAATAAGATATTGTTTGGCAATCGCATATACGGCAGGTTCCAGATTCATTATATTTAGAAAAGGAATCAACAATGCGTAGCCGAGCGTCAAGGTGATAATTGTGAAAAATATAGAAATATACAATCCCTGCATGATCTGCGTGGGAATTCGTTTTGCTTTTTTGGCGCCGCGCAGCTGGGCAATAATGGGAGAAATTCCAAAAAAAATCCCGCATACACCGGCAAAAACCGGATACCAGATATTAACAGCAACAGCCACACCTGCTAAGTCGACGGTACCGGCCTGTCCGCTGAAAATACTGCTGAATACACTGGTTCCGACTTGTGCTATTTGAGTCAGCAGAAGAGGAGCAAACAGAATAAGAAAATGCCTGAGTTGATATAACTGGGGGAAATGCATACAGCCTCCTTTTTAATACGAAAACAAGCCCCGTTAAAAGCGGGGCTTGGTCGGCATTTAGATTATTTTTCCAAGGCATTGACTTTAGCAGCCAAGCGGGATTTTTTGCGAGCAGCACTATTTTTATGAATAACGCCCTTTTGAGCGGCAGTATCGATTACACTGCTGGCTTTATCAAATGCTTTTTTAACAGCTTCAGCGTCACCGGCTGTGATTGCTTCTGTTGTACGGCGAATCGCGGTATGTACGGAAGATTTTACTTTGGAATTGGCTTCGTGACGAGCTGCGTCTTTGACCATCGTTTTGATATTTGATTTAATTTGCGGCAATTGGTTCACCTCCCTAAATTACAAGAACACTAATAAATATTTTATCATAGGACACGTGAAAAATCAATAGATAAATTAAGCCTTGCCAGCAGAACCGAGTACATATTCGATTTTGTGTGCGACAATGTCATGAACGCACTGCCGTCCGTCCGTCAAATACTGGCGCGGGTCAAAATGATCTGGATGAGCGAACAGATGCTGGCGTACACCGGCTGTCAAGCCAAGCCGCAAATCGGAATCAATATTGATTTTGCATACGGACATAGAGGCTGCTTTGCGGAGCTGATCTTCAGGAATACCAATCGCATCGGCTAATTTACCGCCGTTGGCATTGATAATTTTTACGTATTCGGGAACAACGGAAGAGGCGCCGTGCAGTACGATCGGGAACATGGGAAGTCGTTTGGAAACTTCTTCTAAAATGTCAAAGCGGAGTGTGGGGGGAACCAGCACGCCCTGTTTGTTGCGGGTACATTGTGCTGGCGTGAATTTGTAAGCACCATGACTTGTCCCGATAGCGATAGCCAACGAATCGACACCGGTACGGCCAACAAATTCTTCCACTTCTTCCGGACGGGTATAGGAGGCTTCGTGTGCGGCCACCTTGACATCGTCTTCAATACCGGCCAGCTGGCCTAATTCACCTTCTACGACAACGCCGTGCGCGTGAGCATATTCGACGACTTTTTTTGTCAGGGCGATATTATCTTCAAAGGAATGTTTGGAGCCGTCTATCATAACGGATGTAAAGCCATCGTCAATGCAATCTTTGCAGGTTTCAAAATCTGCGCCATGGTCAAGATGCAGCGCAACGGGAAGATCGTGTACTTCCAAGGCAGCTTCCAGAAGATGCTTCAAGTAGGCTGGTTTGGCGTATTTTCTGGCACCGGCTGAAGCCTGAAGAATAATAGGGGAGTTCAGCTCGGCTGCTGCCTCCGTTACGCCCTGAACAATTTCCATGTTGTTAATGTTGAAAGCGCCGATAGCGTATTTTCCTTCATACGCTTTTTTAAACATTTCTGTAGTTCCAATTAATGGCATTTGACATTCCTCCTAATAATTATTGAAATTATAGAGTTAGTATATAATTCCATCCGGCCTGCCGGACAAGAGCTGCCATGTCAGCAGGTAAATGGGAATTAATCGTAATAAACTGATGAGTCATGGGATGTATAAACTGCACGCAATACGCATGTAAGGCTTGACGATTCATCAGAAGTCGTGAGCCTCCGTATAAATCATCTCCTACCAACGGATAGCCTAAATAACTGGCGTGTACCCGGATTTGATGTGTTCTGCCTGTATGCAGGCAAACCTGAACCAGACTGTATGATGCGCCGGCTGCAAGACAGGTAAAATCAGACCATGCGGCCTTTCCCGTCAGCAAAACCTGACGTTTAATAATACTGTCAGGACAGCGTCCAATAGGAAAATGGACAGAAACCGAGGGGCTGGGAAATCGGCCCTCGGTGCAGGCGAGATATAATCGCTTGTATCCGTAATCGTTTTTATCAAAAGAAGATTGGATTTGCGGTTCTTTAGCGATCATGCACAACCCTGACGTATTTCTGTCCAGTCGGTGCATCGGATGATAGGAACAGTGCTGTCCCGTTTGCTGGTAATAGTAAGCAACACCGTTGGCAAGTGTGCCGTCGTGTGCGCCGGAAGTGGGATGCATGAGCAGTCCTGCCGGTTTGTCGATGACCAAAAGATAGTCATCCTCATAAGCAATTGAAAAATCAATCGGTTCAGGAGTAAAAGAATTTTTTTCAGGAAGTTCGACTCGGAGGACATCCCCGGTCTGAACAAAATCTCTTGTCGATGCCGGCCGGCCGTTGATTGTACACTGCCCGGCATGTTTGATGCGGCGGCGCAGTGAAGATGAAACACCGAAATGACGTAAGGCTCCAAGAAAGGAGGTCGGTTTAGTAATGAATCCAACTGTAAAATGAATCATTTATATATCCTTTATCATTATTCTATACCTTATTATACATAACAGATACAAATAAATCCATATATTTTTCTGCCTACGTGGGCTGTTTTTCAGCCCATGACTGATCAAAGAGCCATATGCCGCAATAAAGTCATAGAACAGAAAAAATAAAAGGTAGTTGACGGGATACTATTGAATATATTATTATAAAAGTCGTTATGTATATTTGAAAGAGTACAGCATATATACGTGAATATCATGGCCATATTGCTATATCAGTTGTGCCATAAAAGAAGGAATTTGAAGGGTATATAGAGAATATTATAATCGTCAAGTAATTTTAGAATACAGGTGATGGGCGTGAAGAGGTTTTCCAATGAATTTATTGAAGAGGTGCGTCAGGCCAATGACATTGTCAGTGTCATATCGGAGTATGTTGTTCTAAAACGGCGGGGACGCAATTTTTGGGCCTGCTGCCCTTTTCATAATGAAAAAACCGCTTCCTTTAGTGTTGCTGCAGATAAAGGCTTTTTTTATTGCTTTGGCTGTCATGCATCGGGAGATGTCTTTAAATTCATTATGCTGAAGGAAAATATTTCTTTTGCAGATGCAGTGGCACGTTTGGCAGAACGAGCGCATATTGTCCTTCCGGTGATGGAAAAATCTGCTCGGGAAATAGAGCAGGAGCGTTTGACGCAGCATCTTTATGAAATTAATGAAATGGCTGGAAATTTCTTTCATAATTGTCTGGTACAAACCCGTTATGGGGCATCGGGACTTGACTATTTTCACCGCCGGTATGTTACAGATGAAACTATACGGGAGTTTAAACTTGGGTTTGCTCCCAATGAATGGAATAAACTGACCGATGCGTTTATTAAAAAGGGTATCTCCGGCCGTGATTTGGTTACACTGGGTCTGGCTAAGGAGAAAAATGGACGCTTTTATGATGCCTTCCGGGGGCGGGTGATGTTTCCTATTCGCGACGGACGGAGTCGGATTATCGGATTTGGCGGTCGAGTACTGGATGATAGTAAGCCCAAATACCTGAATTCGCCGGATACTCCTATATTTAATAAGCGGCGAATTTTATTTGCCATGGATTTGGCTCATAAAGCGATGTACGAGGAAGGCCGGGCAATTCTTGTCGAAGGGTATATGGACGTCGTATCCGCTCATAATAAAGGTGTCCGCAATGTAGTGGCCTCACTGGGAACTGCCTTTACGCCGGAACAGGCCAGGCTTGTACAGCGTCAGGCCAAAGAGTTAGTCTTGGCATACGATATGGATGGAGCGGGACGCCAGGCAACACTGCGGGCGATGGAAATCGTGCGCGGTATGGGTCTCAAAGTTCGTGTCGTGTCTCTGCCGCAGGGGAAGGATCCGGATGAATATATTAATAGTGCCGGACCCGAAAAATTTCGCGAGGCCGTTAGCGCGGCCCCCCATGTTTTGGATTATATGCTGCAGACAGCCATGAGCCAGTATGATAGTACGACTTTGGAGGGAAAATCATCCGTTACGGCAACGGTTTTGCCCGTGTTGGCAGCTGTAGATAATCGTGTGGTTCTGGAAGCTTTTTTGAAGAAAATGGCACAGAATCTGCAGATTGATGAGAATGCCGTTCGCAGCGAATTCAATAAATATGTGGATAAGCACCCAGAATCAGGACAGCAGCAGGTGGTAATTTCCACCGCTGTTTCTCATGAAAACGCGGCAGCGCGGGGCAGTGGGTCTATGGCGGTAGCAGAAGAAAATATTTTAAGATTTATCTTGGAAAAACCTGCATCCTGCGGGCGTATCCAGCAGAAAATTGATGTTGCATTTTTTATGGATGAAAGGCGGCGCAGAATATATCAGGTCATATTGGATATGTATACACACCACGGGATGTACACGAAAGCTGACATCCAGGAAAATTTAACTCCCGGGGAGGCCGAAGAAATAGCAAGAATTATGGTTTTGCAGGATGTCCCAATGGATGAAACGGTTTTGATGGATTATGTCAAGCGTTTCCGACTGGCTGAACTGCAAAAACAGTATTTAGAACACAGCAAGCGGGCTGCCGAATACAGCCGGAAAAATGATCCGCAGGTCATTGAAGAGCTGGCAGCATGCAAAAAAATAAACGAAGAAATGAAGCAATGGTCTTAGGGAGCAGAAAGGAGCATGCACATCATGGTGAAAAAAACGATGGACACGTTGGGGGATACATTGGTAGCAAAAGAAAATAAAAGAAAAAATATAACAAAACGTACGGCGAAACACAAGGCGTCAAGGAAAAAGGAACCGGCAAAGCAGCTGTCTGAAAAAGAACGTCAGGAACTGGCTTTGCAGCATATCAAGCAGCTGCTTCAGACTGGACAGAAAAAGGGCAGTCTGACGTATGCGGAAATTATGAATGTCATGGAAGAGGATGAGCTGACGCCAGATCAGATAGACAAAATGTATGAAGTATTTGCTGATAAGGGAATTGATATTATCGGCGAAGAGGACAATGTCAATGATCATGAGGAATTGGATGAAGAAGAAAGCGAAGAAGTACCTGATTTGCGTAATGTGGACTTGAGTGTACCGGAAGGAATCAATATAGATGATCCTGTGCGGATGTATTTGAAGGAAATAGGCAGGGTGCCGCTGTTATCTGCTGATGAAGAAATATCGTTGGCGAAAGCCATTGAACGAGGAAATGCAGAAGATGCGGTAGAAGATGACATTACGGCGGGGGGGATTGCCAAGAAAAAACTGACGGATGCGAATCTGCGTCTTGTTGTCAGTATTGCCAAACGTTACGTCGGTCGGGGCATGCTCTTTCTGGATCTGATTCAAGAAGGCAATCTAGGTCTTTTAAAGGCAGTAGACAAGTTTGACTACACTAAAGGATATAAATTTAGCACGTATGCTACGTGGTGGATTCGGCAGGCCATTACCCGCGCTATTGCGGATCAGGCTCGTACCATTCGCATCCCGGTGCATATGGTTGAAACAATCAACAAGCTTATCCGGATTTCCCGCCAGCTGCTGCAGGATAAAGGACGGGAACCACTGCCGGAAGAAATTGCCGAAAAGATGGATATTCCTGTCGAACGAGTTCGGGAAATTATGAAAATCGCACAAGAGCCGGTATCTTTGGAAACCCCAATCGGTGAAGAAGAAGACTCTCATTTAGGTGACTTTATTGAAGATCAGGAAGCCATTGCGCCGGATGATGCGGCTTCTTTTATTCTGCTGAAAGAGCAGATAGAAGATGTATTTTCCTGTTTGACTGACAGAGAACGAAAGGTCCTCTACTTGCGATTTGGTTTAAAAGATGGCCGTCCCCGTACGTTGGAAGAAGTGGGACAGCATTTTAACGTTACCCGTGAACGCATTCGTCAAATTGAAGGAAAAGCGTTGAGTAAGCTGCGCAATTGGGGAAAACGGGAAAAAATTAAAGATTTTCTCTGATAATTAGGCCTTGACTGATACAAGAGATTTGCGTATAATAGGCAGGTAGGGTTTCTCAGGCCTTACCTGCTTTTTGGGCCTATAGCTCAGTGGTAGAGCCACCGGCTCATAACCGGTTGGTCCTAGGTTCGAATCCTAGTAGGCCCACCACATCGTACTCATCCGAACCAGGCAATCTTAGTCGTACAGGAGTTGCTGGTGGCGGTAAAGATTCGTGGTACTTATGTTGAATTTCGATATAATCTGCGAAGATAATAATACGGCGAATGAAAGTTTGAAATATATCAATCTTTCGTTCGCTGTATTTTTTATTTGGAGACGAATTGGCAAGCTAAGTGTAATAACTATTGAATAATATGCTCGTACTAAACACATATTCTCGCCTGCTTTATGACAGACACATTCTGGCGCTCTATTAAGCTTGCGTATTTATGACCAGCTTCCAGCTCGGTTTATTACAAAAACTTCACAGTTCTGTCACACCTGGTATCAGTGTATTGTCCTCTCTGTTTTTTATGATATACTATAGGCATACCAAAAAAGAAAGGGTGGTAACAATGAAAAAGAAATTAGCATGTCTTATGACGATTTTTACCGTTGGTGCAGCTGGTGCGGCTTTTGCAGCACCGCAGACCGAATTTCAGAATGGAGAAGTTCAAATTGATGCTGGCGCATTCAACGCCAAAGCGTCCATGAGTGATCATTCTGATGATACTAAATGGAATTTTACCGGTGGGGTAACCTACGGTGTCTCTGATAAGGTAGCTGTTCAGTATAACTATTCCGATTTGCAGACAAAAAGCAGCTATGGAGACGGAAACGCAACTAAAGGCAATCAGCAGGAAGTCAATGTGTTATATTCAGTCCGTCCTAACGTCGCTGTTTACGGCGGTTATAACCGCATTGACAATGATTTTGGCGGCGGATTCAGCAAAACAAACAACATCGCCCAAGTTGGCGTCATTGCCAAAGCTCCCATTGCTCCCAAACTCGATGTCTATGGAAAAGTAGCGGTTGGCACAGAACAGACGACAATTTGGGAAGCCGGTCTTGGCTACAATGTGACAAAGGATTTAGATATTAATGCTGGCTATCGGTACATCAATACAAAGGCAGGCACGGATGGGGACGGGAATGACCATAATATTTCTTATAAAGGCTTTGTTGGCGGCCTGTCGTATCGTTTTGGCGGACTTTAAAACGATATAAAGCTATGGATATCTGCCAATAATGCGGCTGCAGAGAATTCGTACAAACTCCCTTTTTGGACGGACAAGTGAAATCAACAACTTGTTGTCCGAAGGGAGTTTTTTTCATGAGAGACTGTCGGTATTTTTCTTGTGCAAGTATTGTACATACGCAGTAATCACGCTATAATATAACTTAAATTATAGAAATAAAGAGTGTATTTTTTAGCAGGTACACTGATGAAAATAGTAAGATATTTATGGATATGTCAGGAGTGGTGAAATGAATTTGACAGGCCGTCTTGGTGCTGCAGCAGATCTTGTTCCGATAGGGAAATGCATTGCCGATATAGGTACTGATCATGGATATATACCCGTATATTTATGTGAATCCGGTATCTGTCCCCAGGCTGTGGCCGCCGATATTGCTGCAGGTCCCTTGCGGGCAGCTCAGGCGCATGTGCGTGCGGCAGGGCTGCAGAACCATATTGACTGCCGTCTCAGTGATGGCTTGCATTGTCTTTCCCCTTATGAAGTGGAGGGGGTAGTCATTTGTGGTATGGGAGGACCCTTGATGCAGCGAATTCTTGAAGAAGCGGGATCGGTATGGAACAGTTTGCAATTTCTTGTTCTGCAGCCTATGAGCGGATGTGGTTCTGTGCGGCGTTTTTTATATGAGTCAGGATGGCATATCGATGCAGAAGAGCTGGTACGGGAAGATGGCCGGCTTTATGAGGTCCTTCGGGCTGTACCAGGTCAAAGGGAGCTTCTGCCGCTGTGGATGTATGATGTAGGACCTGTCAATTGGGCAGAAAAAGCGGCATTATTATCTGATCTTATTGATAAGATCATTCGAAGAAAGCAGCATATTCTTGAAGGTTTGCGCCGGAGCCGCCGGAATATGACAATGCAAATACAGGTGCTGGAAGATGAAATTAAGTCTTGGGAGGAACGAAAATGGCAGTGCAGTTAAAGAAAATTGTTCGTGAAATAGAAGCGCTGGCGCCACTGACTTTGAAAGAAAAATGGGATAATCCTGGACTTCTTATCGGGAACCCAGAACAAACCGTTTCCAAAACAGTAATTACGCTGGATGTTATGATGGACACGGTGGATTATGCTGTAGAGCATCAGGCGGATCTGATTATCAGTCATCATCCTATTATTTTTGACGGATTGAAATCCTTACGTACAGATACTTATGATGGACAGATGTATCAGAAGCTTCTTAGTCATCATATTGCAGTGTATTGCTCACATACACCGCTGGACAGTGCTGATGGGGGTGTCAATGATATATTGGCCGGTCAGATTGGGCTGGAGGATATTAAAGGGCTGGTGCCAGTACAAGAAGATAAGCTTTTTAAAATTGTGGTCTATGTGCCGCGCGGCGGCTATGGAGAGGCAGTGCGCAAGGCTTTGCATAAGGGCGGAGCAGGTTATATCGGAAAGTATAGTGATTGCTCCTTTACGGCACACGGTATCGGCAGATTTAAGGCTCATGAAGGTACACATCCGTTCGTCGGTACTGTTGGATCATTGGAAAAAACAGCAGAACTGCGTGTTGAAACAATTGTGCCGCAAAGCAGATTGTCAGAAACACTGGGGGAAGTGTTAAAGGCACATCCGTATGAAGAACCGGCATATGATGTGTATCCATTGGCAATCAGGGGACATGTATGCGCTATGGGGCGTATTGGTCTGTGGCCGACACCAGAACCGGCGATGCAGGTATTGAAAAAAATAAAAGAGGCGCTGCATTTAAAGGTTCTTCCTTATGCCGGAAATATGGATACCCTTGTAAGCAAGATTGCGCTTTTAGGCGGTGGTGGTGCTGGGTTTATGCAGCTGGCTAAAAAGGCAGGGGCGCAGCTGTATTTGACTGGTGATGTCAAATATCATGATGCGCAGAACGCGGTGAAACTGGGACTTATTATTGCCGACGGCAGTCATTTCGGGACGGAGTTCCCGGTGGTACAGGCGTTAAAGAAATATTTTGAAAAAAGGGATCGGGCCTGCGGCTGGGGTATCGAATGGATAGAAGACCCGACAAGCAAGGATATGTTTGATCATTGTATATAAACTCATGTGAGAACTGGAAGAAGAAAAAGGCAGAAATGATGATATCGAAGAAAAGAGGAATGAGTATGACAAAAGAAGAGCATTTGAAACGGCTCATGGAAGATCCGATTTATGCTATTATGGGAGAAGAATTGTCATTAGGACGGAAAAACCTGGATATAGCCCGAGCTTTGATCAAAGCTGGCGTGAAAATTATTCAATATCGTGAAAAACACAAAACATGGCGGGAAAAATATGCCGAAGCGACAGCTATTTCTAAGCTATGTCATGAAAATAATGTTACTTTCATCATGAATGATTCGGCTGATTTAGCGATTATTTGCCATGCTGACGGCGTTCATGTCGGGCAGGACGATGCGCCGGTTCAAATTGTAAAAGACTTGGCCGGACAGGATATATTTGTCGGTGTTTCAACCAATACGACAGATGAAATGGAAGGGGCTCTCTTGGACGGAGCTGACTATATTGGCTTTGGGCCTATGTTTCCTACCCAGTCAAAGAAAGATGCGGATGCTGTTGTTTCATCAGAAGCCAGAAACTTTGCTTTGCAATTTGAGCTTCCTGTAGTGACAATTGGCGGTATCAGTCTTCAAAATATCAGTGGTTTATATCAAGAAGGATTTCGTTCGTTTGCCATGATTAGCGCTGTTATTTCTCAGCCGGATATTGCCAAGGCAGTAAGTGATTTGCGTCAGGCAGTGCAGGATGCATAATTTTTTAAATTTACAAGTAGAGAAAATATTTTTACAAGTTGGATATTTTCAGAAGGATTTCTCCTTTTCGCTGTTGAATTATATAAGAATAAGGGAAGAGACTGCAGGAGATGGGGCCATACATTTCTCCGGTAGAACTCCCTCACGAAAGGAAGGGATGTTTTATGGCAACAATCGTCAGAGGAAAAAACTTAGAAATTACAACCGCTTTAAAAGACTATGTGCTGAAACGTGAAAAGAAAGTAACCAAGTACTTTGATAATGAAGTGGGCGTGCAAGCCTTGCTGTCTGTAGAAAAAGACCGTAAGGTTGCAGAAATTACATTAAAGGTTGATGGCGTTGTTCTTCGCGGAGTCGAGGCCAATCAGGATATGTATGCGGCCATTGATTTGGTGTATGATAAAATGGTTCGCCAGATCCATAAATATAAAACAAAGATTGCCCGGCGCATGAAAGACAGTTCGTTTAATGCTGCTCTTGTTAATGATTCGGCAGAGCCGGAAGAGAAATTTGAAATTGCCCGAGTGAAAAAATTTGCTGCGCGGCCGATGGATGTGGAAGAAGCCATATTGCAGATGAATCTTGTGGGACATGATTTTTTCGTTTTTCTCAATGCGGAAACGGATACAATCAATGTTGTGTATAAACGGAAACATGGCCAATACGGGCTTATTGAACCGGAATATTGAGCTATATCAGTAACTGGGTATAATGCAGTAAAAAGGCTGTCGTGGAAATTCACGGCAGCCTTTTCAAGTTAACGAATTGCGCATTGCTTATTTGTTCTTCAAGACGCTGATTTGAGATTTTAATTGAATGGCATGCTGAAATTCATTTTGAATTTCAGGACTGGGTTCCTTGCCAAGTTTACTGACAATATAAATAGCCAGCAGGGAAAAAAGAAAACCTGGTACGATTTCATACAGCCCGAACCAGGCAAATTGTTTCCAGATCAGGACCGTCATACCACCGACAATGATGCCTGCCAGTGCACCATTTTTGGTCATCCGTTTCCAATACAGAGATAAGAGGATTGTTGGGCCGAAAGCAGCGCCAAATCCGGCCCAGGCATATGACACCATGGTAAGAATGTAGCTATCAGGATTCAGCGCCAATACGATGGCCAAAGCGGCTACGACCAGAACTGTCAGCCTGCTGACATGTATTAGCTCGCGGTCACTGGCGTTTTTTCGCACGAAGGTATGGTAAAAGTCCTTGGAAATTGCTGAGGCTGTGACTAAAAGCTGGGACGAGGCAGTACTCATGATAGCAGCAAGGACAGCGGATAAAATAAGACCTGTCGCAAAAGGCGGGAATAACTGCTGGCTCATGATCAAAAATACTTTTTCTGTATCTGCCCCGGTAAGCGGGGTTGTAACAACTATTTTGCCGACAAGACCGACAAGGACGGCAGCGGCAAGCGAAATAATGACCCATGTCATTGCGATATGCTTGGATTTTACTAATTCATCAGGGTTGCCAATGGCCATAAAACGGACTAGGATATGTGGCTGGCCAAAATAACCCACTCCCCATGCCAATGCGGAAATAATGGCGATTACTCCTGTGGCGCTGGTATCGGGTATCATATCAAATAATTGCGGTGAAGACGCGGCAATTCTTGCTGCGACCTCACCAGGGCCTCCGACGGCGGCCATGCCGACAACAGGGACTAAGACAATAGCTAGGAACATCATACAGCCTTGAATGAAATCCGTCCAGCAAACAGCCATAAAACCACCCATGAATGTATACACGACGACGACACCGGCGCTGAGAAGCAGTGCGGAAAAATAGGATATGCCAAAGACTGCTTCAAAAAGCTTGCCGCCGGCGACAAAGCCAGAAGAGGTATAAATAAGAAAAAAAATAAGAATGAAAATGGCAGAAATAATGCGGATCAGGTTTTGATCATCATGAAACCGGTTTTTCAAATAATCCGGCATCGTAAGACTGTTGTTGGCTATTTCCGTATAATTGCGCAGACGCTGAGAAACAAAATGCCAATTTAAATATGTGCCGATAGCGATGCCGATTGCTATCCAAGACGCTGAAACACCCGTCGAGTAGGCAAGCCCCGGCACTCCCATCAGCATCCATCCGCTCATATCAGAAGCTTCGGCACTCATGGATGTGATCCACGGACCGAGGCTGCGTCCTCCTAAAATATAATCGCTCAAACGCTGCTGCGAGCGGGAATAATATACGCCGATAGAAAGCATGGCCAGCAGATAAATGGCAAAAGCTATCAATACGGCGATATCAGATTGCACCATAAAAAATTCCTCCTTCTATTTTCAGAATAAAAATATCATTATACCTTTGTTATGTTTGTATATTAAATATAACAAATAAGATAGCGATGTTCTTATTTTACTGTACTTTTGTGTGCCAAGCAAGTACCTTTGGCCGAAGGTATGGAATCACTTGCCATTGAAGACGTTGTATGATACATTCAATAACACCAATGGTATATAAAATTTCACCTCCAAGAAAGAAGCGCAAAGCATATGAATATATTAACAGCAACACATGTAAAGAAGTCCTATGGCCCCAGAGTCTTATTTGACGAAGTTAATTTTACCGTTGCGGAAGGGCAAAAAACAGGCCTTATCGGTCTAAATGGTGCCGGTAAAACGACACTGCTTAAAATTGTTGCCGGATTCGTTGAGACAGACAGCGGCAGCATATGGAAAAATCAAAAAGCGCGTATTCATTTTTTGCCGCAGGAACCGCAGTTTATTGCGGGGCATACTATATTGGAAAGCGTTCTGGATGGAGATATTCCTGTTATGCGGCTGTTGCAGCGCTATGAAGAAGCGGTACGGCGGAATGATGATCAGCTTGTACTCAAGCTGACTGGAGAAATGGAAGCACAGCATGCCTGGGAAGTGGAGCAGCATGCTAAAATCATTTTGCAGAAATTGGGAATGGAGAATTTGACGCAGCTCGTCGATACACTATCCGGAGGCCAGCGCAAACGGCTGGGATTGGCGCGAGCTTTGATCATGCCTTGTGATCTTCTGATTTTGGATGAACCGACAAATCATTTGGATGATAAGACTATCCTGTGGTTGGAGGAATATCTCCGTGACAGCAGAGCAGCGCTGCTCCTTAGTACGCATGATCGTTATTTTCTGGACTGCGTTGTCGATTCTATGATTGAATTAGACAGAGGGCATGTATATACGTATTCCGGAAACTATGGCCAATATTTGGAATTACGGCAGACGCGGCTTGATCAAGAGGCGGCTTCGGAGGCTAAAAGACATAATCTGATACGCCGTGAAACTGCATGGATCAAACGCGGCGCGCAGGCCCGGTCCACCAAACAAAAAGCTCGCCGTGACCGATATGAACAAATTTGTGCCATTGAATCAGGGAAACCAGTCGGAAATATTGAGATCTGGGATACGTCTGCGCGATTGGGAAAAACGATTCTGGACATAGATAATGCGGCCTTTGCGTATCTCGGGCACGGCACATTGTTCCGGCATGTTACCTATCACGTGGCGAAGCATGATCGTATTGGCATTATAGGTGAAAACGGCGTAGGAAAATCGACTTTTCTTAAAATGCTGGCAGGGCGTCTGCAGCCGACTGAAGGAACTGTGAGTGCCGGCAGCACTGTCAAGTTTGGCTTTTTTACACAGCAGCTGCCGGAATTTGATGAAAACATGCGGGTTATAGACTATATAGAAGAACATGGCAGCTATGTTGTAAACCAGTTTGGTCAGCAGATTGCAGCCTCACGCTTATTGGAACAATTTCTTTTTACTGAAGAAATGCAATACACATATATTTACAAACTAAGCGGCGGTGAACGACGCCGGCTGTACTTACTGCGGCTGCTCATGGATCAGCCCAATATGCTGCTGCTGGATGAGCCGACCAACGATTTGGATATCCCTACTCTGACGGTTCTTGAACGATATTTAGACACCTATCAAGGTGTGGTTTTTGTTGTATCACATGACCGGTATTTTCTGGATCGTGTAGCTGACAAGCTGTTTGTATTGGGGAATGGCATTTGGACTCGATACGATGGTGATTATAGTGAATATCTGGAAGAAAAATTTTCCCGCCGTGACGATAAAAAAGAAGCTAAAGATGCCGCTATAGCGGTACATACGCCAGTTGTATCTAAGAGAAAAAAAGAAGGGCTGACCTCACGTCAGCAAGACGAATTGGCATGGATTACCCGGGAACTGCCGCAATATGAAGCTATGCTGCAAGGATTGAACGCAGCTATCGCAGCCGCTGGCAGCGACTATGAAAAGGTAGAATCACTGTTGCAGGAACAAGGGAAAACACAGAAGCAAGTTGATGAGATGACAACGCGCTGGTGTGAGCTGGAAGACCTAAAAGGATAGGTGCTGCCGATGCGGAGAGAGGCTGTCTTTCTGACGGGTATAAACAGGCTTTTTCATCGCGCATAAAAAATCAAATAAAATAATAAATGCATACAGTATGCAAAATATGTATAGAATTCATATCAAACTTGATACAAGAATTCTTTAAAAGCAATGGAAATTCATGGCGGTTTGTATTATCCTATATATATTATGAAATAAAAGTTTGTGAAGGAAAGTTACATAGTTTATTCTTGTTTAGTCATGACTAAGAAGGAGAAGAAAATGCCTGAATTTCATTCCAGATTTCAAGAGCTGCAGCGTCGTGTTCCTATCGATGAGCACAACTGCTCCGTCAAATTTGACGAAACTAAGTGCAAAAATTGTACATTGTGTCGCAGAGCCTGTGCTAATACGCAAACGGTAATGGATTATTATTATCTACCCAGTACTGGTGATATGCCTTTGTGCGTACACTGTGGACAATGTGCCTCTGTCTGCCCCTTTGGTGCCATTACAGAAATAAACGACGTTGCAAAAGTCAAAGCGGCCATTGCGGATCCTGATAAAATTGTGATCTTTCAAACGGCACCGGCAGTTCGCGTCGGCTTGGGTGAAGCCTTTGGCATGGATCCAGGCACCCTGGTGGAAGGAAAAATGGTTTCTGCTCTCCGGACCCTCGGAGGGAATTATGTTTTTGATACAGATTTTGGCGCTGATCTGACTATTATGGAAGAAGCAACGGAACTATTACATCGGCTGCAGTCTGAAGAAATCCCGATTCCTCAATTTACCAGCTGCTGTCCTGCCTGGGTTGAATTTGCCGAAACCTTTTATCCCGAACTGATTCCGCACTTGTCTTCGACAAAAAGCCCAATCAGTATTATGAGTCCGGTTATAAAAACATGGTTTGCCCAAAAGAATAATATAGATCCTAAAAAGATAATCAATGTCTGCGTGACACCGTGTACTGCGAAAAAAGCAGAAATCCGCCGTCCTGAAATGAATGCGTCTTCGGTGTTTTGGGATATGCCAGAACTGCGCGATACGGATATCTGTATTACAACACGGGAATTAGCCGAATGGATTCAGGAAGAAGAAATTGATTTTACGAATCTGGAGGAAAGCCCTTTTAATAAAGCCTTTGGTGATTCGTCTGGCGGTGGTAAGATTTTCGGAAACTCCGGCGGTGTCATGGAAGCGGCGATCCGCACGGCATACTATTTCTTTACGGGACGAAAAGCATCAAAAGATTTTATTCCTTTTGAACCCGTGCGTGGTCTGCAGGGCGTAAAAAAAGCCACTGTCGTATTTGGACACTTCGTTATTCATGTCGCGGCTATCAGTGGTTTAGGAAATGCCCGTGCTTTTATTGATGACCTTATCAAACATGATTCCTTTGAGGAGTATTCATTTATTGAAGTCATGGCCTGCCCCGGAGGGTGCATTGGCGGCGGCGGGCAGCCTAAGGTGAAACTGCCGCAAGTGAAAAAGGTGCAGGAAGCACGTGCGTCTGCCTTGTATAAGACCGATGCGGAAACCGATATGAAGGCTAGTTGGGAAAATCCGGAAATTCAGGAGTTATATACGCGATTTTTGGATGAACCGCTGTCTGAAATGGCCGAAATGGCATTGCATACGTATTTTACAGATAAGTCAGATCAACTGGGAAAAATGAAAAAAGTAACGCCGGAAACCAATCCCATGTCGACAAGATTTAAGCCGCATACAGAAAACAATATATAATTAATAAGGAATCTGCTTTATTGGGGCAGTTTTTTATAAATTATGTGAAAATAGAAAAGTTTGATTCATCAAAACTGTTTTTTTTACAGAGCGGATGAGTCAAGCTTTTTTGTATTGTATAGAAAACAGAAGGTTATTTCGGAAGGATACTATGAAAACAATAAAAATATAACTTATTGTTAACAAGAAACAAAGAAATCTTAAAACAGCCTTAATGATAAAACTACTCAATTACCATTGACATAAATTATTGTTTTATGTATAATTCTAATGGTGTTAAGAAATGATGCACTAGACAAAAATCAAAACATTGTGATTTAAAGGCAGTAAAAGAGAGGAAACAAGGAAGACTCGCCAATGAACCCTTTGGAAAAATGATGTATATTGTTTTTGTCAAAAAGAAAATTCATTTTCATTTAGAAAGGGAGTAATGACATATGAAATCCAAAGTAGCAGCAGCATTAGTTGCAACCATGGCAGTAGGCGCAACTTGCGCATTTGCAGCAAACCCGTTCGTTGATGTGCCGTCCGACAGCTGGGCATATAAATCCGTTGTAGAATTAGCGGATGCCGGCATCATCCAGGGTGTTGACGGCCAGTATTTTCAGGGACAGCGCAACATCACGCGGTATGAAGCGGCCGAAATGGTAGCCAAAGCAATGGCACACATGGACAAGGCTTCTGTGGAACAGCGCGCTTTAATCAATAAATTAGCTGATGAATATGCCGATGAATTGAACAACCTTGGTGTTCGCGTATCCAATCTCGAAAATAAAGTTGGTAACGTCAAATTGACCGGTGATGCCCGTATTCGGTATCAGCATCAGAGCAACAACGCTGATTACAAAAATGATGCCGGCTGGGATTATCGGGTACGGATTCGTGCGAATGCTCAGGTTAATGACCGCACCACGGTAACCTATGGCCTCAGCACAGGCGATCATAATTTTGCTGATAATGAATCTGCTTCCGGCAACAGTGATGTTTTCACAGATGATGCGAAAGTAGATTATACGGTGGGCAGCTGGAACCTCAGCGCAGGCCGTACCGACACCTATGTTTTGGGTAATTCTTACGGCTATCAGTTTGGCGACGTGTTTGACCGTGCCGAATTGAAATATGATAATGGCAAATTTGCAGCTACTGCTGGTTATGGTAAATTTAAAGAAGGCGACGATGCTGCGGCAGGCGGCTTACTCGGCGTCAAAACCGGCTATGGCGAATTAGAAGGCTTCTTTAGCAACGGCTCGGCTGTTGGCGTATATTACAATGACTTTACCCGTGCGGGTGACGCCAGCGGCTATGGTTTCCGCGCAGACGATCTTTGGGGAGCTTATACCAGCATAAATCTTGGCTCTAAGTTCAATGTGTTGGCAAATTATGAAAAAATAAATGCCGACAAGACTGCTGAATTTAAAGCAGATCCGGAAGTTTGGATTGGCAAGTTGACCTATGGTTCGGCTGATGGTGAAAAGAAAGGCACATGGGATGCATGGGTTGAATACTTAAATGCAGATAAGGGAGCGTTCCTTGGCGGTGCTACGAATTCATGGCGTGATAACAGTGTTCTTGATGGTGTGAAGTCGTGGGGTGTTGGTATTGATTATGCATTGGCCAAAAATGTTGTGCTGACGGCAGCACAGACCTTTGGGACAGAAGCTAAGGGCGGCGGCGACGATCCGGATGAATTCACTGATATTGAATTAAACTTCGCATTTTAAAGGATGCATTGTAAAAGGTAACAAAAACCTATGTAAATGGGCTGTAAATAACAGGCACGAACCGCTTTATTATGCGGTTCGTGCCTGTTTTGACATGCGATGACAATTCGGGTACACTAGCCACGTGACCAGGAAATATAAACGTGGCATACGGTCACAAAAGCTGACAAATTTCATGTGCTGCAGGGAATTCAGAGAGAGGAAACAAGGCAGACTCGCCAATGAACCCCTGAAAGCTATTCTTGGAAGCTTTTTAATAATGGCATTAAGCCGAGAACCATTTTTTTTTGAGAAAGGGGTACTTTCGCATGAAAAGCAAAGTAACAGCAGCATTAGCTGCAGCCATGGCTGTAGGTTCCGTATGCGCATTTGCAGCAAACCCGTTTGTCGACGTACCGGTTGACAGCTGGGCCTATAAATCTGTCGTGGAATTGGCAGATGCAGGAATTGTGCAAGGTGTGGACGGTCAATATTTTCAAGGAGGCCGTAATATTACGCGGTATGAAGCGGCTGAAATGGTGGCCAAAGCGATGGCACATATGGACAGAGCTTCTGTGGAACAACGGGCCCTTATCAACAAATTAGCTGACGAATATGCTGATGAATTGAATACGCTCGGTGTCCGCGTATCTAATCTGGAAAACAGAGTGGGTAATGTGAAACTCACCGGGGATACACGTATTCGCTATCGCTATCAGAAGGATGGCAAAGAAAACGACAGTTCCTGGGACTATCGAGTTCGACTTCGCGCCGATGCCAAGGTCAATGACAGCACCAGTGTATCTTACGGCCTCAGCACCGATTCCGTCAGTTTTGCCAATGACAACGCTGCCAACAGCGACGGCAATATTTTTACGGACCGGGCTAAAGTTGATACGAAATTTGGTAATTTGACAGCCAGCGTAGGCCGCACGGATAAATACGTATTAGGCAACGCGTATGGCTTAAACTATGGAGATGTGTTTGATCGTGCTGAATTGAAATACAGTACTGATAATCTTGCGATTACAGCCGGTTATGGGAAATTTAAGATGAATGGCAGTGATAAGTCCTTTGCCGGTAATGATACGGCAGGGATTGATGGTGTGAAAACTGGGTATGGTGAATTGGAAGGCTTCTTTGGCAAGAACGCGGCGGTTGGCGTATACTACAACGACTTTACCCGTGCAGGCGGCAGTAACGCCTCTGATACATTCCGTGCGGATGACCTATGGGGGGCTTATGCGAGTCTCAATTTTGGCGCTAAATGGAATCTCCTGGCAAACTATGAAAAAATCAGCGATAATTCCTATGATGACCCCAATCTCTGGGTAGCGCAGCTAACCTACGGTAAGGCGAATAAATCTATCCCGGGTTCGTGGAGCGCATGGGTTGAATATCTGAATGTAGAAGATGGCGCATATTTAGGCGGCAGCACAAACAGCTGGAGATTTGACAGCAAGGCGCTGAACAATATCGAATCCTGGGGTGCCGGCGCTTCCTATGTAGTAGCTAAAAACGCTACGTTTAACTTGTATCAATCCTTTTCTTCCAAATGGAAGGATAACAAGAGCAAGACTGCTGATCCTGAAGAACAGACGCGGGCAGAATTTGTATTTACCTTTTAATTAGGTTGTACCGCAAAAAAAGCAATTGATGCAGACTGAGAAATTTGCAACATTGCGGCATAACACAATAATAAAGGGGGCTTTGTATCAAACCGCAGGGGCTGCAAGCGGTATGAATAACAAGGCCCCCTTTTTGGTATAGCGGTAATGAAAACCATTGTATATATAGGAGATAGACTTTTCTTGTATAATTTTTACGCATTTTTACCATGTTTTGACAAAAAAATAAATTTAGGTTATAATGACAGCAAGGTTGGGGTACGTATGTAGGCACCAACTGAGAAAGAGCAGAAAAACGACAGGACTCAGGGAAGTAAAAGAGAGGAAACTAGGACAACTCGCCAATGAACCCTTGAGAAATAAGTTTGGATGCTCGTCTGTAACGGTGTTATACCAAAAACTTATTTTTTTTAGAAAAGGGGTAATTACACATGAAATCAAAAGTAGTAGCAGCATTAGTTGCAACCATGGCTGTAGGCGCTACATGCGCATTCGCAGCAAACCCGTTCGTTGATGTACCGTCCGACAGCTGGGCATACAAATCCGTCGTAGAATTGGCAGACGCTGGTATCATCCAGGGCGTTGACGGTCAGTATTTCCAGGGACAGCGCAACATCACTCGGTATGAAGCAGCTGAAATGGTAGCCAAAGCGATGGCACACATGGACAAAGCTTCCGTTGAACAGCGCGCACTGATCAATAAATTGGCTGATGAATATGCTGATGAATTGAACAACCTCGGTGTTCGCGTATCCAACCTTGAAAACAAAGTTGGCAACGTAAAACTGACAGGGGATGCTCGTATTCGTTATCGCTACCAGAATGATAATTCAGCTAAAGAAAATGATAACTCTTGGGATTATCGTGTTCGTATCCGTGCTACGGCCAATGTCAATGACCGTACGACGGTTACATATGGCTTGAGCTCTAATAATATCAAATTTGGCAGCGATAAGGCTGCATCATCCGACGATGACCATATTTTCACGGATATGGCTAAGGTAGATACGACCTTTGGCAAATACCTGACTGCCAGTGTAGGCCGTGATGCTGTCTATGTAATGGGCAATGCCTATGGCTATAACTACGGCGATGTATTTGATCGTGCACAGTTGAAATACAACAACGGTAAAATTGCCGCAACTGCTGGCTATGGTAAATTCAAAGAAGATAGTACGGGATATGCAAATGATTTGCTTGGTGTAAAAACTGGCTATGGCGAATTAGAAGGCTTCTTTGGTAATGGTTCTGCTGTTGGCGTATATTATAACAGCTTTAATGGTCAAAAAGATTTTAAAGCAGACGATCTCTGGGGCGCGTATGCCAGTGTAAACTTTGGTACCAAGTTCAATGCCTTGGCTAACTATGAAAAAATCAGTGCTGATGCAACGACTACCACGAAAGATGATCCGGAAGTTTGGATTGGCAAGTTGACATATGGCAAGGCTGCTATTGCTACACCGAAATCTTGGGATCTGTGGGTTGAATACTTGGATGCGCAGGCTGGTGCATTCCTCGGCGGTTCTACAAACTCCTGGAGATTTGCTAACATGGATAACATCAAATCTTGGGGTGCTGGTGTCGACTATACATTTGCTAAAAATGCAATGTTCAGCGTCATGTCTTCATTTGGTACTGAAACAAAAGATGGTAACGCTAAAGATCCAGAAGAACAAACACGCGCTCAGTTCGTGTTCGCATTCTAATTCAAGTATGGCAGCAATATCAAGACCACTCAGCAATGGGTGGTCTTTTTTTATATCTTTTCCATCATTCCGTAGGGGCGCAATTCATAGCGTCCGTCCACCATTTTCCGTAGGGGTGCAATTCATAGCACCCGCATCCTCCAATGAAAAAAAACAGTATGGTCTATGCGTGAAGATCATTTGTTGTTGTGACAGGTTCAAATATGGTATAATACATATAATTATAGAAGAGGAAGGATGAGGCATACGTTGAAACAGTTTTTGGAAGATGCAAAAATCGTGATACACGAAGCGATTATTCCGACCGTATGGAGAATGGTCTTTTATGCACCGCAGATTGCCGGTGCTGCCCGGCCGGGTCAGTTTGTCAATGTACAGAAAACTGGTGGGCAGACCTTTCTGCGCCGTCCTTTTGGTATTGTAGATGCCGATACAGCGGCGGGCACGGTGACGATTATATATCGCGTTGTCGGTGTGGGGACCCGGGAAATGGCGGGCATGCAATGCGGTGACATCATCAGTGTAGAGGGGCCGTTAGGAAAAGGGACATTTACGACGGCACCGGGCCGGGTGCTGCTGGCCGGCGGCGGTGTGGGACTGGCGCCGCTTATTTTTTTGGCCAAGCAGCTGAAAGATCCCATCGTACTTGTGGCGGGAAAAACAGCTTCTGAAACCTTTTGGACTACATTTTTTGAATCGTACGCTCATACCCTATATGTCACGACCGATGATGGCTCACGGGGGCAGAAAGGGTTTGCTGTGCAGGCCTTGCCGGTCATATTGCGTGAAAACCAGATCGACCGCATTTCCGTATGCGGTCCGACTGTCATGATGCGGACTATCGCAGATACCGCGGCATCGTATGGAATTGCCTGCGAGGTATCTATGGAAAAACGCATGGCTTGCGGCATTGGCGTCTGTCTTGGCTGCACCTTTGAAGGTAAGCGGAGCGGCAAGCGCTATAAGGTCTGTTCGGATGGTCCGGTTTTTCCGGCGAGGGAGGTTTTTTGATGAAGCAGGAACGGATAGCCGTCGAATTTGCCGGCATATCGATGAAGACTCCCGTCATGGGAGCATCGGGAACCTTTGGGTTTGGTATAGAATACAGTGATTTTTTGGATATCGATACGATTGGCGCTATTATTTCAAAAGGGATCACGCCATTGCCGCGGGCCGGCAATGACGGCGTGCGTGTAGCCGAAACCCCATCGGGAATGTTGAATTGCATCGGGCTGGAAAATCCTGGAGTTGATGCCTTCAAGCGGGATATTCTTCCGCAGCTAAGCAGACATGATACGCCACTGATTGTCAATATTTCTGCCGGTACAGCGGAAGAATACGGTGAGTTGGCGTCGAAACTGAACGTAGACGGCGTGGCGGCGCTGGAAGTCAATATTTCCTGTCCCAATGTCAAAGAGGGCGGTATTGTGTTTGGTACTCGGCCCGAGGCAGCGGCAGACGTGACGCGCCATGTCAAGGATGCTTCACATAAGCCGGTCATTGTAAAACTGTCTCCCAATGTGACGGATATTACGGTCATGGCAAAAGCCGTGGAGGCCGCCGGCGCGGATGCGATTTCTCTGATCAATACACTTACCGGGATGGCTGTAGATATTCATACCTGGAAGCCTCTTTTGGGAAATATAACGGGAGGTCTCTCCGGACCGGCAGTCAAACCGGTCGCCTTGCGGATGGTATGGCAGACGGCCCGGGCCGTGCAGATTCCCGTACTGGGAGTTGGCGGCATCGCGTCCTGGCAGGATGCTGTCGAGTTTATGCTGGCAGGTGCCAGTGCTGTTGCCGTTGGCGCTTACAATTTTGTCAATCCAAAAGCCGTGGCCGAAATCGCGGCTGGAATGGATCAATATTGTGAAGAAAAAGGAATTGGACATATTAGTGACATTATCGGCAAGATTAATGATTGACACATATACCTGTTTTTGATAAAATCTAATTGTGTTTGATATATTCTTTACTAATAAGGAGATGCACTATGAGTATTGTTTTATGGACTGGTACGGAAACGGTTTGTAAAATGCAGGAAATCAGTGTGTCTAAGTGAATACGGCCCAAAGGTGATTGCATCACTTTTGGGTTTTATTGTTCTTAAGGAGGGGTTTCTTTTGAAGGTAGGTTTGGTTATGGGAAGCGATTCGGATTTTCCCGTCATGAAAAAAGCCTTGGATATTTTTAAGGAATTTGGTGTAGCCTGCGATGTACTGCTGGCTTCGGCCCATCGTACACCGGCGGCAGTACGGGAATTTGTTACTACGGCAGAAACACGGGGAATCAGCTGTATTGTGGCGGGGGCAGGTATGGCGGCTCATCTGCCGGGAGTGGTTGCCAGCTTTACAACGCTTCCTGTTATTGGCGTGCCCCTGGAAAGCGGCAGCTTAAAGGGAATGGATGCGTTATTGGCCATCGTGCAAATGCCGTCTGGCATGCCTGTAGCGACCATGGCGATCAACGGCGCCAAAAATGCGGCATTAATGGCGGTACAGATCGGGGCGGTAAGCGATCCGGCATTGGCAGTAAAATATAAAGCCTATCGGGAAGATATGGCATCTCAGGTCATAGAAAAAAATAAAAAACTGCAGGAAACGATTCAATCCATGTGATCTACATTCTACGTTACATAACAGGAGGTTTTCATGTTTTACGATCCGATTTGGGACAAACAGCATGAAGAATGCGGCGTGTTAGGCATTTTTGACAAAAATCTGGATATTCCCCGGTATATATATTGGGGACTGTTTGCCCTGCAGCACCGCGGGCAGGAAAGCGGCGGCATGGCACTGACTGATGGCAGTGATATTCATACGTTTCGCGGTATGGGGCTGATCAGCTCAGTATTCAGTGAAGGCGTACCGGAAGAAGAAGGTCATATCGGTATTGGGCATGTCCGGTATTCGACGACGGGATCCAACAATCCTCGCAATATTCAGCCGCTGGCCGTATATACACCAATGGGGCAGCTGGCGCTGGCTCATAATGGCAACTTGACGAATACGCGGATTCTGCGGGAAGAATTGGATAAAGGCGGCGCTACTTTCCAGACGACAATGGATAGTGAAATCATTGTCAATCTGATCAGCCGCAGTCAGAAAGAAACGATTGAAGAACGGATCATGGAAAGCATGAATCGCATTCACGGTGCTTTTTCCCTCGTCCTTATGACTAAGGATAAGTTATACGGCGTTCGCGATCCGCATGGGTTCCGCCCGTTATGTATTGGCCGGACGGAAAATGGTGGCTGGGTTCTGTCCTCGGAGACCTGTGGTCTGGATGCGATCGGAGCTACCTTTGTACGGGATGTAAAACCGGGAGAATTTGTCGAAATCAACGAACAGGGTGTCAAATCGACTATCTTTTCTGTAGCTGATCGCAAACAAGTTTGTTCCTTTGAATATATTTACTTTGCCCGCCCAGACAGCATTATTGACGGGCAGGATGTGTATCAGGCCCGTTTGAATATGGGCCGTGAAATGTGGAATGAAACGCAATATGATGCAGATTTGGTTATTTCTGTGCCGGACAGCGGCAATACGGCTGCCATTGGGTATTCTATGGCGTCCGGGATTCCTTTCAACCATGGTCTGATCAAAAACCGGTATATGGGGCGGACTTTTATTAAGCCCAATCAAAAGCAGCGTGAATTGGCTGTACGTATGAAATTAAATGTCGTCAAATCCGTTGTCCGCGGTAAACGGATTATTATGGTTGACGATTCTATTGTTCGCGGTACGACAAGCGGTATTATCTGTAAGCTGCTGCGTGAAGCAGGGGCAAAGGAAGTATACATGTGTGTATCCGCACCGCCGATTATGTACCCCTGTTTTTACGGGATAGATACTTCTGTGCGTAAGGAACTGATTGCCTCGACACTCAGCGTAGAACAGATTCAGAAATATATTGGCGTGGATAAGCTGCATTTTATCTCTATTGATGGCTTATGCCGGTCTATTTCCTGTATTCCCAGAGAAGATCTGTGTCTGGCTTGCTTTAACAACGATTATCCGACGGACATTCCACTGGCAAATGAAGAAGGAGAAAAATATGCTCTCGAAAGAAACAAATAAAGGATTGACTTACGCTGATGCAGGTGTAGATATTGATGCCGGCAACAAAGCTGTTGAACTTATGAAGGATTCTGTCAAGGCAACATACCGGCCGGAGGTATTGGGAGATCTGGGTGGATTTGGCGGTCTTTTTTCGCTTATGAACAGCAATTTGAAGAAACCCGTTCTTGTCAGTGGCACAGATGGTGTTGGTACTAAGCTTCGCCTGGCCATTATGATGGGGAAGCATGATACGGTTGGTCAGGATTGTGTGGCAATGTCTATCAATGATGTACTTGTCCAAGGGGCGGAGCCGCTCTTTTTCCTGGATTATATTGCTGTGGGGAAATTGGATCCGATTCAGGTAGCTTCCATCGTTAAAGGCGTTGCTGATGCCTGCCGGGAGTCCGGCTGCGCTCTCCTCGGCGGGGAGACAGCTGAAATGGCCGGGTTTTATGCCAAGGGCGACTACGACTTAGCAGGTTTTGGGGTGGGTATTGTCGATCGGGATCATGTTATTACCGGTGAAACGATCCAGTCTGGAGATGTACTCATTGGATTGCCTTCCACCGGGGTTCATTCTAATGGATTTTCACTGGTTCGTAAAATCGTTTTTGAACGGAAAGAAATGGCACTGGATCAGTATGTAGATGAATTGGGCATGACGATCGGGGAATGCCTGCTTACACCGACGCGTCTGTATCCGAAGCCATGCCTGCCTGTTATCCGTAAATTTGACGTCAAAGGGATGGTACATATTACCGGCGGTGGTTTTTATGAAAATATTCCCCGGATCCTGCCCAAAGGGATCGGCGTGGAAGTTGATATCACGGCATGGCCGCAGCTGCCGATCTTCGGCCTGTTGCAGCAATGGGGCAATGTAGATAAAAAAGAAATGTATCGTACCTTCAACATGGGGATCGGTATGATTATGGTCGTCGCTCCAGAGGATGCCGATGCGGTAATGCAGAATCTGTCTGCCCGCGGCGAAAAAGCATATGTCATTGGCCGGGCAGCTGCTTCTGACGTTCCTGTTACTTTACAGGGAGGCGCGTTTGATGACTAAGAAACGGATCGTCATTTTTGCTTCTGGCCGGGGATCGAATGCCGATGCGATTCATGAAGCTGTGATATCGGGCTGCATCAATGGAGAAATTGTAGCTCTTGTATGTGATATTCCCGGTGCATCAGTGATGGACAAGGCAAAATCCTGGGGAGTGCCGGTTATTCTGGCCGCCCGCAGGGAGTTTCCCTCTAAGGATGCCTTTGAGCAATATATAATAGACCAAATTGAGCCATTTCATGCGGATTTGATTTGCTTGGCCGGATTTATGCGCTTGTTGAGTAGTGATTTTATTTCTCATTATACGTATCGCATCATCAATATTCATCCAGCCCTGCTGCCGTCATTCCGTGGACTTCACGCACAAGGACAGGCGTTGGCTGCAGGTGTCAAAATTGCCGGCTGCACCGTTCATTTTGTCGTTCCGGATATGGATGCCGGTCCAATCATTCTGCAGTCTGCCGTGCCGGTTTTGGATGATGATACGGAGGAAACCTTGTCTGCCCGTATACTGACCAAGGAACATCCTGCGTTTGTCAAAGCCGTGTCGCTTTTCTGTGATGACAAACTGCGTATGGATGCCGGTATTGTCAAGAGAAATGATAACTGAGGAGGAATTTTGATGAAGGTCAAACGCGCACTGATTAGTGTATCCGATAAAACAGGTGTTGTTGAATTAGGCAGAGCGTTAGCCGAAATGGGTATTGAAATCATTTCGACAGGCGGTACGATGCGTACATTTAAGGAAGCAGGTATTCCCGTGATTGCTGTGCAGGATGTGACAGGATTTCCAGAAATGATGGATGGCCGTGTCAAAACACTGCATCCCAAAATTCATGGCGGTATTCTGGCTATTCGTGACAACCCGGCACATGTGCAGGCTATGAAAGAACACGGGATTCAGGGAATTGATCTTGTCGTGGTCAATTTGTATCCCTTTCAGCAAACTATTGCCAGAGCAGATGTAACGTTAGCAGAAGCAATTGAAAATATTGATATCGGCGGTCCCTGTATGGTACGCGCATCGGCTAAAAATAATAAATATGTGGCTATCGTGACAAATCCGGATACATATGGCGAAATTGTTGAAATTCTTAAAAAAGACGGTGAATTCACTGATGCGTACCGGCTGGAATTGGCTCGGAAAGCGTTCCAGCATACTGCCGAATACGATTCGGCAATTGCCGGCTATTTGGCGCAGCAAGTTGGGAAAGGAGCTGCAAAATAATGAAGGTAGCAGTCATCGGCGGCGGCGGTCGTGAACATACGCTGGCATGGAAATTGGCGCAAAGCCCGAAGGTGGAAAAACTGTATGCTATCCCCGGCAGTGCCGCTATGGCGGAATTTGCCGATTGTATTTCTATTCCTCTTTCCGATCTGGAGGGAATTGCGGCCTATTGTGCCAGTGAATGTATTGATATGCTTGTGGTCGGGCCAGAGGTTCCGCTGACAGAGGGCATTGCGGATATTTGCCGTAAAAAGGGGCTCGCTGTTTTTGGACCTGACAGGGCAGCCGCTCAATTAGAAGGCTCCAAGGTTTTTGCCAAGGATATTATGAAAAAATATAATATCCCAACGGCTGCTTATGCATCTTTTACGGATGGACATAAAGCGAAGGAATATATTCTGCAACAAGGCGCTCCCATCGTCGTCAAGGCAGATGGATTAGCTGCCGGTAAGGGTGTTGTCGTTGCCCAGACTGTGGAGGAAGCGGTAGAGGCCGTCAATGCGATCATGGAGGATCGTATTTTCGGCGCGTCAGGCGGACGCATCGTCATCGAAGAATGTATGATGGGTGAAGAAGCCAGCCTTTTGGCCTTTGTAGATGGAGAGCATATTGTTCCGATGATTGCCGCACAGGATCATAAGCGTATTTTTGATCATGATAAGGGCCCCAATACAGGCGGCATGGGAGCATATGCGCCTGCGCCGGTCGTAACAGACCCGATTCGTCAGGAGGTCATTAAAACCATTCTTTATCCCGTCGTCGCGGGCCTGGCAAATGAAGGCATTACATATCAGGGATGTTTGTACGCCGGTTTGATGATTACAGCTGAAGGGCCGAAGGTTGTGGAATTCAACTGTCGTTTTGGTGATCCGGAAACGCAGGTGGTATTGCCGCTCCTGGACGGGGATTTGGCTGATATTATGTATGCTTGTACGCAGGGGACGCTGGATGAGGATATGGTGAAGTGGAAGGCTGCCGCGGCTTGCTGCGTGGTCATGGCTTCTGAAGGGTATCCGGCATCATCGCATAAGGGAGACGTCATTTCCGGGTTGGAAGCCATAGATGGAGATACGATCGTGTTCCATTCCGGTACAGCAAAAAAAAATGGACAATATGTAACCAATGGTGGCCGCGTTCTCGGCGTAACTGCCGTAGCGCCTACACTGCAGGCCGCTATTGACAAGGTGTACGATAACGTAGATCGCATTTCCTTTGACGGTCAGCAGATACGCCGTGATATTGGTGCAAAGGGTTTGAAGCATTTACAATAACATGTGCTATACGTAACAGCATAACGGCAGTAGTTGATCATCGGCAATGATGCTGATTTTTAGCTGCTGCTTTTATCATATAGAAAAGAGGATACGTGTGTATTATGACTAAATTTGTTACAGCGGCTGAGGCTGTCGCGCTGATATCGGATCGGGCGACGGTGGCTGTCAGCGGTCACGCTGGCTTTGGAACACCAGACGGACTATTCAAGGCACTGCGGGATCGATATAATGCGACCCATCATCCACAGGCGCTGACGCTGGTCAAGCTGGCCAGTACCGGAGATAAGGGCGTACGGGGCGGCAGCCGTCTGGCCGCGGATGGACTCATTGATACGCTGATCACCAGCCATGTTGGATTGGAACCTGCGTTGGCTACATATATTCAGGAAAATAAATGCTTGACATATACGCTGCCGGCCGGGACCATGATACGCTTGTACCGGGCGATTGCGGCCGGTGCAAAGGGTATCTGGACTGATATTGGCTTGAGGACACTGGCTGATCCCCGGCTGGAGGGCTGCAAGGGCAATGTCCGGACTGCGTTAGAGGGGGAGGATATCGTATCTTTGATGCAGATTGACGGGAAGGAGTATTTGTATTATAAGACGTTTCCCATCCAGGTATGTCTGATTCGTGGCTCTATTGCTGATGAGGACGGCAATATTTCCCTGCAGCGGGAGGCGATGATCGGTGAGCAGCTGGAAATTGCCGAGGCAGTCCATAATTCCGGCGGCATTGTTATTGTTCAGGTCGAACAGCTCGTACCGCAGGGAACGCTGGATCCACGCTTGGTCAAGATACATCATTTTCTGGTCGATTATGTCGTCGTGCCGCGTCCTAAATATCATTATCAGAGTTTTTCCTGTCATGGCTATCGACCGGAGCTGACCGGTGACACCAGAAAAAAAGTAAGCGTTATGCCACACTATATGTTAGATAACCGGAAAATATGTGCTCGCCGTGCGGCCATGGAATTAAAAAAAGACAGCTTTATCAATCTTGGTATTGGTATGCCGGAAATTATTGGTGCTGTTGCAGCCGAAGAGGGTTTTGGGCATCGCCTGACCTTATCGACGGACTCTGGCATTATCGGAGGATTTCCATTATCTGATATGGATATGGGGGCAGCAGTCAATCCGGAAGCCGAATTGAAAATGGCGGATATGTTTGATATATATGATGGCGGCGGTTTGGATGTAAGCGCCCTGGGATTAGCCGAAATTGACAGAAACGGTAATGTTAACGTATCCAAATTTCATGGCCGGGTTATTGGTCCAGGCGGTTTTATCAATATTTCGCAAAATACTAAAAAGCTTATTCTGATGGGGACGTTTACTGCTGGCGGTCTGCGGGAACAGTGTGCACAAGGCCGGCTGCAGATCGAACGGGAGGGCAGATATAAAAAATTCAAGAAACAGGTCGAACAAATCACATTCTCCGGGCCTTATGCAGCGGCACGGCATCAAGAGGTCATCATCGTGACGGAACGGGCCGTCTTTACCCTCACGGCGCAGGGATTGATGCTGACAGAGATTGCGCCTGGCATGGATCTGGAACGGAATATATTGGGGCAGATGGAGTTTCAGCCGCTCATTAGTCCGGCACTGACAGTGATGGATGTACGTATTTTTAAAGATGAAGTTATGGGATTGAAGGATGAAATATGAGCAGGAACGCAGGACGGAATGTTTGGTTGTATTTTGTATATGAGGAGGCAGACATATGGAATATCGTATAGAAAAAGATTCAATGGGAGAAATCAAAGTCCCAGCAGATAAATTATGGGGGGCCCAAACCCAGCGAAGCTACGAAAATTTTCAAATCGGCACGGAAAAAATCCCATCGGAATTAGTCACCGTCTTTGCATATCTGAAAAAGGCAGCAGCTCTGGTCAATAAAGAGTTGGGCGTTGTAGACAGCCAACGGGCAGATGCTATTGCAGCAGCCTGCGATGATATTTTAGCCGGACGACTGGACGGTAATTTTCCGTTGGCCGTATGGATGACTGGTAGCGGCACCCAGTTTAACATGAACGTCAATGAGGTTGTGGCACATCGGGCAATGCAGATTCTGAAGGAAAAGGGAGAAGCTGTCACGGTTCATCCGAACGATCATGTCAATCATTCCCAGAGCTCTAATGATATTTTCCCGACAGCGCTTTATGTTGCCGGTTTGATATTGATCAAAAAAAAGCTTTTTCCTGCGATGGAAGTGCTTTTTCGGGATCTGCATGCCAAGGCGGAAGAATATATGAATATCGTTAAAATCGGCCGGACGCACTTACAGGATGCGACGCCGCTTACGCTGGGGCAGGAATTCAGCGGCTGGGCTCGTATGATCGAACGCGATAAGGAAATGCTGACGGCGGGAATTGATTTCCTGCGGGATTTGGCTATGGGAGGAACGGCTGTCGGTACGGGAATCAACTGCCCGGAGGGATATGACGTAAAATTTGCTGCTATGCTCAGTACGTTGACCGGTGAAACTTTTCACACGGCACCGAATAAATTCCAAGCCTTGACGAGTAAGGATGAATTGGTCACGGTCCACGGCATGCTTAAAGCCCTGGCTTGTGATTTGATGAAAATTGCCAATGACGTGCGGTGGCTGGCGTCAGGTCCGCGCTGCGGCATCGGTGAAATCACGATTCCTGAAAACGAGCCGGGCAGCTCGATCATGCCGTCAAAAGTCAATCCGACACAGTGTGAAGCGGTGACGATGGTAGCTGTTCAGGTCATGGGCAATGATGCTGCTATGGGCATCGCCGCCAGTCAGGGAAATTTTCAGCTCAACGTATTTATGCCTGTCATGGCTTATAATCTGGTGCAGTCTATCCGGATTTTGAGTGATGTCATGGATTCGTTTCGCCGGCACTGTGTCGTCGGGATTCAACCCAACTTGAAGAAAATTGATTACAACCTCCATCAGTCTCTGATTCTCGTTACCGGATTGGTTCCGCTCGTCGGCTATGATAAGGCCTGCATGATCGCAAAAAAGGCGGCTAAAGAAGAAATGACATTGCGGGAAGCAGCCGTTGAAACCGGCTGGGTGACGGCTGAACAATTTGACACCTATATGGATCCGGCGAAGCTAGCCGGAGTGAAGAAGTAGTAGTATTGTAGTCCCTATGTATATGTAAAAAAGACGCCTTCTCAGAGGATGGCGTCTTTTTTAATGGAGCTATTTTTTTTCATAATAGTAGCGGGTCCACATAGTCACTTCAGATAACGAAGGATGGGGCGTCATGGTTTCGCTGATAGTATATACGGAGCGAGGATCCAGGGTTCTCGTCAAAGGAAGCTTTCTCAGCATCTGCGTTGTAGGGGACGCGATTTCTTCATGAATGGGGCGGATCACGTGAGAGCCGCAGCTCATGAGTGTGATAAAAGGCTGAATTAGAATAGAGGCCTCTGGCCCGATAATGTGAGCGCCGAGAATGTGTTTTGTGCTTTTGTCCAAGATCAGCTTCACAAAGCCGTCATCACTGTCGCCTGGTTCATAGCCCAGCGAGTACCCTTTGGCTGAATCTGAATAGTGATTAATCGCTATTTCAATCTCATATCCTTCTTTACGGGCCTGATCTTCGGTCAGACCGACATGAGCGGCTTCAGGATACGTGTATGTAACGGCGGGTACCGTTTCGTAGCGGGCCCAGCGCCAGCTTTGCGGCGGATTACCGGAAAATAGATTATGAGCAAGGATTTCTGATTCGTAATTGGCCTTATGGCGGAATGGGGCCAGCCCATTGATGTCGCCGAGAGCCCAAATACCGTCAGCACTTGTTTCCAGAAATTCATTTGTGGTAATATAGCCGCGGTTATCCGTTTGGATATCTGTATTTTCTAAATGAAGAAGATCCGTCAACGGTTTAATGCCCGGGGCAATCAGAATTTCCTGAGCCCGGATGCTGCTTTCTTCTCCTGTCGTGCGGTTGCGGAAGGTGAGTACCTTTTCGCCGCCGTCTATGTGGACAGAAACGGTGTCCTGATTGAGACGAACGTCTATGCCGTACGAAACGAATTGACGGAGCAGAAAGGAAGATATATCGACATCCTCTTTAGGCAGAAGACGGATATTATGCTGAACGATTGTAACTTTGGTACCGGCAGCATTAAAAACATGGGCAAATTCGCAGCCGATAGGACCGCCTCCGACGATAATCAGACTGTTATAAGGCTGGGCGGGATATTTTTCACCAAACAAGGTTTCCGAGGTCAGATATCCCGCTTCTTCCAGTCCGGTCAGAATCGGGATATTCGTACGGGCGCCGGCACCAATAAAAATTTTGCTGCCGTCTATTTCTGCCTCCGTACCATCATGGAGTGTAATCGTAAGCGATTTTTTGCCTGAAAAAGAAGCCGTGCCTTCGTATATATCAATGTTGGGGTATTGATCATAATATGTTTTAATGCCTATGCTTTCATTGACTTTTTTCCAAAGGCGGCGTGACATGAAATCCCAATCCAAATGGACGTCTCCAGCATGAACACCGATACGTTCCGCTTCTTGTATTTCGCGGATACGATTAGCTGCCGTGACCATCAGCTTTGTCGGGATACACCCCCGATTGAGACAGGTGCCGCCGAACCGTCCTTTTTCAATAATCGCAATGCGCTGCCCCTGTAAAAGCGCGGCATCGGCTACGATATTTGCAGCGCCTGTACCGATAATAATGACATCATAATGTTTCATGTGAACCCTCCTTATAGGCTGCGTTTGACAGATAATAAAAAACACATGTTTTATATGCAATGATCTACATTTGTTTGTATACTTATTTTGTATGGTTTAAGTATACGAGGAAAATCTTTATTTGGCAAGAGGAAATGCTGGCTGACGCTCTGCGTTTTGCAAGAAGCATTACTTTCTTTCGTTATTTATACGATCATACGGATGTGATATATGTTCGCAATCTGTAGGGATTAGATGGATCGAACTTATTTTCCCGTGTTATATACGAAACCCATTTAGGCTTGGTAGAGGCCTTCGGTGGTGCAGTAGCAAAGATTGTCTGCCGGTGCTGGATTTTATCGGACAGGCCAACCAGAGTGAGGATAAAAAGGAATGAAATCAGAGCATTATAGTATTTCCTCAGGACTGAAGAAAATTATTGAAGGAATGCCATTGCCGGCGCATTCCCTCGCGGTGTATCAAAGGGATAAAAGAAAGGCCAATCAGATGATTCTCACGGACGAGTGGATTTTATTATTATTGCCGATTATTCAAAGGGCAGTGCTAGACATTTTAGTTTTTCTTATGCACTTCAGATTGCTTTATTTCTCTGTCCCGTTCAGATGGCGAAATTAGTTTACGGCAGTTTTAACGTAGACAGGTCAGAATTCCGGTATATTTCCTGTAAAAAATGAGGATCAAGTATTATGTATGCTATAAAAAGATGATTTAAAGCGCGACATACTTAATTAGAATAGACAAAAATAGTACTTGAAATTTTCACAGGAAAGGTCAATAATATAACAAAAAGTTTTTAATTTATTACGGTATTGGTTAAACGAGGTTGGGAAGGTATGGAAATGAACGTGTCCTTTTCTGAAGGGCTGTGTATTGCACATAAGCTTGAAAATGGTGAAGGGGTGCAGTCTCTTATTGAACATCTGCAGCATACGGCTGAATTGGCAGGAGAGTTCGGTCGGTATGCGGGTATAGAGAAGCTGGCTTACCAGTGCGGACTGTATCATGATATGGGAAAATATTCGGATACTTTTCAACGGTATATCCGAGGAAATTTTCACGGACGGGTCGATCATTCTACTGCGGGGGCCCAGCTTTTTATGAAATCAGGCGAGCTGCTTCAGGCGTTTTGCATTGCCGGACATCATGCAGGTCTTCCGGATTTCGGAAATAAGATGGATCCAGAGTCTGAGCCGACGCTGTGTGGACGGTACAGGAGAAGTGTGCCCTGCTGCAGCCGTTATCATGAGGAACTGCCTGATCCAGACAAGCTTGATTACGGTCCGCTTCAGGATAGATTCGGCAGCGGCATTCAAACAATGCTTTTAATCAGAATGCTTTTTTCGTGTCTGGTGGATGCGGATTTTTTAGATACAGAAGAATATATGAAAAAGGGGAAAATACGAAGAGGGGATTTTGACAGCCTTGCTACTCTTCGTATTTTGTTTTTTAAAGAATTAAAAAAACAGGGGTATATGGATCCCAAAAATGAACTGAACGGAGAGCGGAAGAAGATACTTGACCGGTGTATTGCACAGGCAGCGCAGTCTCCCGGACTGTTTACACTGACGGTTCCCACCGGAGGAGGGAAAACGGTATCCTCCATGGCTTTTGCCTTGGAACATGCGGCCCGGTACGGAAAATGCCGTATTATTTATGTGATTCCTTATACGTCCATCATTGAGCAGACCGCTGATATTTTCCGCCGTTTCTTAGGCGAAAGAAATGTGGTGGAGCATCATATGAATGCAGTTTACGATGATACGGAGCTCCATCCGGATCCTAAAAAGCTGGCTTCGGAGAATTGGGATGCGCCGGTGATTGTCACAACAAATGTACAGTTTTTTGAATCTCTTTTTTCCAACCGCACCTCACGTTGTCGGAAGCTTCATAATATAGCAGGCAGTGTCATTGTTTTTGATGAAGCACAGATGTTTCCCCTGCCATATTTAAAGCCGGCGCTTCAGTCCATTCAGGGACTTTTGACTTATTATGGATGTACCGCAGTTTTCTGCAGTGCTACACAGCCTCATTTGGACCGCTTTTTTCAAAATACGCCAATTCCTGTCAGGGAGATCATGGAAAATATTTCCGGGGTTTATGATTTTTTCCGGAGAGTTACATTTCATTTTCTGGGATTGGTGGAATATGATGAGGTGGCGGAGCGGATGATGTCTATGAAGCAGGTTCTGTGCGTGATGCTTACCAAGCATGAGGCACAAGAGCTTTATGAGCGTATAAAAGGACCAGACTGCTTTTATTTGTCGACTAATCTGTGTCCAGTCCACCGTTCCCAAGTGATTAGACAGGTGAAGGAAAGGCTCGCGGCAGGTCTGCCCTGCCGGGTTGTCTCAACAACGGTTATTTCTGTTGGTGTGGATATTGATTTTCCCACCGTTTTTCTGGAGCAGTCAGGATTGGACAGTCTGATTCAGGGAGCGGGACGGTGCAATAGGGAGGGAAAGCGACCTGTACATACAAGCGGTGTGTATGTGTTTAAAACTGATGCTGTGGCAGATTCCCGTTTTATGAGGCAGGAACGGCAGGTGACGGATCTGGTGGGAAAGAGGCATCCAGATGTGTCGAATCCTGAGGCCATTGAAGATTATTTTGACAGTCTGTACCTTGCTAAAGACCAGTCGCTGGATCAAAAGAATATTATCCGCTTGTCAGAGCTCCTTGCTTTTGTTTCGGTCAATGATCAGGTGCAGCTTATCGGAGATGCTTCTAAAACCGTGCTGATCCCTTTTAATGAAGAGGCTATGGAAATTATCAGACAACTTCGTATAGGCATACGTACAAGAGCACTTATGCGGGCAGCGGGGCGATATGCGGTGAATGTCCGTTTTGCCTCGTCGCCGCATCAAAAGCGGCAGGCATTCGAGCAGCTCCGGGACCGGGGACAAATTGAGCTGTTGGATATGCAGATGGCAGTTCTGACTGATGATTCAGCGTATGATCGGGATAAACGGGGACTGCTCTATGAAGAGGAGGAGGGATCGGGTATCATGATTTAAGAAGAATATTTTTTAAAAGAGTTGGCGGAGAAGGGAGGATATTATGAGCTATGGTGCAAAAATAGAATGCTGGGGAGGCTATGCCTGTTTCACACGTCCGGAAATGAAAACGGAGCGTGTATCGTATGATGTGATGACTCCTTCGGCGGCCCGGGGAATTGCGGAAGCTATTTTCTGGCATCCGGGACTCCGGTATGTAATTGATGAGATTGATGTGATGAATCCTATCCAATTCACAAATATCAGGCGGAATGAGGTAAAATCAAAAATCTTAGTATCGAAGGTGCTGGCGGCGGCTAAAGGAAATAAGGAACCGCTGGCAATTATTACAGCGAAGGATATTCAGCAGCGTGCAGCTACCGTGCTGAGAAATGTTCATTACTGTATTACACTTCATTTCGAGATGACAGACTGCGCAGGCGAACGGGATAATCCGGGAAAGTTTAAAGAAATGCTGACAAGACGTGCCAGAAAGGGACAGTGTTATCACCAGCCTTATCTGGGATGCAGAGAATTTCCTGCCCGATTTCGTCTGGTAGAAGAAGAGGAAGTGATAGTTCCTTATCCGGACACGAGAGATTTGGGCTATATGCTTTTTGATATGGATTATCATGATAAGACCCATATTGTTCCCCGGTTTTTCAGAGGGAAACTGCAGGATGGAGTTCTTGATTTACGAGATTGTGAGGTGCATCAATGATCCTCCAATCGCTGGTCAGACTGTATGAAACACTTCAGAAACAGGGGAAGATAGTGGGAGAAGGCTGGTCCTCGGCTAAAGTAACGGATGCCATTCAAATCGATGGGCACGGGCGGTTTCAAGGGATTATCTCTGTGCGGAAAAATGCAATGCGGGGTAAAAAAGAAATAGAACTGCCGGCTGTTATGACAGTGCCACTGCAGCATAAAAAAGCAGTTAATGTGTGCGCTAATTTTCTATGTGATAGTTCCAGTTATCTTCTTTGTATGGATGATAAAGGAAAGCAAAAGAGGACGGAAAAGTGCTTTCTGGCGGCCAGAACGCTGCATCATGATGTGCTTGATGAGTGCCATGACCCCTATGCAGAGGCGCTGCTTTTGTTTTTCGACACGTGGAATGCAGAAGCGGCAAGGCAGAATCCGGTTGCAGCAGAAAATTATGATGAGATCATGCAGGCAGGCAGTTTGGTTTTTCAAATCAACGGTCAGTACGCGCATGAATGGCCAGCTTTCAAGAAAGCATGGGATGATTATCTACAGAGAAAGAGTCATGAAGGGAATCCTGTACGGGAGCAATGCCTTGTTACCGGGAAAGAAAATCAGCCCATTGCGCTTCTTCACCCAAGTATCAAAGGGGTAAGAGGTGCACAGAGCAGCGGCGCTTCACTGGTTTCTTTTAATGCACCCGCTTATGAATCATATGGGCATAAAGGTGAGCAGGGACTGAATGCGCCGGTGAGTGAATATGCGGCTTTTGCTTATGGCGCAGCTTTAAACGCGCTGTTGTTGGACAGAGAGCATACACAGCTGATAGGGGATGCAACGACAGTATATTGGTCGGAGCATGCCCAGACAGTATGTCAAAATATCATTTCGGCAGCTATTAACGGAATGGATGATTCTATGGATGACAGGACTCTGAATAATGTCATGGAGCATATGAAAGAAGGAGTAGCTCTGGAGATACAGGGAGTTATCATACGTCCTGACGAGCCTTTTTATATATTGGGGTTGGCGCCTAACGCGGCCCGCCTGTCTGTGCGTTTCTTCCTGCGCAGTACTTTCGGACAGGCTCTGATGCATTTAGGTGAACATCAGCAAAGAATGGAAATTGTCCGTCCTTCCTGGGAGAAACGATCTATCATTCCCTTGTGGCTGCTGCTGAAAAAAACAGCCAACAGCCATTCTCAGGATAATGCGGCATCTCCTCTTATGGCAGGAGCACTTTTTCAGTCTATTTTGACAGGCCGTATTTATCCTGAAGCTTTGTTCCAGAACCTGATGCTCCGTATTTTTTCAGAGCAAGATGAATATAGCGAAAAGGGAACCCGTATTTCTGAGAAAATCGGATCAGTGCGGGCGGCAGGGCTAAAGGCATATTTATTAAAAAATCATCCAAGTCGATGGGAGGGAAAGATATTTATGAATGTTAATGATAACTGCAGAGAAATGGCATATATTCTGGGACGCCTGTTTTCTGTTCTTGAAAATGTACAGCAAAGTGCAAATCCCGGGATTAATGCAACGATTAAAGACCGTTATTTTAATTCAGCCTGTGCGACTCCGGCTTCTGTTTTTCCTGTTTTATTAAAATTGGCGAATTCACACTTGGCAAAGTTGGAAACACCTTTTCAGGTTGTTTTTAATAAAAAAATCGGGCATTTACTGTCTCTGATTATCATGCCTGATGAAGGAGTGCCGATACCCAATAGACTGAGTCTGGAAGAACAGAGTGCCTTTGTTCTCGGATATTATCAGGAGACACAGGACCGTTATACGAAAAAGGGGGAAAAAGAAAATGACTGAACCGATTCATAACCGCTATGATTTTGTAATTCTCTATGATGTAGAAAATGGGAATCCCAATGGAGACCCTGATGCCGGGAATATGCCGAGAATTGACCCTGAGACAGGACTGGGGCTTGTTACCGATGTCTGCCTGAAGAGAAAGATACGGAATTATGTAGACGTAGCTAAGGAAAATAAGGACGATCAGAATGTACCGGAAGGAAGCCAAGGTTATAAGATTTATATCAAGGATACAGTGCCCTTGGAAAAAAGTGACCAAAGTGCCATTACTTATTACGGTATTGATGATATTAAGGAAGCAAAGAAAAAAAATCCTGATATTGACGGAAAGATACGGGATTTCATGTGCCGGAATTTCTTTGATATCCGTACTTTCGGTGCAGTTATGACTACTTTTGTTAAGGGCGCTTTGAACTGCGGCCAGATCCGCGGGCCTGTGCAGATTGGTTTTTCACATAGTATTGACCCTATTGCGCCTCAGGAAGTCACCATTACAAGAGTAGCTATTACAACCTTAAAAGATGCAGCTAACAAAAAAACTGAAATGGGCAGAAAGTATATCGTTCCTTACGCACTGTACCAGGCAGAAGGGTATATTTCAGCAAACCTGGCCAGAAAAGTAACAGGATTTTCTGAAGAGGACCTGGAATTATTCTGGAATGCAGTCATCAACATGTTTGAAAATGATCACTCGGCAGCACGGGGAAATATGGCAGTGCGTGAACTGATTGCATTTAAACATGACAGTGAACTTGGCAATGCACCGGCCTATAAATTATTTGACCGGGTTCATGTGAGCCGGAAGGACAGCACGAAGCCGCCCCGTTCTTATGAAGATTATGAAGTCTCCGTGGATACTTCGGACTTGCCGGAGGGAGTATCCTGTATTCGTAAGATATGACCTATACAGAGGATGATTACCTGATGATCTCCGGCCTGCAGCATTTTGTTTTTTGCCGGAGACAATGGGCATTAATCCATGTAGAATGTATCTGGGAAGAGAATCGGCTTACTGCGGAAGGAGAAATTCTTCATAAAAATTCTCATAATGAGGGACTGATTACAAAAAGACCGGGAATCCTTATTACCCGGGGCATGAGAGTATCTTCTCCTATCCTGGGGGTGGCCGGTCAGTGTGATGTGGTTGAATTTATCCGTTCGGAGGAGGGGGCTGTCCTTCATGGACACCGTGGAACGTGGCAGGTTTGCCCTGTTGAGTATAAACGCGGAAAAGACAAGCAGGATGAAAGTGATAGATTGCAGCTTTGCTGTGAAGCCATGTGCCTGGAGGAAATGTTGTCCTGCAGGATTTCTTACGGATATCTGTATTATCATGAAATCAGGCACAGACGAAAAGTGGATCTGACTACGGAAATGCGTCAGTATGTACGGGATATGACAGAGGAAATGCATCATTATATGAAGCGGGGATATACGCCGAAAGTCAAGACGGGAGCTTACTGCAATGCCTGCTCTGTAAAAAATCTATGTATTCCACGGCTGTGCAGGAATCCTTCTGTAGCGTCATACTATAAAAAAATGATGGAAGGGGCAGATGATGAGACATCTTCTTAATACGTTGTTTGTGACATCCCAGGAGATCTATCTTTCACTGGAAAATGAAAATATTGTGGCATGGAAGGGAAATCAGATTGTCCAGCGTCTGCCTCTACTGAATTTGGAAAATATTCTCTATTTTGGACATAAGGGAGCAAGTCCTGCCCTTTTGGGCGCCTGTGCAAAAAGGAACATCGGCTTTTGCTTTTTTGATATGAATGGACGTTTTCTGGCCCGTGTTTCCGGCACAGTACGGGGCAATGTACTACTCCGTAAAATGCAGTACCGTTTGTCAGACAGCGATAAAGAAAGCTGTGGGATAGCTCGGTTTTTTATCATGGGAAAAATCTTAAATGCTCGTACGGTATTAATGCGGATGGCGCGCGACCACCCCTTGTCTGTGGATCAGGAGAAATTCACCCATATCATAAAAATGTTTCTCCGGTCCGCTTCTGATGCACAAACAACGTCAGATACAGATGAACTCCGGGGGATTGAGGGAAATGCTGCCCAACTATATTTTTCAGTTTTTGACCAGCTGATTCTGCAGAATAAGAAAAGCTTTTATTTTCAGAGACGGATCAAACGGCCTCCAGCAGATTTTGTCAATGCCATGCTGTCATTTACCTATACGATATTGGCTCATGACTGCGCATCTGCCTTGGAGGGTGCCGGTTTGGATTCGTATGTGGGATTCCTTCATAGGGACAGACCTGGCAGAGAGTCTCTGGCATTGGATTTGATGGAAGAACTGAGAAGTATTTATGCAGACCGCTTTGTGCTTACACTGATCAATAACCGTCTGATCCTTCCCGTTCATTTTCAAAAAAAAGAAAATGGGGCGGTCTGGTTGAATGATGACGGCCGCAAAGTTCTTCTGGCAGAATGGCAGAAGAAGAAACAGACAATGATTGTCCATCCGTTTTTGCAGGAAAAAATTTACTGGGGATTAATTCCTTATGTACAGGCTCTCCTCTTGGCACGGTATATCCGTGGAGATATGGATGGATATCCTGCATTTGTGGGGAGGTGAGTAGATTGCTAGTTCTTGTCACTTATGACGTTAATACCAAGACAACTCAGGGGAGAAAACGTCTTCGGCAGGTAGCACGCTGTTGTGTGGCCCATGGGCAGCGGGTACAGAATTCAGTATTTGAATGTTCACTGGACGAGGTACAGTATGTAATTTTGCGAGACAGACTATCCAGTTTAATTGATGGAGAAAAAGATAGCCTCAGATTTTATAATCTGGGGAATCATTATCAAAGAAAAATTGTGCATGTCGGTGCCAAGCCGACATATGATCCAGGTGAGCCTCTGATTTTATAGCGCGAAGTATAAGCATACACAAAATATAAAGGCTGAAATCCTTGGTTTTATGAACTATAAAAATGACCTAGACAGAGGTTCGCGGAAAATGTAGAAAAAGGTCTGATAAAATCAATGTTATTTAAGAGTACTGTCGTATCCTTCACGGGATGCGTGGATTGAAATGCGTACAGGATATATTGATTGATCAGATACGGACGTCGTATCCTTCACGGGATGCGTGGATTGAAATCGGCATCCATCCCCCTTTTTGCCAAACCAGTTCCGTCGTATCCTTCACGGGATGCGTGGATTGAAATCCAGTGGCTATGCCCTAGTAGGAGAAAACGGCGCGTCGTATCCTTCACGGGATGCGTGGATTGAAATTAATACAGATGTTGGTGGAATGACAGACTTACATGTCGTATCCTTCACGGGATGCGTGGATTGAAATATGTGCCGGCCAATATGACATATGATGATTGGCAGTCGTATCCTTCACGGGATGCGTGGATTGAAATCTTTCTTTTCGCACAATCTCCACATTGGCATTGCGTCGTATCCTTCACGGGATGCGTGGATTGAAATAACCTGTTTGGGGAAGTAAAACCTTTGCTATGCTGTCGTATCCTTCACGGGATGCGTGGATTGAAATTTCGGCCGCTTTACGGGCTTTTATAGCGTCATCAGTCGTATCCTTCACGGGATGCGTGGATTGAAATAAAAGCGCATGCGTTGTATGTAAAGTCTCATGGATGTCGCATCCTTCACGGGATGCGTGGATTGAAATATTTATAGGTGTCCCCATATTGTCAAATCCATTAGTCGCATCCTTCACGGGATGCGTGGATTGAAATGTCGATCAAAGATGTATCTATCCGAATGCTGTCAGTCGCATCCTTCACGGGATGCGTGGATTGAAATACGGCAGCGTCCTTTAAAGTAATTCAGCAGCCCGGTCGCATCCTTCACGGGATGCGTGGATTGAAATTTGTATAAACGGCTGGGCGCATTCGTTTGCTTCGTCGCATCCTTCACGGGATGCGTGGATTGAAATGCGTGTTACTAACCACACATTTTTGCTTTTTCTAAGTCGCATCCTTCACGGGATGCGTGGATTGAAATAACTGGGCAGCGAACAAAGAAGTCGATCTATCTTGTCGCATCCTTCACGGGATGCGTGGATTGAAATATACGCAATAAATGTTATGTGTACTAATGCTTCTGTCGCATCCTTCACGGGATGCGTGGATTGAAATAGGACTCGAAGGAGCTCCGGATGTCGCCCCAGCAGTCGCATCCTTCACGGGATGCGTGGATTGAAATTGTCAAGGACGTTGATCAGAGAATGGCGAAATAGGTCGCATCCTTCACGGGATGCGTGGATTGAAATCGGAAGAAGCGGTTATATTGGATCCATTTGCAGGAAGTCGCATCCTTCACGGGATGCGTGGATTGAAATATGGGAGACATGCTGTCAATAATATCGGAGTGGGTGTCGCATCCTTCACGGGATGCGTGGATTGAAATGCATATTGTTAGTATTGCGCCTATGCCACCTTTAGTCGCATCCTTCACGGGATGCGTGGATTGAAATCTAAAATTCGTTCCTTAATTAATTTAATTGCCGTGTCGCATCCTTCACGGGATGCGTGGATTGAAATCGGAAGAATTGTATCTGTCGATGGAACAACCGTGGTCGCATCCTTCACGGGATGCGTGGATTGAAATTTTGCTAAAAGGGATTAATTTAAAGATAAGCGCGGTCGCATCCTTCACGGGATGCGTGGATTGAAATTACTGTGCAGACCAACAAGACCACGCAGGATGGGGTCGCATCCTTCACGGGATGCGTGGATTGAAATCCTCCTTCCTTAACGGTGGCATCAATATTATTAAGTCGCATCCTTCACGGGATGCGTGGATTGAAATTATCTAGCCTTTTTATTGTTTGGATTTTAACGGTGTCGCATCCTTCACGGGATGCGTGGATTGAAATGAAAATGAAGACGTATTAGAACCATTCTGGGTGTGTCGCATCCTTCACGGGATGCGTGGATTGAAATTCAAAACGCGGCAAAGGAGATAAAGAAGTTATCAGTCGCATCCTTCACGGGATGCGTGGATTGAAATCTTGCATATAGGTGGGAAGATCGAATGCACTGGGGTCGCATCCTTCACGGGATGCGTGGATTGAAATTGTTATTAATAAGCCAATCGGGGAGCGTATTGCCAGGTCGCATCCTTCACGGGATGCGTGGATTGAAATACCAAATGATGCATCGGGGAGACCTGATTGTAAAGTCGCATCCTTCACGGGATGCGTGGATTGAAATCTGTTTTAGAATTTGGGGAGCTGGCAAGTCTCTGTCGCATCCTTCACGGGATGCGTGGATTGAAATGATATAACCAAAAGCAAATTGAGCGGATGATGTAGTCGCATCCTTCACGGGATGCGTGGATTGAAATTACAAATATACAGAATAGATGACTACTTTGCCAAGTCGCATCCTTCACGGGATGCGTGGATTGAAATAGTAATGGAAGGAGCATAAAAATTATGGAAATCAAGTCGCATCCTTCACGGGATGCGTGGATTGAAATCATGATATGTACCCAGAAGGGATTAATCAAACGGCGTCGCATCCTTCACGGGATGCGTGGATTGAAATATTGGTCATGCCAATTCGGCAGGCATTATCTACGCGTCGCATCCTTCACGGGATGCGTGGATTGAAATTATACCAGTGTTTAAAAAATGAATAAAAGAAAAAGTCGCATCCTTCACGGGATGCGTGGATTGAAATGTGTGGATGCTTACAAAAAGAAGTCGCCAAGAAAGTCGCATCCTTCACGGGATGCGTGGATTGAAATGTTGGATAATGACACACAAAAGCAAAAATTCACACGTCGCATCCTTCACGGGATGCGTGGATTGAAATAAAACGCATCCACTGTAGTAAATTATTACAAAGCGTCGCATCCTTCACGGGATGCGTGGATTGAAATATCAAAAAATGTGGTTTCTGCTTCCAACACCGTAAGTCGCATCCTTCACGGGATGCGTGGATTGAAATTGTAAGCATAGTAAAGGACAATGGGCAGGCAAGCGTCGCATCCTTCACGGGATGCGTGGATTGAAATGATCCGATACCAATACCACCTATATGCTGAAACAGTCGCATCCTTCACGGGATGCGTGGATTGAAATATACAATGATAATTTTTATTGTCTTATTTCCGTACGTCGCATCCTTCACGGGATGCGTGGATTGAAATAGCGTCCGTTCGCTTATAAAGATCGGGGTAACTAGTCGCATCCTTCACGGGATGCGTGGATTGAAATTGTATAGACGGGCAACTGCCCGTTTCGACACCTGTCGCATCCTTCACGGGATGCGTGGATTGAAATCATGCGTCATTTGGATAAGAACCCCGTAATGTCGTCGCATCCTTCACGGGATGCGTGGATTGAAATAGTTTCTGTCCCTTTATGCTGCAAAATATCCCTTGTCGCATCCTTCACGGGATGCGTGGATTGAAATCCATTGCTTACACGCAATGGTATAAAATTGTCGCGTCGCATCCTTCACGGGATGCGTGGATTGAAATAGTTTCTGTCCCTTTATGCTGCAAAATATCCCTTGTCGCATCCTTCACGGGATGCGTGGATTGAAATCTCAATAGTACAATGTAGTTAGTGCTAGCATAAAAATAGTACAAGCCAAAATGAGAAAATCCTATACATGAAACCATGATACAATAGAAGTATCAGAAACGGGAGGAACTTATAATGGCGAAGCACTTTGATAAACAATTTAAACTGGATGCCATCCAATATTATCATGATCACCGGGATCTGGGGTTGGTCGGTTGTGCCAAAAATCTTGGCATAAGCCAGCAAACCTTGTCCCGATGGCAAAAAGAATTACGAGATACGGGAGACA
>NZ_LEKT01000041.1 GCF_001045675.1 Megasphaera cerevisiae DSM 20462
TTTATATTGACGGCTATTACTCTAAACCCAAAAAAAACAATATTCATTTGCAACCCTTCAATAGTAATTTTTTCAGACAAATTCTGTCTCTTATGCCTTATTTTTATATGATATTTTATCGTTTTTTTTTTAGACTATCATAAAATAACAGTTACCCTATGATGCTTTTATTAAAAAAAGGATACAGTCAGCAATTTTGCCAACCGTACCCTGTAAACATAACGCGTTATGTCATAATTCCTACTTTATCAGGAACTGTAACGTCCGCTTCGGTACACGCAAGAATATCCTCCACGGTATAACCCGGAGCTACTTCTCTCAAAACCAATCCCTTTGGAGTAACTTCAAAGTAACATTTTTCTGTTACGATGTCAGTCACACATTTGGCGCCCGTCAAGGGAAGTGTGCATTTTTTGAGAATTTTTGATTTGCCACTTTTTTCACAATGATCTGTGGCTACGATAATCTTTTTTACACCGGCACACAGATCCATAGCACCGCCCATGCCAGGAACAAATTTTCCGGGAATCTTCCAATTAGCAATATTTCCCTCCTGATCAACCTGGAGAGTACCAAGAACGGTCGCATCAATATGTCCGCCGCGGATAAAAGCAAAAGAGGTTTCATGATCATACACACTACCGCCTTTAATGACAGAAGCAGGCTGTCCTCCAGCATCTATTACATCCACGTCTACCTCCGGCCACGGAGGCACAGCACCGCTGCCTACCGTTCCTATTTCAGCTTCCAGCCAGATATCCACGCCTTTAGGTAAATAGTTGACACACATTAAAGGAACTCCAATTCCAAGATTTACAAAATCTCCATTTTTAAAGAATTTTGCGCAACGAGCTGCAATACGTGCGCGTCCTGTTAATCCTGTCATCACTGTTTGCCCCCTTCCGCCTTTGCTTTTGCTTTGGCTTTGGCACGCTGCCACATAGGGCATAGCGGCTTCTTTTCACCGGTTCTCACATAAATCATATCAATAATAGGTGCCGGTACATCAATTTCTTCAGGACCAAGTTCGCCTACTTCTACCAATTCCTCTACTTCGGCAATAACAAAATCAGCCGCATAGGCAATCGTGCTATTAGTAGCTCTGGAATTCATTCTGAACGAAATATTACCGGCCGTATCGGCTTTTGTTGCTTTCACAAGGGAAATATCCGCATGGAGCGGAAGCTCAAGAAGATATTCCTTTCCATTGATTGTCAGCTTTTGTTTTCCTTTCTCTACCTCTGTACCGATACCGGACGGTGTCAGACACCCCCCCAATCCGGCCCCGCCACAACGGACACGTTCCGCCCAGGTTCCCTGCGGACTGAATTCCACCTCCAATTCTCCGGTCAACATCTGTTCTCCGGCCACGGGATTTAGACCGATATGCGTCGTAATAATACTTGCAACACGTTTTGCGGCAATTAGCTTTCCCACCCCTTGATCTGGCATACCAGCCGAGACTGCAATGGCTGCTATGTTTTTTACTCCCTTTTCGAGCATTCCGTCAATGATTTCATCTGCCGCAAATTCACCATGCCAATCACCAAACATAATAGTTTGTCCGTCATGAAATTTAGCAAGAGCTTCTTCTTTAGTTACAACTTTTGATAACAATTGGATTACCACCTTTCTCCGTTCAGTAATTCAAAATAAAGTGGTTTTATCTATTTACCTTCAAATGCTGCTTTTCGTTTTTCCACAAAAGCTTTCACGCCTTCGCAGAAATCGGAAGATGCCACACATTCACTCTGCGTTGGAATTTCACATGCCGTAAGATATTGTTCATAATCTGCAAAGCTGGCTGCATAGATTTGTTTTTTGATATTTTTATAAGAAATTAAAGGGCCGGCTGCAAATTTTTCGGCTAATTTCATTGTAGCTGCTTCTAATTCTTCATTGGGTACTACCTTATACACGATACCAAATTCCTTGGCCTCCATAGCCGGCAGCGGACGGCCTGTTGCGCAAAGTTCGAGAGCACGTTTCTCTCCCAGCTGCTTTACCAGCAGATAGGTACCGCCGGTGTCAGGCACAAGTCCCAAGTTGACGAACGCCATGATAAACTTTGCATTTTCAGCACAAATCACAAAATCAGCCGTAAGCGCAAGACTGACACCTGCTCCGGCAGCGGCTCCGCTGACAGATGCAATTACCATTTTGCTCATCTTTTTTATCCCATTGGTTACTTTTCCAACTTTATCAAAAAGGCTGTCCATATTCACTTTTCCGCCAGCCTGTATCAATTGATAGAAATAGCCAATATCGCCTCCTGCAGAAAATGCTTTTGACGCTCCTTTAAAAACAACTACTTTAACATCAGGGTCCTCCTCCGCAAGTTTTACGACATACAGCAGCTCATCCGCCATCTGCTCATCAATGGCATTCAAATTCTTGGGATAATCCATTGTCACAACAGCGATCCCGTTTGCTACATCATAATGTAATTTCTGCAGTTCCATAGTAGACCTCCTCGTATAATAGTAACATTTTAATTTTCCGCCTTGACATCATCCATTAAATCATAAAAACAATATCCCCCCCTTCGGTCAAGCACACTATAATTTCCCACAAAACAATCTATTTCCTTTAATAATCTGATAAGTAAGGATCGTACGTCATTCATTTTTTTACCAGAACTATTATACGTTAGCCTGCAAACAACCTTTATATTTCAATATGTTACTTTATATCATATTATTTATAATTATATTATATTCTTAATATATAAAAAAATCAATACACTTACAAAGTAACAGACATATCTTCTCATACAAAATAAATGTTTGAAAATCATGTAATATTACACAAAAAAAAGAATCATACTTTTGCATATTTTTCTTGAAATACACAAAAAAAACAGGTTCCTGATAAATAATTTATCTATCGGGAATCTGTTTTTCTTATATTCCGTTATTCTGCTACGGGTTTCACAAGTCCATCTGATTTGTAAACAATATCAAAAGTTAAATTGTCATTTACTTTACCGATATAACTGTTAAGCCAAGCATGATGATTTGATTCATCCATTTTAATCTTTCCGGCAGGCGTGTCTATTTCTAATCCACCGGCTGCCTTAATAATATCTTCCGCAACTGTCGAATCGGCCTTTTCAATGGCAGCTGCTAACATGTATACCCCATGATATGCGCCCTCTGCTTGATTTGTTACTGTAGTATCCGTTCCAAACTTATCCTGATATTTTTTAATAAATTCTTTATTGGCAGGTGTATCAATCGTATTAAAATAATCAAAAGAAGAATAGGTTCCGATTGCTGCATCTCCAATTCCCTTCAGCGTAGCTTCACTTGTAGAAATGGAGCAAATGGGAACCTGTTTGGGATCCATGCCATACTGACTATATTGTTTATAAAATGGAACCGCAGCATTTCCGGCCACAACAGAAAAAATAACGTCCGGCTTTGCTTCCTTAATTTTATTGATCATAGAAGAAAAATCAGTCTGTGTAGTCGGTACATATTCTTCGCCTACAACTTCACCACCATTTTCCTGCACTAATTTTTTAGCAATAGCAATGCTCTTTTTGGGAAATTCATAATCCGTACCAGCAAAAAACACACGCTTTCCAATATTTTTCATGATCCAAGGTATAAATGCCTCGATCTGCTGACTTGGAACGCTGTTAGTATACAGTACGTTAGGTGACGGTTTTTCACCTTCGTAATATGTATTATATACAAGTAATGAGTCATTTTGTTCTACAGTTGGAATAACTGCCAAGCGTGTAGCAGAAGAATTGGTACCTACAATAGCACAAACACCATCCTTAAGAATAAGTTCCTGTGCCTTTTGAGCTGCCATTGTCGGATCCGAACCATAGTCCATATAAATTGCTTCTATTTTTTTTCCTTTTATTCCACCCTTAGCGTTAATTTCATCAATAGCCATTTTTGCAGCGTTCTGCATCGGCGTTTCATTAATAGAAAATGGACCCGTTGTGGAATATAAAACCCCAATTTTCACACTGTCACCGAGCCCTTTTTCAGCACTTTTTGTTTCTCCCCCACAACCGCTTAATGTTGCAATTCCTACCATGACAGACATGCCTAACAATAATAGCTTTTTAATTTTTTTCATATGTCTCCTCCTCTATTTTTGCATTTATAAAAAGAAATTTGTCATTTTTTAAGACTTATTTCTATTTTCCGCCAATTCTTCATACATTTTCGCATACTGCCTGGGACGAAAATCCGCAGCTTTTCCATTTTCTCCTTCAACATATAAGCTGCGTGTTGCCAATGTCAAATCAACAACCGCGCTGTACATCTCCGATTCCGCAGCTGCCGGATCATCAAAAGTCCTGCCGGCATAATAGTGAACCTCACCATATATTTTAGACGGTCCCATAATACTGCTGCCGCCCAAAAAGTCGGTAAATAGATCCACTCCACCTAAATTTGCCGAAATAATATACATATCTTCCCGCAGTACAGATGCCTCTAATGTCGTTCGAGCCCGGTTCGGATTTCGAGATTTTGCAAATGCCGTCGCATTGATATATATCCGGCATCCTTTAGCGGCATAATACCGTATTAATTCCGGAAAACTATAGGAATCATAACAAATACCGCACCCTATCAGTCCCCATGGAGTCGAGATAATCAGCGGTGTATCTCCTGGGGTTGCCCAATGGGGTTCCTGCAATGGTAAATGCATTTTTCTATAAGAAAATATATTGCCGTCAGGTGCGCATATGGCCAGTGAATTATATACATGTCCCTGAAAGGCTTCCGGCATTCCAAACATTACATATATGCCTTGTTTCTTGGCAGCCACTGCCACTTTCTCTGTCGATGGCCCCGGAATCGTTTCCGCCAGTCGTGTTTGCATTTTCAACTTTTGGGATACGTCTGCCTCATCATCATAACCGGTAAGGCTCATTTCCGGAAAGACAATCAAATCACTGCCCATTTTTGCAGCATGATCAATATACTCAAGAATCCGCTGTAAATTATCATTTTTCTCTCCCCACCGTGCCTGAAAAGTAACTACAGATATTCCCATGATATTTCTCAATTAATACACCTCCTGCTATTTTTTTAATACATGATCAGTCAATCGCAAGAAAGCTCTAATCGCTTGTTTTAATACAGGGATAGGAGTATCTTCTTCCATGCAATGCGATAGTCCCTTGACAGACATTGCAAACATCATAATTGACGGAACAACCTTGGAAATTTCTACGGCATCATGGAGCGGACCTGAATACATAGTTGTATCCTCACCTGTTTCTTCGGTAACTGCTTTCTGGCATAATGCCTTAAGAGATTTATCAAAAATCGTTGGCGGAGTCTGCCAGATGGTTTCAAAAGAAACTGTCACCTTATTATCCTTAGCTGCCTGTTCAGCCGCTTGTTTTGCTTCTATTACAATTTGCTCCAGCACATCACCTTCAATAGCACGCTGATCTAACGAGATAGTACAAAGTCCCGGAAAAATGGTAACCACATCAGGATGGACCGTTACCTTGCCAACTGTGCAGTATGCTTGATGACGGATTCCTATATCACGAAATGCCAAGGACGCTTCTGCTGCCGCTAAAAAAGCATCCTGTCTCATAGTAATCGGCGACCCGGAATGAGCCTGCTGACCTTTAAAGGTAATGTACTGACGGTAACAACCGGCAACACCATATACACAAGCTACAGATTTACCAGCATTTTCTAGAACGGGAGCCTGTTCGATATGAAGTTCCAAGTATGCCTGAATCGGTTTGGCTAAAAATTCCCTGCGAGCCATACTGAAATTTTCCGCCTTTAACTGATATGGCTGTAATGCTTCCTGAAATTCTATGCCCTCATTATCCTTCAAGCACTTAGCCTGCTCTGCAGTAAAAGTCCCGCTGACAGCAGCCGATCCCATACAGCTTTGACCAAATCTAGCCCCTTCTTCATCTGCCCAGCACACAATGTAAATTGTTTTTTTAGGTTTGACACCATGCATTCCATACCGCTTGCCAATTCCCATGCCAGCGACAACTCCGAGTGCCCCATCCAGCCAGCCTCCGTTCGGTACAGAATCCAAATGACTGCCAATGATGATGGCTTCTTCAGATTCGCCACTAAATTTCGCCCATATGTTATGAGCCGAATCCACAGAAATTTCTGCTCCTTCAGCTATCATTTTCGTTTTGAACCATTCTTCCGCCTTATCCCATACCGGCGTCCAGGCTACTCGCTGCGCCCCTTTTTCATCAGAGGTCTGTATCGCAAGCTCCTGTAAATCTTGAATAACGCCTATGGCTGTATTTTCAATATCCATTCTGATTTTTTCTCTCCCTTTTTCTTATACGCTCAGATATCTGATACTGACCTCATTCGTCAAATTTTCTATGGGACCTGCAGCTACAATCGTCCCTTTCTGTATAATTAAAAATTTATTTCCCAATCTGCGCGCAAATTTCAAATTTTGTTCTACTACAATTAATGGAACATGTTTTTCCTGATGATATCTGGTTAAAATACTAGAAATATGAGATACAATATTAGGCTGAATTCCTTCTGTCGGCTCATCAAGCATCAGTATGGAAGGATCACCCATAAACGCTCTAGCAATTGCCAATTGCTGCTGCTGTCCACCGGAAAGGACACCACCTTTCCGCTTCATATGCTCAGTCAAAATAGGAAAGTACTCCAACACTTCTGCCAGTTTATCCTTAAAATGAACAGGATGGGATAATGCACCCATCTGCAAATTTTCCTCCACCGTTAAATCCGGAAATATTTCTCTTCCCTGCGGTACATAAGCTAATCCACAGCGTGATCGTTGTGAGGTGGAGTAACCGGTAATGTTTTCATTATTAAAGTTTAAGCTTCCTTTAATAGCCAAAATCCCCATAATTCCCTTTAATAAAGTAGTCTTGCCTACGCCATTGCGTCCTAATATAATCAATTTATCTTCAGGAACGACTTCAAAAGAGACATGAGACACAATGGGTCCCGCCCCATAACTGACAGATATATCATTTACCTGCATCACAAGTATCAAGCCTCCTCTTCTTCATCATCACTTTTCAAATATACCCGAATAACTTCAGCATTATGTGATACTTCATCATACGTGCCCTCCGCTAAAATTTCTCCCTGGTTGAGTACCGTGACGGTTTTGGCAATTTGTTTAATAAAATCCATGTCGTGTTCCACGACTATCACAGTTTTATCCTTCATAATGGATTTAATCATTTCACCAGTTTTAAATGTTTCATCATCAGTCATCCCTGCTGCGGGTTCATCAAGGGTAATAATATCTGGGTTTTGAGCTAAAATCATTCCCATTTCCAGCCATTGACGCTGCCCGTGTGATAAAAAGCGCGGCAGCATTTCTCTCTGTTCCGTAAGATCAATTTGCTCCAATATTTCATTTAATTGCCTATAAATTTCAGGTGTTCGCCGGTAAGTAAATGCGCTCCACAATGACGTATGACCACAAAGGGCAACTTCTAAATTTTCATATACACTCATTTCATCAAATACATTAGGACCTTGAAATTTACGACCAATTCCGTAGCTATTGGAAATATCATACGAATCTTTTCCTGCAATATCTTCTCCATTTAATAATATCTGCCCTTTAGTAGGCTTGGTTTTACCCGTAATCATATCAATGATAGTCGTCTTTCCTGCTCCATTAGGGCCGATAATAACTCGGGTTTCCCCTTTTTCAATTCCCATATTGACATCATGTACTGCCAAAAAGCCATTAAAGTCAACCGTTAAATTTTTCAATTCCAAATACATACCCTACACCTCCACCTTCTGTGCAGGTGCCCCATCCGACACATGCTTCATATTTTTTTTCTTATGGACACGATGCATATATTGCCACTCAATCAAGCTTCCAATCAAGCCTTTAGGCAAGACCATCACGATAAATATCAAACCAACGCCCAGCACTACCTGCCACATTCCGCCAAAATATCCGGATAAAATATTTTGTAAAAAACTAACCAGCAATGCTCCTGCCATAGCTCCTGTCAAATTACCCCGTCCTCCAACAGCCAGCCATATAATGATCATTGTAGAAAAGGCGACCCCCGAATTTTCAATAGAAACAAAAGACGACATAGGAACATAAAGCAAACCGGCTAACCCAGCAATAGCTGCAGAGATAACAAATACAGCAATTTTAAAAACAGCTGGATTATATCCAAAAAATTGAACCCTCATTTCATTATCCCGTATAGAATGAATAATCTTTCCAAACCGGCTGTGATTCAGCCATAAGCAAAAGAAATATACTCCAATTAAGGTTGCAAAAGCAATATAGTACCATGTGACAATTGAAATCTTGCTGCCAAAAGCACGCAACGTCATTAATCCTGTAGGAATACCATTCACTCCACTTGCTCCACCGGTATAAATTTGCTGATTCGTAATAAATAACTCAAATAGAGCGACAAAGGCTAATGTGATAATACTGTAAAATACACCCTTGATTTTACTTTTAAATACAAAATAGCCAAGAATTAACGCCACGATTGCCGGAATAACAACACTGAGAGCCGCAGCTGCGATAGGATTTTGAAGCGGAACATAAAACCAGGGAAGCGTGGTAATTCCGCCAAAAGACATAAATGCCGGCAATCCCTTCTGTATAGCCATAGAAATTCCAAAAATATAGCTTCCTAATCCAAAAAAGATCGCAAAGCCTAAATTCATGAGACCCGTACTACCCCAAAGAATATCTAAGCCTAAAGCCAATATGGTATAAGTAATATACTTACCAAATATTTGAACGCCATATCGAGATGAAACCAAGGGTAAAATCAAGAGGCCGATAAAAATAATGAGTGCAATATATTTATCAATCGTCAAATTTCCTAATATCAATTTCATGTTCTTCATTAGATTGTCTCCTCTCTTAACGCTTGTCTTTACTAAAGAACAAGCCTTGCGGTCTAAATCGGATAACTACGATAATAACAATAAAAATTAAAAGTTTTGCCGTAATTTCACTCATATACCCAGCCATGACAGTAGCAGATTCGCCAACAACAAAAGCCCCCATAAAACTGCCAAAAATGGAATTCAAACCACCTAATACGACAACCAGAAAGCTATCCACAATATAAGTCATCCCCATGTCGGGGGTCACACTTTTAACAGGAGCAATAAGAGCGCCTGCAATTCCGGCTAATGCACAGCCATAGCTAAAAGTTAAATTATCAATACGAGACGAATTGATTCCCAGACATTGAACCATCGTACGATTTTGAACATTTGCCCGAAGCCTCATTCCAAATTTAGTTTTGACTAATAACAATAAGGATCCGATCAATATCATAACCGATACAAACATAAGCACCAAATTATAAACGGGTACTACGACATTTCCAAAGTTTAACGTCGCCTCAATGGGAAGTGCCATCAGCTGGTCTTCCGGGCCAAAAACGCTTCGGACAAACTGCTGAAAAATATAACTTAACGCAAATGTTCCTAAAAGCGTTTCCGCGACTTTTCCATATAACCGCCGTATAATAAATCGTTCCACAACGGATCCTACAAGTGCCGTAAATAAGGCAGCTGCCATCACTGCTATTACAAAAGGTAAATGCAACGTATTAACACAGACAACGGCACTATAGGCGCCGAACATAATAAATTCTCCATGTGCCATATTTACAACATCAAGCAATCCAAAAATAACAACTAAGCCAACAGCTACTAAAAATAAGATAGATGTATTCGTCAGGCCATTAATAATTTGTGAAACAAGTAACTCCATTTTAACCACTCCTTATCGTGCTACTAACTATATAACTATATATACAAAAAGGCATTCTTCTGTTTGTTTTCCAACAGAAGAACACCCTTGTTCCATATCAATAAAATTAGATTAAAAAACAATGAAACTCTTCTCCAAGCTTCATTGCTTGAAAGAAGTATATCAAATACCAATATTATATGCAATAATTTTATTTAAACTCTTAATATAATCACATATTAAAAAAAACACATATAGCATTATTTTTTACTTATAACTATAATATAATTGCTGTGTTTATATTATAGTTTATATATTAATATAAATTCTATAGATAAATTGTATAATATTTTCATATTTTTATGTGCTTATGCACACTATTTTTTTAACAAATACAGCATTCCAACGCAAAATAAACCCAAAGGGATCCTCCTGTGCGGAGAAGTATAATGTTATCTTTATATTTAATCTGCTAGTTCTAAAAAAACATATTTTATAGCTGTATTTCTGGTATTATGCCTTCAAAACGGATTTTATACCAGGTCAATCACCTTTTCTCGGATATTTTGCGAATGCTATAATCCAGGTGGAAGCTTTGTCATCATTTGTCCACGCCGGCTTACGGTTTCCCCATCGAGCACAAAGCATCCATCCCCGACAGCATGAATCAGCCTGCGTTCACAGCGCCCTTGATCCACTAGTACACGCCGGACCTGAAGCACAAAAAAGCCGTAGGATTCAATATAATCTATTACACTGCATTCCAGACATGCGAGACACTCTGCAATCAGAGGAGCCTTAACATATTTTGATACTAACGCAGTCAATCCGAATGTTTTGAATTTATCTGTATCTGTACCGCTTACCATACCTATTTGTACCACCGTATTCAGAAGGTCGGCAGCCGGAACGCATACTGCGCATTCTCTTGTATGCAGCAACGTTTCAAAGGAATAATTCCACGGACCGGTAGTAATCACAATATGCTGTTCAAAATCCATTGCCATCGTCCATGTAATCGTCATTACGTTATTTTTTACTCCATCAAAGGTCGTTACCAGCACCACCGGTCCTGGTTCGATGAAGGTCAGAGCCCGTTCTATTGCCACTTCTTCAAACGCCATGATATTCCCCGTCCTTTCTTTACACATGTGCATTGCGTAATCGTATTCAATCCTCAAAATAATGAAAGCTGCCGGATTTTTTGTGACGGCACAGTACGATTGGTAATAATTTCATTCCCCTTCGGCCATCCCGCAATCATAGGCGATTGCGGATCATGCGTGGCGGCCAATCTGATCGCCGCTTGACGGGCAGAGGTTCCATAACAATACAAACAGCCCTGCGTACACGTATTATACATACCGATATCTATGCTTGACACGCACCGGCAGGCAGCACGCTGATTTTTGTCTTTTTGAGCAGTCACGGGATATTCAATAACATCCTCAATCCACGTCTGATCAATACAGGCACCATGATATATACCGTAATCAGACAAGTCTATTTCCTCTGCGCAAGTAAAAAGAGGCAAGTTATATTGGGCAGCAATTTTTGAAAATGTATCTGCAATGCAGCATATTTCTTTTCGCGTCATAGCTCGAAAACAAGAGCGGTTATTGTCATACAGATCTATAAAGCTCATAATGCATCGGTCCGTATAGGAATAGAGCATCCTGCACATTTCAGAAAATTGATCTATTTGCCATTGCACAGAATGATGCGCATCAATAAAAATAGGATCATACCGCCATATGACTCGCTTTTTGCCAATATAAGCGGACAATCTCTGAAAGGTGTCTATTCGCCTTTTCGTACTCGGCAGCCCCTTTTCAATCGTACAGTCGTATGGCGTTACGGTAAACTGAAAACAAAAAAAGTATCTCATTGCTTCTATGCTCTTCAATATATTCAGCATCGGTTCCGGATTTTTTGTCCAAAATACAATACAATCCACACTTTCAGGCGATAATACCACTCGTCCCAATCTATCCGGATTTCGGATGCCAGGCACCAAGACATATCCGGCACGCAGACGGTTCATAAACCACTCAGAATATAATGCCGGAATATCTGTTCTGCGACTTGCGCTGATGATCATCCGCCTCATCGCTCCTTTCTCTCATAGCCTTCTGTATGGCGGTCTTTCATATCCTGCTGTCTCAGAAAAAATCATATTTTCTGCCACGCCGCAGCATGCGCGTCAGGCACTCGGGTAAGATCGACTCCCTCTGCGGCAAGCAACTGCTGTTTTCTTTCGATGCCGCCGGCATAGCCGGTCAAGCTTCCATTTGCCCCCATCACCCTGTGGCATGGAATAATAATAGAAATCGGATTATGTCCTACTGCTCCTCCGACGGCCCGGGCAGACGTTTTCTTTCCTCGCTGCATAGTCACTTGTGCCGCAATATCTCCATATGTCCTGGTTTGTCCATAAGGAATATGACATAACATAGTCCAAACACTTTTCCTGAATTCACTTCCTGCCGGTGCTAAAGGCAATTCAGAGGCTGCAGGCATTTCTCCTGCGAAATAGCGTTCCAGCCATTTTTTTGTTTGAATAAAAACAGGCAAACCGTCCTTATATTCTATAGACGAATCCATAGAGTCTCCATAATATTTCTGTCCCGCAAACCATAATCCAATCAAATTTTTTCCATCACTTGCCAGCAAAACATTCCCCATTGGCGTTTGTATCTTTGCTGCATAATTCATTTCTTGTTTCCTCCTTCCGATACATAATTCCATATATTCATGACCGCATAACTGCGCCACGGATGCCAATCTTCAGCTTTTTGCAGTATTTCTCTGGAAGTCATGGGCTGCATTGCCTGCTTTATCCCATAGTCGGTTTCCAAGAAAGCATCGGTCCATCCGATAGCCCGCATGGCTATATACCCAGCGGTCCATGCGCCGATTCCCGGAAGCTCCATCAATTTTTTCATTTCTTTTTCCGGATCCAAACAGGTTATGCAATCAATTTCTCCCTCGCAGAAGGCTTGCGCCAGTGCCCGAATAGTTCTGGCCCGTGAAGCAATAATTCCCAAGGGACCTAATCTATCTTCTATCGGTCCCTGAAGGGCCATGATTTTTTCTGCTGACGGGAATACATAAACCAGTCCATTTATGTCCGTTACAATCGGGGTTCCCAAGGACACTGCCATTCGTCCTGCCAATGTGCGGGCAGCTTTTATTGTGATCTGCTGTCCCAGAACGGCACGTACAGCCATTTCAAAGGGATCGGTACACCCTGGTACGCGCATTCCTTTTACATAAAGTCCGGGCTTTACCGTATTCATAGAGGACAGGCGATCATACATACTTTCCGGATCACAATATACATCGAACAGTCGTTTAATTCGCGCCAACAGCTGCGGAAGAACAGTAACCAAGCTTTCGCTGATCGTAACTTTCAATACATTTTTTTCAGCATAATTACGTACCATTATCCAGCCTGTCAAATGTGCATTGTTTCTATCCAGCAGCCTGATCGTGCGCATATACCGATCAGGCTGCACGAGTTCCACACCCGGTATAGCCCGCAATGCAAGAAACGCAAGCATACGATGCCAATCATATGGCGGGCGATACCCTATGCCTACCGTAATATCTCCGCCTTTTGTTTTTCCCTGTTTCAATTCCTTCCGCAACATCGCAGGAGCCATACGATAGTGTTTTTGAAACAATTCATTAAAACGTCTCAAACTTCCAAAGCCTGCGGCCATTGCAATTTCTGTTATAGAGAGCTGGGTATCCGTAAGCAAATTTTTTGCCAGAAGAAGACGGCATGTCTGCATATATTTCACAGGAGTAACATAATATTCTTCGGCAAAGATGCGGCGCAAATGACGATTCGTACAGCCCAGCCGGTTTGCCAATTCTGTCAATCTCAGGCCGCTTCCGCAATTTTCCTTCAATAGTCGAGCAGCCCGACTCGCTATCGTATTTGCTGTTGCTGCTATTGATTTTTCAGGTGCCAGCTCTGGCCTGCATAATAGGCAGGGACGAAAACCTGCCTGCTCTGCGGCCGCGGCCGTCTTAAAATAATGGCAATTTTCTTTTCTAGGAAGCCTTGCACTGCATATAGGACGGCAATATATACCGGTTGAAGTAATCCCCACAAAAAATTGTCCGTCAAAGCGCTGATCCTTTGATCTAAAAGCATCATAATATATATTCTTCTTTTGTTCCTCCACAATCATCGCCTCCCATATTTTTATTATATCATGCAGACTCTAAAATACTCGCGTTTTTCGGACATACATATCAAACAAAAGAAATAAAAAGATACTCTCTTTCATCTCAGAGAGTATCTTTTTTGACACGAAGCTGCCAGAAAGCAACTGCGCTTGCAGCCGCCACATTCAATGAATCCACCTGCGGCGCCATAGGAATCTTCACAACATAATCGCAGGCCTCTATCGTTGCCGCAGTCAACCCGGTCCCTTCAGTTCCCCATACTAATGCCAGCCGTTCCTCTGCCACCAGCTCTTTATCTTCAATGCTTATGGCATCTTCCCGCAGCGCCATAGCCGCCGTTTTGAATCCCCAGTCATGCAGTACGGAAACGTCACTTCTGATGTGGGTCCATGGCACCTGAAATACGGTTCCCATGCTGACCCGTATCGCCCGCCTGCACAATGGGTCGCAGCACGTCGGCATAATACATACCGCATCCACCTGCAATGCGGCGGCGGAGCGAAAGATGGCTCCCACATTCGTAGAGTCTGTAATCCCTTCTAAGACAGCCACCCGTTTAGCTGTGGGCATTATACTTTCTACTGCTGGAAGCACTGGGCGAGTCATGGCACATAAAACGCCCCGCGTCAGCGCATATCCGGTCAGCCCTGCCAGCACCTCCCGATCTCCCGTATATACAGGAATATCCTCGCATTGGTCAATGATATCCCGAGCGGCTCCCTCTACCCGTTTCCGCTCCATCAAAAAAGCCTGCGGTTTACAGCCGGCCTGCAATGCCAACCGGATGACCTTGAGGCTTTCAGCAATAAACACACCCTTTTCAGGCTCCCGCCGGCATCGCAGCTGCCCCTCTGTCAACCGAGCAAACACGGCTAATTCAGGAACCGACAGATCCTGTATTTCTATAATATTCGCCAAGGTATATTTTCCTCTCCTTTCTCACACCTTTACCATGCGAATTTGCCGTCATTCAGATCGTTTTATCGGATCTAAGCAGTTCTTCACCTTTACCGCAATAGACCGCTTTTCTCTGAAATGTTATTCTCATTGGGAAATAACATATAATGATACTATCGCACGTATCTTGCTTCTGAAGACCTAGGGAGTTCAATCCACTCGGTTAATAGGCTGGCCTTTAGAAAAAGCGCTGATGTTATCTTTGATTAAGGAGATTAACCGTTTTCTGGTTTCCAATCCCCTCCACCCCATATGCGGTGTTATGATCACATTGTCCAGCGTATACAATGGGCTGGCATCATCCAATGGTTCTTTTTCCTGCACATCGAGACCGGCACCGGCAATGACCGAATGCTGTAATGCGTCAATCAAAGCATTCTCATCAATCAATGCGCCTCGAGCCGTATTGATAAGATATGCGGTCGATTTCATCATGTCCAATGCTTCCTTATTAATCATATGGTGTGTCGATTCATTCAGCGGACAATTAAGAGAAATAAAATCACTCTGTCTCAAAACCTCTTCCCGTGTGATAAAGTGAATACTATCAGTATCTTCTCTGGAAGTCCGTGTCGATACGATGATGTTCATTCCCAGCGCCTGGGCTACTTTGATTATCTCCCTGGCAATATTTCCATAGCCGATAACACCCAGCGTTTTCCCATTTATTTCTACATGATCCACCATTAAATGGTTATGGAAATTCTCATGATTCCCCTCCACCAGCATTCGAATCTGTTTTTGCATGGAACTTGCCAGATTCAAGATCATAAGAATAGCCGTATGCGCCACTCGTTCACTGCTGTATGCCGGAATATTGCACAACACAATCCCTTTTTCCCGTACAGCATCCAAATCTATATTATTGTACCCCGTTCCAGCTTCGCAAATCATACGCACACTATCTGGGAATTTTCTAATAATATTTCCTGGCACTTTCATTTCTTTCGTTATAACGACGGTACATCCATCAACCCGCTCCAAAATTTTATCTTCCGGTGTTTCGTCATACATTACCACTTCAGAGGCAATTTGCGAGTAATCAATATTCCCATCATAATTTACCAATCCTGCATTCAATACTACTGTTTTATCCTTCATCATGTCATCTCCTTCATATTCAGCTGCTATGCTGCGCGGAAGATATGATTCCCGTCACACGCTTTCTGTCCTTATTATACTATAAAATTGTTGTCCTTTCCTTTACTCATATTTTTTTGCAGCGCTATCAAATTAGTTGTTTTCCAGCCCAATTGACGATAAAAGGAAAGTCCTTTTTCATTGTTTCTATCTGCCAGTAAATCCACTCGCGTAACGCCATATATTCTGGCCCAATTGACAACTTCCCCCAGCAACTTTCGGCCAATCCCCTGCCGTCGACAGACTTCATCGACGGCAACATCTTCAACCAATGCCTTCCAGCCGCCTTCTGCGGTCGATACCAATAGCTGTGCAGAACACATTCCCACAACCCGGCCATTTTTTTCTGCTACCCACAAATGCCGTTCGGACCCAGACTGTAATATAAGCTGCAATCCCCGCCGCTGCTTGTCCTTATCTGCCTGAAAATCTTTTTCCATTGCGAACACCAAAGAAATAAGATGTATCATATCGTCTATGTCACACTCTGCTGCCAAACGAATTTTCGTTTCATCACCCATCCCAATATCCCCCTTGTGAACATCTTCATTCAATAAAACACCACATACGTCAAGCCAGTTTTGAACGCATTCTATGCCTACTATTGTCTCATATTTTCCAGTAAAATTCTATTCGCAATTTTTCGTCTTTATGTCTAAAGAGGAATGGAACATTTTTATAAGACGCATTCTCACCAATCAATATATATCAAACAGGTCATATGGATAAGAAAAATCAACGGGATCCCCAGGCGAAACTTCCAGTGAAGCGTTTTATGCCGGAATATCTTCATTCCCAGAAAAGCCCCCAGGCTGCCGCCCAGCACCGCAATACACAATAAAGACACTTCTGATATCCGCCATCGATGATGAATCGCACAATATTTATCCCAGCCATACAATAGAATAGATGCTATATTAATTAAAATAATATAATACAGCAACATAGAATGTATATCTCTCATTACATCCGCTCCTTAGAATAACACAACGATTTTCGACACATTAAAATTATTTTCAGAAATACCGCTTCCGCTGTTTCTAGTAAAAAGAAACCATACAATAAGAACTAATCCGACCATTCCTTACTGTATGGTTTCTATAGTACGGCTATTTTTGTAAAGCCGGTGTTAAATGATAGTTTGGCGATGTTTCTTCCTCAGTAACACGGAGCCGGCGCTGAACCACTTGCAATATGATATTGGCCGTTTGCGCAGTCCCATAATCACTCGATTTAAGACTTAAATCATAATTGGCCCCATATCCCCAATAGGAATCCGTAAAATACCGGCAATGATCCTGCCGCTGCCGATTCACACGGTTACGAATGCGTATGGCCTGGTCATGATCCACATGTTCACGTAGCATAATGCGCTGTGCCGCCCATTCCGGATCTGATGAAATGAATACATCAAAAGTATTCGCACGATCACGGAGGATATAATTGGCCAGACGGCCTACAATAACACAAGAACTTATTTTAGCTACATCCGTAATAATCTTTGATTCTTCATCAAACAACATTTGGCGATCTGAATTCACCCCAGAAGCATAATGTGTATAATTATCATACAAGTTGCTTAAAATACGATTTCCAATTGCTTCTTCATGGGCCTTGATAAATTGCTTGGAAAATCCTTTTTCCTTTCGAGCCATATTAATAATAGCCGTATCATAGTACGGGACACCCAGTTGTTTGGCAATGAGTTTGCCAACATTCCGGCCACCGGCACCAAACTCGCGGGAAATAGTAATTACCAACGGTTTTGTTTGCTGTTCGGTTACCCATGCCGGATGCGTCTGCATCCGCTGTATTTCCCCGATAGCATGCTGATGAAAAATAAGCCGTTCAATAGGTCCGGCCAAGGTACATCCGGCAAGAATCAAAACCAATCCCACAATAGCGCTCAACGTAACCGGTTCTGATAGGATAATAGCTGATAAAAATAAAGCAATTACCGGTTTCAAGAAAAAAGAAAAAGAAGCGTTGGATGGTCCCGTTAATTCAATCGCCTTCATGAAGCACAAATACCCGAATCCGGTCACAACAAAAGAACAATATAGGAGCGGTACGATAGTGGTGGTAGTAATACCTCCCAAAATAGGATCACCATGGAATAATAATACAATCAATAAGAAAGTACATCCAATCAGAAAACTGAAACTGTTTTCTACATTGCCACCCAATTTTTCAATACGTAATTTTCCTAATGTGGTATATAACGCAAAAGCAATAGATGCCAACGCAGAAATGCAAAGGCCAAAATTCCCGGATCGAATGATGGCAATCGGATTGGCAACAATCAATAATCCCAAAATACTCAAAATGAGTGTAATGACTTTTTTTCGTGTAAAGGATTCATGAATAATGAAATGCGAAAAAATCATAACAAAAACAGGATTGCTGGAAAATACAATGGCCGCCAATCCGGCATTAGACATATTTACCCCTACTTGAAAAAGAATCATGCTAAAACCAATATTGATCAATCCTAAAACAGCTAAATATCCCCAGTCAGAGGCAATAAGGTGAATGTGCCGTTTTTGAATATCGCGAAAAGCTAAAGGTGCTAATAATATTCCGCCAACCAGAAATCGTAAAAAAGTTAATTGAAATGGTGTAAACGCATTACCGGCAATTTTTAAGGAAATTTCCATGGTGCCAAAAGCCAATGCAGTCAGAACGATACAAATCGTTCCCATTTTAGATGACATACAGATGCCTCCCAAAAATAAAAGTGCCAGTATTCAGCCACACTGGCAAGATGATTATAAAATAGTTCTATAATGGATGTACTAAAAAATCAAGACGTCTAATCGCATGCACATCGTGGCAAACAAGCGTAATATACTGCAAAGAGCGCCAGACACCGCATTTCATCCAGTACCATTCAAATCTACCAATATTTTTTTGAATTCCACCATACAGAATTGATGACTTCCAGCCGTGATGCCCATCCCCTTTACGCTTTTACTGACCATGATACATTATTACATTTTTCACAGCCATATCTATATACTACCACTATATATAGTAACATCAATGGCATATGCCAATTTTTTCATCCTTTATTCAACTACTTCCTGCTTGCAGCATTTTTGATAAGAAATCTCACAAAAAGCCAGTGTTCCCCATTACCCTTTTTATTCTTTTGGTACAGCTTGCGATTGGCACAGAAATCATTATATAAAAATCAGAACGCCCGCCATTCTTCATCAGTGTATCCTTGCCATGGGGATGCGGGTTCGATACATCGAACCCCTATGATACAGGCTGAAGTATCCACTGTCCCCCCGATTTCGTAGGGGCGTAATTCATTACGCCCGCCCTATACCACAAGGATATCATTCCCAATACAAAAAAATAGGATTCGATAATGTGAGTTCAATACAGTGGGTTCGATACATCGACCCCCTACGATACAGGCCGAAGTATCCGCTGTTCCCCCGGTTTCGTAGGGGCGTAATTTATTACGCCCGCCCCATACCACAAGGATATCATTCCCAATACGAAAAAATAGGATTCGATAATGTGAGTTCAATACAGTGGGTTCGATAAAACAGTGGATAGAAAAATGCCTGGCATTCTGTTATCCTAAACATACATGCCAGACATAAAGTATATCTATTTTACTTTTCACAAATCGTTCAGATCTCCGGATTCCACGGCATGTACCTATCCAGTACGTCTCTATCCGGAAATTTCGTTTCATTCGGCAGATGTTGGAACAGGTACAGCAAGTAGTTTTCCGGATTGATCTGGTTGGCTTTGCAGGTTTCGATGATATCGTACACCGCAGCACTGGCCTTTATCCAGCCAACTGCCATGTTTAGGAGTAAAATGAATTTCCAATCTGTTAACCAGTTCAAATGCATGCCTGAGTTCAAATGTCTGATACAAAGAAGCTATGGTGTGCGTATTCAGATTGTCCATGACAATCACCACCTTTTGTGCATGCGGATATTGTTGAGTGAGTAACCATTCGATCTGTTTAGCCCAATCTTCTCAGGTGCGATGTTCCTGAACATCTGCATATCGCCAGCCTCCGAGTGGTTCGGTAAACAGAAAGATGGCCGCGGTACCATTTCGGATGTATTCATTATCTTCATACTCAATCTGTCCATCCTTGGAATGAATGCTCTTGCGAACAGAGGCAAAGAATTGTACTGGTTTTTCATCCATACAAATGATAGGTATATCTGCAGGGTATGGTCTGCTATATATTGAAAGAACATCTTCCATGGCTACAACAAACGCGGCATTTTGTTCTGGTGGTATGCACCAACATTTTTTCAAGTGTGGTTTGAATTCGTTTTTTTTAGAATCCGTGAAATGGTCATATGATATATGGATTCCACATAGTTCAATTCCACGCATTGTTCCGCAATAGGATGGTGGCACATAACCAGGTATTGGCATAGGAAGTCCGTACTTTTTGTACGGTAGTCGTTGAGGTACTGACTGCAGCAGCTATTTCTGCTACAGTCATGTGTCTTTTGTTTGTTTTATCGGAAGCAAGAAGAATATTGGCTCGCAGTATTGCCTCAGCTGATGTATTACCTTTAGTTACTAGATCATGCAGCGTACTCCTATCAGAATCGCTGAGTTCAATGGAGTATTTTACGGATGGCATGGTATACTCGCCGCCTTTATATAGGCATACCATATTCAATATTTATATGCAATTTTTAGACATTACAATATATTAGTTTCTTTACTCTTGCCACATTAAAAGGCCCTCTATGATTTGATTTTACCATAGAAGACCTTATTAAAACTTGTTTACAGAAAAACTTTTACATGCCCAGAAAATTCATTTTTTATAACTCCTACTATTTTGAAAGAAATTCTAGTTACGAATATTAATCATTTGTTGACCTGTTAAGTATCGTGTCAAATCTTCAATTCCTATTTCTACAGAGGTCTTCATCGTATCACATGACGTTCCTGCTAAATGACATGTCAGCGTAATATTATCAAGTTGTAAATAGGGATTGTCGCTGGACAGGGGTTCTTCATCATATACGTCAATTGCCGCTCCACCTATGTCATGATTTTTCAAAGCTTCTATTAATGCTTCCGTATCAACCAGACCAGCACGAGCTGTGTTTACAAAATATGCAGTATTTTTCATCTTCTTTAACTCTTTCCGGCCAATAATGTGTTCCGTTTTTTCAGAAAGGCGAAGATGTATTGTAATAATATCAGAACGTTCTAAAAGCTCCTCAAGAGAAACAAATTCAACATTATACTCATCAAATTTATGAGGATCTATAAATGGATCATATACAACCACTTTACTTTCAAATCCTTGTAAACGCTGTCTGACTCGTTGTCCAATATATCCAAAGCCAATAATACCAACAGTCATTTTACGCATATCATGAATATATTCCTGATTTGTATATTTTTTGCACCATTTGCCCTCAAAAATCATTTTGTGACTGCGAGCAATATTTTTATTTTCTGCAATCATCATCCCTATTGTAAAATCTGCAACGGCATTTGCACTACGCCATGGTGCATTTATAAGCTTAACACCTTTTGTAGTCAATGCTTGAACATCCGCATTTTCATATCCTCCCCGGAGGACTGCAGCCATTTTAAGATTTTTCGCCTTTTCTATAACTTTTTTATTAATAGACGCAACATGAACAACTATAATATCTGCGTCCGCGCAGTGATCCAACAACGCCTGACATGTCGGAGCCGCATCAACTCCATTATGTTCAATTAATGTCATCCGATCTGTAATAGGCCCCATGGCATACATGTCTTTGTCTTCAACAATCTTAACTTCTGCACCATATTGTTCCAGTTCTCGCATTTGTTCCATTAATTCTTTTGTAATACCCCCATCTGCTACACAGAGAATTTTTACTTTATCCATTTTTCTCACTCCTATGTTTTCTTTATTTTTCAACAAAATTATGTTCTTTAGCATTTGATCCTACTATTTGATTCTTTGAGCCGATCCTACAAGATCAATTTTTTGCCGCACGACTTCTTGCAGTGCTTCCAAGGGTTTCTGATACAGAGTATGCGGCCATATAGCCATATGGCTGGCTTTTTCTAATTCATCCTTTATTGTAATGTTAAAAGCCGTCAACATTTCAGAAAAAATATTTAACTTACAAATGCCTGTCGCGACTGATTTTTTAATTGCTTCATCAGGTGTTCCCGAACCACCATGCATTACCATAGGTACAGCTGAGATACAATTTAGTTCTGCTAATCGATCAAAATGAATTTTAGGCTCATGAACATAAATTCCATGTGCGGTCCCAACGGCTACAGCTATGCAATCCACTGCTGTCTGATCAATAAAATCAGCTAATTCTCCTGGCTGTGTTAAATAGTCATCGGGATTATCAAATACAGTATTTTTATCCGCTCCTACTTCACTATTGCCAACAATCCCATCTCCTACATGCCCTAGTTCAGCCTCAACGGTCACTCCGAATCGATGCGCATAATCAACGACCTTTTTTGTCTTGGCAATGTTTTCTTCAATCGGAAGCATGGAACCATCAAACATAACAGAGGAAAATCCTCCATCAATACATTTTTTAATGAAATCAATATCCGTTGCATGATCAAGATGCAACGCAACAGGAACAGAAGTATTTTTAGCAATTTTTTTCATATTATCAAGCCAATATTCAAGCCGATCTCCTTGAAGATCTAATGTTAATCCCATCAAGATAACCGGTGATTTTTTTTCTTCAGCAACTTGTGTTACTGCTATCGCCATGTCAAGATTACTGACATCAAAAGCTCCTACACCATATTTATTTTTTCTTGCATGATTAAGCATTCCTTTTAAATTTACTAATGCCATGTCATTTTTCTCCTGATCACAAGACATGATTATATTCCCATGTCCGATTAAATTATAAATTTTCTATACCCTCAGGCAATTAATATTCCATAGCTCTTGTGTACTTGTCATAATCCTATCAAACCCTTGATAGTACAATTTCTTTACCATCTCTACATTATTGACAAACCCACAAGCAAAAATTTTACCAGGAAATATCCTGCGAAATTTATCTAAAAAATCACAAGCACAAATAGCCGGTCGAAGTTCTATCGAATCTGGTTTTGCTGACTCAATAGACTTAATTGCCAATTCAAGAGACAGTGAATCAATTAAGGGAATTTTTAAAATTGTTTTAAGCCCAACAGCTTTCGCCCGGCTAACAAAATATGGATTAGTCCCGATCACTGTGTCAATTTTATACATTTTTTTTAACATTTCAAAAGCAACTACATCATTACTGAGTCCACCGATAAGCTCATGGTTAACAATAACTTTCTTATGAGCTTTATGACAAACATTTGTTAATTCAATAAGATTCCCGATATGAACAATCGTACTTAGCAATATTTCATTTTGGGGTGATTGTAGTGCTTTATCTAAATATCGAATATCTCTGACTGAGGGTATAAGTATACGTTTTTTATTCATTTAGAGCCTCCACGTTACATCATGCAACAACATAGTTATTATTAGTTTATCTTATATCACATAATTATAACATGAAATTTCTATTTCAATATACGTCTCTACACACATCAAAACTCTTTCACAAATTATTCTTTTCTAATCAACTCCAATATTTTAACAAATACTCATTTAAACGGTGCCATTCATTATATCTTTTTTTATACAGATCAGCATTATCTGGATCAGGCAACACTATTTTTTTCAATTTAACAGATTTTTTAAAAGCATCTTCATAACTTTCATAAATACCCGCGCCAATACCAGCAACAATGGCCACTCCATGTGCACCTGTTTCATCACAATCAATAGTTTCTACAGGTAACTGTAAAGTATCTGCAAAGATTTGTATCCATGCATCACTTTTTGACATCCCTCCCGTCAATCGAATCAACGTTGCTGGCAACCCTGATTGAATAAGAAAATCAATATGGAATTTATGAATGAAGGCAATTCCTTCAACGACAGCATAACAAATATCTTCGTACGCTGTATGGGTATTAATATTGCTAAACCCAGCCCTCGCATTGACATGAATACTAGGAGATGCTACAAATGGTTGAAAATAGGGAGTATCCATATCTGTTTTTACCTTTGAAATTAAACTATTCAACACATCATAATAATTTTTCTGTTCGTAGACGGCCATCACTCTTGCTTTATCTCCTAAAATCTGATTAAACCATTCATAATTTGTTGCAGAAGCTCCCGTATAAGAACAATTTAAATATTCATTTTTATGAATATATGGCATATTACTAGATGCATTGGGAATAATTTTTGCAGAATGTGTTTCATTAATACACCATGAGCCGGCAATTGCTGTAATAATACCATCCCCCGTAGCACCAGATCCTACCAGGCTAGATAAAATATCCATCATGCCGGCAGCAATAGGCGTTCCCTCTTTAAGTCCTGTCTGCCGTGCTGCCTTAGCACTTACCCTTCCAATAATATCTTCCGGATGTTCATATAGCGTAGGAAGTTTATTAAACATTTCTGGTATACCATATAAATTCATCAAATTACTTGAATATTCCATGGTATCCATGTCAACCATAAATGCCCCCCCAAAAACATTTAAATTTGTTGCAAAATTGCCGCTTAAACGATACATTAAATAATCTTTAAACATCAATACACTGCCAATGCGATCATATACTGATCGTTCGTGTTCCTTATACCATCGCAAGATGGGACCCGGTTTGCCCGCAAATAAGGTTCCATGAACAATAGCATTAATCTTCTCGTAAGTCCCCTCCCTTTTATATAATTCAATAATATCATTAGCTCGATAATCTTGTGAAAAACAACCAGGTGCAATAGACCACCCATTTTTATCCAAGAAAACAACGCCGTTTCCAAAAGAAGTGATTCCTATACCCGCAACATCAGCTGCATCAATGCCTGAATCATGAATAGCCATACGTATACACCCGGACACCATATTCCAAAATTCATCGACATCAAATTCTTCAAACCCCTTCTGCCGAGGTTTAAGTTTCATACGGTCTGAACTTTTTGATGAAGACAATGCCATAATATTCCCTTCAGTATCAAAGATAACAACTTTACTGGAGGTATTTCCTGCATCAATACCAATTAAATAAGGTTTCATAATTCATCTTTTCCTCCTACTTAACGCATAAGCATTCCACCTGTGGCATCTATTGTAATTCCAGTCAAATAATCTGACTTATTAGAAGCTAAAAAGACCACACTATATCCTACTTCTTCTGGCTGCGCTTCTCTCCCCAATGGAATACGGCTTTGATAATATTCTCTTTTTTGACATAATATTTCATGCATCATAGGTGTATCCATAATTCCTGGGGCGACAGCATTGACATTAATACCGTATGGTGCTAATTCTCGTGCCAAAGAAATGGTAAATGTTACCAGCCCTCCTTTGGAGGCAGCATAATGAGCATGTCCGGTTGTAGAGCCATGAAAAACCGCTTGAGAAACAACATTAATAATTTTTCCGGTTCTGTGTTGTGCTAAAAGATATCTTGCAAAATTACGACATAAAATAAACGGACTAACTAGATTAACATTTAACGTGTGACGAAAATCTTCTTCTTTCATATCAACTACATACGCTTGAGGCCAGATGCCCGCATTATTAACTAATACATCAAGCGAATCAAACGCATTCAAAGCTTTCTCAAAAAGGATATCACCACAATGATCGTCACCCATATCACAAGTAATTCCGACCGTTTTTACTCCATATGTATTATGTAATTCTTCCGCGACTGCATCACAAGCCGCTTGATGACGGCTAACAATCGCAACATTAGCTCCCTCTTCAGCAAATAACTTACATACAGCTTTACCAAGCCCTTTAGTTCCACCAACAACAATGACATGTTTTCCATTTAATCCAAAATCCATATTCATTCCTCATTTTTGATTAATAACAAATTGATAATTTATTTTTCCATGTAAAAATGATTCCATTTCTTTCTCTAATAAAAATGGCGACTTAAGAAATGCATCAACAGTTCCTCCCGCTAAATGCGGCGTAATAGTTACATTGTTCAGCTGAACCAACGGGTACTCTCTCCCCAGCGGTTCCTTATCAAATACATCTAGTGCAGCTCCCATTATTTTCTTACTTTTCAGTGCTTCATATAATGCGGTCTCATCTACAAGTCCCGCCCGGGCTGTATTAATAAAATACGCAACAGGCTTCATTTTCGCAAATGCGTCGGCATTCATAAGCTCTTCCGTATCTTTTGTAAGACGGCTATGTATTGTAATAAAATCTGACTTTCGCAATAATATGTCCAACGATACCAGTTGGACATATTCGGGAACAGTTGCAGCATACGGATCATAGCCTAAAATTGTCATATCAAATCCATGCAACCGCTGCGCCACTTTTTTCCCAATCTGTCCAAGCCCAATAATACCAGCAATTTTTCCCGCTAGATCCGGAACGGATGCTGCATTTGCATAATCACGTACCCACCTTCCTGCTTTTAAATTACAATGCGCTTTAGCAATATTCCGGCATTCACTTAAAATCATGCCTACCGTAAAATCGGCAACAGCCGTCGCATTTCTTCCTGGCGTATTATACACAAGAATATTTTTTCTCTTAGCATAAGCCGCGTTAATATTTTCATACCCACCACGTAATACCCCTATTGCTTTAAGATTAGAGCAAGCATCCATCACTTTTTTATTAATAGGACAAAACTGCGTGATAATAATGTCTGCATCACTAATCTTATCAATCAAATTTTCTGGCACTTCGTATTCTTCACAACCATCTGTTTCTATTTTCAGATTAATATTTTGCAATTCTTCATAATTCTGTAACTCCCAATCTACAAACTTAACTTCTACCCCTTGATCGGCAAATTTTTGAAATCCTTTTTTAATATAATCTGCCGGAATTAATAAATCCCCGATTCCAACAAGCTTCATGATGATCTCCCTCTTCCAATATCCTTGAAAATACTGTTAATTAAATTTCCGAGTACACGGATATGCAATAAAAATTTATCAATTACCAATAAACTCTCCAATTTTAATTAATGCCCAACCAACAGGAGTATTATAAGATGACACTAAATTTCCCAGTTCAGTCGAAGTCACATTGCTGGGTAATTTAACATTGGCTTTATCTGCCGCTACTCCATAAATACCCGATAAATTACTACCCGCATACAAGGCAATTGTTACAATAAAGAGGCCGGTAATAAAAATTCGAAACATATTTCGTTTACAAAACGGTGCCACCATAGAAATAACAAACACGATAGATGCTAAATCAACAAATGGCAACATGCGATTGCCTGGTAAAATAATAGAAATGAACAAAGCCGCTGGAATCAATAACAGTCCTGTTGCGATAATGCAAGGTTCTCCTATCAACAGTGCCGTATCCATTCCAATGTTAAATTCTCTGCCAGGAAATATTTTCTTTAATACACTTTCGGCCTGATCGCGAACAATCATAACGCCTTCAACCGTAATTTCGACCATTTTCGGCAGCAATACCATAACCGCAGCCACTTGTACTGCAAGATAAGCACATTTCCCTGGATTCCAGCCAGCTAATACTCCCATACCGGCACCTAATATAGTAGCCAGTGTATATAATGGCTCAGTTGTCAAGACAGAAATCTAAAGATTTTATAATGAACATTAAGCCGTGGCATAGTCTATCAGCATTGCTGGATAGTACAGCGTAGCTGGCGCCTGATAATCAATTGCTGAATGATGCCGTTTAAAATTGTAGGTATAGATATACTTCTTAATTGCTTGACGCGCCTCTTTTAGGTTGGCATATTGGGTCAGATAAGCTTCTTCATACTTGAAACTTCGAAACCAACGCTCAATCATA
>NZ_LEKT01000042.1 GCF_001045675.1 Megasphaera cerevisiae DSM 20462
AAGAAGGGCTCGTTCTCCAGCGAGGAATCTGTCTTCAAGGTTCTCTATCTCAGGGTAAAGGAACTCTATGCCAAGTGGGAAGGGCATCATATCCAGAACTGGGCGATGGTCAGAAACCAGTTGGCTATGGATGATAAGCTGCAAGCTCGTATCCTGAAATACGAGAAATTTTAAAGCCAGCAATCACTGGTAACGCATCTTCTTTTATGATACCTAAAAAAACTTACACACTTAACTTGACAAACCCCAATACGGTCAATTTTCATAACAAAAAGCCTCCTTCTGCATAAATCAATGCATACTATTATTTTTTTCTTATTGTAATTATTTTTCAATATATTTTAAAATATTATTTTGTATTTATTTTAATAAATACAATTTGTCTTTTATAGTGCCGTATTCTTTCTTTTTATTCTTTTATTCTTCCGTATTGTGTCTTTAACCCATATGCAAAAAGGAATAAGCCAGGAGTGCAGATACTCACTCCTGGCTTATTCCTTTTTTAATTTATATTGAAAATGCTGTATATATCTAATGCGGCTGCTCCAAGTTCAAAAGGACTTCGCCCCGCCTTTCGTCTGAATAAAAAACTTCTTCCAAACACAGCCCCCGCGCCGGGGCCGTCGCACCTAGCTTGGTTCTGTCCAGCCCATCCAAAATCTGCCTGAATTGGTTTACCGTAAGACGATGAAGCCCTAAATCGACAAGGCCGCCGACAATATTACGTACCATGTGATATAAAAAACCATCTCCGACGACATGAATGTCAAGGAAGGTCCCCCGCTCCTGAAGAGTAATTCCATACATTGTTTTTACTGGATTCATAGGGGTTGTATTCTGCCCTTCAAAAGCAGAGAAATCATGCGTTCCCATCAGTATATCTGCCCCATCCCGCATTGCGGTCCGATCCAGGGGTCTGCGGATAAACCAGGCATAGCGCAGCAGAAAAGGATCATGCATATGGTTGTTCACAATTGAATAGCGATAATGCTTTCCCTTATTATCATGACGGACGCTAAACGTTTCAGGCATTTCTCGTGCCGATACAACGGCGATTTCCGCCGGTAAATATCCCTTCATGGCATACGGAAGATTTTCCGTCGGAATAGAACCCTCTCCATAAAAATTCACGACTTGCCCGCGGGCGTGAACCCCCGCATCTGTCCTAGCCGCCCCGTAAATGGTAATCGTGCTCTGAAAAATAGCCGATAACGCCTGTTCAAGGCAACGCTGTATAGAAGAAGCATTGGTCTGCCTCTGGAAGCCATGAAAAGCAGTGCCGTCATACGCTACCACCAGACAAATATTTCGTTTCATACCAGCCACCGCAGCGTAGCCAAAACAACTGTCACGAGCAGAACCGCCGTCATGGCAATACCGTCTCGATAGGTATAGGACAGTTCGTTCATTCGTGTCCGACCTTCTCCACCGCGGTAGCAGCGGGCCTCCATGGCGGTAGCCAAATCATCGGCTCTGCGAAACGCACTGACAAAAAGAGGCACCAGCAGGGGAATCATATTTTTTCCACGCTGCCATAAGCTGCCGCTTGTGAAATTTGCCCCGCGGGCTGTCTGTGCTTTCATAATTCGATCAGTCTCTTCCAAAAGGGTCGGAATAAAGCGCAGCGCAATGGTCATCATCATGGCCAATTCATGTGCTGGTACGCCGATACGCCGGAAGGGATTGAGCAGATGCTCAATCCCATCGGTAAGCACGATGGGAGATGTCGTATAGGTAAGCAGAGACGAAAAAACAATCAAATAAATCAATCGTCCTGTCATGCGGCTTCCCTGATAAATCCCTTCTCTCGTCACATGAAGAATACCGTATTGCCATACTACGTCACCAGGTGTCGTAAAGATATGCACGCCCATGGTAAAAACAATAATGATCCACAGTGGACGCAGGGATTTTAAAATCAATTTGGCAGGAAGCCGGGAAATAATAAAATTCAAGACTACAAAAGCCGTCACAATACTGTATGCCAATAGCGAATCAGCAAAAAAAATAGCCACAATAAACATCATCGTCCCTATTATTTTGGCACGAGGATCCAAGTGATGTAAAAACGAATTGCCGGGGAAATATTGACCCAGCGTAATGTCAGTGAGCATGTGGCATCCCCCTCAGACAATGATATAACGAAGATATAGCTTCATCCATAGTATGTACACGATCATTGAGATGAAATCCCCGGGCTTGCAAATACTGCAGAACCTCAGTTACCGGCGGTACGGCTACGCCGGCACTGCGCAGTGTCTCCTGCTGCGTCGAAAAAATATCCAGCGGTTCTCCGTCCAGAATAATATCTCCCTGCGACAGTACGATAAGCCTTCCTGCCATACGAGAGATATCCTCCATATTATGAGATACCAGAATGACCGTAATATTTTTTTCCTCATGCCATCTCTGAATTCCCGAAAATATTTCGCGGCGGCCAGCCGGATCCAATCCGGCTGATGGTTCGTCAAGAATCAAATATTCCGGGTGAATAGCAATTACTCCGGCAATGGCAACTCGCCTCATCTGACCGCCGCTCAAGCGGAACGGAGACCGTTCCGCATACGTTTGGTAATCCAGTCCCACAAAATCCATAGCCTCACGCACTCGTTCATCGATTTCCGCTTCACTTAAGCCAAAGTTTCGGGGACCGAAAGCAATGTCTCTGGCAATTGTTTCCTCAAACAGCTGATACTCCGGATATTGGAACACCATGCCAACCTTGTGCCGCATATCCATTGCCGCTTTAGTCTTGAGTCCGACATCTATCCCGTCTACAGTAACGGTTCCCTGTGTCGGATGCAGCAATCCATTCAGCAGCTGCACAAAGGTAGATTTCCCCGATCCCGTGTGACCAATAATGCCGATAAACTCGCCTTCATGTATCTCTATGTTAGTTTCGTTGAGAGCTGTTTTTTCAAAAGGCGTCCCCATTCCATATGTATACATTACCTGTTCTAGCCTAATTGACATAATGCGTCTCCTAATTCTTCCTTAGTAATAATGTTCCCAGGAAGAGGAATTCCTTTCTCGCGCAACTTAAATGCCAATTCCGATGCGGCAGGCACATCCAGCCCCATGGACTTCAAGGCATCCACTTTGGTGAATACGCTGCGCGGCGTGCCGTCCATTTTTAATTCACCGTTCTGAATAACGATGACACGGCCGGTCTGAACGGCTTCTTCCATAAAATGCGTAATAATAATGACAGTAATGCCCTCTGCATTCAGCTGCCGAATGGTATCCATGACCTCTCTGCGGCCAATTGGATCAAGCATAGCCGTCGGTTCGTCCAGGACGATGCATTGGGATTGCATCGCTAAAATACCGGCAATCGCAACCCGCTGTTTTTGCCCCCCGCTTAACAGATGCGGTCCATGTTTAGCATAGATCGTCATATTGACACGCTTCAACGCATCACTGACACGATGTTTAATCTCATCCGGCGGCACCCCGAGATTTTCCGGACCAAAGGCAACATCTTCTTCCACGATGGCCGCAACGATCTGATTATCCGGATTCTGAAAGACCATGCCGACCTGCTGCCGTATTTTCCACAAATTATCGAGGTCATCAGTCCTCATCCCACAGACCTTACAGGTCCCCTCGGTCGGTGTAAGCAGTACATTAAAATGTTTTGCCAAGGTAGACTTCCCCGATCCGTTCGTCCCGATAATCGCAACAAATTCACCCGGCTCGATTTGGAGGGAAATATCCTTCAGGGCATATACCTCCTGCCCTTCTGCATCTTCATATATGTGGCTCATGTGATCCAACCTGATCATTGGTATGCTCATGACCTATCTCCTCATTATAGAATATATTCCCAATTATTATACTGGTTTTCTTTTCTTTTGTAAAATCAAATACTATCTAGCTCGCTCGGGACCATAAGCATTATCCCCAGAAGATCCTTTGACCGTAAAAAATCCCAAATAGGAAACCGCCGTAACCGACTGAACCGCTGTAGCCGCAATATCCAGTCCCAGTATAGGCAGTACATAGCTGGCAATATAGCAAAGAAAAGGAATAATAAAAAGCCAGCCGGATTTATTAATATCATGGCACCGCCGCATCCCCAGAGAAAGTTGAGACCACACAGCAGGAATCGTAAGAATAATAAATATAATGGCAAAAATCACTGCATATTCCATGCGCCCAATCAAAATAGATTCAACAATACGGCTATATAAAATAACAGAAAACATAAACTGGGCAAACATGAGCAGCAGTGTTCTGAAAATAAAAGGACGGCGCTGCACTCTCCCTGCAAAGGTAAAATATTTTGTCTTCAGATCTCTAAAATCACGAAAACTGACAATACTAGTCTCACTGCCGGAACCAACAGGCATAGATAATCCTTTATGAATGCGGGCAGACTGGCGGGATCTTTTTTTCAATTGAATTTTTTTTTGCTGGACCATATGTACCTCCTCAACGAATTACATAATGCCGAAATTTGTTTCTTTCTCATGTTATCATATTATACGCTATGTCTCAATTCATTTCACCTAATTAGTATGATATAATATAAAGTATCAAAATACAAAGGAGACTCTAAAATGAATCCATCTACGTTTCAAAATTTGACTGGCTCTGATGGCATGTTTACTTTTAACTTTTTTTGCGAATCCTTGCTCGGTGCACTCCACACGCTTGCCCATGTAATGGAGGACAATCAGCTTGATATGCCCGCGGAAGCTTCGCAAATCCCAGACATGCTGGCTGAAATGGGAAACAGCCTATCTGATGATTATTGTGACGGAAAAATTGATTTAAGCCGCTTTAAAGACGAATTGCTCGACTTTCACAAAACAGCTTTTGCTATCGACGATCAAATGACGTCCGTCATCGCAGATGGCGATGACACGTTGCAGTATTACTATTTTGTCTACATGCAGGGTATCAGTCTTTTCCTCCCGAATATGCTGGATGCGATCGGCCATGATTTGCCGGAAGATGTCGATCCAGCTGACTTCATGAATGAAATCCTGTCAGACTTTGCCGCCCTTACAGAAACACAGCAGTAAGAGCATACCGACTTCACAAAATCATTTTATGAAAAAGGACTGCGCACATACAGATACGGCTCATACACAAGGCAGCAGGAACTGACCACCCATCCTTGCCCGTGTGTATATGCATGAACCATATTCTGCCTAATGCGACAGTCCTTTTTATTTTAATATAAAAAAATACGCAAAGGATACAATAGCTATCAAAAATCGATAATACGCAAAGGAAGCCAGTGTCGATTTATTCATAAATTTCAGGAACCACAAAACGGATATGTAGGCTACGACAAAAGCCGTAACAAAACCAATTGCAATCATAATCAAGTCATTGACATTCAAATACGCCAAACTTTTCAGCAAATCATAAAAGCAAGCCACGATCATGACCGGCACCGCAATAATAAACGAAAAATCAGCGGCCGCTTTACGACTTAACCCCAGAAACAAACCGCCGGCAATCGTCGATCCGGAACGTGAAAAGCCCGGCCACAACGCCAGAATTTGGAAGGCTCCCACCATGAACGCCTGCATAATCGTCATTTTTTCGACATCATGACATACAATCCGCATATGTGATCGTTCCGCTGCCAGCATAAATATGCCGCCTACAATCAAACCAATAATGACTGTCCCTGCCGAAAACAAGTATGCCTTGATCGCATGATGAGCCAAATACCCAATCCCCATAACAGGTACGATACCTGCTGCCACATGGGCCAGCGTGAGACCCGTATCATTACGAAACCAGTTTTCCCGGCGCAGAAGATCCCAGCATCGATACTGCCGAAACATGCGTATAAATTTTGCCTTGTAAATAACAAGAACTGATAAAATGGCCCCCAGCTGAATAAATACTTCAAAAACTCCTGCCTGCGGGCCAGTAAAGCCAAGCCAATCTCCGACAAGAATCATATGACCCGTAGAGGAAACCGGAAGATATTCCGTAAACCCTTCTACAATCCCCAATATTACAGCAATCATATAGTCACTCATTTTTAGACTCCTTTGACAAAGAATACAGGATAAGCACTTGGCAATTATACCACACAACAGTCCGGAAAAAAAGCTTGCCTGAGCATCATTTAAAAATCATTTAAAAATACAGCCAAAAGCAAGCTGCCATGGGGTCTCCGCAGACTCCATGGCAGCTTTTTCATGTATACTGTTATTAACTAGTCAAGAGAAACAACATGGTTTGGATCTTCGATCATAAATTTTGCGTACTTCGGATCGCCGTTATGTTCAAAATACAGCGTATTCCCTTCCAGATTTCCCCGCCAGCTCACAATAATTGGGCATTCGCGGCTTAGATCCTTTAGCATTTGGACCGGATTCAAATTCAAAATAGGAGCAAACAAAAATTCTACATTATCAATCATTACAACACGGGCATTAAGCCGGTGGATAGCCGCCGAAATAAGAAAAATCGCTTTTTCTGGTCTGTCTGCGCGAGGAATTTCCAAAAATTCATCATCAAACAATTCCCTGGCTTCACAAATTTTCCAGCCATCCTGAAAAGTCAATTCGCGAATCAGCTTGCTCTTACCGGAGCCCGGACCGCCGATAAGAATAAGAAGCTTCTCGCTTTCCTGGGCAATGTACTTCCACCGTTTTAAAACATCTGCATCTGTCACCATGAAAATCACCTTCATCTGCTAGTATTATTTACATTCATTATACTGGAATGCAGTCATATAAGTAAAGCATTTTTGCTATTTTATTTCAACATGCCCCAACAATTCGCCGACATGTACAAAATTATTTCAATCCGTATCGCTCCATGGGATCCTGCATATTCTTGATTGGTTCTGATGTCAATATGACATCATCCACAAATTGCTTGGCATGATCCACAATAAACACAAGTGATACCCCCTTTTGAAAAGGGCTGTCATAATAATAGGCATCGACTGATTTTTCACCGCCGCCGCCCAGGTCGACCCGATCCGGATGACCATACAACGCTAAAATCGTCGAAATATGATATCCCAGCGTAGCACCGCGTCCCGTATATCCGTTATTGGTCAAAAGAAAAACCTTTTTTACAAGATTGTGCCGGTCAACTTCGACACCATAATCTCCATAAAGCCAAAAATTATTTCCATTGCGCTTGATCAGATTGCTCCACATATTATATTTGTTCGCTTGAAAAGTCGTGTCTAAGCTAAATCCCATCAAAGCGAAGTCCCGTTCGGCATGCACACTCTGGGGAGTGGTTATATCGTCATAGACATAAGGCGGACGGGGCGGCATGAGCGCGACTCGTTCTATCTTCCTGTCTCCAATTGCAAAAACCATCATAGTATCTTTGCGTGGGCTTTCATAAACAAAATAGTACACATTGGCATCCACATCTCTAAGAACGTTTGACGGCATCCCAAATTGGCGTACCAGCACTTCAGCCGGGTACTGCAGCCGCAGATTCCGTCCCATAGGAACACCCTTCCCCTTGACGAGAAAAACAGCTTCCACGCCGACCCGAACAGCCTGCCGTTCTTCCACGGTCTGTTTTAAAATAGATGCCGTATCATTGCGCAGGACAAAACGCATGGTCTTATCCGTGTCGTCATACTTAAGCTTAGTATAATGTATGCTTTGCGAATACGCATTGGGGCTGCCCCATACCCGTCTTACTTTAGCCAAACTATCGCCTCGGCGTACATTTCCGATAGAAAAATCTGCCGCAGATAACGGCGGGATTACCAGGGTATCCAGGGAATTGACGAGTTCAGCCACAGTAGGTGCCGCCGTCTGTCCGGAAATTCCGGCTGCATCTTTTCCTGCCGGCAGTACCGTACCACTGACCGTACCAGCACCGGCAAGCGGAGCTGTCTGCTGAATAGGCGGAGCTGTCGCCCTAGCAGCCACCTCTGCAGCATAGGTATTGACCCCTATATACAAGCTGCCGATGCACAACATGGCCAATCGTAAAGATTTTACATAGTTCATAATACCCTCCTTCTGCAAAATCTGTAAAAAACACCCTTCGAAAGATGTAATTCAAAGGGTGTCTGTAATTATTTTTGTTCCGGCCGGCTTAATGGGAACAATAGTACATCACGTATAGACGGACTATTAGTCAGGAACATAACGAGGCGGTCAATACCAATCCCCAATCCACCTGTGGGTGGCAGACCATATTCCAGCGCCCGGCAGTAATCTTCATCCATCTGGTGCGCTTCATCATCTCCGCGTTCCCGTTCCTCCATTTGTTCAATAAACCGATTGCGTTGATCAATCGGGTCATTTAATTCTGAAAAGCCGTTAGCCAATTCACGCCCATAAATAAATCCTTCAAACCGATATGTCAGAAGAGGGTTATCCCGATCCTGTTTCGTAAGCGGTGAAATTTCCAGTGGATGACCTGTAATAATGGTCGGCTGAATCAGGTTTTCTTCTACATAATCTTCAAAGCAGCCGTTGATAATTTTTCCAATGCCGGCATAGGCATCATATTCCACATGAAGCTTGTCTGCAATCGCACGTGCTTCTTCGACGGTCTTTATATGAGCAAAATCTTCTCCTGTAAATTTCTTGACGGCCTCAATCATAGTCATGCGATCCCACGGCGGTGTCAAATCGATTTCCTTGTCAATATACGTAATCTTCGTCGTACCATATAGTGTCTGAGCCAGTCCGGCAACCATTTCTTCCGTAATACGAATAACATCTTCCAAATCCCCATAGGCCTGATATAATTCGACAGTCGTAAATTCCGGATTATGCCGGGAGTCAATTCCTTCATTGCGGAAGCAGCGATTCATTTCATAAACCCGTTCCAAACCACCGACGAGAAGACGTTTCAAATGGAGCTCCGGCGCAATCCTGAGATAGATATCCATATCCAATGCATTATGATGAGTTTTAAAGGGACGAGCAGCCGCACCGCCGGCAATTGTATGAAGCATCGGCGTTTCCACTTCCAAAAATCCCCGTGTATCCAAATAATTACGAATACCTTTGATAATCTGAGACCGCTTAACAAACGTATCCTTTACTTCCGGATTGACGATTAAATCCAGATACCGCTGACGATATCTGGTTTCCTTATCCGTCAAGCCATGAAATTTTTCTGGCAGCGGACGGAGAGATTTAGAGAGCAGCGTCCATTTTTCAACGCGGATCGTCGTTTCTCCCGTATGCGTCGTAAAGACAGTTCCTTCCACACCAACAATATCTCCGATATCAAGGAGCTTAAAAAGGGCATATGACTCTTCACCTAATACATCCTTACGGAAATAAAGCTGTATTTCGCCACTTAGATCACGCAGCACGCAAAACGCTGTTTTACCATGACGGCGGACAGCCATAAGGCGCCCCGCAGCACGAACCACGATTTCATCCTTTTCCAGTACTGCCGCATCATCTTTAATATTTTGGGCATGATGATCCCATTCAAATTTTTGCCCAAACGGATATACGCCGGCCTCTATAAATTCCTGCATTTTTTCACGGCGCACCTGCATCTGGTCATTTAATTTTTCTTCTTCAATTACGGGTGTTTCCTTTTGCTTCATATCCGACATGGTATTCCTCCTATAGCTTTCTCTTTATTGCGCATCCGGCGGCAAAATCCGATATTTAAGTTCGCCTGCCGGTGCCTTGACGGTAACGACCGCCGGGCTTTCTTTATCAATTTTCTGTCCCAGAATAGCCTTGCCAACAGGAGATTCATTGGAAATTCTATTATTAAACGGATCAGCTTCAGCCGTGCCTACGATCGTATAGTTAAAACGATCACCCGTTTCCACATCTTCTAAAACAACTTTGGAGCCCAGACGCACTTTGGCTGCACTGTCTCTTGATTCCTGAATAATCTTTGCCGTGCGGATTTTGCCTTCCAATTCAGCAATGCGCCCTTCGATAAATGCCTGTTCATTTTTGGCATCATCATATTCCGAATTTTCGCTTAAATCTCCCAAAGCAATTGCTTCCTGAATACGTTTCGATACATTAATGCGGCGGACCGATTTCAATTCATTTAATTCGTCTTTTAGTTTTTGTAAGCCCTCTTGCGTAATCAGCGTTTCATTCATGATGGTACTCCTTTGTGATATGATTACAAATAGAAATAGTGTCAAGTTCTCTTGGCACTATCCAGATCATTATTTTTACCGTATTTTTAATTATATTCGTATCTGCGGAGTATGTCAATAAAAACAGCCTGACAACGCGGTTTCTATGATACCGTATATTATTTGTTTACTTCCTCCAGCATATTTCTGACAACCTGTTCAAATTGCTGCACCGTCTGCGCCCGATTGATCTGTTCCCGCAATCTTGCGGAACCATGCATGCCCTTCGTATACCACGCCGCATGAGAACGCATTTCCCGTAGGCCGATGTAAGATCCCTTATAGGCAACCAATGATTCAAAATGGGTCAGCATCTGTTTATATCGTTCCGCCGGTCCAGGAGGTGCTATATTTTCTCCCGTATCCCAGTAGTGGCAAATCTGCCGAAAAACCCAGGGGTTTCCCTGGGCGCCCCGTCCGATCATAACGGCCTGACATCCCGTCTGTTCCATCATGCGTGTGGCCGTAATCCCATCGACAATATCCCCATTTCCAATGACGGGCATGCGGACCGCAGCAACGACTTGACGTATTTTATCCAGATCAGCCCGCCCGCTATAAAATTGCTCTCTCGTCCGGCCATGTACTGTAATGGCGGCCGCACCAGCCTGCTCTGCTCTCTTAGCAAGCTCCGGCGCCGTAAAAGAAGCCTTATCCCAGCCCGTGCGCATTTTTACCGTTACAGGGATAGCTACCGCCTGAACAACAGCGCGAATAATAGCCTCTGCACGATCCAAATCCTTCATAAGAGCTGAGCCTTCGCCGTTACGTACTACTTTATTGACGGGACATCCCATATTAATATCCACAATATCCGCTCCGGCTTCTTCGACCGCCACAGCGGCCCGGGCCATTGAATCACAATCAGCACCAAAAATCTGCATAGATAAAGGATGCTCTGCCGCATCAATCCGAAGCATTTCCTGTGTATGTTTATTATGATATAAAAGCCCTTTCCCGCTGATCATTTCCGTACAAACCATAGCCGCACCATACTGGCGAGCAATCACCCGATATGGTAAATCGCAAACACCGGCCATAGGAGCCAGTATAACAGGATACTGCAGCCGGACAGCCCCAATGACAAAGGGCTTAGCAATTGCGTTCATAAATAATTCTCAATCCTTCCAACGTCAGCATCGGTTCCACCACATCAATAGATTTAGTAGCCGGAGCAATGATGACCGCCAGTCCACCTGTAGCAACAACCTTAGCACTGCTTCCCAGCTCCCTGTGCATCCGGGAGATAAGACCGTCGACTTGGCCTACAAATCCATAATATACACCAGCCTGCATGCTTTCTACCGTATTACGGCAAATAACCCGTTCTGTCCGGCGTACTTCAATACGCGGCAGCTTTGCTGTACGCTGTACCAGCGCTTCTGTAGAAATGCCGATTCCCGGACAGATAGAGCCGCCCAAATAATTCCCCTTCTTATCAACAGCACAAAATGTCGTAGCTGTACCGAAATCAATGATAATAACAGGACCGCCATATTTGTCATAAGCGGCAACCGCATTGACAATGCGGTCAGCACCGACTTCCCTGGGATTGTCATACTTAATATCCATGCCTGTTTTGACTCCCGGTCCGATAACTAAAGGACTCAGCCCAAAATATCTTTGACACATCCGTTCCAGCGTAGGCATGACCGGCGGAACTACAGATGAAATGATAATAGCATTAATTTCATCCGCATTGGCTCCGTTTAAAGAAAAAAGATTCCGTATCAACACACCATATTCATCCGTCGTACGCAAGCGATCTGTCGATATACGCCAATGATCCATCAGATTTTTACCTTTAAAAATTCCCAGCACGATATTCGTATTCCCTACATCAATAACTAGTAGCATTATTTACAATCTCCCCTGCATAAGTTAAGTTATATACGCCTAATATAATAGCAGAGTTTCTCTTCCTTGAATAGGCCTTTACCGCAAATCAATACCGGCTTTTTGTAAAGCCGCAGAAATACGCCTTCCCGCAGCAATACCCAACCCCATTTTAATCAGATCAAACGGAATAAAAGGAATAACACAAACCAAAACGGCCTGCCACAGCGTCACGGGCTTTTGCAGAATCCACTGGCACGCAGCCATAAATCCCAGCATCCCAATACTATAAACAACAAGCACAGAAAAAACGCCTATACTCGCTGCTTTAAGCCAGCTCTGCTGCCGCAGACTGCAATATCCGCATATCCAGCCTTGAAAAATAAAGCCAACAATAAACCCGCCCAGCGGAGTAAAAAGAACACCCACACCAGCCTGGCCCATTGTAAAAACGGGCACGCCAAATATTCCCAGCAGTATCCATACAATTACACTGACAGCACCATAAACTGGCCCCAGGACAACACCTGCCAAAGTTACAGCAAAAACCTGCAGCGTATGAGGCACTGTCCCGATAGGAATAAAAAATTGAGATAAAACAGAAATAATTGCCGCAAAAAAAGCGGCACCAATCATTTTTTGTAAAGGCATATGCATCCCCTCCAATCAATGCAGTTATTGATGTCGCTTCTTATACTAACAAAAAGCTTTCCTATTGTCAATATTTATATTAAGTTAATAGTTTACAATTATCTATTACACTGACCGTACCTGTACATCTCCGGCTAATACCTTTTCCAGTCCATTCGCTGTTTCAACGACAAGATTTCCATTTTCATCCAAGTCAACAGCCTTGCCGGTAAAGGTATGATCTGTCAACGATACTTCTACGTCTTTCCCCAGCATACAGGACAGCATCTTCCATTCTTCCAGCACGGGAGCAAAGCCCTGCTCTTGTGCTACCGTATAATAATGCTCTAATTGCAAAAGAACCTCCTGCAATAATTCTGAGCGGTGAACGGGAACATTTTCTATAGCAAAGCTAGTCACGGTTTTCTTCAAATCACGAGGCAGCACTTTTTTTGTCAGCGCTGTATTGATACCAATCCCCATAACCATGTAGTTAATTTTTTCCACAGATGCGTTCAGTTCTGTCAAAATCCCCACAATTTTGCGGTCATGCACAAGAATATCATTGGGCCATTTGATACCACAGTGAATCAGCCCCATTTTACGCAGTGCCTTAGTCAATGCCACGGCTGCTACTAATGTCATCTTTGATACTTCCATTGGCGGGAACGTCGGCCGCAGTATAATAGAAAACCAAATTCCCTGTGCAAAAGGGGACAAAAATGAACGGCTCAGCCGTCCCCGTCCTCCTGTCTGTTCTTCTGCTACGACGATGGTTCCTTCCTCGGCACCTTGGTCTGCTATTTTCTTAGCAGCAGTATTCGTCGAATCCACCTTTTCATAATAAACGATCTTTTTCCCAAAATACTTTGTTTTTAATTTTGGGGAAATAGTTTCCGGTCTTAGTAATTCAGGCGCTATCCGCAGACAATACCCCCGTTTCGTATACGATTCAATGATGTATCCTCTTTGTTTAAGAACACGAATATGTTTCCAGACAGCCGTACGGGAAATTCCAAACATTTCAGAAATTTTTTGTCCGGAAACAAATGTATCCTTATGCTCCATCAAATAGTCCAGGATATCCTGTCTCATGTATTTCACCCCTATATCATTTATTATGCAATGCGACTATGCCTTTTTTAGAATACTCAACGCATTTATTACATAATGAAATTGTAGCATAAAAGAAACTACTGTCAATACCATAAAAGAAAGTAATTGACAACCATAAACATAAATAATCCGTTAAAGATGTTTTTATGGTTTTCTTATCGCCTGTTCAGCCTCCTATCTATTTTTCATTTTTTTAGAAAAAAACTGCGGCTAAAGCCGCAGTTCTTTTTTATTCCTTATGATCTGTAACAACATTGCCCCAGGGACTTACTTCAACGTGTTCCTGCTCGCTTGTATTATCAGTTTTTATTTCTTCTGTTTTTTCAGGTGCCTTCTCTTCCGGCTTTTCTTCCGGCTGATCTTTTTCCTTGGCAGGCCCATCAAGCGTACCATACTTGACAATATTATCCACCTGCTGATGATTAATTGTTTCTACCTCAATCAACGCATTTGCCATACTTTGCAGTGCGTCCATATGCTCTCTCAGTATACGAAGAACATCAGCATAGGCTTCTGATACAATATCATGCATTTCTTTATCAATCAGTTCAGCAACGCCTTCACCATAATTACGCTCATGACCCAGATTTTTGCCTAAAAAAACTTGTTCCTGCTGCTCACCAAAAACCATGGGGCCCAATTTAGTACTCATTCCCAAACGAGTAATCATCTGCCGTACAATCCGAGTTACACTTTGCAGATCCCCGGAAGCACCGCTGCTGATTTCATTGAAAACAATCTCTTCGGCAGCTCTGCCGCCTAATGCAACGCGAATCTGCGCCAAATAATACGACTTGGTTTCATAAGACCGATCTTCTTCCGGCAGCATCATCGTATATCCACCGGCGCGTCCGCGGGGAATGATGGTTACTTTATGGACTGGATCCGCTTCCGGCAAAAGATGTGCAATCAAGGCATGTCCCGATTCATGAATTGCCGTAATCCGTTTCGCTTTCTCGCTCATTACATGACTGCGCCGTTCCGGACCAAAGCATACTTTTTCACTGGCTTCTTCCAGCTCCGGCATATTGATAACTTTTTTATTTTCCCGCGCTGCCAACAAAGCCGCTTCATTAAGCAGGTTGCCCAAATCCGCACCGGTAAAGCCCGGAGTTTTTTTTGCAATAATACTTAAATCAACATCTTTACCCAAAGGCTTACCCTTGGCATGAACCTGCAAAATAGCCAACCGACCACGCAGATCTGGACGATCCACCGTAATCTGACGGTCAAAACGCCCTGGACGAAGCAACGCCGGGTCTAAAATATCAGGTCTGTTCGTAGCCGCAATCGTAATAATGCCTTCGTTGGCACCGAAGCCATCCATTTCAACAAGCAGCTGATTCAAGGTTTGTTCCCGTTCATCATGACCGCCGCCGAGACCAGCACCACGCTGACGACCTACTGCATCAATTTCGTCAATGAATACGATACACGGAGCATTCTTTTTCGCTTGGGAAAAGAGATCCCTCACTCTGGACGCGCCAACACCAACAAACATTTCAACAAAGTCGGACCCGCTGATACTGAAAAAAGGAACACCGGCTTCACCGGCAACAGCCCGAGCCAGCAGTGTCTTCCCCGTACCCGGAGGGCCGAAAAGCAGAACCCCTTTCGGAATTTTAGCACCAATATTATTATACTTACTGGGATTGCGGAGAAATTCAACAATTTCAGCAAGTTCTTCCTTCGCTTCGTCTTCACCGGCAACATCTTTAAAAGATACTTTTATTTTTCCCTCACCGTGCATTTTAGCGTGGCTTTTACCAAAATTCATAACACGACCGCCGCCGCCCTGGGTTTGCTGCATAATAAAAAACCACATACCGATAAGGATAAGAATCGGCAAAATAGAACTAAGCAGGCTCATCCACCATGAAGGTTGTTCCGGCGGCTTGGCGATGACATTAACTTCTGCATCACGAAGAGCCGGCATAAGTGTCGCATCGGTAGGCGCATAGGATGTAAAAGAGGTGCCATCCTTCAATTGCCCGACAATAGCGTGATCCGCCGTAATCTGCACGGCATCGACTTTCTTCTGCTGTACCTGATTCATAAAATTCGTATAGGAAATTTCCGACTTGTCCGTTTTATTTGTCGTAAAGGCATCTATAATCGACACGGCAACAATAATGATAAGTAAGTATAGACTTACATTCCGCACAAATTTGCTCAAAATACTACTCCTTTCACTATATATCTATTTTTAAATAGTATAATCCAACCAATACAGTCTTATATTACCACACTTCTTCAAAAGCAACAACAATTTTTCAGAAAAAGCAGGTATTCACGCGGGACATTTCCTTATACAGAGAACAAAGAACCGCCTTCATAGCTACTTTTCATACACATCTTCACGCAAAACACCGATATAAGGAAGATTGCGATATTGCCCGGCATAATCCAGTCCATAGCCGACTACGAACGCATCAGGAATTTCAAATCCGTTATAATCCACTGGAACCTCTACCTGCCGGCGTGCCGGCTTGCTGAGAAGCGTAGCCAGCTTGACGGAACGAGCTCCCCGTTCTTTCAGCAAAGGCAGCAGCATACTCAGCGTAACGCCTGTATCAATGATATCTTCTACAATAAGCACATCTTTATTCCTGACATCGTTATCCAGATCCTTGCGAATATGTACCTGCCCCGAAGAGGTTGAAGAGGCACCATAGCTGGAACAACTCATAAAATCAAAAAGTACGGGACCCCGAATCGTCCTTGCCAAATCGGCATAAAAGGTAACTGCCCCCTTTAGAATACAGCACATTAAAATGGTCTTTCCGGCATAATCCTTGGTAATAGCTTTACCCAATTCACATACCCTTCCTCTTATTTGTTCCTCGGTCAGCAATACTTCCTTCAAATCCTTATGCATGTACATTCCCTCCTGAAACGTTTCCTATAAGATAGGTTGTTGTAGTATGTTGTATAAAAGCCTCGGCACTGCAGGTTTCTCCATATATCCAGAAAACAGCAGAACCGCTGCATATTATCGGTATATTCCCGCGCAGCTCTACGGGTATTTTTTTTTCATTAAAATATTTCTTAAGCGATTTACGGCACCCTGTATGCAGCCGAATCGTATCTCCGGAACGGCGGCAGCGCAATGTTAAATCGGCAGGACACTGGTCATAATCAAACACAAACATATGGCTATCTGCGTGCGCTGGCGGAGCCGCTGAAAGTTGTATAGTCACCGTGTACAGTCCAAAAGAATATTCCCCGGCACCACGAATAGCCAGCGACTCCTGCGGTACCACTTTTTCCGTTTTCTTTCGAGGTACGGCCACACATAGCTGATGATACGTTATATAGGCTCTGACAGCCGCCGTGCAAAACTGTTTTCCCGATGGTTTTCGGGCCAGATTCCGTATAGTTTCAACATGCTGAAAGGATATATCCAATTCATATCCTGTCACCTGCCGAAACATGAGTCGTATAAGACGGCGCTGCATCGCCAACGGCTGTGCCAAAAATACTTTTTTTTCAATCGCCGCGCCGTCGCCGGTATCCTGAACATGTTGATCGTACAGTACCTTTGCCATATGGCAAAGGACCTCATCGTCAGCACGAACGATATCAGACAGGCGGTTCAAATCATTGAGCACTGATTGATTATACCTCATCAGCTCCGGCAGCAGCGATAAGCGAACACGATTTCGCATAAAGATCTGTAAATCATTGGTCTCATCATGTTGGGGGCAGAGTCCCCGTACTTGGATATATTCTTCAATATCCTGCCGTGTTACCGCCAGAAGGGGACGAATAATATCGCCGTTTTTCGGAGCCATGCCACTCAAACCAGTTAATCCGCTGCCGCGCAGCAGATGCAGCAGAACCGTCTCGGCCTGATCATTTTGATGATGGGCCACGGCAATAGCAGCTGCGCCGCAGGACACGGCTGTCTCCCGTAATATACGGTACCGCTCCGTCCGCCCGACCGCCTCTAAAGACATGTGACGTTGCCGGGCCAACGCCGGAACGTCAGCAGATTGCCGAACAAACCGGCATTGGCGCCGCAGAGCCTCTTCCTTCACAAAATCCGCTTCCTTATCAGCGGCCTGCCGTATGCCATGATGAACATAGCACACTACAAGATGCAAATCATACTCGGATCGAAGCTGCGTCAGAACATCCAGCAGAGCCAATGAATCGGGACCTCCGGAACAAGCAATGACAAGCGTCTCTCCCTGACATAGAAGTCCATGCTGCCGGCAGAATGCATCTACGGTTTTAATCATAGCACGCCCTCCTGTTTACTGTCCGTCGATCGCCATGCCGCATCATGAAAAGAATCTCGAAAAAAAAGCCCTTCCATCAAATCCTGTTCGCTCACGGTAATTTCCGAAAATCCATAGGTGCGCATAAAGGATCTGGCAATTACCAATCCGGCAACGATAATATCACTGCGTCCGGGCTGAAGCCCGGGAACATGCCGCCGTTCTTCTACTGTCATGCGCTGCAGCCGCTCTATATGCCGGATCAAGTTTTCAAACGAAATGACAGATCCATCCACACGTCTGGGATCGTATGTCTCCATATCCAGCTGCATTGCTGCCAGCGTGGTCAAGGTACCGCCGACGCCGATAACCTTATCAGGCAGAGTGTGCATAGGAAGCCATTGGGAAGTACAATGCGCCTCCAATGCCAATATCTCCTGATCTGTCATAACCGCATTCGAGGTAAGACGCACAGCCCCCAAGGGATAACTATGTGCCCACTGTATAATACCATCGACACCAGCAGCTACTTCACTGCTGCCGCCGCCAATATCAAGAACCACAATATGTTGTCCGGCTTCAGCTGTCGAAGCCGCGCCACAGAAGCTGAGTGCTGCCTCCTCCAATCCCGAAATCACCCGGCAATGCCAGCCAAAACGAGCCCGTATCTCTGCTAAAAAGGCCTGCCCGTCTACAGCTTCCCGGACAGCACTCGTCGCAACAGCACAGACAGAAATCCCCTCTAAGCTACTATACCATCGTGCCATCACTTTAAAAGACGTTTCCATCCCATCAATGGATAACCGCCCGGTCCGGTCTAAGTCCCGCCCCAGCCGTGTCGTCTTCAGGACCTTAGCGCCTAGATGCCAGCTGCCCTGCGCATCCCGCCAGCCTCGCATCAGACGTAATGAATTAGAGCCGATATCAATGACAGCATATTCTTTTTGTTTCATATGCACTCCTTATCTGGCAGCCGTCCGCAAAGACAGTCTTCATCCAGCAGTAAACAAAAAGAGCATTCCCTGCAGGAATACTCTTTGTTTGCATTTATGATTCCCAAAACACTAAATCAATCAGCGTGCCGGGCACCGCGGCCGCCGCGTTTCGATTCGGTATTACGCTTCAAATCCGTCAAACGCTCATCGCTCTCTTTCAAGAACTTACTGAGACGATCCTCGAAAGACACCGGCGCTGACGAACGGCGCCCTGCGTCAAAACCAGTATGCTGACGGAATTCATGCTTCGGCCGAAATTCTTTCTTTTCCGGAGCCGGCTGAGTTTGCTTGATCGACAATCCTATTTTACCCTTATCGTCTACAGACAATACCTTGACGTTTACCTTATCCTGAACCTTCAAAAAATCATGTACATCCTTTACATACTCATTAGCGACTTCAGAAATATGGACCAGACCCACTTTCTTATCCGGTAACTCTACAAACGCGCCAAATTTTGTAATTCCTGTAACGGTACCTTCCAACACATTGCCAACTTCGATTGCCATGCTGCTTTAAATTCCTCCTTATATGCTTTCAGCACTACTTAACACGTATAAAAACATTATACCCACAACCGCAAAAAAATTCAATCGAAAAATAAGATAATCCTTTTCTTTCTGTCAATTTCATCGTTTGTACGGGATTTCCCCCGGCTTGACCAGCCCAAATTGTTCTCTGGCCCGTTCAGCAATTTCATCTGCGTCGCTCAACGTATCCTTCTGCTGCTTCAGCTTTTGATTTTCTCCTGACAATTCCTGCTTCTGCTGTACCGTCAGATTCATATCCTCATGAATCCGCCACAGCTCATAAATCTTGGAACAAAGAAATACGCCGCCCAGAATTAAAATGATAAGAATAAAGCTTCTGTATAAAGTTATTGCCGTTTTCTTCCGCCTGCGTACACGCCTGCCTGCGGACGCGGCACGCCTATTCCGTCCCGTCGGTTTCACAGTCCCTGTCAGCTCCTTTATCCACCCGTCCGTAACCGTCTTTGTTTTATAGTATACCTTTATTTAAGAACAAGATAAAGCCCTCTCCTTGATTCTTTACTGGCAGCCGCGACACCGACATCTGCCATGGATCAGCCGAGACTATATGCATCCTTAAAAAAGTAATGTCTTTATATATGTCAGAAGAAGTTTTATAATAAAGAAAGAAAAAAAATAACACAAATAAGCAGGAGGAATGCTCCATGAAATATGAAAAAATAACCCCAATAGTACTGGAACAGCTAAAAGCTATCGTCGGCCCTAAAAATATGCTTACCGATCCCAATTTGATGCAGCCGTACTCACATGATGAAGTAACAGATCCGGTCTATCATCATATGCCGGAAGCCGTCGTTTTTACCGAATCGGCAGCGCAAACCGCCGCCATTATCACCTTGGCCAACACGGCCCGTTTTCCGGTCATACCGCGCGGTGCCGGAACCGGGCTAGCCTGTGGTGCTGTTCCAACCTACGGCGGGATCGTATTGTCGCTGGAAAAAATGAATAAAATTTTGGAAATCAATGACGATGCCCTATATGCCGTCGTCGAACCCGGTGTCCGTACGTCGGATCTGCAAGATGCAACCGACGCCAAGGGGCTTTTTTATGCAGGCGATCCTTGCAGCGGGGACTCCTGCTTCATCGGCGGCAATATTGCCACTAACGCAGGCGGCAATAGAGCTGTCAAATACGGCACAACACGCCATCAAGTATACGCCATCGAAGTTGTCAATCCGCAGGGGAAAATCGTTCAGCTTGGTGCCCGTCTTCAGAAACAGTCTACCGGCTATTGCCTGGATCAGCTTATTATCGGCTCAGAAGGCACCTTGGGCGTTATTACCAAGGCAACTCTCAAACTCCTGCCCAAACCCAAATACGCATTAGATCTGCTGGCTATATTTGACAATGCCGGCCAAGCCATCCAAGTCGTCAACAAAATTATAAAAGCCGGCATTCTCCCCACCTGTGTCGAATTTATTGACAATATTACACTTAAATCAATTGAGGCGTACTTAAACGAAAAGCTGCAGGGAAGTGAAACAGGCAACTATCTGATCGTCGAAGTAGAGGGCATCAACGAAGATGATTTAGACGACAAAGCCGTAGCGCTTGATGATATATGTACTTCCAACGGCGCATCATCCGTCCTGGTGGCAGACCATGACAAAATATGGCAGGCCCGCAAGGCCTTTGCCGAAGCCGTACGTGCAGAAAGCCTGATTGTTTGCAAGGAAGATGTTGTCGTTCCCGTCGACAAGGAACCGGAATTGCTCCAACAGATTCTTATATTGGCAAAAAAATACAACCTGATTACCCGCATTGCCAGCCATGCCGGCGACGGCAATATTCATCTGAATATCCTGAAAAACCCTAATACCTCCTACGAAGACTGGGATGCTCGTGTCAAGGAAAACCAGCAGGAACTATACACCTTGATATACCAACTGGGCGGGCGTCTATCCGGTGAACATGGCATTGGCTTTAAGCGAAAACATCTCATGGAAGAGTTCACGAATCCAGATGAACTGGCTATGATGAAAGCCGTAAAAAAAGCACTGGATCCCAACGATATTCTCAATCCGGGAAAAATATTCGATATTGACTGATCTGTATTGTCTGCGTCAGCCTCTTGCAAATCCTATTCGTTCTGTGTATAATAAGTACCGTAAATTATAATATCTTCAGGGCAGGGTGAAATTCCCGATCGGCGGTATAGTCCGCGAACGCTACGGCGTAGGAGCTTTCAGCTCATGATTTGGTGTGATTCCAAAACCGACAGTATAGTCTGGATGGAAGAAGATACATAGACGCTGCGATTGCCGCAGCCTGTATTTTATTGACGAAAAGCCCTGACACTGCCCCTGCAGTTTGTCAGGGCTTTATAAATATCAGGAGGTTTTGCGCTGTGAAAAATGAAAAAAGAAAATATAATACCATTGAAGAAGCTATCAAAGAATTACAGGAAGGTCATATTATCATCGTGACAGACGACCCGAACCGGGAAAACGAAGGGGATTTCATTTGTGCCGCCCAATACTGCACGACAGAAAATATGAATCTCCTGGCCGCTCACGGCAAGGGCCTCATATGCATGCCGCTGAGTGCTGAATATGCCCATAAATTAGGACTGCTGCCCATGGTAAGCGAAAACACGGATAATCATGAAACAGCCTTTACGGTCTCCATTGATCATATTGATACAACAACGGGCATCTCGGCAGTAGAACGGGCGCTGACCGCACGAAAATGTACGGAAGAATCAGCCCGTCCTGAAGACTTCCGCCGTCCCGGCCACATGTTCCCGCTCATTGCTCGACGCGGCGGTGTACTCACACGCAGCGGTCATACAGAAGCTACGGTCGATCTCATGCGCCTTTCCGGACTGAAACAGGTCGGCTTGTGCTGTGAGATCATGGCTGATGACGGCACAATGATGCGCACCCCGCAGCTTTGGGAATTAGCCGATACATACGGCATGAAATTCATCACTATTCATGACCTGCAAAACTATTGCCGCCTTCATGACAAGCATGTCACTCGTGAAGCCGTTGCTCATATGCCGACCAAATATGGTGAATTCAAAATTTACGGGTACATTAATGATTTGACCGGCGAACATCATGTTGCCCTCGTTAAGGGAGACATCGGAGACGGTAAAAACCTGCTTTGCCGAGTCCACTCCGAATGCCTGACTGGCGACGTTTTCGGATCATGCCGCTGTGACTGCGGTGAACAGCTGTCCGCCGCCATGAAGCAAATTGACAAGGAAGGCCGCGGTATACTGCTGTATATGCGGCAGGAAGGACGAGGTATCGGTCTGATCAATAAACTAAAAGCCTATGCCCTGCAGGAACAAGGCTACGATACAGTAGAAGCCAACGAAAAGCTGGGCTTTGCGCCAGACCTTCGTGAATACTGGATCGGTGCACAGATTCTGCAAGACCTGGGAGCAAAAGAACTGCGCCTCCTGACAAACAATCCCGAAAAGATTTATGGCCTCGAAGGGTTTGGTGTAGACATCACGCAGCGAGTCTCTATCGAAATGCCGGCCCAAAAATTCGATGAATTTTATTTGGAAACAAAGAAAAATAAAATGGGGCACATTCTTCCCCATTTACATCACTAAAACAAACACCTAAATACCATGCACTTCCATACTCTCCTTGAAATAGCGGCGGCGATCCCTCTGCATATACCAGGGAGAGTATTTTTCTTTCTCCCTGATCCGGCTCCGTTCAACCTGCCTAATTACTGCCGTTCCTTCAGTTCAAACCGGTCTTTCGTATACTCCAGAAGCCCTTCCCGCTTCATTCTGCCCAGCTCGGCCGACATAGCGCTGCGGTCAACAGACAAAAAATCAGCCAGCTCCTGTCGATTGAACGGAATAGAAAAAACAGGCGAATGATGACGGCGGGCCTCATCGGATAAGTAAAACATCAATTTTTGCCGGGTCGTCCGTTGTGACAAATACCGTATTTTTTCTGTCAAAAACAGATTTTTCTGCGCCAACACGGCAAGCAAATTCATAGCAACACATTTCTGCGGTTCCGTCATGACTTCCCCGGCATGAAGAATTTTCCCGGCATCCATAAAAAGAATATCCGCCTCCTGCATAACAACTACATCCACAGTAGCCGCCGCATCGGGCAGACAGGCAAATGCTTCACCAAACATATTCCCGACTCGTATCGGTGCAATAATATTGCGGTTTCCCCAATAATCCTCCTGGACGATATGAACAAGTCCGGTCAATACGATACCAATACGAGTACCTGTTTTTCCGGCTAAAAAAACAAAGGCGCCCTTTTTATAAGATTGCCTTCGTACTCCCATCGACTCCAACAGCGGCAGCATATCTGTTTCAGAAATCCCTTTAAACAGCGGGGACGATAAAAGAATTGGTAAAATTTTTTTCATATATTCCTCCACGTTGTAAAAACAACCGATTTATTATGTCTATTGTACTATACTTTCATTGTACCGTAAATGATCTGACAGCTAATTACAAAGACACAATCACGTGTCCTTTCAAGGAGGAATATACTATGATCAGAAAAATCATCCATATCAATAAAGAAAAATGCAACGGCTGCGGAGCCTGTGCCGCCGCATGCCATGAAGGGGCCATTAGTATGATTAATGGCAAGGCTCAGCTCATGCGTGACGATTACTGTGATGGTCTTGGTGATTGCCTGCCTCACTGCCCGACTAACGCCATTACCTTTGAAGAACGAGAAGCTCTACCATATGATGAAGCGGCTGTTGAAACACACAAAAAAAACCGCAGTCCTTCTCATGCAGGCGGATGTCCGGGAAGTCAAATCCGAACAATGTGTCCCGGCCAGTCATCCCAATCCCTGCAAACCCATACCCCTGCGCCAACCGGTCACAATACCACCACATCACAACTCCGGCAATGGCCTGTACAAATTCGATTAGTTCCTGATTCTGCCCCTTATTTTGCCGATGCCCATCTGCTTATCGCCGCCGACTGCACAGCATATGCTTACGCGCGTTTTCACGACGAGTTTATTCACAACAAGATTACTCTCATCGGATGTCCTAAATTGGACGACATTGACTACGCAGACAAACTGACAGAAATCATCCGGCGAAATAATATCAAAGATGTTACTATTGTCCGCATGGAAGTTCCCTGCTGCGGCGGTCTTGAACAAGCCGCAAAAAAGGCACTCCAGCAAAGCGGAAAATTTATTCCATGGCAAGTCGTAACCATCACGATTGACGGAAAAATAAAAGAAGACTAAAAAAGTTACTGCCCAGTTCGTTCACATCAAAGCGGCGCTCCCAATACATCACGTATAACGGGCGCTGTTTTTGTATCTCAACTGCATGCTTATTTATTATATACTTCCCCTATTATTGATACCGCCGATTCCGACGGTGACACCTATAGAGGCCCCTTTACTGCTATAGTTGTTTGTTTCGGTCTGCGTATTTTTACCGGCATCTAAGATAATATTGTTTGATGCAGCTAATATCACGTCTTTTCCTTGTATCGTTTCGCCTGTGGCATGGATATTGCCTTTCGCCGTGTCCTTGCTTCCGGCGAGGATAGTTACGGTGCCGCTGCTGGACAGGCTGCCTCCGGCATAGGTATTCGTATCGGTGCCGTATTCCTGTTTGAACGAGCTGGAGCCAAGATCGACATGGATTCCCGGCTTTCCGACGCCGTTTTTACCGATGTTTTTGATATCTTTTCCTAAGGCTTTCCCGCCTTCAAAGAGTTCCAGAGACTGCAGTGTTTTGTTATCCCGTGTCTGGGCGGTACGAATGACACTGCGGGCGCTTTGCAGGGCATTGACGACAGGGCTGCTGACGCTGATGGTCAGGCCCGACTGGGATTCTTCATGGGTTTGTTTTTCTCTGGCTTCGTTCCTGTTCCCATCGAGGATGATGTCCTGAGCCGTGACGGTGATGCCTTTTTGACCTACCACATCCGTCGTGGTGAGGTGGGCTGTATCCCCGGCAGAGATAGTGACGTTGCCTCCTGTGGAGGCAAGGGTGGTGCCGACTTGGATCTTCCATTCGCCGTCATAGGTGTCTTTTACTTTCTTTGTCCCGATCATGATTCCCATGCCGGCGCCCATGATGCCCGAGGTTTTGACTTTCGTATCGGCCTGGGATTGGTTGTACTACGTATCCGATGTGGTCGTTATATTTCTTCCTGCTGCCAGCGTCACGTCGTCTTGGGCGGCGACGGTGGCAGCTGTCAGGTTCACGTCTTGGTTCGCGCCCAGTTGGACATTCTTACCTGTAACAGTCGTCCCGAGAACCTGCTGATGGTCTTCATGGATCTTGACGGTGGTGGTCGTGCTGGACAGGAGGCCAGATTCTTTGTGTTTCAGGCCATAGTCGTCGACCGCTTTTGTCCTGCCGGTGGTCAGTTCGATGTTGGTACCGGCTTTCAAAGCCACGGTGCCGTCATCACTATTGACGTAGGCGCCCTGGGCCTGGATATCGTGGCCGGCCTGCATCGTCACGCCTCCCTTGGCGTCGATAGCCGTGCCCGCTTCGGTCTGGCGCTGGGTCCGCAGGTAGTTATCGCTGTCCTGGGTCATATTCTTCTTAGCGGCGAGGGTCTGCGTTGTGAGATGGACGTCGCTCCCGGCTTGGACGACGACGGCGCCTTTCTCACCCAGAGCCTGGAGGGTGGCTCCCGCCAGGTTCACATTGTGGCCGGCATCCAGGATGACCACGCCTTGATTGCCCGAGACGGCAATGCCTGCCGTGCGGTCCAGCACGTCCTGGTTCGCCAAGTGCTGGACGGTGTTATCCATGGTAATGTCCTTCTTAGCTTTGAGCTGGATGGCGTCGGTAGCCGTGACGAGGCCGCCTTGATGGATATCCGTATCGCTGGACAGGGCGATGGTGTTCCCTTGGATGCGGCCCATGTTGTCGAGGCTTCCGGCCTGTATGGCGACGGTTTAGCCCTGGAGAATGCCTGTATTCTGTACGGCTTTCTTCGTGTCGACGACAAGGTGGTTCGCGCTGACGAGGCTGCCCTTGGCATCGAGGGTCATGTCTGAGCCGGCATGGAGGTACACCCGGGGATAGATGACGCCGGCGTTCGTCGTCTGCACCTTATCTTCCGAGGTCTGGGATTGGGACCGGATGATGGTGTAGTTGTCGATCTTCTGGCTGCCGATCGCCCCCAGGCTGGCATTGTGCGCTTCGGCTTCTGTATTATGGGCCGTGATCTTGGTATTCAGTTCGTCCAGTTTGCTGCTGAACTGGGTGTCCCAGGCCGTTTGCTCCTGGCCGGCTGCCGTCGGTCTGGCCGTGGTCATGGCCGTGACGCCCAAAGCCGTAAAGATGGGGTCATTCCATTCGTAGTTGGCGATCTTAGCGCCTTCGGGGTGGGCCGGGTCCGGCTGTTCTCCCGGATCTGGTTTGCCGACGATATCATAGGCCGGTTCGTAGATTTCCATGGCTCCGGCATGGTGATAGGCGCCGTAGCCGCTGGTGAGATTGGAGAATTCGTCTTTGTCGAAGGATTGGCCTTGTTCGGAATGGCCGGCCTGGTCAATGCGGATTTTATCCGGATTCGTCACCCAGTCACTGCCGACGCGCTTGGCAGAAAAGGCGTCATTTTCATTATACACAGCGGCAGCCTTAAGCGCCAGGTCTCCCAGGCTTTCGATCTTCGCGCCGCGGTTGCGGATCGTGCCTTTGGCGGTCAGGGTCATGGCATTGCCGCTGTATAGGAGGGCGCCGGCGCTGTTCAGAAGGGTATCGCCGGTCATT
>NZ_LEKT01000043.1 GCF_001045675.1 Megasphaera cerevisiae DSM 20462
GTTAGATGTTGCTGATCCTGACGTATATCCTTGACCCAGTTCACAATCTATCAAAACATAAATTCCAGAACTATCAGCATTTCCAATATAAGGAGAAATGACAATATTAGGAATGTCATAACAATTAGGTGTAACTGTACTCCATAGATGCGTCATTGAGATATTAAAAGCAATCTTTCTTGCTGTAGCATCAATAGGCATTGCATTGTAATTTCCCCACTGTATAATTAGGCCGCCGAACAAATCACCAAATTTAACATACCCATTTTGTGCGATATTATACTGTACCCCGTAGGCCGCCAATAGCGTCGCCAGTGTCTGAAAACTACCAGCTCCGGTCAATACATTTAACTGTTGTCCTGCAGTGGGTGCTGGAACGCCTCCTAATGTTCCCGCGGCCGATGCCGTTGCTCCTGTAAAAGCTGTCAGCAAAGTTAATATATCTTTAAATACGGCACCCCCTGTTAATACCTTATTTTGGTCTCCTGCAGAGGGTACAGGAACAATACCGCTTGTCCCCGCTGCGCTTGACGTTGCGCCGATAAACGGTAAGTAGCTTCTAAGCGTCCACACAACTGTATTATCTGTTATGGTGGCGTCAGCCACTGCGCCCCATGATGGTTCGGTAGCAGATGTCGTTCCTGCGGTTGTACATACTACGTAAGCCCATGTTGGCATGTTTGGTGTTTTCACAACGGTTCCTGCAGATACGGTTGTAGATGGTTTCCATACGGTATTACTAATATTGCTATTCCCCGCAATGGCAGCCTTGAATCCTGCAAGTAATCCATCCGGATCACTGTCTTCTGCATCATGTCCACTATTTGCAATTAGTTGCCCCAGCATATATGCCATTACAGACCATTGCCTAAACATTTTGTTGTGCAGTCTGCTTTTCGCCTGACCGGTTTGCACCCCGATTGTGCGTTGGGATTCGCTGGAATATTCCGAATCGCTGTAGGTGTATGTGCTTGAATTATCTGTATTAAATATTAGAAAATTACTTTCGTTTGCCATATTGTATTATCTCCTTTACGTCCAATAGCCATTATCATATCCATACACTCGTTCGGAATCGGATTCCAAATCATATCCGAAACTGTTTAATGGCAGCGAGGATGTCCAGTATCCTTCGTCATATCCTTTGATGGCATCGGATTCAATGTCATATCCAAAAATAGTATTGTCTGAAAAAAAATAATTATATAGCACGCCCATGGGACGTGGAATAATATAATCATTAATAATCATATTGCAGATAATGAACGAGCTCATCCCGATAGCACATATGTCAACCGTCATATCCTGATTATCTAAGATAATTAAATTATTGCTGAATATGGTATTCCAGATGTTATATAAGCTCTGTGTCTTCCCGTTCCACATATTACGTGCAATCTTTGCCTTGATATAATTGCGGTAATCCTGATCATCTAAAATGGGATCAGCCTGCCGATCCGGCTGAAAAGTTAATGTGCGGTTTGCCTGTACAATAACGCCCAGCGTGTCTTCTTGATTCCCGACAACATTATCTAAATCAAAATAACTGTCCATATAGACAGCTAAATCATATATATCATCCAGCGGCGAAAGGAATGCCGATAGTGTAGCTAAGAAGTTGGGTTTTCCTTGATGTTCACTGGTAATTAATTTTTTATATTGATCAGAGAGCGCCATACTATCACCTCTAATTAGCCGTTAATGTGACGGCTCCGGACTGCGCAATTTGATTATATTCAATAGCAATATCAGACGTTCCCAAGGTTCCCCCCGTCTTTGCAATCTGTATTGATGTCAAAGAAAAGGACGGTTTGGATGTATCTGTAATCGCTTGTAATGCTGTGGCCATTAACCCTGTAATAGAAACATTATCCCCTATATCCAGAGCCGCCATATACGATTTAAGATAAGATATAATGTTATCTCCTACAGCAGATGTATATCCTGTTCCTTTAGTGATTGTCACCGTAATATCAATAGATTCATATGTCGGCCGGGAAAAATAAACCGTATTTTGTGTGCCATCAGTTTGTGTATAGGTGGCAGAACTGCTTCCATAGGTTCCACATCCGGGGCCCTTGCGCAAAAATACTTGTTCAGCAACACTTGCATCGGTACCACCTTCTACGACGGCTGCAATAGAATGACCTGGTATTCCGTTTGTATCCGCTGCATTCGTATCATTTTCATATACTTTATATCGATCTACATTGCTTATTTCCTGAATCCCCGCAATAACACCGTCTGTCATATTCTGTGACGGGAGTGCAACGCTTGTGCTTTGTCGTGCTCGTATCTCTGTGTCTGTTTCTACTGCGGTTCCTGTGACCGCAGCTACGTCATTAGTGACCGCCGTCCATCCTTTTTGCGGCGTCGATATCGTTGTAATCGTGCCAATGGCTGCTTCAATTGCGCCGATGGTTTCACAAGTGGCCGTGACTTCTGTTGTGGTGCCGGTAAGCGTTGTATCTGTTGGTAACTCCCATTTGTAGCCATTCGTATCTGTGCAGGTGCCGGACGAAATAACAGTTCCGCTGGTTCCCGTCAGCGTTAGTACGCAGGTGCTATAGCTGGCTGATTTTCGGACGATACCATTTAGTTTTACTATACTGTCAAGACCTGTCCCCACCGCTGTTTTAGGAGATCGGTTATTATATACAATTTGTAGTACCTGTGAAATATCATTGAGCATAGATGCAAAAATGGATATCATCTGATAATCCTGCGAATCTGTGCCAAGATAGATATCGTCACCATATATGCTTTTCATTTCAGATTCCAGATATGCCAAAATATCTTCATAGCTTGCCAGATGAAGGCCCGCGCTATCAATATAAGGTGCTGTGTATGCCATGTTTTCTCCTATCCGGCAGCTCCGCCGCCATCCCAAACATAATCAGGAATATACGAAGAACTGCCACCGTCCCCATCCAATGTATCCGAAACAGGCGTTGCCGTACCGCCATTTGCTACCGTAATGGCGGTATATGTAACCGTGCCGCCAGACGTTGAAACTGTAGCGGTTACCGTTCCATATTCCGTATCTACAACAGCAGTAAATGAAAGGGAACGGGTATCTGCATTCCAATCTGTATCCATTGATGCAATATTGGTTACGCCATCCGTTCCTAAAATTCGTTCCTTAATTAATTTGATTGCCGTATCCCTATCGTGCTGCCCCAGTATTTTATCCCATAATGGAAGCCCTTCATCAAAATTTTCCCACCATTCATTAGTAAATAATTTAAGCCGCGTTCCAATCGCCTGCGCCACGGCCTCCACGCCAGAAAGAAAATTTCCACTATTTGCCCCAAATGTGTAATCTCCGTTAGCATCTAATTTTCGATATATCATGTGGATACACCACCCGTATTTGAGCCGCCGCTTTCTACTCCGCTATGTTCATGGCTTAAAAAATTCACGCCATCAATCGTTGTGTTGCCGCTTACAATATTAATGCCACTATCTGTTATCTCAATGTACGCACTGCCGGATGCGTTCCGAAGTTGTGCCGATCCGGACGCATAATTACTAACAACATTCGGTTGGCTTTTAAACCCTACAATAGCAAATCCATCGGAAAGATCATGACGGCGTCTCTCTACTTGATTTTGCACCCCGCCGTTTTGCCACCACCCATCCATACAATTGTCCCCAAATACCACCAGACAATCATCGCCTTTACTAATCGGCAGCGTCAGACAATATCCACCGCCGGAATATACAAAAAAAGGAACATCCGGTAAGATAGGAACCTCTTTCCATTCCAGCGTCCCACTATTATTAAATAATTCTCGCGTGGCAAGCTGTACGGTGCACGTCTGCTTTTCATAATCCACCGATTCAATAATACCAGGGGCTGCGACACGTAAATCAATTCCGAAGCTTTCTTTAATACGCTTCATGTTCTCTATCGTATCTTGGGTTCGGTCATTCATGTGTACCATCATATCGCCTCTTTCATCGCGTTGTAGAAGTAATGGTAACCATCGGCACAAGCAATCCACTACGTCCATTCCTACCAATACCGACAATACTGGTAAACCACTCATTCCCCCATGTGTCGCCGGCATGTTCTACGGAAAATACTTGATATTCCCCGTCTTTATCAAACTGTGTCTGCTGCGGCAACTGATTTTGCCCTATACCTGATTGTGAATTAATGCTAATCAACTGCGTTTGGATCAATGAATTGTCAATTTTTATCATTGTCTGCAATTTTACCCTGGCATCCATAAGCATTTTAATGTGAATGCCATCGTCAGAATACATCGGGGTTCCCACCAATCCTGTTTCAGGAGTTAAAACAATTTCCGATCCTGCCGGAATCTCATCCGAATTCTTTTGAAATACCAATTGATTGTTTTCGTCTGCCCAGTATGCCGCATCATGAAGAACTGCTATATCCCGATAGTATTTGCCAGCAGTGCCAAATAAAACCTTCCCGCGCGGTAAGGACGTTTCTGGAAACGTATTATTTATTTTGGCTATTTCGATTGGGGTATCTGCGTTTTTAGCTACATATTGAATGACCTCTCTTGGCGTAGCACCTGCCGCTATGGTAGAGCGTACGTAATTCGTGTCAAACATTAATGCCCCTTTTAAAGCCAATATTTCCAACCGATAATCAATGCCATTTTCTCGATTGCGAATGATCTGTATAATATCACCGCTGAATATTTCGCCATATTGCCCATTTTGGTATCCTGCGGCAATATAAATCTGTGACCCTTCCAATATGATATCGCTTTCTGTCTGCGCGTTTAGATTATATATAATAAGGGTTCCAATGGTAACTGCTGACCCAACGGATTGCTGCGTTTTCCACACGCATCGCAAATTTGATACATCAAGCGCATGATCATGTTCCTTGTCCCGCACCGTATAATTTCCATTCGCGTCTTTTGTATAGGCTGGCTTTATAATCAATACTTGCCATTTCCTGAGATACTGTACGGGAGCCGTAAAAGAAGATGCGCTTGTCGTCGTATCGGGCGTGCTGTCGGTACTCATGAAACATCATCTCCTGCTGTATTTCCCCAAATTAAATACCAATTCGAGGTCAATGTATCATAGTCAGGCCATACTTCCTGTACTTTCTGTTTGGGTACGATATACGCTGCGCCAATTTCCAGATATGCGTATTGCTCTAAAATATTGTATCCCGGAATTAATGGAATGCAGGTGACAAGCAGCGTCCCTTCTGAATCCCCGATATCCAGCACCCAATACCCCGCAATTTCGTTGTACGTCGTAGTTAGTGTTAATTTAATATTGGTCTCATCAACGTAAATCGTTGTTGTAAATGTGTGATTGGGTACTCCTGACAAAGGAACAATAGATAGCATTGCTTTCGTCACCTCTTTTAATCTTGTGATGCAATATTATTTTGAAGTGCCTTTTTGTATGACGAACTTTCCACAGAGGTAGATTGAGAATTGCCAGTTGTACTAGCGGATGTGGTCTGTGCCACTCGGGCGCTTGTCTGTGTCTCTGACACTCCAGCCATAATGATTTCCCGTAACCGTACCGTACATTTTAATGCGTGATATGTTTTGTTGTCATCCGGTGCAGAAAGGTCCTCAATGATCATATTATTATAAGTTTGCAGCCTTGTTTCTACCGTAATCGGGACTCTGGATTGTTGCATCGCCTTTAACGTCGTCCATATAGCAGCAGACCGTCCTTCGCCCACAGAAACAATAGAGCTTGGTTTTTCTGTAATGGTGTTGCTGTATTGATTAATCAGCTTCAATGCCAAATAAACAAGCTCTGCTGTGTTATTCGCAGAATACCATGTAGACGTCGCCGCATCGGTCATCATGATTTCTACAGTAAGTTCTGCCGGCATAACAATAGCATGATCCGTCATGGATACACCTGTTTGTACAGGATATTGCGTCGGATGCACTCTGCTGCTATGTTCTGTCCGCAGAATACCATCAAAGTAAACCCCGCCGATCGGCCATTTTGGCGTACGGAATAAAAAGTTAGACAGATTAGTAAGCCCGGTTGTAAGATTTACCAGCTTATAGCTGCCGGTAAGCTGTGCCAAAGTTTTTGAAAAATCAAGCCATGACGGCGTCGTATCATTGCTTATTAAATTGGCTAAATTTGTTGCACTGCCGATAGTAAGTCCGGAAATGACGCTCATTGTATAAGCACATCCTTCATGATCAAGATAAAGCAAAAAAGGACACTCACCTATCGAGCGTCCTTTTTACTTATTATTTTAATTCAGGGCTGCCGTTTATTGCTCGGTTAATCAATATATATTGCGCCCGTTCGGAAAGCTTATCGGCAACCGCCATGCCAACATCATCATTGACGGCATTGGATTTGGTGACATATATATCTCCCACGCTGATAGATACGTGCGTGTCACCATAGGATGATCCCGTATCCATTGCAGCATTGCTTAATAACAGCGGATCGGCAGAAGAAACCATATTACGCAATACACTGGCCGCTGATTTTGCCAATAGTCCAAGCCCTCTGCTTCGGGATGCAACCATAGCCCCAATAGATGGCATTCCTTCTCCTGATCCCCCGTCGCCGCCACCTACTGGATTGGTGGTTCCTGCATATCCATCATCTTCAGACATTTGCGTGTGGAAATGGTACCCTGTGCCCGCATCATGGTATGTCAGATTAAGCCCATGTGCCGCCCCTGCCGCAATGATATCATCTGGATTGTAATCACTGTTGATGACAAAATCGATGGCTCTGCCTTGATTATGTGGATCGCCAATATAAGCGCCTGGTACTTCAAGTGTATGTGCATCACTACGATATCCGCTAGAAATTTGTACGTCGTAACCTTCACCTTGCAGCCCTGCCAAAAAGGAATCCGTAGTTTGTACTAATTGCGGATCAACATCCGCTAAATCGACGTTTCCTTGCTGGGGAATATTTGTTTCGTCGTAGGTAGCGCTTGTGTCATATGTCGTGTTTTCGGTATAATCGCCGTAGTCTTGCATAACTCGTCCTACATAAGGCATATCTGCGCCACCCGGATTTCCAGGTCCTGCATTATACATTTGCACGGCTAATTGGGGATCCCCGTCAGCGGCATCCAACATTTTACGTAGATACATAATACCGCCTTTTATGTTATCATCTGCATCATACGGATTAACGCCGAGCTCTGCTGCTGTATCTGGCATTAGTTGCATTAAGCCAACAGCGCCAGCCGGAGATATTGCGCTTTGATCAAATCCGCTTTCATTTTTTATGACGGCACGTGCTAAATTTGGATCAACGCCATATTCCTTAGAATATTGTTGAATAGCCGCTTCATATTGTAATTCGTCATCCGAAAGGCCGTCAGTATGTTGTCTGCGATTCCCCAGCATTTTAGATGAAAAAGCCATCTTAGCAAGCTTTGCAGCTTTAGAATAATTGCCGCTTAATAACGCCATAATAGCTTCTCCAAGAAGTCCTATGCGACTGATTACTTCCAAAACAATATTTCCTACGTCGGATACAATTTTACCGATACCACGCCAGAATTCCACAAATGATCGGTTGCTTTCCATCTTTTTAAATAGCGCCGTCAATGCATTTATCATCTTTGTAATAAACCGGATAATGGAGACGATAAACATTAGTATTTCGCGTAACGCATTTCTAAATGAATTGGTCGGCTTGCGATTGTTCATTCCCCTGAACATAGATTCAAATGCGGTTCCGACTAAACTCATAATAGCAGTAAACAACTGCCATATAGCTTTTGCCAAATCCGCCACCGCCATCATAAATAATCTTACAGTAGGGGATTGTGATAATTCATCAAGCCATCCGCTTAATACATTGATACAATAGCTAATGACCTGTACTAATCGTAAAAATGCCTGATATATTTTATGTACCAGCGTTCGAAATGCGGACCCTCTACCATCATCTTTCATGGCATCATAAAACGTACGTATCTCTGTAGCTACGAATCTAAATATCCCGCCTGCCAACCGCTTAATGGCTGACCATAATGTTTGCATGGTATACACAAATTCTTGAAACTCTTCTGAATTTTTTACTGTCCCAAGAAACTGTTCAATTCCATCTTTTAATTCGATGATTCGATCATATGCCCATGAAACCAGTTCACCGAATTCTACAATAAACTTTTTAACATACGGCCATGCTTCTTCCGCTAATGATACAAGTTCATCTGCCAGCCAGATAACCAGCTGCCCGAATTTTCTTAAAAACGATTCCACGTAAGGCCACGCTGTTTTGGCAAGATCAATGAGCTTTCCCCCCGCCCACATAACAAGCTGGCCAAATTTCTCAAGGTATGGCTCTGCTGCATTGGCAAATGCTGTAATTTTTTCCTGCGCGAGATCAATATATTCATGTATTTTTTTCCATCCATCGCCACTGCCCCCTGAATTCATCATGTGGAATAGTAATCCAAATAGAGCGATCGTTTTGCCGATCGGAGATGCTCTCAATACGACCCACAACGCAGAAAGCGACTCAATAGCAAGTTTTACACCATGGGGGAATGTATTCCACATGGTAATTAGGGATGATGTGACATGCCGTATTAAATCCCAAAATTGCAGCGCCACGTGAATGACGTATGTCAATACGTCAGCGATTCGTTTGGCAATCTGCTGCATATTGGTGATGATATATTCATTAAAAGATTTGGCTTTCTCTTTGGCAACATCCAGCGGCCCCACAAGGTTTTTAATCATATTATACCCAACGTACGTGAGGATATAAGATACCTCCTGCTTAAACCGGGTAAATTCAAACAATAAATCCCGAAAGCCTTTCATTGTCTGCTCAAAATCGCCGCTAGGACGCATGCGGGACGAATCAGACACCAGTGCTTTATACCGATCCATAAGCTCCGGCGTAATCACAATATCGCTAATAGACGCCCCCAGCGCATCTGTGGCCCGCTTCATTTGCCATGCGGCATCTTTGGTCATCATCATGCGGGTAGCAAACGTCTGCATCTGCAGGTCCTGATCTGCTGCCGTCTTCATGAATTTCGCCGATGCCATGGTCATGGATGCCAAGGCACTGGCAAACACCGCCGATGTTTTAACGATATTTGCCGCCAAGGAACTGAAATTACCGATAATAGAAGTCGTTGCTTTTTCCGCGGTTTGGATGGCTTTTTCGCCTGTTTTTTCTACGGTTCCCGCAATGGATTTCCCGGCATTCTCGAAGCTTTTCGACATGGAGCCGGTCGTAGAGGATACAGACTTATCCGTTTGTTTTAATGTCCGGTCTAATTCTTGGAACTGAGGCTTGTCTACCTTCACTCCCAAGCCGACCAAATATTCCTGTAACATTTGTGCAATCATGGTGTCTGTTCCTCCATCAGCTTCTGATATTCAGCCGCACGCCGTTTGTTTTCTTTCGCAACCATGATCATTTCATGGGCGTCGAGTAAATCTCTCAGCGTATACGTACCGTCCCATACTTCGTGCTGCTTCCACATGCCTTGTATGACTGGCGCATAGACGAATTCATTTACATTTTGAAGTTCGCAAGGGAGATACCCTCCATGAGGGACCGCAATTCCTTCCAGCCGTCTTCGGTAAAAAAATCTGAAACATTAAATAATAGCGCATGCGCCGTTAGGATCAACACAAGAAATGTATTGGTTGCCATTTCGGGGATTCGCCATGATCCATTGTCATTCAAAATCGGCACATCGCCGCTCGGAAGAACGGCATGAACCACGGATAAGCAGTCATTCTGAAGGCGAATAAATTCTTCTTTACTCATCATATCCTGCTTCATGATGTGCCCTGTAATTTGATTGCTTACCTTTTGCATGTCTTCGCTGGACTGCATATCCATCGCATTCGGAAGAAACTTTTCCAGAACAAAAAACAATAAAAATGATCCGGTACGCGCATCCAGCTTTTTAATAATATATTCTTTGCCCATTACGGTTACTTTTTTCGTGTCTTGCATCAATCATGCACCCCTTTTATTTTCTTTGTGCTTTACGTCATAATATTCTGGATATCAGCAAACATAATCGTCCAAGATACCCGCTGCCCTTGCGATTGATACGGATTATCTGCTTCCTTTTGAAACGCCCCATAGGAGCAATAATGTGTTTTTCCCATAGATGTAGACGTTATGGTGAGCGATATTTCTGCCCATTCGTCCGTAGTAGCTGAGACCAAATAGTTGAATAATCCTTGCATCCATTTATGGATGCCGCTTACCTGTTGCGTTTGAATAACAGCATTCCCATTATTCCCTTCCACCTTGCTTACCATAACGGATCCATCTGCCGCAATATCATGTGCCGTTCTATCCGTCGATTTCGTAATGGTTACTTCTCCGACGCCTTCTCCTTGCATCGAATATGATCCATACGATGGATGGGAAATCGTAATCGCTAAATCCTTGAACCCGTATGTATTTACAGTCGCCATGTAATATCCCCTCCTTTATCGGTTCACATCAACTTCGATGACAACATGCTGGATCGCGCCGGCTAATTTTGCTGCCACATAGATATTCGGTGCAATACGATTATCTCTGTCAGTTTGCGATTGATCTGCCATGGTTTCGTGCTGAATCAGATATCCATTCGGCAATGTGTCGCCATTGCTTAAGTCCAAGATATCATTACCATTCCATTGTCCTGCCGCAACAAAGCCAATTTTCACGTAACTATCTAATACAGTTTTAATTGCATCGGTGAGCTGGTTCATGCCTGATTCTGTTTGTGGTATTTTGGCGTTATCATAAAGCAGGTCCATGACACCCATCTGGATATCATTTTTCATTTTATCAAGGAAGATCATTTCATCAAACCAGTATCCATATGCCATATTTCCTTCAGTAAACACATTGTAGGCATTACCACGGTTAATATAGACATTTCCATTATATCCAGTAATGGCCGTTACTTTTGATTCCGCAAATGTAGCAGCGGAATTTTCCGTCGTGACGCCGGTTTCTATTTTATATGCCAGTGTAAAGGCACTGTTTATGGTCCCCGTCATAGACCCCATAGCATATCCCATAATGGCGGCAATGGCATCTTCATGCTTAGTAGAATACTGCCCAATGGCCCGCTTGTAGCTTAGATTTTTAAGCGTGTTGAAAATACCTGCATCTGTCAGTGCAGAGGATTCGCTAGTAGTATAGGCTAAGAGCGTGGCGGGCGTCGCATCTTCTACATACGCTGCCATTGCCTGAATATCATCATCTGTCAATACGGCGCAGTAAATCCCGACGTACCATTCCCAATCCGCTTCACGGCATGCTGTAATTGTTTCAAGTGGCGTTTCCGTTCGCGTCGTAGATGTTGTTGCTGTTCCCGATGTAATAACGATAGTGCCTGTTTTAGTAGCTTCACCTGGCGTATTCCCGCCACCGGCTACGGTCTCAGTAATGGTAATGATGCCGCTTGCCGCAGTTGCCCCATATTTAGCATTGAAAGTAGTATTGGCATTAAGAGACGCTGCAATAGCGGTGGCTGTTGCAATTACATTTGCGCCCGGAACAAAAGATGTTCCCAGCACGGCGCTGCTGGCAACTGCCGTAAGCGTTACCCCACCTATGGTAATCGTATCGCCCGTTGCCGCATTGGTCGTAATCGTGTACGTATTTTTCCCTGCAATAGCGGCAGTGCTGATTTTACCAATTGCTACATTGGGAGGCACCTTATCTTGTCCAAAGATAAGTGCGGCCGCCTGATACAAACGATCCGTAGATGTAAATCCTGCGGTTAGCATGTCATCCAAACTGGCATACGTTACAATACGGGCATCATCAAAATCAGCAATGCTGCCAACATTCCCCATTAACAATGCCAAATTAAACGCTTTTCGAGTTGCCGATATCGCCGACAGATTAATCGTTACATCAACAACAGGATCCAGTGTTAACGTTGTTACTGCCATTATTTTGTCCTCCTTTGAGCCACCACGCGAATAGACGCGGTGTCAATATGACCCGCGTCTTCAGCTGGTGATGTGTAGTTTTCATTAAATTGCAAAACTAAATCCCATCGCTTCCACCACTGACTTGCACGTTCTTCGTACGCTGCAATGCAATTGGGGTAGTCTGGGATTAAAAAAATAGATGATTTTGTCATGGTTCTTGTGATCGATTCCGTACGGAACCCATGGCGAAGCTGATTGGATATATCATATGCATGTGGGCCATAGGTGGTAAGCTGCAGGCCCCATACGCGTGTTCGTACCACGTATTCATTAACCGTCCCGTTTTCCACTTTTTTTACAATATCCGGATATCTGCCATACTCGTCATTGCTTTCACGTAAAAACAAAAATACAATGTCATCGGATACTTTCCAGTCCGGGTTGCCATCTGTGGGATAATTCTTACGAATATATTTTTCTACGTTAGACAACGTTCCTGTCAATATCGACTTACAGCAGGATTGGAAAAAAGATAGCAGTTCATCATATGTCATGAACAGCCCCCTCCTCATCTTTTACAAATGAGCCAAGAGCCTTGAAAAATCCGTTTTCGCTCCAATCGAAAATGCTCACCAGCTTATACCGTGATCCGTGAAACAAACAATAATCGCTAATCGTGATCGTATTGCTTACTTCCAATGAAAGGTCAGATACAAATGTCATCATACCGGTGCGCCTGTCTCCTTCAGGGAGCATCTGTATATCCCGTGAAGAAGTGGGCGTAACAACGCCTTCCACTTGTATTTGCTGTTCGCTCAATACGGGGTCTCCGTCTTGCCATGTATCACTGCTTCTATTTTTAATGATAACAAACGGCACGCAGAAATCAGGATCATGAATTAGTTCAGACATATCAAGCATAGTATCACCTATTCCTTCTTGCGAATTACATACGTGATTGCATTTTGCATAGAGCTGGTATCAATTAAGGGCCTATCGGATCCTTTTTGTTTAATCGTGCTAGGTGCATTAGGGGCCCATCCATTTTTAGGATTCGTAAACCAGTTTTTTGCGCAATTGGCCGCATATAAGCCAGCCTTATTGAGATTTTCCTGAAACGCTTCAGTGTTCCCTTGTAGTGCTTCTTTTTGCGCGTCCCCGATTAATTCCCCTATCCGCTTTTTGTTGGCTTCTATGGCCGGCTCTATGACAGGTCTTGGAGGTATTCGCATTAGGGGCGACCCATGAGACTTTACATACAGCGCATGCGCCTTTGAATAGATGGCTCCTGAATCCTGCGAGGTATTCATTTCAGTAATCATTGCAGAGGATCGAGCCCCATTCGTTTGAATGTAGAGAAGCTCTGCATTATTGATTGCATTCCCATCGGCTGCTTTCCGCTGATTTTCGTTTTGCGGAATACCGACATACACTTCCTGACTTGCCATTTTCTTTAACGCTTTTTTCAAAGCATCTAAATTACTTTTGGATGTAAAAGAAGTGTCCCCATGGATCATGATTTATTGCTGCCATTTCCAATAGGAGCCGTTTCTTCTTTATTTTCATCAGATTGTTCGTTGTTATTGGAAACTGTCGTTACAGGGGATTCTGACACTATTTTAGACGAGCCGCTTTGTAACTTTGGAGATGGCACAATCTGTAGCGTTTTGTCTTTCAGTGCTCTATCATATACAATATCTCCTTGTATCCAATCGGGAACAGCTGTATCTGTATTGGGAGATACAAAAACTTGTTCTTTTGTTTTAGGATCAACGAATGTATATGGTTTTGTCGTTTTAATATACATATTGCCTCCTACCATACAAACGATCCCGCACGGCCCATTAACTTAGCAATGGACGCAAATTGCTGTCCATATATTGTCAGCTTAAATTGCGCCCATCCTGCTAAATCATCACCAATTTGGGAATAATCCAATCCTACGGAAAGTCCGTCAACCGCTTTATGTACTTTAAGCCCCCGCGCTTCACCGGCTGCCAGTACGTTTTTAGCAGAGCATTGTGACGTACCTGTAGAGATAGACTGTAAATATAGCGTAAGAAAGTGGGCAATGAACCAATTCATGCATACCTGCCAATAGCTATGATACCGAGATTCTTTAATAACGGCATTAGCTAAATTAATGTACATTTGGGTCATTTCTTCTGATACCAAACCTTGGAAAGAAGGGTATGCCGCCCAAAACATAGCAGTTGTATATGCTGGATTCGTGCCGCCTCTGACGTTAGACGCCGTGCTGATAATGCCCTGCGTGGTTCTCTCATCAGGCGTTCCGTAGTATGACATGGGTTATCCCTTCTTTTTGGTAGTTTTTTTTACTTCGATTGGTTTCTGAACCGTTTCCACTGCTTTTTCAACCGCTTCCTTGACGGCTTTAGATGTGCTTTGTAATTCTTTTTCTTCTTCCAGTTGCCGGATGCGTTCTTTGAGCTGTTTGTTTTCTTCGATCATGCCCATTGCTTTTTCTTCGCTGTATCCGGCTACCTGTACTAGACCATCACGCTTTGCGGCTTGGAAATACGGAGTATCAATAACCCATTCAGGAACGTCATTAAATCCAATTGTAACCTTCACCGTTTCAGGCGCTCCAAATTTATCTTTCCCGCCTGTCGCAAAGGCCAAACATCTATCTGCTAAAATAGTAACCATGTTTCGATTCACTCCTTAAATTCCATCGTAATATGCCATAGAGGTCGGTGCCAGCAATTTAACCTGCGAGAATTGGCCTGCATACAAAGTTTCATAGGATCCGCCCTGCGTGTTAGGACCTTGCATAATGCGAGACAATGGCACTGGAAGATCGATATTAACTCTCTTAGGAAGCTTTACATATGCAACCATACGGTTCGTGCTGCCGACGCCTGGTTTGCTGGTTTGATCCCCGCACCACCGAGATGGGAAAATGGAAAGAGGGCGTCCTTGCTTTGTGGCGATATTATTTTCAAGCAGGTAGTTCAAAATACTCTGCGAACCCGCTGCTGTTACCGGTGCATTTGTAATATATGCGTAGTTATCCGGATTAATCAAAATATGATTGGCCATGCCGTCAAGATCATATTCTGAATTAGCCCATGTATAGTTAATGGCTGTGTTGATGTCATACATAATTTCAAGTGGCGTTTTATCTATCCAGAGACGAGATGACCCCGCTTCATTTAATGCGACATTTTGTGCCGTAACAAGTTTATTGTTGACCAGACCGTACGTTCCGGTCTTGGAAATGCCAACATATACGTTGCGGTCCAACAGCTTGTTGAAATTCAGGCGCAAGCCATCATCTAGAATCTGTTGCAGTGACCGTCCGATTTGCTGCAGCTTTAATTCGTCATAGATGGGGATCTTCAGTGTTTCCATGAAGGTATGTACCTTAAACACGTCTTTGCTGATATTCGCTGTCGCAATCGGGATATTATTTGTTTCACTGCCACCGATGGCATCTTCATCATTGCCGCTGGTCGCATAATGGACAAAGACATTCGAGGTGATATCAACCCAACCGCCGCCAGGAATCATATCAATATCCCGAGGCGCTGTGATAGACGTCATAGGTTCCAAAAGGCGGGGGTCCTGCTTTTCAAGTTCACCGATTAAAAAAGCTTGTGCCGTACTGCCGCCGCCGCTGACATCCTGTGTCTGCCATGTTCTCATGGATGGTACGACTACGCCGGCACCATTTAATGCGGCAAGAGCATCCATTACCTGTGATTTATTTGGTTTCTGTGCTGTCATGAATAATATCCTCCTTATGCGTTAATCTGCTGCATTAATACAACTTCGGACACGCCCGTTGCAGCATCCATTTTTCCGCTTGTAAATTTTGCGTTTGTAACAGCAACTACGGTTGCTCCATCTGTTGCGGTTCCAGCCGCCTCTGCCGTAAAATCGCCAACAGCCAAAGACGTACCAGCGACGGTAACAATTCCCAATTGGCCATTTGCAACGGGAGTACCGGATTTTACAATTACGCTGATGGTTCCTGCCTGCAGTACATCACAAGGACGCCCCGGTTCATACTGACCCGTAGAGGAATTGGAACCGTAGTTAATGGTCATGCCTTGTTTTACTTCGGCAACGGCAATGCCGCCAAAATTAGCCATTGCTGCAGCAGTTCCGTTCGTCGTATCACCAAACAAAGAATATGTATTGTCGGAGCTGACAACTACCGCGGCCCCAAAGGGAATTGCCTTTGCTGTTTCTTCGCCGGAGCTATCCAATACAGATGCTACCATACGGCTATTGATTTTGTTGTACGGATTACGGGAAACCTTACCCGCAAAGCTAAGAGATAAGTTTTTTCCAATGACTGATACTGGCATGATTATTTACCTTCCTTTCCAAAGTTGTTCCATTTAGCCGCGGCGATCTCTGCCCGTTCTGCAAAATTATTTGTTTTTGATTGTGCGTCCTGTGCCTGTTTCTGTCGTGCTTTTTGCGTTTTTTTGATAATTTCAGTATATTGATTCCTGCCTAATACAGGACGGCTGTCGCGGACGGTCTGAGCAAACTTATTAGCAACCTCATTTCTTATTTTTTCATCCTGAATGGACATAATAATCGGCTTCATATCTTTTACGATTTTCTTTACCGATTCATCTGATTTGGCTGGTTCTTCATCCATTTCTTCATCCGGATCATTATCTGGAGTATCATCAGGATCGCCATTTTCACTGTCGGGAGCGCCATCGGCATCCTCGTCCTTTGTCTCCTTCGGAGTATCGGATAATTCCTTTTCCAGTCCGTCTAATGTTTCTTCGGCGCCCACTTTTTTATGTACGTCCTTGTCGGATTCCACAAGACCTGTTACGGTTTCGGTAAGCTTTGCGACGGCTTCAGCAAGCTTATCAATTTTCGCATTGGTTTCTTCCATCTTTTTTTGTTCCTCCAATTCTAATGCTTTGTTTTCATCTGCGTATTCATCTTTTGTTTCTTTCGGCGTAGCTGGGGCATCTTCTTTTTCGTCGGTTTTCATAGCGGCCGCTAATTCTTCCGGGTCCGCATCTTTGGCAAATTCTTTTAATCCTAGCCCAAAAATGCGATGCCATAAATCATTTTTCATAATAGTTCCTCCTGTTTTTGGTTTTTTGTCGTGAATAGCTACGGAATGACCTGCTCTCCCATTCGCAACGACAGCAACATGATTCCCAATAATATGCGTTTGTTCCACTTCACCGGCATCGTTTAGGATATACTCTGTAAAATAGCCACAGGATACTTCCCGTTTTTGTTTGTTTTCTATTTTATTGATAAGCCCAGTATCGGTTACGTACAAATCGCCGACAAGGTATGTACCATCACGGCGTACATTCTGGACGTGACCACGAATGGCAAAAGTGGCGGTGTCGACAGTTAAATTATCTGTCGGGTGTTCATCGGTAATCGGCTTTCCTTCAAAACTGGCAATAGTATCTTTGCTGAATAGACTTTGCTCGGTGCGTTTTACGCGTATAGTATCTTTCCCTATGGATTTAGATATCTCAGGCGGCAATTCAGAGCTTAAATACATCATGTCCCCGGTGCGGCCAATACGCACATCCTTACATATCAAAAAGCCTTCGGGGGTTTTTATCATGTGCGGTGACAGCTTATCACCGTAATACGACAGCATTACAGTTCCTCAAATTCAATTGCATAGCCAAGCGCGCCGCCGGACGGAACCGCGCCGCCATTTAGGTTTATTGCCATGCCTTGAGCTGCGCCGCGTAGATACAATGCCTTATCATTTCTTGTCGTAAAGTCAAACTCAACGATGCCTGCTGCTCCTGCTACGCCAAAGTTCAAGGCTTTTGATGCAATGGCAACCCCTGCGCCTACAGATGTAGGTTTTGCACTGTATACTTTGACGGTGGCAGTTGCCGCGCTGTCTGCGCTATCAAACTGACCAATAGACGGGGACGTACTTGTTCCTCCTGTATTGGCTGCGGTGCGCTTTACCAAGGAAACGTTCATAGTCCCTGCTGTCGTGGCAACGCCAGATACGATAACTTTCTTTACTTTTACAGACTTCGCCGCCGAAGCATATACGGTTACAACGTCCGTCGGAGTTGCGTCAGGGGTAAGCGCTACGCCGCTAACACCGTAGGTAGGGTTTTTCCCTTCTGTGCTTGCTTTTACATATGCGTTAAAATCAATCATTTTGTTCCTCCCTATCACTATTTAATAAATTCAAACAATACGGGGTCAGTCCATTCCAAGCGAGATTTGGATTATTGCAATCCATAATATGATCGCCGAGAATGTGATACCATCGAATATATCCTTCATCCATGGGGCGGTAGAAATATATATCTATTTTGGGGATGATGATGCCAAATATATGATTGGTACAATCAGTAAGCGTCTGTGCCATTAACGGACGTATGACGGCATCGTCTGGAAGAGCTGATCCCATTTCTTCTTCCCATTCGCGCAGCATGCATTCATTTGGGTCTTCGCCGTCCTCAATATGCCCACCTATACCAGATAGCAATCCCTTACCGGGGTTATTTTCTCTGCGTATTAAAAGCGTATACATAAAGCTTTTATCAACAGCAATGGCTTGCGTATAGTGATTCATAATAGCTCCTTGAATTGATACCGTGTCATTTTCTGTATGTGGCCTCCGTAATATACCTTATGCGGCCAATGTACATCATCAATTGAAATCAGTGGTGCAGCATAGCAGCGGCAATTATATGTTTCGCCTGGGTTGTAATTCCCATATGATTTTTTACCAATCAGCTTTTCAGGACTAGGAGGTGATATATACGAGCAAAGAACGCGATCCATATGCGAATGTGAATCACGCACTCTGGCATCTTCTGCTGTTCTCCATTCGTACCATGTAACGCCTGCGGATTTGGCTTTCGACTGCATTAAAATAGCTGACGCCCTGGACGATTCTGTCCTAGCTATCAGCATGGCCTTCGTTTTTTTCATATGTGGGTATTTTTTCTGCAGTTCTTTGGCTATCCCTTCCGGGCGAATACCCTGCTGCTGCATTTTAAATATAGTCCGTGCCATATTCTCTGCGATATCAGGAGGTGCCGACTGGATATAATGCACATTTCGATCGATCAATTCTTGATATGTTGATGGCGTATGGCGTAAAGATCGATATATTTTATTCCCTTTAGATGATTTGCGAGCCGCTTCCCGCCATGACCGATCTACATGGCGATTCGTCATTGTAACCATTTGTCGCGCCATTTTTTCCGCTACATTGTAAAATGTTTGCGATGCAACAAAATCCTGTATTGCATTTTTCAGCGATTCAGGGTTATGCAGCATATCCGCATCCCAATGAAACCGATTAAACAGTTTTATGATCCATCGTTGATATTCTTTTTCGATCCTACGCCGGGGCGTCCATTTAATCATGATTCATTGCCTTCCGGTTCATCTTTATTCTTAATATCCAATTGATCCGATTCGGTAGGTTCGTCTTGCTCTTCTTCTTGCGGCATATCGTCAATAAAATCATTATTGGCTCTAGACACATCCTCGTCCGTAATCGAGCTGAACATATTAGTCGAATAGCTGAGCTCCTGTAATTCCTGCAAATACATCTTTTGCGTAATCGCACCGTCATTATATGCCTGCGATATAGACACTACTTTCTTCCCTACGATATCAGCTAGTTTGTCTTCTGTCGGCGTCTGGATAGAATTAAATCTAAAATCCAAATCCTCAGGGACATATCCAAATTCCGACATGAATAATACTGGATACAGCTTATTTAAAACAGGTCTAAGTTGCGATTCCTGACGTTGCCCTACCATATCATAATAGTTCTGCATGTCGGATTCGCCGGTTGCGTTTTGGCCTGCAGGTTCTCTCCCGAATAATTTTGTTACCGGTATTTCAGCGGCTCCTGCAATATCAAGCATTTGAGATTCGTAAATATCATTTAATCCTGCAAATGTATAATTCATAGCGCTTACTTCGTCATCTGGGCCGATAATCATCATGCCATTATTATTTCGCATTTGATTCTGTGCGGTTTTGACAGCGTAAAAGTCTTGCTGTGTTTGTGGGTCTGTAGCAGATAGCAGCGTATCAAGGTCCTTTATCTTTTCTACCAGCAGGTTTGCTTGAAATACTAAAGACGCGATATTCCAACTGGTATTATCTCGTTTGGCAAGTTCATCAAATACGTGTTCTAGCTGAGATGCGCCCCATCCTATTTCTGCCATGTTTTCCCAATAAGGAAGCTTTCTGCCGCAAAATCGCAAAACGCGGCTATGATGTACGCGGACCATCGCATTATCATTAATTGTATCTCGTACTTCATACCATTCCGGAAGCCCGAAATCAGGATCACGCATGTCTTCAATTAATTCAATCCCAGGATAAATGCCGGACCATCGATCTACAACCAGAAGCCCACAATAACTATTCGGGAGTATATCGTCCATCCGCAACGGTTCTTCTAGTCGGTCTTCGTCGCCGTGAATCATCATAATCGCTGCTGCGCCGCCGTATAAATCTCCCCAGCATAACCCTTCGTTAATCTTTTCCTTTGTCTTCGTACGCTGTTCTAGACGATGTAATCGGTCCGTTACATCCGGTTTTAAATCAGACGTAAATGATACCCAGTTTTTGCACATATCCCCTGGAATCGTTTCAATGATTTTTTTTGCGATCCACGAATTGCGATATAAGATATTGAGCAAATTATAATTACGAGTAATTCGGGTTAATTTGTAATCGGTCGCCCCCATCATACCTGGTTGATCCAACCCAAGCCGGCCCAATTCATTGGTAAAGCTGTCCATAACAAGGTGCCTTGCTGACCGAATATGTGGTTCTGCCGCTTTAGGCTCTTTTGATATGGGTTTTCTTTTCTGCTTCATGCGGCAGCATCTCCTTTAAATCTTGTATGATTTAACAATTGTCTTGCAAAAATAACGTAGCGCATCGCAATTATGTAGGATAATCCCACCATTAACGGAATAATTGTGATGTTTATCCACTTCCATATTATATACATCCTCTTGTTTACTGAGCTTTTTTATACTTTTTATTTTGCATAGTTTGTAATCTTGATTTTGTGTAACATTTTGGGGAACATGTTTTTGCTTTTGAATATTTGTTTGTTGTAAATTCGTTACCACATATAATGCATGTTCTTTTTTCATTATCTACTCCCGATCTTCTGCGATATGCTGATCTGCAATTGTTAGAACAAAATGCATTTTCATGTGTTCTAGTCGTTTCAAATCCATTGCCACAGACAGGGCATATCCTTTTGATTTTTTGATGTAATTTGTCTTTCATTTGGTCATAGCGTTTTTTATGCCACTGGGATCCGTCGCTAGATGCATGCCATTTTTTAGCAGCTTCAATCCCTTTTTTATGAAATTCCATTACATGTTCTTTGGTATGCAATTTGGCATGCAAAGATAAATGATCGTGCACTGTTTTTAATTCTAAATTACTAATTTCATTATTGTTTTTGTTAAAATCTTTATGATGTATTTGATATCCCATGGGTATGTCTCCATTGAAATATTCCCACACAGCAATATGCAACCGTTTCCTTTTACCATTAAATAATTTGCTAGACAAATAATATCCAGTGTTATCGTCTCTTGTGTATTTATCAGATAAGAACGACGCGTACTTACCATTATTGCTATATATAACCACAATATCACCTCATTTTATTGATAAAACACAATCACCAGGTAAAATATTTCTTAATTCAACCCATCCTCGTTGTGTCAATATCGGATGGTCATCTGTTGCATGTATAATTCTCCCATCTTCTAACTTTACTTCATATATTTCTGCCTTTTTCTTTGTCATGCGAATATTAAATGCATTGCTAATGGTTTTTTTCTTTGTTTTTCCATCAAAGCAATACACATTGCAACGTTTATTGATTAAATCTTTAATCGGGATACTGCCTTGTGTGGTATCAATTAAAGTGTCTCCCGTTATGCATCCGTGATCGTTTTCTTTTACCGGCTTTTCTACGCCACGTTCCGACGCTTTTTCATCCCAAATATAAGATTGCAATTCTCGGCATAGATTCGGACATTTGTTTTTATTGATATATAGCTTTTTGGCTTGAAGCAACGTTGCTACCAACCGGATGCCATTCAGTACCTCATTGTCTGCGTTAATGGTGTCTGCCGCCTCGTGGCTATTTAGTTGCCCTTTTCTAAGCTCTAATTTAAAAGAGGCTGCCGATGGATCGACAATAAAAAAGACGTATCGCTTATGATCCACGTACGTCTGTAATCGCTGTGTGTATTCTGCATCGGTTAGTTGTTTTCTTTCTTTTTTGCTGTCGTAATAGTATTCACTATTGACAACATATACCGTTTTCCTTCCAACTGTCTGTTCAATACATTCTAAGCAGGCGAACGGATTAATGGTTCCATAATCAATTGCATAATACCTGCGATATAATAAATTCCAATGAATCGGGGCTGAATCGTCGTCATCATACATATTGTCGGTGCAAAACATATCGTAGATAACACCTTCGGCATTTTTACGTAGCCCCAAAATATCGCGCAGATACCATATAGATTTTTGATCATAGGTCTGGATAATGGTACGTATTCGGTCATCTGACATGCTTAGATTGTCAAATATAGTAAAGTGTTCGTAGTTATATCCGTATTGTGGTATATGCAGTACATTTTCTTCATGTTGTGCTAATACTTCGGTATAGAACCAGTGCAGTTCTGCTTTCGGGTTCAAATCAAATAATATTTTTCGCTGTCCAGACGAAATTGTCCGGTCGAATACTTCTTGTATAAATGGCTGGGCGCATTCGTTTGCTTCTGAGATGTATACGGTCCCCAACGTGAAACCTTTGATTAACCGTTCGTCTCCATTTTTACCGCCGCCTGATATTAATACAATCTTTTCTCCGGTTGCAGTTTGAATAAACAACGCGTCTTTATCCTTGTACTTCCCTTCACGGCAGCGTCCTTTAAAGTAATTCAGCAGCCCGAATCCATTACTATCAATGATATTCAGCTTGGCGGTTGCGACCGAAACACCCGCGGCCAGATGCAACTTATCGGGATGGGTTTCAAGTATGGACGCCCACGCAATAATGTTGATAATGTTTTTCCCTGCGCGCGTCACTTGCCGCCTTCGGCAACAGACAGCCACGTTCTGTTATTTAAACATTGTTTAATATAGTTAGCTTGTTTTACATCAAACGGCGCATATTGTACCATGGCGGCAAATCACCTTCTTTCTAATTCGTTTCACTATGTTCATTGTCATCGCTTTTTTCAAACTCTTCTACATGTCGATCTGGAACCGGATGTTGTAGCAAGTCGGCTAATGCTTGGATATTTTCATTGTGATCTTGTATTGCGTCTTTCCCGTCGGATTTATTCAATGACGCAATTTCGGCCTGCAACTTTTCATTTTGCAGATTAACTTGCAGTTTGGCAGATTCATCAAATCCTAGATATTTTTCTATTTTTTCCCATGCCCATTTCTTATCAGCCAATTTGATCGCTACGCCGGAATTTGTCTCCTTGATTTCGTCGATCAAAGATGTATCTATCCGAATGCTGTCAGTCAAGACAATATGACGGCCTCCCCGAATAGCAACATAGTCTCCTATATCCGCATTAACTACTTTGAGACAATACCGCAGCAGATCCTGTATGCCGACATCTATACCGGTACGCAGAATATCCCGTAGCCGCTTAACCTCGGCTTTGATGTTGGGGTCTGTCAGGAGCTTACAGCCCTCAACCCTGGCTGTATCTTTATTTCCGCCATATGCTTTTAAATATGATTGCAACGCATTATAGGACGTCGCATAATATACGCAAAAAAGACGTCTTTTTTCAGTTAATGCTTTGTTGGCATCCACTGAGATAAACATCTTTTTTTTAATTGATTGTTTAGTTGCAACCCTGTTCGTTTTGGGTCGCGGACTTTTTTTATTTGGTGCGTCCTTCCAATACCGGTTTGCCCAACTTTTTACAGCCGATATAGACACGCCATATTTGGCGGCAATATCTTTGTATTTCATGCCATGGATATAATCTTGGTAGGCATCCTCATGTTTCACATACTCACCACCATCCTTTAGGTGCGATGATTATTTCAAAATTCCATTCCGTCTATGATTGATAACCGGTCGATGATTGATATCGGTTTCATTCGTCATTTTTTGTTTATGCCGCTTTATTTCAAAACATTGGCAGCGCTCGCTGTTAATCACGAGTTTGGTATGCAAACAAAAATCTTTTTGATTATATTTGCATTTTTTGTTATCGCAGAATACCATACGGATCACCCATTACATTGTTTATTTTATAAATAAAAAGAACCCACAACTGCTCATGTGAGTTCTTCGTTTATCGGTGACAGACCGCGCATTATCAGTTCCTTGCCATTTAAGAAACCCAATGCGGCAGTCCGTCTATATTGTAGTATGTATTGCCGTCTTATTTATCGCCGCTCAGCATACGGCGGGGAAATATGTATGCGATTTAGGAAGTATGCAATGTGGTTGTTTTCCCAAACTTCCACGCTATTAGTATAGCACAAGAAACACATCACGTGTCGTTCAAAAATCTCCGATTTACTTCTATTTTCTCCGTTTTTCTTCTTATTTCTTTTACAAAACTTCGTTTTTATCTTGCTTATCTTGTAACTCTTTATGTAACCATTTTTTATATGTTTCAAATTTAGCTTTATCATCCGTATTTCCCTTTTTTCCGGCACGCATCGCGTACTTGATGATGTTTCCCTTTAAATATCCTATAAATTCGTCTGGTGTCAAAATGGACCTCATTACAGATATTGGCTGCACTGGCATCTTAGCATAATAAGAGGGGGTGTGGTCATCATTTATATTATTATCTTGAATTTCTTTGCACGGTTGTTTAGTTGTAACATTATTGGATTTTCTTATTTTAGCAGCCTCATTCATAAGGATTGTGTTTAAGCTCTCATCTGTGTTTTCTATCATCTATTTACACTCCTCAATAATAATTATCTTCAACAAAATCCGTACATTTTTTAACTATTTTTTGTCTTTTACAATATTGGCATACAGTGTGGTCATGACTGTCACAATCATTACACAAACATCCTCTGCACTTGCTGCCCGCCGCAAATGTTACCTCAAACTCATGTGGGCCTGTGTGTAATGGAGGGTCAGGTTGTTCGTATGTAAATGTCTTTTTATCTTCATAATGCTTGTTGATTTTATCTGCTAATTCCAATGCACAGGATTTGCATAATGTAATAACGCTACCATGTCCATCATGTTCAAAGTATATCTCACACGTTCCATTTTCTGATCGGCAGCAATGGCAAGAAAAACCGTTTCCGCGTTTCGGGATGTCTACTCGCATAATACTATCCATTTTCTCTCTCTTTCAGCAGATCGGGATTTTCATACCGGTTTCCGATAATCTCAAAAGTTACATCGTCGGCCCAATTATCAATATGATTATATATATTGCTTTCCTTCCATCCTCCCTGAATATATTGATACACAAAGGATCCGTTTTTATATACCACGATTAAATTATAGGGTTTCCGCTTACTTCCATCTCTCCTGTTTATAATTGTAACCCCTAATATGTCCCCTTCGTATATCTCCTTTCCGTGACTGTCTTTTAATCCAGTATACTGCATCAAAATTGCGGTATCGCATCCATCCGTCCCACCTATAAGATGATTATCATTTATTACCCTTCCGTGCTCTTTAAATTCAACAATGACATTAGTATATACATAGGGGCTCAACATTTCAATGCAGACAACCTTTTCCATCATTTTTTTATTTCTATCCCATGCTCTAAATTTTATATCACGCATTATTGTTCTCCTCCTATTTAAAACTAGAGACGACCCCAACTATCCTGGCTATTCCCAAAAGTTCATAGTTTACACTTCCTTCTAAAATAACGATTTTTCTATCGGCATCGAAAGCATTTTTTCTATGGCCTGTTTGTAAAATCGTTTGTCGCATTCAAATCCATAACAATTTCTTCCTAGTTCATCTGCCGCTCGCAAAGTCGTCCCACTCCCAGCGCACGGATCAATAATTGTATCTCCTTTATCCGTGAATATCTCTATTAGTTTCTTTAATAAATTTACTGGCTTTTGTGTCGGATGAATTTTTGGGTATATTTGATTATCCCGTATCCATGTAAACCAATTAAAAATCATTTTATGATCATTGTTGAATTTCGGCAATTTATCACGGTATAGAACAACTGCATGTTCTGTTGCTCCTACAATCTTCATATTTGCTTTTAGAACCTGCGCCGAATAATTTTTAATGAAATACAATGGATAGCTATTAACAAATCCATACTTCTTGCCATATTCAATGATCGTTGAAATCTGTTGAAACGAACAAAATACGATCATTGCAGGAGCGTTACCTTTCTCTTTCGGCTCTTTTTTTAACAATTTACTGCAAAAATGGAAATACTCTGCAATATTAAAATTGTTGTCTGTATTAAAAAATTGTTTTCCAGCTTTATCGCTCTCTCCATTCTTGTTGTTTCCGTTTTTATACCATGCAGGATTAGACGCGTAGGCGTAATTACCTAAATTATACGGTATATCTGCAATGACAAGCTGCGCTTTTGCCGGAATATTATATACTTTATAATTTTGAAAATTATCGTTATATAGTTTTATTGGCATAATATCCCTCCTTTACCACTGAATAATAATCTTGCTTGTATTAGACGCTATCTTATATCCTGATTCTTCCACTGTAGCGCATATTTCAGCGTCTACCGCATCTATCCCTGTCTTATCCAATACAGCATACCTAAGTCCCGTTAGGCACGCTGTATCGATCGATTTACGTATATTTTCCATGCTTACGTCCAGCATATTTTGATCTCCTTGTGTCATGTGATCTAGTGATTCCTCTCTGGCTTTACTCGCTAATTTCATATCCACGCCCCCTTTTCATACCTTTCACAATTGATCGGCTCGCTCTGGATCGGTGAATCATCAGCCGTCCTTTTGCTATCTTTTTTCCACATCTCCGCTGCCGCTACGGATACTCCACATATACGGTATTTACGGCAGTCTTTACGATTACAAAACACATAACCCATGTAATACATACGACCACCCGCCTTACCATCTAAACAGTAAATTACCGCATTTTACTTCTGCAACAGCTCTTACAAATCCGCTTTCCAGCATCTTCATTTTGATGTCCTTTCGGATGCGGATTGTATATTTTTTGCTTCTGGTCTC
>NZ_LEKT01000044.1 GCF_001045675.1 Megasphaera cerevisiae DSM 20462
GCGTGGAAGTAGAACGAGCTTTCAGTTTAGCGAAACGTCGGTTTGGCCTTACTCAAATCAGAACCTATCTGAAAGAAACGACACAGAGTGTGATAGCGCTGTCTATTTTGGCACTGAACCTGGGAAAACTCCAGGCTATTCAGTGTACGCCAATTTTATTTTACCTACAGGTACTACTGTGGAAGGTAAAACGGGCCTTAAAATGGCTGCCGTGTCAAAAAGTGGCTTTTGTGCAGTAGACATTAATTACATATTGTTATATATTCCGAAAGAGAATTAGCTTCTATATCCATTCCAAAACAGGCATTTTTTGATTCATTTTGTTATGCTACAATGAATCAAAAAGGAGCTGAGTTCTATGCAATGCGATTGGGATTTAATACGCAGTATTTTATTATGGGCTGAGCATCATTGTGATGGCTCATATATCGTATCTGCTGATATGATTATCCTGTCAGGCTATACCCCATCTGAAATAAATGGCCACTTGAAACTGCTGGAAAACAGCGGTTTCCTTATCAATGACTATGGCACAAATTCAAAACAGGCGTGTCATATCTATTTCAGCAGGCTTACCCGCCAAGGGCAGCATTATTTAAACGCTGTCCGAAATGATATGATATGGAGAAGAACTAAATCAGTTCTCGCCCTGATAAGCCTTCCCCTGACACTTTCTCTCGTCCAGGATCTTGCCGTCGCTATCATAAAAAGCAGCTTGGGATTCTGACAAGATACCGGCATCCATTCTCAAAACTATTGTTATATCGTAATTTCGACAATCTGACCATTGCGGACAGGCTTGCTGCGTCTGAAGGCTGCCATATATTCTGCAGCAGGCCGGCCGGGATTTTGATATACGAGAAGGAAATTACGAATAAATTGCCCATGCGTAAAAAGAACAATAAATCGTTCCCGCCGGCGCTGTAAAATATCCATCGTCAAATCAATTCTGCCGATAAGGTCCTTATAGCTTTCCGCGCCTTCACCATCCATATATTCTGGATCTGATTTACGCCAATACGCAATAACACGGGGCCGCCGCTGCACAGAGGTCGTCCCAATGCATGTCGCCGGAGCCAAATAGACAAATTCGTGAATACAATCCCAAATACCCGTAGCCGCTTCCGGAAAGCGACCAATGGTCTGCATCGCGGTCTGCTGTGCTCTCAAATACGGTGAAGTGGCTATTAAATCGGGACATTTCGGGATTTGGAGCGCCAACGCTTGCGCTTGTTTTATCCCCAGCGGAGACAAGGGAATATTTTTATGATCCTGCGTTGCTTCGCCGGCATTCGCAACGCTTTCTCCGTGACGGACAAGCCAGATTTTTTTCATGATATACCGCCTTCCTTTTTTGTCTCTACCTGTATTGTATCATGCCTTCTTTCAAAATAAAACGGGGCCGCCGCATTATTCAGTATACTGCGGTAGCCTCGTCTTTATTGTATTCAAATGAATATGCGGTTATTTATCTGCCAGCTCTTTGTAAATTTCATATTTCTTTTGGGCAAACTCTTCTGCCTTGACAAACAATTCATCTGCCAGTTCCGGGAAGGTCCGCGTCAGTGCGGCATACCGGGTTTCACCCATAAGATAGTCGCGGAATGATTCTTTAGGTTCCTTAGAGTCCAGGATAAAGGCATTTTTTCCTTCCTTTTGCAGAATGGGATTATACCGGTACAAATGCCAATAGCCGCAATCTACAGCTTTTTTCATTTCTGCCTGCGCATTGCCCATCCCACCGCTCAAGCCATGATTGATGCACGGAGAATAGGCGATGATAATAGACGGCCCATCATACGCTTCGGCCTCTTTGATAGCCTTGATCAGCTGATTGGGATCTGCTCCCAGGGCTACTTGCGCAATATAGATATGTCCATAGGTCATCAGCAGCCGCCCTAAGTCTTTCTTGTTAAACTTACGTCCCGAAGAGGCAAATTGAGCCACTGCCCCGACTGGTGTCGCCTTGGATGACTGCCCGCCTGTATTAGAATATACTTCCGTATCGACAAGCATAATATTGAGATTGACATTCATAGCGAGAACATGGTCTAATCCGCCATATCCAATATCATACGCCCAGCCGTCGCCCCCATACATCCAAATGGTTTTTTTGATGATGTGTTCTTTATGCGCCAGTATATATTGCTGCAGGCAGGCCGCTTCGCCTTTCAGGCTGGCCGTTGTCAGCGCTGCAATGTATGCACGGCTGATGTCTTCTGTCACTTCGCCTTCGTTTGCTACTCCCAGGGAATCAAGCCAATCCCGAATAGCAGTCTGCAGCTTGCCGTCCGTCATGGGCAGCAGCTTTTCCGATTTCAAACGGATATCTTCACGCTGCTGATCCATGGATAAGGACATGCCCAGGGCAAATTCCGCATTATCTTCAAATACAGAGTTAGACCATGCTGGACCAAAGCCTTCCCGATTTGTCGTATATGGAATACTCGGCATGGCCGATCCCCATGCCTGTGTGCAGCCAGTAGCGTTAGCCACAATCATGCGCGGGCCGAAAAGCTGCGTCAAAATCTTCATGTATGCAGTTTCAGCACAACCGGCGCACGCTCCTGAGAATTCAAGAAGTGGCTGATTAAATTGACTGCCCTTGACAGAAAATTTATCGAGTCCTGTATCTTTCGGAATAATCTGCTGAGCATATTCCCAATTAACACTTTCATGACGCTGCGTATCCAACGGTTCCATAATCAGTGCTTTTGTCTTTGCCGGACACACGTTGACACAGGTGCCGCAGCTATAGCAGTCCAGTGGTGAAACCTGGATGCGGAATTCGTATGGCTCCAATCCCTTTCCGACAGCCTTTTTGGTCACAAATTCGGCAGGCGCCGCTTTCTTTTCTTCAGTTGTTACCAAATATGGACGAATAGCCGCATGAGGGCAGACAAGAGAACAGCGATTACACTGCACACAGTTTTCAGGAATCCATTTGGGAACCACCGAGGCTACGCCGCGTTTTTCATATTTCGTCGATCCAAGCGGATAGGATCCGTCGGCATATTGAACAAATTCGCTGACAGGGATCGTATCGCCAAGCTGCGCATTGGCAGGTTCACAGATTTTTCTGATAAAATCAGGGGTGTTGCATTCTTTTTTAATTTCCGAAGCGTTCGGAAGCTGTTTCCAATCTGCCGGCACCTCGATTTTCACAACATCGGTAATACCGCGATCCACTGCGGCCTGATTCATGGCAATGACTTTTTCGCCTTTTGTAAGATACGTTTTTGCGATAGCGTCTTTCATATGTTTCACAGCGTCGCCGACAGGAAGAATTTCCGTCAGCTTAAAGAATGCGGCTTGCAGAACCGTGTTGGTACGATTGCTGCCCAAACCAATTTCTTCGGCAATCTTCGTGGCGTCGATGGTATAAAAATGAATATTCTTCTCGGCAATCTGCCGTTTTACCGCATTGCTTAAATGTGTTTCCAATTCCTCCGCATTCCAGCTGCAGTTGAGAAGGAAAATACCGCCGTCCTTAATTTCGCTTACAATATCATAACAGTCCATGTACGCCTGTTTATGGCAGGCCAAAAAATCTGCTTCTTTAATGTAATACGTCGCACGGATCGGTTTCTTGCCGAAACGGAGATGTGATTTTGTCACACCGCCGGATTTTTTCGTGTCATATTCAAAATATGCCTGCACATACATATCCGTATTGCCGCCAATAATTTTGATGGAATTTTTATTGGCGCCTACCGTGCCGTCAGAGCCAAATCCCCAGAACTTGCAGTTGACCGTTCCGGTCATATCGACCTTGATAGGTATATCCGGTATAGACAAATGAGTAACGTCATCTACAATTCCTACCGTAAAATGTTCTTTCGGCTGTAATGCTTTCATGTTGTCAAAGACAGCATGGATCGAAGCCGGTGAAACATCCTTGGACGATAAGCCGTACCGACAGGCCAAAACGGAAACAGCCTTGCCCGTATGCTTGACTGCGGCACAGATATCGACGAAGAGAGGATCACCCAGCGCCCCCGGCTCCTTAGTGCGGTCCATAACGGTAATACAGCGAACCGTATCTGGCATAGCTTCCAGAAAATGTTCCAAAGAAAACGGGCGGAACAGGTGAACTTGCACATAGCCGGTCTTTTTTCCCTGCGCGTTAAGCGCATCGATGGTTTCCTGGATGGCTCCGGTAACGGAACCCATGGCAACAATGACATATTCTGCATCTTCTGCTCCGTAATAGTTGAACAGCTTATAGTCCCGGCCTGTGAGCTCGCTGATCTGGTCCATATAGTCTTGTACGATGAAGGGCAGTCTGTCATACCAAATATTATTTGCTTCGCGAGACTGGAAAAACATATCCGGATTGGTTACCGTACTGCGCATAACCGGATGTTCCGGATTAAGGCCATGCCGTTTAAAATCATACAGCGCTTCCTGATCAATTAATTTTCTCAATTCTTCTTCCGGCAGCATATGTATTTTTTGAATTTCGTGAGACGTACGGAAACCATCAAAAAAATGCATAAAGGGCACATGACCTTTGATAGCTGATAAATGTGCCACAGCTGCCAGGTCAGCACATTCCTGTACACTAGCGCTGCAAAGCATGGCAAATCCGGTGTTGCGACAGCCCATGACATCGGAATGATCGCCAAAAATAGACATTGTATGCGTCCCAACCGTACGAGCTGCCACATGGAGGACAGCTGGCTTTAATTCCCCGGATAAGCGGTGCATGACAGGAATCATCAGCATCAACCCCTGCGAAGCCGTAAAAGAGGAACAGAGACTGCCGGTTTCGGATGCCCCGTGAACAGCGCCGATAGCACCTGCTTCCGATTGCATTTCCACTAATTTTACAGGTTGCCCAAATAAATTTTTCCGTCCCTTGGCAGACCATACATCGACATGCTCCGCCATCGGTGAAGACGGCGTAATTGGGTAAATCGTCGCCACTTCCGTAAAGGCATACGCCACATCAGCAGTCGCTTCATTCCCATCCACTGTTTTGATTAACTGTTTTTTAATCATTAGGAATCACTCCTTGTGCAATAAAAAAAAATATATTTTATTTTTTTTTCGGTATAACGTTTAACTAAAGTATAGCCTCGTTCTCTATAAATGTCAAGAATAGCGTCGTTGCTTTTTATGCATATTACAGCAAGTATGGATATAACAGCAGAATAGCTTTTTTTATTGCTCATCAATAAAAAAAATACTAAAAGCCACTGTACCCGGATTTCCCCTTTAGGACAATGGCTTTTAGTATAAAAACAGCAGGCAATTATTATTTAATTTTTACAATGTGCAGGAGTTTTATTAATACCACCGTGTCATAGGCAGATCATTATTAGTGCCCTTAGTCATAAGAATTTGATGAAGGTCAATATTACCGATATAGAAGGAAACAGCGCAGCCGCATAAATACAGATCCCACATGCGGGCAAATTCTTCTCCCCGGCTGGCAATGACCTGATCTCTCACTCCCTGGAAATTATGATACCAGCACATCAGCGTCTTATAATAGTGCCGGCGCAGACTTTCCACATCCAGCACCTGAAATTCATTGTCATAGGCGCGGCTGATAATCTCCCGCAGAGAGGGCAGTGTGCCGCCCGGGAAAATATATTTGCGCATCCACGGATTACTGACGCTTTCATCGTGTCCGCTGATATAATGCAGCAGAAAAAGGCCGCCTTCCCTCAGCAAGTGACTTGCTGTTTCCATATAAAGTCCGTAATTAGAGCGGCCCACATGCTCCAGCATACCCACACTGACAATCCGATCATACGTCTTGCCCTCCTGCAATAAATCACGATAATCCACCAGATCGATCTGCACCTGACCGGTGAGTCCCATCTGCTGAATTCGTTCCTGCCCTTTTTTCCACTGCTCCTGACTGAGTGTGCAGCCATAGCCTTTGATCCCATATTTTTTAGCTGCTTCGATGAGCAGATATCCCCAGCCGCAGCCAATATCCAGCAGTGTCATGCCCTTTTGGAGATGCAGCTTTTCCAGAATATAGTGAACCTTGTTATGCTGCGCCTGCTCCAGCGTATCCGTATCGTTTTTAAAATATGCGCAGGAATAGCTCATGGATGGATCAAGCCATAATTGATAAAAGTCATTTCCCAGATCATAGTGGGAAGAAACTTGCTTTTTCTGATTGGATTTAGATTCCGGCGTATATAAAATACGGCCCAAAGCGCCCTTATCCAATGAAAATTGACTGGACTGGCTCAGGATGCATTTCAGAGCCGTAAATAAATCTCCTTCAATTTCCATAGTTTTTTTCATATACGCTTCTCCCAAAGCCAGGGATGTGGAAGACAATAATGCCTTTTTCGGAATGTCTTCATGAATAATGACTTTAAAAAGAGGCTCGCCCTCTCCGATCGTATAGGATTTCCCATGTAATTCAACAGCAAAGCAATGACTGTCAAACCGATGTAAATAATGAATTAAAAACGTATCCAGAATATGCATATTGTACACCTCATCTCAAAAATTTACGTTCCCTGTGTATGTCCACAGACAACATTTTCCAATACCATCATCGTCGTGACGGCGCCAACTCCGCCCGGCACGGGCGTCATGGCTCCGGCAACCTCTGTCATCCCCTCATAGTCCACATCACCGATGGTGATACCGTCTACACGGTTGATACCGACATCAATGACGACAGCACCAGATTTAACCATGTGAGCCGTTACAAGACCCGCTTTTCCGGCAGCGGCAATGACTATATCCGCTCTGCGGGAAAGCAGCGGCAGATTCTTTGTTCGTGTATGACATTGAGTAACCGTCGCATTTCGGTTCAGACAAAGCTGTGCCAGCGGCTTTCCGACAACATTGCTTCTGCCGATAATCGCCACTTCTTTTCCTGTTAGGGAAATATGGTAATAATCAAAAATGGCCATTACCGCCTTGGGAGTGCATGGCACAAAACCAGGCCGGCCGGTAACTAAACGTGCAATATTGCTGTCCGTCAGACCATCTATATCTTTTTCCGGATCCATGCAATTAACAATCCTATGCGTGTCCAGCCGCCGCGGCAGCGGCATCATCGGCAGGATACCCCAAATATGTTTTTGCTCATTGAAGTATTCCAGCATGTCAATCAATTCATCTTCCTGCGCAGCGGTTTCCTTATAGTAAATCTCTGCCGAAAGACCGACTGAATGGGCTACCTTCTGCATTGATTTGGCATACATACCCGACGGGCGATCGGCACCTATCAATATAATCGCCAGTTCCGGCTGTATATCACGCTTGTGTAAGTCATCCAGGCGGCGTACGATTTGTTCACGGTGAAATGCGGCCACCTGTCTTCCGTCTAAGATCTGCACCCTTATATCCTCCTCTAACGCATAAAAGTTACTGTGACATCACTCCCGGGAAGGGCATAGCTTCCCGCTTTAGGATCTTGATATACGGCTTGTCCCGTGCCGTTTGGTACGAAGCCAAGACCGGCCTGATTCAGCCAGTCATTGACCTCGCGGCTGTCCCAACCCATAAAGGACGGAATAAAAACTCCGTCGTCAGAGTGTTGGATTACCGGGATATCCCGGTGTTTTTCCGGCTCTGCCGCTGCCCGAACGGGCTTCCCTTCTATCGGTTGGGACGGGCGTATACCCTTGATACGCACGATTTCTGTCATAATTTCCTTAAAAACCGGCGCTGCTACCTGGGCGCCATAATAGACTCCGTTTGGATTATCGACAACGATAAGAACTACATATTGCGGATCCTCCAATGGGCCAAAGCCAACAAAGGAACCAATATATTGTCCTTCAGCATATCCCGTTCCTTCTTTATTCAGACGCTGAGCCGTACCGGTCTTACCGCAGAACTGATATCCGTCGATTTGCGCGTTCTGTCCGCCGCCAGAGGAAATTTCTTCCGCCATTATTTTACTGATAGCCTGACTTGTTTCTTTAGTAACCGGCTGTCCTACCTCCTGCGGCTCCGTTTTTTGATAGACAGAACCATCTGGATTGTCAATCTCTTTGACAACAAAAGGCTTCATCATATGCCCGCCATTGGCCATAGCGCCAAAGGCCTGTACCATTTGCAGCGGGGTCACGGCTACGCCCTGACCAATCGCCATAATCGCTTCATCGACCTTACTCATCGTGCTGGGATTAAACAAAATTCCAGCACCTTCTCCGGGAAGATCGATTCCTGTCGGCTTTCCAAAACCAAAGCGTTCCGCATATTCCGTCAATATTTTACCGCCTGTTGTCAATCCGATTTCTGACATACCGGTGTTGATGGAGAATTTTAAAATGTCCTTCAAGGTGACGTTTCCCAAACCTTGATCATCCCAGTTGTAGATCGTGCGGTCATCGATATGAATATATCCTACATCGTGATATACACGATTCAGATCCCACTTACCCGAATCAATAGCAGCCGCAGCCATAATCGGCTTAAAGGTCGATCCTGGTTCATATAAGTTGACAACCGCACGGTTTTTAAATTTTTCAGGGCTGCCCTTGCTGTATTCATTGGGATCAAAGGTCGGCCGGCTGGCCATAGCCAATATTTCTCCCGTCTTGGGATTTATAATAATGATTGCGGCCCCTTCCGGATGACTGCGCTCCATAATGCCGTCCAACCCTTTTTCTGCTTCATATTGAATCGTACTGTCGATCGTAAGACGTACAGACCGTTCCTTGTCAGGTAATATTTTTTCGAGGGCCGAGTCAAAAATCGGCACGTTGTTCCTATCTGTCGTCAAACGAAATTTTTGGATGTTACCGCGAATTTCTTTGTCAAACACCATCTCGACACCGTCAAGGCCCTTATCATTTTCACCGACAAATCCAAGGAGCTGCGCAGCCATTGGGCCGTTTGGATAAAAACGGCGGCTTTCATCGACAAACCGCAGGCCCTTCAATTTATCTTTTTTAATAACTTCCTCCAGCGCTTCATATTTCTCGTGGTCCATCGTACGGTCCAGCCAGACAAAGGCCGTATCCCGGCCCAGCCGTTCTTTTATGATATCTTCTTTGATGCGCAGGTATGGAGCCAGAATATGCGCCATTTCCGCAGGTGTCCGATCCATCATAGTCGGATCTGCATAAAGGGATTTGGCCATTTCGCTGATAGCCAGTACCGTGCCGTCCCTGTCGACAATCGTACCGCGCGGTGACTGCAGCTTGCGGTCTTCTTCGGTTTGATTATCCGCCCGCTGTGCCAGATCCGCGCTTTTGACGATCTGGAGCCAGAACAGCCTGCCACTGACAAGACCGCAGAATCCCAGTAAAAAGATGACACATACAGTAATCCGCCTGCGTATGTTTTTATATTGTTTAGCATCCTTATCTAACAGCATTCTCTATTCCCCATCATGACGCTTCATCCATTTACCGGCCGCTTCGACCAGTATATCTGCCGTATTCTGCAATTCCTTATTTTGAACCCGTTTTAAAAGCACCTGCAAACATTGACCCGTATGCCGGCCGCAGATTTCTGGTATACGCCGGTCATAGCGCAGATCTTTGGGACTGACCGGCATTTGCCAGGCCCGTAATTCCATATATTCGCCGAAAGATCTTGTACCGCTCGCATCAGCATGCGGATGACCACAGCCCAGTATATCGGCACAGGCAACTTCAATGGCCTGACCGACCGCATTTACCAGATGGGCCGTACGCCGGAACGGCCCTTCCCGCGCTTCACGACGCAGCCATTTATCTACATCGCCCTGTCCTGTATTGGCAAAATAATGAAACTTCATGTGCGTCTTGACAAGCCAGGCGACCCGATCGGCAAAGTCCGGGCTTTTCTGCCACCGCCGCAATATCTGCCGGGCGATTTCTGCCCCCTGGATGTCATGACCATAATCGGTATACCGACCGTCATGGATACCACGGATACCCGGCAGCCCTTTCGCAATATCGTGAAAAAAAACAGCATACCGAATAATCGGATCGGCCGGTGAATTTGCAACTGAAGCCAAGGTGTGAAACCAGGCATCAAACATATGAAACGGCTTGGATTGAGGTGTATCCGGCAAATGGCTGCATTCCGGCAAAATCGGAACCGCTTCATACTGGCCATTCAGTTTCCGGCGGCAGGCACAGGCCCCCAGTCCGGACCGAACAAGAACGTCAAGACCCTTGTATGCGGCAGGCGTTACCATAAGACGGTCAATTTCACTGACCACCCGTTCCAGCGACAGTCCGGCAACACGGGGAAATGCCAGCGGCATAGCCTGCGTTAATTTGCAGACAGGAAGAAAATCAAGCTGTCCAATGAAGCGGCAGGCCCGGAACAGACGCAGCGCGTCCTCTCGAAAGCGCTGTGCTGGATCGCCTACCGTAATAAGCCGTTTCTCCCGAATATCCTTTTGCCCTCCTGTATAATCATATATCTGCCCCTCTGCATCCATGGCCAGGGCATTGATTGTAAAATCACGGCGCAGAACATCTTCCTGCAAGGTATTGGCATACCATACGTGCTCGGGCCGGTGACTATCCTGACCGTATACTTCGCCGCGAAAAGATGCGGTCTCAATCGTCATCCCCTCTGCGGCGATGACGACGACGCCAAACCGGTCACTTTTGATTTCTACTGTATGCCATCCCTTTTGGCTGGCAACCTCTTTTATTTCCTCAGGCCGTGCAGAGGTCGTGACATCATAGTCATGAGGCACTTTGCTCATCAGCATGTCACGGACAGCGCCGCCTACAATATAGGCTTCGTATCCGGCTTCATTCAATGCAATCAGCACCTTGCGCACGATTTGATTCACATCCAGCCCTCCCAAATCATTTCATTTTTATCCTATATTATAGCATTATAGCACGATTGTAAAGATAATGAATAGTCATTCGTTATAGTCTACCCCGCTGAACGGCCATGTGCTATACTTAACCTGTATAAAATTTAATTTGGGAGGTGCTTCATGGATACGGGATTGATTCATATTTACTGTGGTGACGGCAAGGGAAAAACAACTGCCGCACTGGGCCTGACAATACGTTGTGCCGGACGGGGCGGCCGCATTATCTTTGCCCAGTTTTTGAAAAGCAGAGATACCGGAGAGATTCAAGCGCTGCAGCGCTTTGACACGATTGCCGTCATGCGGGGAAAGGGTACTCCTAAATTTACCTTTCAAATGACACCCGCGGAGCTGGCCCAGGTCAAAGATGAGCAAACCCGCTTGCTGCATCAGGTACTGGCACGGTGCCGCAGGGAAACACCCAATCTGCTCGTTTTAGATGAAATACTTCCGGCATGCAGCTTAGGGCTGCTGGCGGAAGACGAGGTTGTGAACTTCCTGAAAACCAAACCTGCTACTGTTGAAGTGGTTATGACCGGACGCAATCCGTCCCAACGCTTCCTTGATATGTCCGACTACGTATCAGAAATATGCAAGCGCAGGCATCCTTTTGACAGAGGGATCCATGCCCGCATCGGTATTGAAGAATAACTACATGACAGAGGGGATATACATATGAGAAATGATATTTTGAAAACGATACAGCAATATGCGGCGGAACTCGTCGCCATTCGTCGTCACTGCCACCAATATCCAGAATTATCCCGGCAGGAAACAAACACGCTGAACTTTATTGAAAATAAGCTGAATGAATATGGAATTGCCAACCGCCGTGTTGATAAAGGGGGCATCATCGGCTGGATCGACGGCAAAAAAGCCGGTAAAACTATATTGCTGCGCGCCGATATTGATGCTCTGCCTATTGATGAATCAGAAGCTAATTTATCCGGCCCGCGTGTCTGCATTTCCCGCAATCCGGGTGTCATGCATGCCTGCGGGCACGACGGTCACATTGCAATGGGACTGATTGCCGCCAAGGTGCTGCATGAACGGAAAGAACAGTGGAATGGAAAAATCATCCTCATGTTTGAACAAGGAGAAGAAGAATCGGGACCGCTGGCATATCTGCTCCGTTTTCTGGAAAAAGACAGCGGCTGGCATATTGATGCCTGCTATGCCACTCATGTCCGCTGGGATATTCCTACCGGAAAAATTGCGGTCTGCCACGGCTCTCCCATGGCTGGCGGCTTCGGCTTCAAAATTAAAATTAAAGGTCATGGCGGTCACGGCTCACGCCCGGATCTGGCAGAAAGTCCCATCGACTGCTTCCACGATTTTTACGGTAATCTCCAGGCCCTGCGCCTGCGTTCCGTATCTCCCATGGAATGCCTGTCCGTATCCGTCGGCAGTATCCACAGCGGCAATACCCTCAATGTCATTCCCAATGATCTGACGTTTGCCGGTACCTGCCGCTTCTTCAACTATGATAAGGCGGGAAAACGATTTTACGAAGAATTTCTTCATCTGCTGAAAAATGCCTGCGATTCTTACAATTGTACTTATGAAATCCTGCATATGCCCCTGCCTTTGTTTGAAGTACAAAATAACGAAACATGCGTCGCAATAGCGGAGGCGGCCGTCAAAAAATATATAGGGGAAGATATACTTTACCCTTGTGAACCCTGGATGGCATCAGAAAGTTTTGCCATTACCTCTCGACTGTATCCGGGCGTATTGACCTTTACAGGAATTGCCAATAAAGCCAAAGGCAGCGGCGCCAACCATCATACGCCGGAATTTGATCTGGATGAAGATAGCCTGATCTTTGGAACCGCTGCCTGTGTAGGATATGCATTGGATTTTCTGCAAAAGCAGCCAGTGATTATCTTTCAAAAACCAACAGAGCCGTTGGAAGATTTAGTTTCCAGAAATATATAAAAAGGAAGGGCTCACAAGGGCCCTTCCTTTTTATGTTTCGGTGCAATAGCAGCATAAAACACTGCCATTGCACCCGCTTCACCTGCAACCATGGCAAGTCCCATGGGAATCGCCGTATAGCTGCCGGCAATCCCCACAACAGGAGCCATCACGGCACCTGAAATCATAGAGAAAAAACCGATGAGCGCTGCCGCACTCCCGGCGTTTCGCCCTTGCTCCTGCATAGCCAGAGAGAAACTGGCAGTACTCATGGCCGCCAGCGTCGAAACCGTAACAAACAGAACTGCCGCTACCAGAAAAAGCGGTGCCTGCATAAAAAAGCAGACTAATACGCCGGCGCTCCCCGCCATCGCAATCCACAACGACAGACGCAGCAGCTTCCAATCCGGAATCGTTCCTGCCAGCCGTCCCGTCACCGCGCCGCTGATCAACAACCCGATCCCATTGATCCCAAAAATAAGGCTGAAAATTTGGGGCGACACACCGTACACGTTTTGAAATACAAAAGAAGATCCGGCTATATATGCAAAAAAAGCGGCAAAGGCAAAGCACTGCATCATGCAGTGTCCCATGAAATACACTTGGCCAAAGAGATGCCTGAACCCCTTTATACTGGCCAGCACTCCACCGCTGGCACGATGCCTAACCTGCAGTGTCTCCGGCATAACAGCAGAACTGACTGCCAAAATTCCTCCTATAAAAGCAAGAAAAACAAAGATGCCCTTCCACGTCGAAAATTGCAGAATCTGGCCGCCAATGACCGGTGCTAAAATAGGAGCAATTCCATTGACCAGCATAAGCATAGAAAAGAAACGGGTAAGGGCCGGCCCCTTGCACACATCCCTGGTAATTGCCCTTGCAATAACGATGCCGACCCCGCCGGAAAGCCCTTGCACCAGACGAAATAACAGAAAAACATATATGGACGGTGAAAAAATACATCCCACCGTCGATGCCGCAAACAAGGCCATGCCTATGATGAGCGGTTTACGCCGCCCTTTGTCATCACTGACCGGACCGGCAATGATCTGCCCGGCAGCCATACCTGCCATAGAAGCGGTCAGCGTAAGCTGAATCATAGACGGACTGACATCGAAATCATTCATCATCACGGGCAGAGCCGGCAAATACATATCCGTCGACAGTGGCGCAATAGCCGTCAGCATGCCTAATAAAACCGTCAAAAGAGCCATCATCCGTTTACGATGAATTACAGGCATATACTCACCTCCCTTGAATCAGTTCGGCCCATTAATACAGTGGGTATTTCCGCCAAAGATGTACATTTTCTCCAGGCCTTGGCTGCGGCTGACTCTGACAGCTCAATAAGATCTGGAATCCAGACTGCGGGAATACCCGCTGCCGCAGCGGCTAAAATCCCGTTCTGCGAGTCCTCTATAACTAAGGCCCGGTCAGGAGCGATTCTCAATTGACAGCATACTGCTAAAAACACATCGGGTGCCGGTTTGCCATGCGCCACATCCTCCCCGCTCTGAATAATTTGAAAATACGAGCGAACCCGGTTCTTTTCCAATAAATATCGGATCACTTCCGGAGGTGAAGAAGAAGCAACGGCACAATGTATATCATGTGCTGCGGCGAAATGCAAACACGCTGTCAGTCCCGGCTTGCCGGGAATAGTATGATCCCGGTAATATTGCAGCTGATATGCCATTTTCTCACGACAAATTACTTCATACGGAAATTCCGGTCCGAAATGCGCTTGCAGAATCTGGCAGAGACGCCGGTTATCCATACCAAGAAGCTGATAAAACACTTTTTCACTCAAGGTATAGCCATACTTTGCACAAACGGCCTTCCAGGCAATATATGAGATGGGTTCAGTATCAAACAGCGTCCCATCCATATCAAAAATCAACAACTGCGGCATGTCCCTCATTAGTATTACTCCTTTTTACACCTTCTCCAGGTGTGTCTCTATTATATATGAAACCAAAACACTCTGCAAAATACGCAGCCGGTACTCTTTCGTATACACTGCAAAATCAGGTTCCTTCTCTTGTCTTCACTTGCATCTCTGAAAAAACTTGTTATAATCGTAGGTAATTTGTGCGGAAAGGTGATTATTATGATAGCAGCAATTATTCGATTATATATTAAAAATTACGAAAATACAACGGATAAAAAAGTCCGCGAACAGTACAGTATCTTTGGCGGAATCTTAGGTATCATCTGTAACTTATTTCTTTTTATCAGTAAATTTCTCATCGGCATGACAATGAACAGTATGTCCATTCTGTCTGACGCGTTTAACAATCTCACCGACATGGGCGCGTCCTTTATTTCTATTATCAGTGCCAAATTAAGCAACCGCCCGCCGGATAAGGCGCATCCTTTTGGTCATGGGCGTTTTGAATATCTGGCTTCTCTGACGATTTCCATTATTATCCTGATCGTAGGCTACAAGCTTTGTGAAACTTCTGTAATGAAATTTTTTGAACCGGAAACCATGGAATTTTCCTATTGGAGCATGGCCATTCTCCTGCTCTCTATTGCCATCAAAGGCTGGATGTGTTTGTACAACCGCTATATTGCGCGGAAAATCAATTCCAGTGTCAATGAAGCAACCGCCTCCGACAGCATCAATGATGCCATTGCCACCGCAGGCGTGCTGGCCGCTACAATTCTTCAGCAATTCACAGCACTTCCTGTCGATGCCGCCGCTGGAACGGCTATCGGTCTTTTGATTATGTACACCGGCTGTGGTATCGCCAAAGATGTCATCAATATTCTCCTCGGACGGGCTCCGAATCCCGAATTGGTTCAGCAGATTGTGCAATGTGCCCTAAAATGCCCCTATGTAGTCGGCGTCCATGATATCAAAATCCATGACTACGGGCCAGGACGCATGTTTGCCTCACTTCATGCGGAAGTACCGGATACGGCAGACTTAGTTGAAGTTCACGCCGCTCTGGATGTACTCGAGGATGAACTCATAGATGCCTTCCAGATGGAAGTCAATATCCACATGGATCCATTGTGCACCAATCCCCATATCATCAATAAAGTACGGCATATTCTAGACGCTATTATCCAAAAAAAATATCCGCACTATCATACGGATAACCTGCGTATAACTGCCGGTATGGTTCGCCTGAATATCATTTGTGACCTGCACATTCCTCCCGAAGAATATACACCAGACCACATCCTAAAAATTCATCAGGAAATCAATGACGCTATGCGGCAATATAATGAACGCTATCGTGTCGTCCTGGCCAAAATAGTACCAGAGCAATACCTTCACGCCAAGCGGGCGCGCTTGAAAGATAAAAACTGCCGTCTGGCGGCGCAAGAAGCCAAAAATGAATCTGCTGAAAGGCAGATCCATGATTAACTTCCCGCGGCCAGTCTACTATCCAGCTCCAAACGTGCCCCAACATATATCTTTATTTCAATACCAGCGATCCCGGCTCCAGCATAGCTTCTAATTCCTGGTGCAGGCGGTCATCTGACTGCACCCAATATTGCTCATCAGTCAAAATAGTGCGGCGGCTGCCCATAAGGTGGAAATAGACCCGGACCGGGCCATGGTATTTTTCCAACACGCCGGCAATCTTTGTACTCAAATCTGTCCCTTCTAGATGAGCCGGTATTTTGATAAACAGCTTGCTGCCCTGACCCAGCTGCCACGCAGGGCCTGCATAGCGGGCGGCCGATGAGGATATAGCCGGCGCAGGCTGTTTGCCATCCTTTCCTAAAAGAGTTATTTCTTCAGCTACCAGCTGAATATTGTCATCATTAATATCAGCACGGCCACGGACAGTAACAGCCATATCGACGGCCGTAGCATTCATGCACTGACTGTATATCCGGGGAAAAACGACGACCGTGACCGTATTCGTATAATCTTCTATGGTCAGGATGGCCATCTGGTCATTGCGCTTTGTTGTAACCTGGCGTTTTGCTGTGATCAGGCCTCCGACACACATGCTTTTCCCATCATACTGCCGGGCCCCTTCACCAAACATCACCGAAATAGGCGTCAGCTTTTCCATCATGTCTTTATATTTATTTAACGGATGACCGCTAAAATAAAAACCATCATATTCCTTTTCCATGGCCAGCCGCATTTCAATGGGATATTCCTCTATGTCCGGATACACCAAATCAACAGCCTGCCTTTCCTCTCCGCTGTCAAAAAGTCCCATCTGACCGGACGCATAATCTTTTTGATTCAACGAACCCATGCCAATCGCCTGATCAACAACCGTCATAAGCTGCGACCGATATTTGCCGAAGGAATCCATGGCGCCGCATTTAATTAAGCTTTCTATTGCCTTTTTATTGACAATATGATAATCGACGCGGCTGCAGAAATCACCAAGAGAAGAAAAGGGGCCGCCCTCCTCACGTGCTTTGACAATAGCCGCGATAGCATTGTCGCTGACGCTTTTCACACCAGAGAAACCAAAGCGGATCGCGCCGTTTTCAACAGAAAACATAGACACGCTGGCATTCACGTCCGGCGACAGGACCTCTACGCCGTGATGCTGGCATTCTGACACATAGTAACTGATCTTAGCCGCATCATTGATCATGCTGGTCATTGTCGCCGCCATCAATTCTGCCCGGTAATGCGCCTTGAGGTAAGCTGTCTGCCAGGCTACATAGGCATACGCTGCCGAATGAGATTTATTAAAGCCATAGCCGGCAAAATATACCATCAGATCAAATACCTTGTTAGCAATATCATCGGAAATATTATTTTTCTTTGTCCCTGCCAGAAAATTTTCCCGCTGCGCCGCCAAAATGGATTCCTTTTTCTTACCCATCGCCCGGCGCAGTAAATCAGCCTGTCCCAGCGTAAAACCGCCCATAACAGAGGCAATCTGCATAACCTGTTCCTGATAGAGAATAACACCGTACGTATCCTTCAATATAGGTTCCAGAAGCGGGTGCAGATACGTTGCCTTCGTTTCCCCATGACTTCGTTTGATAAAATCATCTACCATGCCGCTTCCTAATGGGCCGGGCCGGTATAAGGCCACCAGGGGAATCATATCTTCAAAATGAGTCGGTGCTAAGCTCTTGACCAGATCAGTAATACCCTCGGATTCCATTTGGAACACGCCGGCCGTATCGCCTTCTGTCAGCATATGACAAGTTTTTTCATCATCCAGAGGAATGGCATTGATATCTATGGTGATGCCGTGCTCCCTGCGAATAAGCTTCACCGCATCGCCAATGACCGTCAGTGTCCGCAGGCCGAGAAAATCCATTTTTAAAAGCCCCAATTCCTCTACAAGGTCTTTGTCATACTGCGTCGTCAAATACCCTTCCTTTGAATACTGCATAGGGACATAATCATCTACGGGAGCCGCCGATATGACGACGCCTGCCGCATGCGTAGACGAATGCCGTACCAGCCCCTCCAGCGGTTTACCAACCGCAAACAGGTGGCGTACCGCCGGATCAGATTCATACTCCTTCTGAACGTCTTTGTTGGTTTTCAATATTTTATCCAGCGTAAGCCCTAGTTCAGGAGGTACCAGTTTCATAAATCGGTTCACATCATTCAAGGGAATATTGAGAACCCGGCTGACATCGCGCAATACAGCCCGGGCAGCCAAGGTTCCAAACGTAATGATCTGAGCTACATGATCCTTGCCATATTTCCGCGTCACGTAATCGATGACCCGGCCGCGGTTTTCATAGCAAAAATCCATATCAATATCCGGCATAGTCACCCGTTCCGGATTAAGAAACCGTTCAAACAGTAAATCATATTTCAGCGGATCCAATCCCGTAATCCCCAGTAAATAGGCCACGACAGATCCCGCTGCCGAGCCTCGCCCCGGCCCGACGGGAATTTCGTGATCCCGCGCAAACTTCACATAATCCCATACAATGAGAAAATAAGAAGGAAATCCCATTTTATTAATAACACTCAGTTCGTAATCCATCCGCTGGCGCACCTCCGGCGTCACCGGATCATACCGTGTCGGCAGTGCCTCTTCACAAAGCTTACGCAGATACGTCTCATCTGTTTCACCGTCCGGAACGACAAATTTAGGCAAATGACGTTCACTAAAACTGATATCGACGTCACATTTTCCGGCAATTTCCAGAGTCGTATCCAGTGCCTCCGGCATGTCAGAAAACAGGGCTGCCATTTCCTCGCCGCTTTTCATATAAAATTCATCATTAGAAAATCGAAAATGAGACGGATCGTCCAGGGTACTTCCTGTCGAGATGCACAGCTTTACCTCCTGCGCCGCCGCATCAGACTTTTCGATATAATGGTAGTCATTGGTCGCCACAAGCTTCAATCCATATTCCTGAGACCACTGCTTAAAAACGGTACGAACAATTTTTTCCTCCGGCAGTCCATGATTTTGAACTTCCAAATAAAAATCATCCTTACCGAAAATGCTAATCAGGTGATGCAGCGTACGCAGCGCGCCTTCTTCATTGTGATTAAGAATATCTTGCTGTATATGCCCCTCAATGCAGGCACTCATCGCAATAAGCCCGTCATGATATTGTTCCAGCAAATCATAGTCCACGCGAGGCTTATGATAATTATTTTCCCCGTCCACAAATCCTTTGGATACGATTTTCACAAGATTGTGATATCCTGTATTATTTTTCGCCAGTAAAATCAAATGGCACAGTCGTTCCTTGGCCTTCTTCTCAAACCGGCTGCCTCTCGTCATATATACTTCACAGCCTAAGATAGGTTTGATTCCCTGCGCTTTAGCTTCTTTATACAAATGAATCACGCCATACATATTGCCATGATCGGTAATGGCAACCGCCGGCATTTCCAGTTCGCCGGCCTTTTTCACCATGTCGGGAATTCGGCACAGACCGTCAAAAAGACTGTATTGCGTATGGACATGTAAATGAACAAATGGCCGCATTATACCTGCTCCTTTTATTGTTAATCCAGTACTGTAAGAACGTACCTTTTATTATATCATACTTACCGCAATGGAAAAACATATGCGGAAAAAACAAAAAGTACTACACTGAAATAAAATACGCTTTTTATAACGGCAAAAAAAGGCCGGAACAAAATACTCCGACCTTTTTTGTAAACCAAAGCCTATGTGTTTTTTTTGCTCTTACAGATATCAAAAGCGGTGCGTTACCTGAACGCGAACGTAATCCCCCAGCGTAAAGTTTTCCGACCCATACAAGGTATCACGCCTGCCGATGCCCTTGGCATCGAAGGTGTAGAACGCTTCCAGGAGGAGATCCTTGGCCGGGACGTAGCCGCCGCCGACGGTGAAGCTCTTGATGCCGTCGAGGTATCTATCAGGCACGCCCTCCGTGCCGTTGCCGCCGAAGAAGGAGCCGTGCTGGAAGTATTTGTAGTCCGCGAAAGCATTCCAGCTGCCCGGCTTGTCCGTATCGGACTTGCCGATGTCGACACGGGCTACCCAGAATCGCGGCGTGCCGCCGTTGGCGCGGCCGTTGATGGAAAAGTCTGACGTGCCGGCTTCATGCGTGTATAGAGTACTGCCGTTCATAAATCGTCCGAAATCCGTGCGGTTCTGACCCCAGTCATAGGAGAAGCGGATATTGTCACCGATGCGCCAAGCGGCACCGAGGCCGATGACGTTGGCCAGCTGGTCGAAGAAGGCCGCATCGTTATGATCTCCGTCAGCATAGGCAATAGCGTGCGTATCATCATCTACGGATCGGAGATACCAGGCCTGGACACCAACGGTATCACCGAATTGATGTTTGACCTGAACAAAGGCAGCCCTATTAAGAGGTGCTATCTGGTCCTGTACAAGAACAGTACCAATTTGCGGTATAACAATGCCTAATTCTTCCAATATATGTAACGGTAATTTACTGTCATCCTCCGGTTTCCATGATTTAGCCAAATAAGACACGATAGTATTAACCACCGGCGCAATATCAGCAGAAACCATTCCTATATTTCCGACTCCAGAATTGGGAGACGTTCGATAATGATTGTAGTCTGCTGGGATTCAAGTTTTGCTTCCTCCAGAACCCTATTCTCTTCCACAACAATATCACGTGTAACAATAGACTCATCGGCAGCTAATACAGGTGCTGTCAGCCACCCCATTACGGCTAAAGACAGTCCGGCACACCACATCATATTTTTACCTTTTTTACCCTCATATCATCCCTCTTTCCTATTATTTCGATAGTAATTATTACTATTTGTTTTAAATTCTATCAGACCTTGCATTTTATTTCTCCTCCATTCGGACACAAAATGATCCATTCCGACATTTAATTTCAAAATGCATCCGGTTGACCTTGCTTATACAAATATGTACGGTGTGTCGAAGCTGTATACCAGATACTGCTCTCAGAATAACACCAGAATCACTTACCCCCTGTACAGCCATAGATAGACGAAAAAAAAGCCGAAAATCCTCTGTCACGGATTTCCGGTTTTCTGCAATAAATTCATTACATTATAAAGTGATTCCTTATCTCTTAACGTTTCCAGGTTCTTTTACATCTTCCGTAATGCCTGCAATGATTTTGGCATACGCAGCAAATTCTTCATAAGGTGTATTGGCATGCACTACCATTCGCGCGCCGTCCGGTGATCCGCCGCCATGCATACAGCCGGGAACACCGCCTCCCAGCGTCAACCATTCGCTGAGTCTTGCTGCACGGGCGCGGGTTTCCGCGGATACCTCCCTGCCGGCTTTGACATACCGCTGAATCACCGGTCCCAGCTTTGGATCAGTAAAATCACGATACGAAGGGAAACAGCCCGTTTCCACAATGCCGCCGCCAATTTCCTGACAGAGCCGTTTTGTTTCATACGGCAGAGAGGCTACATGAATTTTGTTTACATGAGCTACCTTGTTATTGGACAACCAGACTCCCGTTCTATGCGGTTTCCCCAGGGCCATGGCACCAATTCCTACGGCATAGGTCGTCTCGTTGTTGACACTCATCGTAATCATTTTATCTTTAAAAGGTTTGACAGCCAAGCCATTGGCCCTGGCCATAAGCACGCCGGCTCCAATCATAACATCGCCCTGCCCGGCTACGCAGGCGCCGATACAGGCCCGATAATTTGCGGTGAAGTATTCAATGACTTTGCCGCTGTATTTGAATTCCCCAGCCATAAATACACGGGCCTTCGGAACAAACACATGGTCAAATACCAGATACGCCTGCGTAACGCCTGTGGCCGGCGCATCAAAGCCTTCTTCCAGGTCACGGCAATCACTGGCATGCCGGGTTTCGATAATAGTCAGGCCCTCAATATCCTTGGGAAGCACACAGGATAACGCATAGTCTTTATCTGTTTCCTTGTATCCGGAGCCCGGCAGCAGAAAAATTTCCTCCGATGCGGCGACACCACAAATCATGGCCTTACAGCCGGTAATCACAATCCCATCGTCTCTATATTCTACAATATGCAAATTACTGTCCGGATCAGGCTGATCCGACGGTTTCATACAGCGGTCGCCCTTCGCGTCCGTAAGCGCCCCGGCCACTAGAATCCCGCTGTCTTCAGCTGCTAACAGCCATTGTTTCAACCGCTGATGGTACTCGGTACCGTATTCTTCATCCATATCCGCAGTCACTGCCCACATGACATTTTGTGCATTCCAGCCAACACAGAAACCGCCCGTACAGGTACCGCATTTTCGATACATTGTACGTTTCAGCCGGGAGTTATTCATAATATCTTCCAGAGAAAGCATCAAACTAGTATGTCTCATAATTTCTTTTCCGGTCAACGAAGAAGTCGTAACAAAAATTTCTTTTTCAGCCGGGTCATTGGCTCCGTCAAAGCCTCTGGCATGTGATTCCACGGCCTTGCAAGTCGCCGGATGTGTCGTTACATCTTCAATAAGCTCGCCAAATTTGTACACATTGGGACGCATGGATTTTAAAGATTTTATATACTCTTCGCGTGTTCTGATCATGACGTTTCCTCCTTTGCATGCATATACTCCAACTATACTTCAAAGCGCCCATACTACACCATAATATTCATATCTTTAGCCGCCTCCATCAGTTCTTCCCTGAATTTAGGGTGAGCAACAGCAATCAGGGCTCGTGCCCGCTGTGACGCAGTCTTGCCTCTTAATTCCGCTACGCCGTACTCCGTCACAATACAGTCTACATCACCTTTAGAGGTCGTAACATGGGCTCCTTCCGCCAAAATTGGCCTGATTTTTGAAATGGTGTCCTGTTTAGCCGTAGAATAGGTACATATAAAGGATCGGCCGCCTCGTGACCAGTTGGCACCTCGGATAAAATCTACTTGCCCGCCGGTGCCGCTGATGTTTTTATAACCGATCGATTCGGAACAGACCTGCCCAATCAGATCTACCTCTACACAGGAATTGACAGAAATCATAGTGTCGTTCTGTGCAATAATACGGGGGTCATTAATATAATCCACCGGATAGAATTCTACCCCCGGATTATCGTCCACATAGTCAAAGAGCGCCTGTGAACCAATAGCAAAGGTAGCGACTGATTTTCCCCGATTAATATGCTTGCGGCTGTTATCTACGGCTCCAGCTTCGATAAGCTTTACAAAACTGTCACAAAATAATTCCGAATGAATTCCCAAATGCTTCTTCGAGATAAGGTATTCTCCGACTGCGTTAGGGATACCTCCGATTCCCAACTGCAGCGTCGCGCCATCTGGAATATGCTCGGCAATCAGCCGTCCAATAGCTTTATCCTTTTCACTGCTGGCACTATCCGGCATAACAGGCAAAGGCGCATGATGCTCGCAAATTGCATTTACTTCGGAAATATGGATAAAATTATCACCTAAAACCCGTGGCATATACCGGTTGACTTCCAAAAAGACATAGCGGGCTCTGCTCATTTGCGCCCGGCCTTCTGCGGCACCTACACCAAAGCTGAAAAAACCATGAGCATCCATGGGTGATACCATGGCATAAAATACATCTGGCAACACATTTTCTCTCCACAGGCGCGGTACCTCATAGTAAAAATTGGGCATAAAATCTGCCCGGCCTTCCCACACCGCCGGTCTGGCTTTACCGCTGGTAAACCATGGTACATGAATAATTTTTCCGGCAAAAGCGGGGTCCAAATAAGGTTCTTCCCGACTCGCCAGCAGCATATGGTGCTCAATGCCTTTTAAGTTTTCCTGCAGAACTCGTTTCGACAGCGCCTTCATAATTGCATCGGGTTCACCTAATGCTGATGTACAGGCACAACAAAAACCGGACTGAATCACCTCCGCGATTTTTTCTGCCGTAGTCAGTTTTTGTCGATACATTTTCTGATAATCCAACATATTTCGCCTCCTTCATGCTTTGGCATATTCAATTGCGTCCCGGTGCACGTAATGGTACCAGTTCCTAAAAGTCTCATTAACAATTCTTTTATATCATACTATTTATTACTTATTAATATATATAATTGTACTATTATATATATTTTTCGTCAATTCACACCATCTTCAATGTGGGTTAACATTTTCACAATATACGGCCCATTCAAAGAAAATGGTTATCATAATTTCATATATTTTTTTAATATAATTAACAAGACTTGTACAAATACGCTAACAAGTAATACCAAACCATGCGCTGTCTAAACAAAATATAATTTGAGAATATTTCCAGAAATAAAGGTATTAAAAAATAAATAAAAAAAATGCGGTGCACTATGCTTCCGCATCTTTCATCGCATTTTCACTATATATCATTTTAATATTCGTCCATTTAATAAATCAAAACCACCATCATGCCACATAGTACTTGTGTAAATCGATGGAAAACAGCTTTGGCAAGACAATATCCACTCTCATCAGTATGAATGACAGCCTATGCCACGATTCAGAAAAAAAATCTTCAGAAAAAAGCAAAATGAACAAACGCCTTCAGGCGGCCTATCACTGGACTCTTCAGATAGAAAAAAGAATCAAATTCATCTTCAATTACCGCAAGTTGGCTAAATCTTTTTTTTTTGCCACTCTGGCCATAACCATACTGGAGATGTACCCAACCTCTTATCGCAGCATACAAAAAAGCCCCACAGAGTTTTATTTTCCATGTCCAATTCGATCAAAAAAATTTTCGAAAAGAATCGGCATTTCAGAAAATGTAAACTCTGTGAGGCACCTACGTATTGGTCGGAACGGCGAGATTTGAACTCGCGACCTCTTCCACCCCAAGGAAGCGCGCTACCAAGCTGCGCCACGTCCCGCTGATTTCGTACTTGAATAGTGTACCTGATTCTTACGTACTTGTCAAGTAATTGTATCCAACCTTCACGTTAGAGACGTACTGTTCACATATTACAAAATCTACTAATTTTAAATCCTAATATATATAACATTTACAAAACCACTTGCAAAAGTTTCTATTCATGATATTTTTTATCACAAAGTCAAAAAAACAGTTTAGAACGGAATTTATAAAAACGGGCTAAATAATACGGCGCCTCTATCCTGTTATGTGCAGGAGGGTACCGGCAAACGGTCAACTTCCGGCTAGTAATAGTGTGCAACTGCCCCATCACCGGAATGCTGAAAGGGCGGTTACCTTTTTTGGTCATGAGAAACACACCGGAGCAGGCAGCATAGCGCAGGTCCTTGCTACAAAATAATGTATGCCAGTTTAATTGTTATAACGTGGCTTCCTTCCGGGTTCTGAAAAACGGCAGCGCCACCTCCGGAAAAAGGGTAAAGCTGAGTACATCTTCTGCGGATGCATTAGGAAATCCTTCGTCGGCTAACGTCTTCCTTGCTTTTTCCAATTCTGGCTCCAGATCATCGGCAGGACGGTAATCAATGACCGGCTCATCGCCGATACACATTTTTCTGAATTCATCACTGATCGTGCCGGGAACCCGTCCGTATTTACCACGAACAATATCGCGGACTTCGTTGGTAATGATCTTATACCGCCCATATAAAACATTGAGTGCCGCAGCAGAGCCTGTAATCTGACTCGTCGGCGTAACCAGAGGCGGATATCCTAAATCACGCCGCACATTGGGCATTTCTGCCAATACATCATCAAAACGATCCTCTGATCCTTGCCCTTTAAGCTGATTATACAAATTAGTCAGCATGCCGCCTGGTATCTGATATTTTCTGACAGCGGGATTGATCTGGCTGGGCATCGTAAGCTTAAATTCATCAGCCAGTTCTTTACGGACCTGTTTAAAGTGTTCCGTCAGCGGCCACAGGCGTTCTATATCTATATCCGTATCATAAATACTTCCCTGCAGCGCCATGACCAGTGTCTCTGTCGCGGGCTGGCTTGTCACTTCGCCAAACGGCGACAGCGCCGTATCAATAATATCCACTCCGGCCTCTATGGCCTTCATATAGGTCATTTCACCGAAACCGCAAGTGCAATGCGTATGCAGTTCAATGGGAACTGATACATGTTTTTTCAGCATACGGATCAGATTGTATGCATCATATGGTGCCAGCAGTCCTGACATGTCTTTAATACATAACGAATCGACCCCCATGTCCTGCAGCTCCATGGCTCCCTTTGTGAAGGATTCCATGGTGTGAATAGGACTGATGGTATACACAATAGCACCTTGCACATGAACCGCTTTCGTATCTTTAGCCGCTTTGATAGCTGCCTCCATATTGCGTGGATCGTTCAATGCATCAAACACCCGGATAATGTCAATTCCGTTATCCACAGCCCGATTGACAAATTCATAAACAACATCGTCAGCATAATGCCGGTAGCCGAGAATATTTTGTCCGCGAAAGAGCATTTGCAGCGGCGTTTTTTTTACATATTTTTTGATCGTGCGCAGCCTTTCCCACGGATCTTCGCCCAGAAAACGCATACACGTATCAAAAGTTGCGCCTCCCCAACATTCCAGAGCATTGTATCCGATTTCATCCATCGCTTCCAGCACAGGAAGCATTTGGTTTAAACGCATGCGCGTAGCCGCAATGGACTGATGACCGTCACGAAGCACAGTTTCTGTTATTTTTACTCTCGCCATTCCTAAAAATCCTCCGTTTATTTCTATAGGTCAGGTATATTCATTCCTGAATTCAGGTGATTGTTTATAACGTACCAACTCTTAATACAAGATAGTAAACATATTCTATTATATCATACTTTGTAAAGAAAAGCAGGCTATACTGAGTATATGTATGTGTCAAGAAGTTCTCGGTGAATGTATTGACCTAGATAATAGCTAGCCTCATCGACATCGTTTTTTTATAAAAATGCAGGCGTTGAGAAACTGTTAGCTAACTTCCCTATGGCACTGCTGGACGGGCCATTATTGCAAATGCGTCCGTGATGAATCCCTACATGCGTTTGAAAGGGAATCTTCCGCATGACTCGTCTCATCGTCCCACGGAAAGTGCGGCTGACTGGAGCGGTAAACCCCTTGG
>NZ_LEKT01000045.1 GCF_001045675.1 Megasphaera cerevisiae DSM 20462
GATAGCTCCATCCATCTGCGCCGCGCCGGTGATCATGTTCTTAACATAATCGGCATGCCCCGGGCAGTCTACATGGGCATAATGACGTTTATCTGTTTCGTATTCAACGTGTGCCGTATTGATTGTAATACCGCGTTCACGTTCTTCCGGTGCTTTGTCGATATCTGCATAATCTTCAAATTTAGCGTAGCCCTTTTTGGACAATACTTTTGTGATTGCTGCTGTCAACGTTGTTTTACCATGATCGACATGACCAATGGTACCAATGTTAACATGCGGTTTGGTTCTTTCGTAATGTTCTTTTGCCATGTTATTCATTTCCTCCTTTAGGAAAAAATCTGTTTATATCTTGTATTCTATCACACAATGTAGATTTATGCTCTAACAAAAGAGAAAAATATATCATTGCATATAGAAATAACCTCGCAAAACGAGGTTATAAATGTGGTGGCGGCTCGGAGATTCGAACTCTGGACACTGCGGGTATGAACCGCATGCTCTAGCCAACTGAGCTAAGCCGCCATGTGTGGAGCTATTGACCGGGATTGAACCGGTGACCTTATCCTTACCAAGGATACGCTCTACCGACTGAGCTACAACAGCCTATTACCGTTCAAAGCATCGTTATAAAGTTATATGGACTTTTCATGCTTTTAATTACAAGAAAAAATTTGGTAGCGGGGGCAGGACTTGAACCTACGACCTTCGGGTTATGAGCCCGACGAGCTACCAACTGCTCCACCCCGCGACAATAGTGGTGGTGGGGGAAGGATTCGAACCTTCGAAGGCAATAGCCGGCAGATTTACAGTCTGCTCCCTTTAGCCACTCGGGAACCCCACCACAATGTTTGGAGCCGACGATAGGACTTGAACCTACAACCTACTGATTACAAGTCAGTTGCTCTACCAATTGAGCTACGTCGGCCTACTCAACAGAACGTAGTTAATTATACTAGATAATCTTCATTCTGTCAATACTTTTTTCAACGTTTTCAAAGTCAACAGTCATATAATCATCCTCTAAAACCGCCGACTTGATTAGTATACTATATTCCCCATGAAAATGCAAGAACACATTTACATTTTTTTCTTGGTTCTGCCTCTTTTTTAATGCTATAATAAGCGCAGAGTGTTATCTTTTCAAAGGAGCTTCTATGAACAGTTATGACATAAAAAAATTCGCAGCATCGCTGGGCTTGAAGTGTACCGGTATCGCCCCTGCTGATCTGAAGGGTCCTGCGGAAGAAGCAGATATCTGTCCTCTTGCTGCCGGCGAAGGGCAGGATCGCTATGCGCCAGAACGACTTCTACCGGGATGTCGGTCTGTTATCGTTATTTTATTTCCTTATTATGTATCTGAAGACACTGCCGCCAATCTGGCAATGTATTGCCGCTGCCCGGATTATCATCTTGTCATCCGCACATATTTGCATCGCATAGAATCCTTTCTGCAGGAGCTGTGTCCCGAAAGCCGCCAGTACAGTATTATCGATACTTCTCCGCTGGCAGATCGCTGGCTGGCCTATAAGGCCGGCCTGGGATTTTTCGGCGATAACCATTGCTTTATCAATGTTACATATGGATCGTACTGCTTCATCGGCAGTATCCTGACTACGCTCCGGTTAGAACCGGATCTGCCTTTGGAAAAAGAGTGTCTTCACTGCGGTGCCTGTAAAACGGCTTGTCCCGGTCACTGTTTCACTTCTGCTTCCGGCTACGACTATCGATTCTGCAAATCTTTTCTAACACAAAAAAAAGGCAGCTTAACGCCGCCCGAAATTACAGTGCTACAAAAAACGCCTCTTATATTCGGTTGTGATGAATGTCAGCAGGTCTGCCCCCATAACGCAAACATTGCCGACACACCTCTTCCTGAATTCCGTCAGGACCGCCTGTCTCTCCTGCACCGCTCGGATATTGCAGATATGTCAAATCGCCAATTTCAAACAGCTTACAGCAGACGGGCCTTTGCCTGGCGAGGAAAAAAACTGCTTCTGCGAAATCTGGATTACATCAGCAAAACCGCATCAGAAACCTTCGAAGACTGAAGCAATAGATACAGCCACATATACGAACAAAATCACGATAACACCAATAAATAATACAGCCGGAAGAATAATTGCCGCAATGCACCTCCCTGTACTCAAGCCATAATTAGATCTGACGGCCATGACCGCCAGTGCAAACGACCAAATCATTACCGCAAATGAAATCAAATAAACTAGCTGCGCCGGAAGAATAAAAACAAAACTCTCTGCCAAAGTCGCCAAATTAGCAGGAATATCAGCAAAGCAAAGTCCGGAAGCTATTCCTTTGAGCGATCCTTCGCCGCCCAGCATGCGGGAAGTACCGTGTAAAAATAAAATGCGGAAAAGAAAAAAGAGCGCTGCGCCGCCATAAAGGGCAATAAGTGTCAGCATGGATGCCTTTTCCCATTGCGAAAAGACGGAGATAACAGATAACAAAATCGTACCTGCCCAAATGATAAGACCTTCGCATAGCTGCTGTTTTTCTGTAATGGCAGCTATGTTTTTTTGAGGTTCTGTCACAACACCATATGCCAAAACCAGAGCATCTTCTATATGCTGTTTCAATGCTGCCACCCCCTCTTCATCAGCAGCAACGGCAGCGGGATATTATTTTCCGCCCCATATGCCGACTGGATAAAACGAAATACCGACAGATCTCCCTTTAAAAGCTGCTGCCAAGATACCGGCTCGGTATACGCCACCGTAGGCACTTTATCCGGATCTGCATCAATCAGTTTTCCAGCATAGGCCAGGGCATCATAATAATTTCCCATTGCATCCACAAGGCCCGCCTTCTGGGCTTGTTCGCCGGTAAACACCCGTCCATCTGCTAAGGCTCGCACAGCAGGCTCTTCCATATGACGTTCTTTAGCAACAACCGCAACAAATTGATTATACATATCATTGACCATCGTCTGTGTAATCTGCCGTTCCTCCGGAGTCATAGGCCGGAATGGTGAAAAAATATCCTTATGCGCACCTGATTTTATTTTTTCTTCCGATACGCCCAACTTCTGACTCAGTCCCTGTAAATCATAATACGAAATATATACGCCGATACTGCCTGTAATCGTAGACGGATTGGCAAATACTTTATCGCCATATGCCGCCAGCCAGTACGCTCCCGATGCGGCTGTATCTCCCATCGAAACAATAACCGGTTTTCCCGCATCCTTCAGACGCTGCAGTTCCTGTGCCGCCTCCTGTGTGGCCGCCGCACTGCCGCCGGGACTATCGATCCGCAGCAATACGGCTTTGACGCTGTCATCTTTACGGGCCTTACGAAACTGCCTCATCAGTTCGCCTGATGTGGTACCCGATGAACCGCCCAAACTTACCGGATCACTATTGCCGCCAACAATGGGACCCGTGACTCGGATAACGGCCACACGCCGTTCCTGATGAAACGACATCACTACAGGTGACCGGGAAGCAAACCCGGCAGCCGCTACTAAAGCAAACAGCAGCACGGTCACTATTGCAGCAACACGCATTTTCTTTACTCTATCCATTGCATTCTCCCCTCATATAAAAAGAAGGGAAGAAAAACCGACAGCACCTTGCAGCCGTACTGCCTGTTTTTCATCCCCCATAGTTACGAATGATCGTCATGCGTAGTATCAAGATTAAGGAATAATGTATACTCGCCCTTGAAATACAGCTTGACCGCACCGACAGGACCATTTCGATGCTTAGCCAATATGACTTCTGTAATATGCTGATTTTCTGTTTCTTTGTCATAATAATCTTCACGATATAAAAAAGAAACGATATCGGCATCCTGTTCCAATGCGCCTGATTCCCTCAGATCGCTAAGCATCGGCCGTTTATCCTGCCGGCTTTCAACACTGCGGCTCAACTGCGACAGCGCAATAAGAGGTACTTTTAATTCCCGCGCCAGGGCTTTTAAAGAACGGGAAATTTCAGAAATTTCCTGTTGCCGGCTTTCTGAGTTACGCCCCTGCATCAGCTGCAGATAATCGATAACAATCAGATCCAGACCGTGCTCTGATTTGAGCCGCCGCGCTTTAGAACGCATTTCTGCAACAGAAATCCCCGGCGTATCATCAATATAAATCGGTGACTGATATAGCTTGTCACACGCATCTGTCAACTTAGTCCATTCTTCATCACTATTAAGCTGTCCGGTACGCAGTTTCTGCGAATCAATATGGGAAATTTGGCACAGCAACCGCTGCACCAACTGTTCCTGCGACATTTCCAATGAAAAAAAGGCTACCGTTTTACGTTGCCGCACCCCCACATTTTGAGCAATATTCAGTGTGAAGGCCGTTTTCCCCATACTGGGGCGGGCGGCAACAAGAATCAGATCCGACGGCTGCAAGCCCGATGTCAGCCTGTCCAAATCCCGAAAGCCGGTGGGCAGACCCGTTAGCCCCGCTTTATTTTCATATAATTTAGTGATTTTATCTAAAGTAGCTTCGACAACAACGCCCACTGGGGCAAAATCACCACGGTTTTTATTTTCCGACAGTTGGAGGATTTTACGTTCTGCATCATCCAGCAGATCCTCCGGCTCTCGCTCGCCCTCATAAGCCTCTGTCGTCAAGTCGGTACACGTCGTAATAATGCTACGAGCCAATGCCTTTTCAGAAACAATATTCGCATGATATTCGATATTAGCCGCAGTTGCCACCAAATTCGGGAGACTGAGAATATATTCCAGACCGCCTACGTCATCCAGCTTCTTCATCCGCCGTAATTCTTCCGGCAGCGTAATAACATCTATCTCTTTATTTTCTCGATGGAGATTTTCCATTGCTTCAAAAATCGTTCGATGCACTTCCCGGTAAAAATCGTTGGGCTGCAGTTTTTCCATTGCGGCAATAACAGCATTATGTTCGAGCATCATTGCACCCAAAACAGCCTGCTCTGCCTCTACATTTTGCGGTGGAATACGTTGTTCCATAATACACACTCCCTATTTCACCAGCATAATATCCAGTACATCCTGAATCATTTTCACACTGTGAATACGCAGCTGCAAATGATGAGCCGGAATATCCTGTTCATTTTCCTTGGGAATAATAATCCCTTGCATACCGGCCTGACGGGCTCCGTACGCTTTTTCAAATACCCCGCCAACAGGCTTGACCTGTCCCTGTACAGATATTTCACCTGTCAACGCCATATCTTGACGAACCGGAATTTGCATGACTGCTGATATCAAAGCAGTCGTAATAGCACAGCCTGCTGACGGACCGTCGATATTCCCGCCGCCGACAAAATTGACGTTGACGTCGTAATCCGATAGTTCCTTTCCCGTTACGCTGCGGACCACCGCCGCCGCGTTAAACATAGAGTCCTTCGCCATGGAGCCAGCCGTATCATTAAAGCGGTAATACCCTTTTCCAGGCGTGCGGGCCGGGAATGCCACGGCCTCTATTTCAATGGCCGAGCCCAAATATCCGGATACGCCAAGTCCAAAGACCTTGCCAATTGCCGGCATGTTAGATGCTTTATTTGTCATATACGGCACCAGACGACTGATCTGAGCAACACGGTAGACATGATTCCGTGTAATTTCCAAATGCCGCCTGGTCCCCGCTTGGTATACGGCCAGTCCATATGTATCTGCCAAAATATTAACAGCCTTGCGTCCCTCAATTGTAAACTCACTGATGAGCTCAGAAACACCCTCTGCCAGAGACACTTCCAGCTCCAGTGCCGCATTTTTTACAATCTGCTGAATGTCATCCGGTACCAGCGGTTCAAAAAATATTTCCGCGCAGCGTGACCGAATAGCTGGATTAATTTCCGATGGATTCCGCGTCGTAGCCCCGATAAGGACAAAATCTGCCGGTGCCCCTTCCGCAAACAGTTTACGGATATACTTTGGTACATTCGGATCGTCCTCATCATAATAGGCCGATTCAAATTTTACTTTTTTATCTTCCAGAACCTTCAGCAGCTTATTAAGAAGCATGGGATCCATTTCGCCGATTTCATCAATAAAAAGAATGCCCCCATGCGCTTCCGTCACCAAGCCCGGTTTCGGCTCTGGAATCCCCGTATCTGCCAGATCTCGGCGTGCCCCTTGATAAATCGGATCATGTACAGAACCGATAAGCGGATTGGTCATGTCTCGGGCATCCCACCGCAAGGTCGTCCCATCCGTTTCCACAAAAGGCGCATTCGCGCCAAACGGGGTAAACGGCAGCTGCTTTGCTTCATTTAAAACAATACGGGCAGCTGTAGTTTTACCTACACCAGGCGGACCATAGAGCAGCAAATGCTGCGGATATACGGAAGCCAGCTTGCTCTGCATCGCCTCTACAGCTCGTTCCTGCCCAACAACGGCCCCCAGCGTCTTAGGCCGAACCCGTTCCATAATAGACTCGTTCAACTGTACCGCATCGAGCTTCTCCAAGTCCTCCAGTTTGCGCCGTGTCTGTGGTGTCTCCACATCATGCAGTTCTTCCTTAATAAGCTGTATTTTGATTTCCTGAACATATTCTTGTTGTTTTTCTTCCATGCGCTGGGTGATTTTTTTCTCCAAACGCTCTTCCACAGCCTGACGAGCCAACATTTCTGCCAAAACCATTTCCAGCTCATTCAAAACATCAACAACCTCTTCGTCTTTGGGTATCCGGTCATACGAAGCATCCTCGTAAATAAGGCGCTGCAGCCCTACAAGACGATGCCGCGGATCCTCAGAATGAACAAAAGACAAGGCTGAATATTTACTGGCACGCAATACCATTTTTTCTGACCCTATCAAGCCGGTAAAGGCGCCATAAAGTACGTTGACTTGACGGCGCAGTTCCTCCTCAGCAGTCGGTTCCAGATATTTATGGCGCTGCAGCAATTTATCAAGTAATTCCTTCATAGCTTCCCCTCACAGTTTAGCCTTCTACAACGTGTACCGTGATCACACTCGTAATCGTCGGATGAACGCGAACGACAACATCATAGGTTCCCAGCGATTTGATAGGTTCCTTAATTTCCACTTTCTTTTTATCCAAATCAATATCGTACTGTGCCTTAGCGGCTTCGCTGATATTTTTCCCCGTAATAGCTCCGAATACTTTGCCGCCTTCTCCTACTTTGACAGAAATTGTCAACTCCACTTTTTTCAGCTGGCTGGCTAAAATAACGGCTTCATCAGATGCTACCTGCGCTTTATGCTGAGCGGCAGCCTTTTTTTGCTTTGCATCATTAATATTTTCAGTAGTACCTGGTGCCGCTAATTTGCGGGGCAGCAGGTAATTCCGGCCATAGCCTTCGGAAACTTCTACAATTTCACCCTTTTTACCTAATTTTTTGACATCTTGCAAGAGTATAACATTCATTCTTTTTCAATCTCCTTATCTTTATCTAATACATCATGAAGCGCAGCCATCACATCATTTTTGGCCTCCGCCAGAGACCGATCCTTTAGCTGTACCCCGGCAACAGTACGATGCCCGCCGCCGCCCAGCGCCTCCATCACCAGCTGCACATTGATTTCACCTCTGGAACGAGCACTGATACCAATATAATTATCCGCCAGTTCATAAAAAGTAAAACTGGCCTCTACATTATCGATGTTGACAAGAATATCCGCTATCTGAGCTGCCACAATAGTCGAATTTTTAATTTCCCTTGGGCAGATGGCCGTAGCAATGCCATCCTTAATCTGTGCCTCTGATAAAATGCTTGCCCGATTCTTTATCGTGTTGAAATCTGAACTGAATAATTCTCTCACAATTTCCGGATCAGCACCGCACCGCCGCAGATACGAGGCCGCATCAAAGGTCCGCACCCCAGTCTGCACGGCAAAATTTTTCGTGTCCACAATGATACCGGCATAGAGCGCCGTCGCCTCTATTTTTTCTAACTCTACATCTTCCTGATAATATTGCAGAAGCTCTGTTACCAATTCACAAGTAGACGAGCTGGACGCCTCTGTGTACGTCAGAAGAGGTTTTTTTATAAAATCAGAGCTGCGGCGGTGATGATCGATGACAACACGCCGTTCGGTCTTATCGAGCAACGCCGGAGCCACAGTCATATCCGGCCGGTGAGTATCAACGATAAACAGAAGTGTCTGATTATTGCAGATCGCATCTGCCGCTTCCGCGGTAATAAATAAATCTTTGAAAATAGGATAATCGAGAATCTGATCTTCCAATCGCTGTATAGCATCAGTCTGTTCGCTGATAACGATGTGTACCGTCTTACCAGCCAGACGCGCCATATGCGCTACGCCGACCGCAGCCCCAATGCTGTCATAATCCTCACGTTCATGTCCCATAACAAGAACAAGATCACTGGCATCAATAAGTTCTCGAATAGCCTGTGCAACAACACGGGCCCGAACACGGGTATTTTTTTCCACAGATCGGGTTTTGCCGCCATAAAAATGAGGGGAACCATCTTCTTCAAAAACAACTGCCTGATCACCGCCGCGGCCCAGTGCTAAATCCAGTCCTGCCCGGGCCTTATCGGCCAATTCATTAAAATTAGAAAGTCCTTTGGCTACAATATCCTCCGGCAGTGTCGCCACCCCCATACTGATCGTTACAGGAATCCGGTTTACCGTATGAATAGAACGTATTTTTTCCAAAAAGGAGAAATTATCATCCTTCAGAGCGTTTAATGCTTTACGGCTCAGGCAGGCAAAATACTTTTCATTCCCATACGCCCGCACAAAACAGTCCCGTGCCGTCAGCTCACCAACCAGACAATTATTGACGTTAGTCCACAGGGTTGTCTGCTGTACTGCCGACATTCCCTTGGCAACTTCTTCCATATTGTCTATTTCAATATCACAGAACACGGGCACTGCCGCCAAGCAGTTCATTTTCTGCGTTTCTGTTTCTGTAATATCTTCAAAATACAAAATCAGATAATTATCATCCTCAGCGGCTTCTGTCTGCAAATATTTATAGACGACGCGATAGTAGCGGCTGCCAATATGTTCAAAAAAATAGCCAAATTTTCCCCAAAATTTATCAATATTAAGATTGGGCATGATATGATCCAGCTTTTGATCATTATCAATATCTCCAACCCAGTCACGAAACACACTGTTGGCCCAGCACAGACTGGACTCCATATCAATGATTGCGATTCCGATTGGCAGATTTTGAACAGCATAGGTAGATGCCTGATCCACACTGCGGGAAATCGCGTCAAAAAACTGACTAATCTCCTTATTTCGTTCATCATGATTCTTACGAGTCAGGACATAGGCCCCGCTGAGTAAAATAAGGGCCAGTAATGCAATGACCCAGTTATATGCGGCAATGATAACCAGCAGCAAAACAGCAATGAGAAAAAAGGGCTCCTCACTCCGTCTTGACAGCAATTTTTTAAACATCTTTCCGCCTCCCGCGCATTACGGCATACCTTGCTTTTTACGATAATTTACAAGCATGTCAATAATTCCAATAATAAATGCTAAATAGGAAAAAACCGGCAAGACAAAAAACATCACTAAAAGCAGTGCTTGTACCCCCGTACCAATCTTAAAACGGCGGTCCAAAAAATAAAATGCAAAGGCAATCCCCTGAATACATATAAAAAAGAAAGCCATTTGATTCAAGTTAATGCCAATAATATTGAGCCACTGAATATCCCGTGTCGTTCCCCAATATTTCATGACGATTGCCAATATGTATAAGTATATCATACTACGTGATATTTCCCAATAACGGATAGGTAAAAAGGGACGTACGGAAAAACCCAGCCGAATCAGCATTACCTGAGAGACTTTGATATTGATATAAGCAATAACTGCTGCTGCAAGGCACACCACCATCGGCATCAGCACCGGCAGCATTTGACGAACCTGTTCCAGCTGTACGTTGGCCTCCGCCAGCTGAATTTCTGACATACCGCTGTTTTTATATTGTGCAAGCATATTGTCCACAACCATATTAAAGGTGTTTCCCAGCGTCGTGATAACGTTGATATCCATGACAGCATACACTAGTCCTATCAAAACAATCGCCGTGCCGATCAGTGCCGCAGTGACCCCCAACAGCATACGTACCGGCGGCCATTCATGACGGAAACCCGCGCCCACGGCGATGCCTACGGAGCCAAAGGTAAGCAGTTGAATAACCGCGGTCAGAGGGTCAATAAATATTCCCATCAGTATGCCTGCCGTAATGCCAAGCAGCAGTGCCTGGCGAATGCCGTATTTCATGTACGTAACAGATATCGGAATCGGCATAATAAAATATCCAATAAATGAAAAGATCGGCACATACGTACTGAGAAGTGCTAAAATCAGCATAACAGCAGCAAAACAGCCAGCTGTCGTAAGTGGCGTGGCCCGTTTCTGCTCCATAAAATTCCTCCTTCTATAAAAACAAGGTGCAGAAAAGATTCTACACCATAAACAGCGGAGGTATAATACCTCCGCTGTCACCATGTATACGGTTTGATTATACTTCCATAATAATCGGCAGGATCATGGGCCGGCGCCGTGTTTTTTCATACAAATAACGACTCAGCGTATCCCGCACCTGTGATTTAATCACAGCCCATTCGCGTATATTACCAGCCTCGCACCGCTCCAAAACGGCAGCGACCCGGTCATGGGCTTCGTTGATCAAAGCCTCCGAATCCCGGACATATACAAATCCCCGAGACACAATATCCGGACCTGCCAGAGGATGACTTGTCCCTTTTGCCAAGGTCATAACAACGATGACAACACCTTCCATTGCCAACTGCTGGCGATCACGGATAACGATATTTCCCACATCGCCGACGCCAAGACCATCAACAAAGACGCGTCCTGCATTCACATGCCCGGTCTTATGCCCGGTACGATTGGAAAACTCAAAAATCTGACCATTGTCACCAATCAGTACATGATCCTTTTCAACCCCCATCATGACGGCCAGTTCACCATGCTGCTTCAGCATGCGATATTCACCATGAACAGGAATAAAATACTTTGGCCGGATCAAATCCAGCATCAACTTTAATTCTTCCTGGCTGGCATGACCGGAAACATGGATTTTTTTATCCCGTCCGGCAATAACATCAGCGCCCAGCCTCATCAAATTATCGATTGTCCGTCCCACACCGGTTTCGTTCCCCGGGATTGGTGTGGCCGAAATAATGACTGTATCACCCGGCATAATGCTGACGCTGCGGTGATTATTCGCAGCCATGCGAGACAATCCAGCCATAGGTTCCCCCTGACTTCCTGTCGTCAGAATCAGCACCTGATCTGCCGGATACCGATTGAGTTCATCCGGTTCGATAAGTACGCCCTCGGGCACATCCAGATATCCCAATTCCATCGCAATCTGCACATTATTGACCATACTCCGGCCTAATACGGTTACCTTTCGTTTAAACTGCACGGCCGTATTGATAGCCTGCTGAATACGAGATACGTTCGATGCGAAAGTCGCCAGAATAATACGCCCCGGAGCAGCGCGGAAAGCCTTACGGAAGGCATGACCCACAGTCATTTCCGATTCCGTATATCCTGGGCGTTCAGCATTTGTACTGTCCGACATAAGAAGCAGTACGCCACGGCGTCCCAGTTCTGCAAATTTATGGATATCCATCAGCAATCCGTCCACGGGGGTCAAATCCATTTTGAAGTCACCCGTGTGAACGATCGTTCCCACCGGTGTTTTAAAATACAGTGCGCTGGCATCGGGAATAGAGTGATTCGTGTGAATAAATCCCACCTTCATGCAGCCGATCTGTACTTCATCTCCATGATGCACTTCATTCAGTTTGTAATTTGTAATATGATTTTCCTTCAGTTTTCCTTCAATAAGGCCGCATACCAGCTTAGTCGCGTATACGGGCACATTTACTTCGTTAAGCAAATATGCCAAGCCTCCAATATGATCCTCATGACCATGTGTAATAACAACAGCCCGCACTTTATCCCTGTTTTCGATCAAGTAGCTCATGTCAGGGATGACAAGGTCAATGCCAAACATATCGTCGTCTGGGAATGCCAAGCCGGCATCAATGACGATAATATCATTGCCATATTGAATGACCGTCATATTTTTGCCGATTTCTCCCAGCCCGCCTAAAGGAATGACCATAAGTTTTTCCTTCTTAGCCAAGTTTTTTACCTCCTAATAAATTATATTTATCCGTTCAACTGCCAGCATCACTTTACACCTAAAGCTGCTCTGCAGATTCATCCTCTGTGTCCAGGCACACATCGTTCCTGCCGGGTCATCTCCTACTGCATGCCTGTTTTTCAAGATATAACGAACAATAATGGTTTTACCCTTCTACCATATTTTCCGTTATTTCGTTTCTTCTGTCAATAACATGCATGTACTTTTCTGTCAATTCATCAAAAAATTAACTTAAATTTTACGTTTTTATAGCATTTCCGGAATAATCAAAACGCGGCAGTAACCTGCAGGCGTTACGTTCCCGCAGATCCTGCCGCCCTGTATTTCGTCAACGCGTTTCAGCGCTTTGCCTTTTCCTTGACCGATACAGCCTGTTTTTTAATCGATTGGGGGACTGTCAGGGCAGTGCCTTCCGGCAGGGCAGTACAATCGACCGTCATATCAATTTCGCTGAACTGAATAAATTGTTTTACAATCGCCTTGTTAGCCTCTGTCGTTTGATACTGATCCAGCAACGACATTGCGATGCTGCGCATCTGCGGTGTCAGCGACACACGAACACGAGAAATACGGTTTGACACCGGATCAACGGTAACTACGGCAGATATATCGCCTGACTGCTGCAGGGACTGCAACACCTGGGTAATCATATCAATTTGTTCCGGCGTACAGCCAGCCTTTTTCAAATTTGCTTTATCTGTATCCTGATACAGTTTTTTTGCATCATAGACGACAGTATATGCATTATCGCCGGCAGCTGCAATGGATTTGACACCCGCAAGAACATCATGATTCGCATTGAACTCCTGGGAAATCGGCGTGGTACTATTTAATTTCTGGCTGGTCTTTCTCCATTCCGTTTTTCCGTTTGATGTTTTTCCATAATATACATTCAATTTGTCACCATCCTGCTCGACATACGCCTGAGTCGGTTCCGTCGTTTTTCCAAGGCCGGTGATCGTCGTTTTACTATTTACTATGAACGGTTCCGCTTGCAGATCTACCGTATTGACAATATCAGCCGCCCCTATCATGGGCATCTGCATATTGATTCTGATTACATATTCTCCATCGGGATGGGCGGCCATCGTCTCTGCCGCCTCCTTGTATATATCAGCCGGAGAGGCCGCCAAACACATACTGCCGGCCATTACAGCAACAGCTGTGCAGATCGTGCGCTTCCAACGCCGCATAACATTCATATCACACCTCATCAGATCCTATTCCAGACCTGCTCTCTTATACAATTGATAGAAATGATGAATTGGGCCGTGGCCTTTACCGATCAGTTCGGCATGGTAAATACCTTCGAATACATATTTTTTAGCCGCACCGACAGCCTCCGATAAGCTCATGCCATTAGCCAAATTAGCAGCAATAGCACTTGACAAGGAACATCCCGTTCCGTGGGTGCTGTTGCTTTCCACTCGTTTCCCCTTAAAATAATGGAAGCCCCTGCCGTCATACAAAATATCTGTAGCATCCTCCATACGATGCCCACCTTTGACAAGCACCGCCTTGGCCCCCATATCAAAAATCCGTCTGGCTGCCGCCTCCATATCAGCAAAGCTGCGAATCGGCCGCCTTGTCAGCACCTCCGCCTCCGGCAGATTAGGCGTCAGCACATCCGCCAAAGGCAAAAGAATATCCCTTAATGTCTGTTCCGCTTCCGGAACCAGCAGCCGCTGACCGCTCGTTGCCACCATGACCGGATCAAGCACGACTACTGGCGGCTTGTACTGCTTTAATTTATCGGCAATGACACCAATCGTCGCCGGCACGCTGACCATTCCTATTTTCACGGCATCTACATTAATATCTTCAAAAACCGCATCAATCTGTGACGCAATAAGCTCCGGCGTAACATTCATATAGCCGCGGACACCCTGCGTATTTTGCGAAACAACAGCCGTAATAACGTTCAGGGCAAAGCAGCCGTGCGCACAAAAAGTCTTGCAATCCGCAGCTGCGCCGGCACCACCGGACGGATCCGTACCGGCAATGGATAACACATGTTTCATTTTCAAAAACCTCCTGAATCGTCTGTATTATTTCATGAACAGAGCTGCCTTCGGATGAAGATACAGCACCAGTGACGCACTTCCTTCATTGCCGCTATACGGATCATATTCAAAAAGAGCCATACTGCCTGTTTTAAAATCCACAGCCGTCCCAGTCCATTTGGCAGCCCACTGATCCAAATACGGAGAATGTCCGACAATACATACGATATCCGCCTTTTCCTTGCAGAGAACCTCTTCATATAACCCCTGCAGATTCCCTTCTGCTATTGCCGGATGAGTATGGAAGGTCTCAATATCCAAAGTCTGTTCCAAAAAAGCGGCAGTCTGGCAAGCCCGCACATAGGGACTTGCCCAAAGAGACGTTTTTCCTTCCGGCCACCATCGCAGCGCCAAGTCAGCCATCATCACCGATTGTTTTTTTCCCTTGGCCGTCAGTTCCCGATCCTGATCAGCTCGGCCTTCCTGAAAAGGTTCCGCCTTGCCGTGACGCATCAAACAAATATACATGAAGGTCCCCTCCTATTTCGCCAATCCCTATTCGGCAACATGTTCCAGCCCAACGGCAAGAAGAGTAAATACATGATTGTCGGCCAGCGAATAATATACTACCTTGCCATCTCTGCGAAATTGGACGAGACGGGCATTGCGCAGAATTCGCAGTTGATGGGACACAGCAGACTGACCCATCTGTATCTGATCTGCAATATCGCGGACACACAGCTCACCCTCCATAAGAGCGTGTAAAATACGCAAGCGCGTCGGATCACCGAGAACCTTAAAAATATCCGCCAATGGCTGAATATATTGCTGCGGCAGCGCCGATCCGTGACGGTACTGTTCTTCATTTTTATTTACCCGTCTCTGGTCCCGTTCCAATATCACTACGATCTCTCCTATCGATGAGTTTCAGTTTATAACATATCATATATTATATCATATATTCTCAAATATTCAGCACATATCCGGCAATCTTTTATCGAAAAACATCCACAGCTGCTGCAGCATTTTGAAACAACGTATCTATGGCATAAACAGCCTGTATTTCAGCACTCTATATATGCTATACTACTATATATGCTAAATAATAGTATAAACAGGATTATGAAAGGGAGTTGAGCATCATGAATGAAACGATCCAAACATTAGTTACCCGCCGCAGTATCCGTAAATATAAAAAAGAACAGATTGCCGACGGCGATTTAAGGCAAGTACTCGAAGCGGGTATATACGCACCAAGCGGTATGGGAAAGCAGCCGGTGACCATCGTCGTCATCCAGAATAGCAATACCATTGCCAAGCTGTCCGCTATGAATGCCAAAATCATGGGCACGGCCAGTGATCCACTGTATGGTGCTCCTACAGTCCTTGTTGTCCTGGCAGATATGAAAAAGTCAGCAAATGCCTGGTCGGACGGCTGCCTGGTCATGGGTAATCTGATGAATGCTGCCGCTTCTCTGGGCTTGGGTTCATGCTGGATTAACCGGGCCAAAGAAGAATTTTCTTCACCGGAAGGGCAAGGCCTGTTAAAAACGTGGGGGCTTCCGGTACATCTGACCGGCGTAGGCCACTGTATTCTGGGCTACGCTGACGAGCCGGCGCCGGCACCGGCACCTCGAAAAGAAAATTTCATCATATATGACCGTTAATTCACTGTGCACCAGTTACACACCGCATGGACTGCATCCTTTTCAATCCATGCGGTGTTTTTTATTGATACGAATTGATACTATACGATCGAGTCCCACTCCTCACCAAAAGATCCCGCATTCATAATCTGTCATATATATCTCTTGCCAAATATGACAAATCATATACTGTCCGCGGTTCATCCGTAATTCCATCAGCCATCATACAGCAAATATAAACACGCCGCGGGCTGTAAACAATACCGCAGTCGTGATATATTCCTTCCAGTTCTCCCGTCTTATGATCTACCCGAACCGAATGAGGGATTTGCGCCGGCAAAATAGCATTATCTTCCTGTTGAGACAAGATAGCCAGCATCGCCTGGCTTCGTTCCTCATCCACACAACGTCCGTCAGCCAGCAGCGTGAAAAACCGGCCCATATCAGAAACGGTAGTCATATTTTCTCGTCCCGCCCGGGCAGCTGCAAAATCCATCATTTTGCGGCGCAGTATGGTATGATCCATCCCCCATCGCAGGAACCCCTCATTGATGCGGTCAGCCCCAAGAATATCCATCAGCATGTTGGCACAGGTATTGTCACTTTCCACAATCATATGAAAGATCAAATCATACAAGGAAACCTTCCTATCCGGCGGCCCCCCATAGAAAGAACCGCCTTCGACAGGATCATATACAAGGAGCATGTCCTCAAACCGAATGCGTCCTTCTTTTTCCTGACGGAAAGCCTCTGCCATAATAGGGACCTTAATCAGGCTGGCCGACGGCATGGCTCGTTCATCATATATAAAAGGCCGGGCTTCATCCAAAGGCCGAACATACAAAGAAACATGGACGCTGCCGCGCACCCTTTCTCCCAATTTTTCCGTCAGCCAAGGTTCAGATATACACATCATCACGTTTTCTTTTCCTCCCCTGCCTTTACTTCCTGGCTGCCATGCATTGCTTTTTTACATTCCGGGCAATAGCCGTATAATTCCAAATTGTGCCCTACAATCTGAAAATCGGTTTCTCCCTCCAGCTTCTGTTCAAATACAGACAGCGGACAATGGGAAATTTCCACGATCCTATGACAACGCAGGCAAATAAGCCGGTGTGTATGTCCCAGAGACCGCAGCGCAAAACCATACTTTCTAGCATCCGGCAAAAAAGATTTTTCCACCAGCCCTTTTTCCGTAAACATTTCCAAAATACGGTATACAGTAGAAAAATTGATACAACAGTTTTCATCCGCCAATTTCCGGTATATATCCTCTGCAGTCAGTACGCCGTGATGATTGATCAGAATGCGCAGCACGTGATTACGAGGCCGCGTACTTTTCAAGCCATACTGATGAAGATATTCGCCATAATTGCCTGCTTCGTTTTTATGCCGCATCATGTCCTCTGCCCCCTTTATTCCGTATCGTCAGCACCGCCTCTTTATATGCGATAACCACCATCAGCATAACTACCGATGCAATCGCCGTAACACCGCCGGGAGCCGCATCAACCCAATATGAAATAACCAGGCCCAGAAGAATATCGAAAAAGCTGAAAAAAACAGCCAACTCCATTGTCCGGCGAAACCCCTTCTGCAGCTGCAGCGCCGTCGCAACGGGCAGGGCAATCAGCGAACTGATTACTAAAATACCAACAACCCGAATGGATACGGAAATCGTCGCTGCTACAAGAATCGAAAAAATGTAATTAATCAGACGGCTCCTGACACCGGCAATCCTGGCACCATCTTCATCAAAGGTCAGCATAACCAGCTGCGGGTACAGCAGCAGAATCGTACTGATAGATACAACACTGAGAACGGCAACAGACCATACATCCTCCTGGGATACCGTAAGAATACTGCCAAACAAAAACGATTCAACGTTCGTGTGGACCATACCGGCACTAATGATCGTAATCGCGATACCGACAGACAAAGACAAAATTACGACCAATATCAATTCAGCATATCGGCGGAAGGCATTACGCAGCATCTCGATGGCAATACCAAAAACCGAAGTCAGGCAAAACGCGCTGAGAATAGGATTGACATCCAGCAGCAGCCCCACAGCTACCCCTGCCAGAGAAGCATGAGACAGGGCATCACCAATCATAGAATAGCGGCGCAGAACCAAAAACATACCGATAAGCGGGCACACTAATGAGATAAGAATCGCCACAATAAAGGCATTCTGCATAAACGTATATTCAAACATCAGCCTCCCTCCCTATCGTATCCGACACATATTCACGAATATAATCTGCCGGCGAACAAAAATGACCGTGTCCACCGACAATATGAAACATCTTAGTGGAATTATGAATGGCAAATTTTAAATTATGCTCTACCGTCACAACCGTAATGTTTTTTTTCTGATTCAGCTGCCGGATAAACGGATACAATTCCATCTGACTCTTGACATCGATCCCCGTAGACGGTTCATCAAAAATCAATAAATCAGGATTTCCTATCAACGCCCGGGCAATCATCACCTTCTGGCACTGACCTCCCGACAAATTACCGATAAGACGGTCCTTCAAATCAGCTACCTTCATCTGCTCCAGACATTCCCAAATCAGTTTTTTATCTTTAATATGAAGTACCTTGCGGTAACAATTCAGCACTTCATATACGGTAATCGGAAATTGGCTGTTCAGCGTTTCAAAACGCTGCGGTACATACGCACAGTGATGAAAGGTATTCACAGCTTTGCCGCTGCTGGGAGATAACAGTCCGAGAATCAATTTAATGAGCGTGCTTTTGCCGCTGCCGTTTTCGCCTACGACAGAAATATAATCGCCGTTTTCAATAACCATATCCAGATCTTTCAGCAAATACGGCCCTCGCTCATATGCAAAATATATATGTTGTAATGAAATCATAACTTCCCCTTCCTTCTCATGCTGTACTTGTTTATTATATAGTTCCGAAACAGAAAACGCAAGTCGTTTGCATTTAGTTGACGTGTTCTCGGTTCCATGCTATGATAAATACCGAAATCGCAAATGCAAATTATTTGCATCAATAATCAAGGAGGTTCTTATATATGAAGAAATGGATAATGCTCACTGCCGCTACCTTATTGGCAGTTACTCTGCTGACCGCCTGCGGTACCGGCAAAACAGCCGAAACAACGGAGGCGCCTGCGGGAAAAGTAAAGGTAGCCGTCACGTTTGATGCCATGCGTGAATTTGTACAGGCCGTCGGCAAGGACAAAGTCGAAATCGTCAACATGATTCCTGACGGAACAGAACCGCATGAATTTGAACCAACGACAAAAACGCTGAAAGAACTGGGCAGTGCCCGTCTGTTAGTCTATAACGGTCTGGGGATGGAGCCATGGGTCGAAAAAGCGCTGCAGACCGTCGGGAACAAAAACCTGACAGCCATAGAAGCCTCCCAGGGAATTACACCAATTACGCTGACAGACGAAAACGAAATCAAAGAACACGGGCATTATGACCCGCATTGCTGGCTGAGTCTCGAAAATGCGCAAATTGAAGTGAATAACATTGCCGATGCGCTGGCCCAGACTGATCCTGGCAACGCCGAATTTTACAAAAAAAATGCCCAAGACTATACAAACCAACTGCAGCAGTTAGAAGACGAATATGCCGGTAAATTCCAAAAGCTGTCTAATAAACAATTCGTAACAGGACACGCTGCTTTTGCGTACTTATGCCGGGACCTGGGATTGCAGCAAAACAGCGTGGAGTCTGTATTTGCCGACGGTGAACCAAGTACGCAGCAAATGGCCCGTCTGACTGACTATTGCCGCCAGCACGGCGTAAAAACAATTTTTGTCGAAGACATGGTCAGCCCCAAGACCTCACAAACTTTGGCCAATGAAGTAGGCGCCACAGTAAAAAAGATTCATACAATAGAAACCAGCGAAGATGGTGCGTCATATATTGACCGAATGAAAGAAAATCTGGATGAAATTTATAACAGTATGCAATAATTCACCCTTGCGAGTATTTTGTATATATAAAAATGACCTGCTGCTGATAGGCACGCTACTAGTTCTTTCCTGCCTGCCGCTGCTGTCAGAATGGCAATCTTTTTTCCAAGATCCGGGGCAGGCGGAAATATGGGTTAATGGAAAATTACAGCGTACCGTGACTTTAACACCTGACTATCATGAAGAATTTTATGTACAGGGTATCCCTGGCTATGCCATCATCGAAATAGAAAACGGCAGGATCCGCCTTCGTGACGACAACTCGCCCCGGCAGATTGGGGTGCATATGGGCTGGATCAGTCAGCCTTATGAGCAAATTGTCAATATTCCTTATAAAATTCTGATCATCATAAAAGGAAAGGAACACCGCTCCGTTGATGCCGTCTCTCAATAATAGTCATAATGAAAAAGACCTTTCGAAAGCTCCATGCCCTCGAAAGGTCTTTTTCTATACTTTTCCAGCTTTTCTCTGCCGTTACGGCTCAGGTATAGCCGATGCATATCGCTGCAAATGCAGCGTACCAGCGACAAACGCATGCAGCTTCCATAAATACCCGCAAAGAGTTGACAACATCAACCGGATATAAAAATGCCGAAATGTGCTCTGTCCGCTTTCAAAAACAGCGACCCGATTGAGCGCGCCAACATCATCTCCATGAAATACCCGTCCGGCATTGACCGTAAAACCGCCGGTATACCCGGCAGCTTTGACAGCTGATTCCACACGATCATCATAGCTTCCCTCCGGATAAGCAATAAAATCGACGGTTTTGCCCAGATGATTTTCCAATTGTGTTTTAGACGCTGTGATTTCATACTGAATCTGCTGCGTATTAAGCGAAGACAGCGGTTTGTGAGATACCGTATGATCACCAAAGGAAATCCCCGCCGCAGACATCTTTTGGATATTATCCCATGACAAATACCGCGGCTTATCTACAAGTCCCGTAATAATAAAAATGGTTGCCGTCATATCATATTTTTTCAATATGGGCCACGCATGCACGTAGTTGTCAATATACCCATCATCAAAGGTAAGCATGACCGGCTTGTCGGGCAGCGGCGCGTCTTCCGTCAAATACGCCTTCAGCTGTGCCGGTGTAATCGTATGATATCCATTATCATGCAGATATTTCATCTGTGTATCAAAATCCGGTGTTGTCATCGTCAGCGATGTATGATACTGATCATTAACCTGATGATAATTCAATACGGGAACACCAGTCAATCGATACTGCTCCGAACCGCCATACCAATATAAAAACATAAAAGCTGCACAGGCAAGGATGCCTGCCAGCCCTTTCAACACGAAAAAAAGCCATCGTTTCATTATATACGTCTTCCTCTCTTTATAAAAAATATGCCGTTTTTTTACGCAATGCCTCCAGCTGTGAATAGTAGTTTTGTCCCGGGCACTCTGTCTGATTCAAATCCCGATGCCCTAAAACCGTACGACTATCCGGTTTAAGCCCATATTTCTGACACAAATACGCAATCAGATGAGATGCCGAATCTATCTGATTTTTAGTAGGAAATGATATATCAAAATCACCTGCAGAGCAAATACCTACTGAAGTCTGATTATATCCATAGCAGTGTGCCCCTATAGCATACAACGGACGGCCCTGCTCAATCATGCCATTTTTATGAATAAGAAAATGATATCCTATTCCCGCCCAGCCATTAGCCAAATGCCATTGGTGAATTTCTGCCGCAGATACATCCCGGTCAGTACCACCTACATGATGGACAATAATCAAATTCGTAATCTTACGGGGTATCAGTGTTTCTGTAAATTTTAAATTTGTCGGGACAATATGAGGCTCTGAAACGATAGTCTCATTAGAAGCTGCCCGCACTAACGTCGGGACAAGTGACGGCAGTACGGCCAGAGACCCTATCGCCAGCGCGGCTTTACATAAAAACTCTTTTCGACTCATTGCATTCATAATAATTCCTTTTCTATAGAATATAAAAAACAATTATCAATTTAAGTATTATAACACTATTGTATTGCCATTGTCCAACTCTTTAATTCAGCAAAAATCCATTTGCAATGTTCTTTGTTTTATTGCAAATAAACGGGTTTATAAAGCCATTTTTATTTTTATATGCTCATATTTTCATAGGAAAATAAGTTTGTTTTTTCTGTATGCAGCTCATGTTTTATTTAATAAATGCGTCTCATTTGCATATGCATTAGTTTGTGTACGCAAACTCCAAGAGATAAACGAACAGTCTTATCGTTATTTTGCCACTGCATCTGAAAAACATAGGCATATTCTCTGCTTGCAAACCAGACCATCCATTCCTATGATTCCGAATGCATGGCCTGGGTGTATCAAAACTATATTTTTAATATGCTTTCATCTTTTATAACCGTCTTTTATCAGTCATGCTTCATATGAAACCTTCTGACGTTTTTTCATCTTCCCCGCCTAACGCATGCTGCTGCATATATATTTTTTTATCCCAATCACCTCCGTCAGAGGGAATAAATTCATGAACCAAATACATTGGCTGTATTATACGATAATTTGTTTGACAGCATTCATTGTAACCGGCTGATGACAAGCTATTTTCATAAAATATCGCAATGCTTCCCGCATCGTTTTCAGAGGCATCTTGTTTATACACGAAAGCGCGTATTTCCCGGATATAGTGAACAACAGGCCCAAGCTGATACAGTGTCTGCAGAATATACGCAATACGTGCTTCTTCCGTAAGCTTTTGCGGCGTACTGCATAGTAAAATGACCTGTATCCAGCATAGATCCACAAGTTTGATGCTGCACCCGTTCCAACACGTATTCCGCGTTTTCCTGATTTTTTAAAGTAAGACCAGCCCACCACATATTCTCAAAAGGGATGAGCTGATCTTCTGGTATGTCCCTGCTGATGATATTAAAAAATCAGCAGCTGCCCGAATCACTTCCCGATCTGATTCGGCAAAACATCGATCCTATAATTCCCAAGGACGCATATGCGCAACAGGGAACACAAAATACGGTGTTCCTCCGGCAACAGCTGTATGAATAGTATCACGTGCTATTTCAATCCATCTGCCGCGGTCCGATGTACCAAATTTCTGAATACGTTTCTGCGTATCGGGAAAAAAACGGGATAGATTTTTATTGTTATTGCGCCAGAAATCAAGCTAACTTGGCCAGAACCGCAGATGCACTCCCTGAATATATTGCCGTGCCGGAAAAATTCCATCCCCTGGTGCGGCAAACATCATTTCCACGCCGTCTAATGCATGCTTTTGCAGGAGACAACCCAAATTATCGGTACAACCATTAGTAAATACTGCAAGTCGCCCGTCATATTGGATACATTAATCAATTCTTTCATAATCATAATACATACTTTACTCCTAATTGATAGTACCGCCCCGGCATCGGATAATCACCAACTGCATACCCCGTGTACGTTTCATATCGCTTGTTTGTAATATTGTTCATTTTAAAGTAAACTGTCGTATTTTTAGACGCATCATAGCTGACACCTCCGTTCCAGAGCACATACGAATTATTACTATATACGGTCGTATTCCGCCCTGTCCCCGCTGTCATCTGCAAATTCGCCTTCCATGCATTCTGAGCATAATAAACACCGACATGATACCCGTTAGGCTGTGCATTTTTAATATCAGTCATAAAACCCTGTCCAATTCCCGTATCTGTTTTTGTATTGATATATGAATATCCCACATCATAATTCCATGCTTTGTTTATCTGCTTTTGCAAAGTAATATCGATGCCGCTTTTCTTTTCACTATTGAGATTATACACATACCAATCATATGTTACCGGATCGTCAAACCAGCGAATAGCATTATATATTTTACTTTTAAACAGGCTGACGGAAATATTGGTTTTCGCGTCAAACCGGTGATTCATCCCTATGCTTTCCGAATACCCGGTTTCCGGCTTAAGATTTTCATTGCCATACATTCCATATCCATAGTCAGAATAATACACATTATAATATAAATCATCCGTTTGCGGAGCTGAAAATACACGGCCCCAAGACGCAAAAAAATTGGTGTTGTTATCGGCCTGATAATTCATGGCTATCTTAGGTGTTTTATGAAATCCGAATTGACTGTTGTTATCTAATCGAATTCCGGGAGTAACGGTCATTTTGCTGCTAATTGCAATAATATCCTCCAAATATGCCGCCTGATTAATCAATACCTTATTGCTATACCCACTGTCGGCATTAGAAGAATTACTTTTCCGCCATTCCAATCCGCCGGTCAAGGTTTGGTCATCTGTTATTTTCCATGTGTTTTGCGCATCGATCACTTGTGTCCGAGAAGAAAACCGTGTTGCTTCGTAGGTTGTCGTATAATTATTATAGTATCGTACGTAAGCCGGCGTATCTGTATTTTCTTTAAAATGATATGTAAAAGCCACGTTATTTGTCAGCCGCTGCAGCGCCAGAGGAGATGGATAGCTGACAGCTCCGGGAACGTTACCATCAAATGATTTATGATCATAGGCAGCATCCAGCGAACTTGCATGATTGATTTTCTGATTTACGCGCAGCGTCAGCGTATTATCACGAAAATCCGTATTATTTTGCTTCATAGTTCCGTTCACGCCATGATATTTCATATAATTTTGTTTACCATATCCAGTATCAATAAACCAGCTCGTCTTGTCATGACTGCCGGCATTGGTCAAATTATACTGTTGTGTGCCCCAGCTTCCCGTATTGACCTCAAAAGCAGATTGATTTTCTATTCTTTTTTTCGTAATAATATTAATAACCCCACCTACGGCATCGCTTCCATAGAGGGCCGATCCATTTCCTCTGACAATTTCAATATGATCAATCGCGCTTATAGGCGGCAGGACCTCTAAATTGACATTGGCCCGTCCCGAGCCTACACCCATATCGCTGTTCATCCGGCGTCCGTCAACGAGCACAACAACCCGGTCATCACCATTAATGCGAAATAAATCCAACGCTCCAGGCGTAAAATTGACAATAGTGACTCCAGTCACATGCTGCAGAGCTTCGCTTAGGCTGCTATAATGAACATCTTCAATTTGCCGACTCGTAATCACGGTTGTATCCGCAGGCGTTGCCATTTTTTTTGTCGGAATGCGGGCCGCTGTTACAATAATAGTATCCGCATCATCTGCGTCAGTTATATTTTCCGCCCCTATAGCTGCACTACCAGTTAAAGACAAACAAATACCTAATGTCATTATTTTATTCTTTGCATGTATCATAAAAAAAGTTCCCCTCCAATAATTTAAACACACATTGCTATAATTATCTGCATCATATCTTCTATAGGGAAGTCTCTCCGCATATTTTGGCTACTTCTGTTTATGGCGCAGCAAATACAAGAAATACGGCGTCCCCAACAGTGCCGTTACAATACCGACACGAATCTCCATCACCGGAAAAAGGACCCGCCCAAGTGTATCGCATAGGACTAGAAATATACCGCCTGCGACAGCGGCAGCTGGGATCAGATTCCGATGATCCGCGCCGACAATAAGCCGCATCATGTGCGGCACGGCCAACCCGACAAACCCAATATTACCACTGACACAGACACTAAATGCTGTCATCAGAGAAGCAATTGCCAGGAAAAGCAGACGGCAAAGAATAACGCGCATCCCCAAAGCACGAGCTTCTGTACCTCCCAGAATGAGAATATTCAAATGACGTGCCAGAAATACCGCAACAATGATTCCGGCAGTAATGGGGCCAACAGCCAGCTGCACGTGTTCCCACCGGCGATAGTCCAGTCCGCCAATCGTCCAGAAAAGATATTGATGCAGCTGTTGGTTCGTACTGATCATAAGAATGCCTGAAACCAAGGCACTGCACATCATGCCGACAACAATACCGGCCAAAAGCAGTGTCATTACCCGTACCTTACCATGCTTCCATGATAGCAGCAACGTAAGACCAACTGCCGCAACGGCACCTATCATGGCAAATGCCGGAATATATATAAAACCGGCAGCAGCTCCGCCACTGGAAATAGCAATAACGGCACCTAAAGAAGCTCCGCTTGACACGCCGAGAATTGCCGGATCAGCCAGCGGATTGATAAATACTGCCTGCATGATCGCACCGGATACAGCCAGACCGGCCCCGACAAGAAAGCCAACTAATGTACGAGGCATACGAATATCCCATAACACTGCTTGTTCTTCCACGGTAAGGGCACTACCGGAGCTATGAAAAATATCATGTATTACATGCGAGAATGGTATTGTATATTGTCCCACCGATAAAGAAATCAATACGGTCAACATACAAAACACAATAATGCCTATCCAAATAATCCAAAGATGTCGTTTATGATCCGTCATAACCG
>NZ_LEKT01000046.1 GCF_001045675.1 Megasphaera cerevisiae DSM 20462
GAGGGGGCAATAATCCGGTAATGACACGGGATGTTGTCGTCCAGGCAGACCGGGCCCAAGAAGAAGCGAAGTACGAAAGTCAGAGCATGACCATCAATAGACTGGTTCCTCCCAACACCTTCTCCCAAAGATGTGGGACGTAAGCCAGGTGATGTTGATCTCATTGGTGATTACCGTGTTCGTTCTAACATGTTTGGCGGTAATGAATCAGGCGGGATCAAAAAAATGCGGATGTAGGCAGCACAGCCGGAGCAGAGGCAATACTCCAGAGTAAGCCGGATCATGGTTTAGAACAACGCTTACGCTTGGGTATAGACGCCCAGCTGGGAGATAATACGAATCTCGTCGTCGAAGGGTCCAGCGGCAACACCATCGATACGCTGTACAGTAAAGCGGACAAGCGGGGTCTCCACGACGTGCGCCTGGAAAAGGCCGAACTGAATCAGAAGGCTAAGAAATGGGACTTCACCATGGGCCGCCTGACGGAACGCATGGGCGTCACGGGCTATTGGTTTGGCAAGGAATACACCGGTGTCCGCACGACCTGGACGGATCGCCATACTCAGGTCCGTCTGGGCTACGGCGATTTCTCGGCGTCGACCGGTATCAGCGATTCCGCCTATACGCACGTCGAGACAGCGTTGTTTCCCGTCCGCCAACTCTGTCCGAGTTATTAGGCGTATATCAGGGAAATATGGGAAGTACTACAGGTGGCTCGAATAGTGGTGATCCTGCCGTATATCCTGACGCTATGAGCAAAGATGCTTGGAAGACCTCAGCGATTAATTACTATGAAAAATTTAACCATGCAGGCCAAATGCAGCAGACTGATGGAACATGGGTGCGCGGTCCGAATAAATCGGATTTGAATATTGCTAATGAGCGCATGGCTGTACTACAGGACCTCAACCAGCACCTTAGCAAGACTGCTGAAATATATCCAAATAATGCAGGAAATTCTTTTGGTGGAAACTGGTATTTGAAATATTTTATGAATGTTAAAGACCCTCATCAAAGATTACCTGGATATACTACGATAAATGGCAGTACAGGGCAGGAAAAAGATCCTGATTGGAAGTGGACCGGCACGAATAGTGCTGAACGTTATAGTTATAATAAATTCATATTAGTTTCAGTAAATGTTGATGGAAAAATTGTATCCCAAAGGTTAATAACAAAAGACTTACGGACACAGTACGGACTTCATGATAAGAGCTGGGGAGAAATGCTGGATCCAAGCACAGGAAAGGATGCCGTATATGATTATCTGGGTTCTGTATATGAGGCCGCTATGTCTTATTACAAAGATCGAGGGGCAACAGAGGTGTCTTTTGTTAATAGCGATGGACAAGTTCTAACCAAAGCAGATGCGATGAATTCTCTGTTTGTCAATTTTGTGGGAAATACGATAAACAAACCCACAGGGGCAGATAGCTGCTTGAATAACTTTTTCTATTTTGCCCGATCTATGTTTGATCCGTTCAATATGTCAGAAATCCCTATCAGTTCTCTGCCCAGTATCATCCAAGTTCGGGGCAATCTCCTGAAACAAGACGTCCTCCCCGCCATCGACCGGGCCGCCTTCGTACAGGTGCGGCAAAAAGTAGGCGACAAGCTGGGGCTCCAGGCCTGGTATCTCCGTTCCATGGGCGAAGGCTATCACAAGACGGGCATGGAAGAAATAGCCGGCGGCTGGAATGCCTTTGCGGACTACAAGTATTTCGAACACGGCTCCTTCTTCGGCGGCAACGGCACGGAAGGGGTACCGGACCGCTACCTCGACGGCATCCGCTCCTTTACCCTGGGGGCCGGCTACGTCCCGGCCAGAAATTTCCTCCTGGAAGCCTTCTATACCTTCGGCGCCAAGAGCACGAGCCAGCGCGATACGCTTTATGGGCCCGAAGCCTTCACGCTGGGAGACTATACAAGAATCCAGGTAACTTACAAATTCTAGGTGCGACAAGAAGCTGCTTTTTCTCGTATAGTTATCACATACATATGGTTAGTGCGGCTCTCGGGCCAATTCTCCCGTGAAAGGAGAATTCCCGTCTGAAACGGCGGGACTGGCAACGGTTCCTGTAGGTTGCATGAAGAAAAGTCTAATGACAGCGTGGTGCCAAACACTGTCAGGGCGAGGGAAAGTCTGTATGGATATCATGTAAGCATCGTTATTAGAGCGAAGGATTATGGCACACGTGTCCTTTGCAGCAGGAAGGAAACTGCAGCCCTAAAAATGCGGGCGTTTTCAACCACAGACCTGCCGGTGTACAGTGAGAACCGAACCAGATGTATCTAACAGAGCAAAACTGGGTAACCCTCTTAATGGAGCCTACCAGTTTACCTAAACGAGAGTGTATGCTTTTGTCATTTCAAAAAACCTGCCTGCTGGTGTTGCTTATAAAAAAAGCCTGCGTATGTGTGTACGCAGGCTTTGTCTTGCAGGAAATTCCGCGGCAAGAAGGCGCAGATAAATTTTTATGTTCTGGTAAAAAAATTTTTAGTTACGGCTGCGCTGTGTCTGAGGGCGATAGTGTGTCGGACAAGATCCAGCTCGTACCATCTGTTTGTAATACGGAGGTAATGTGGAGCGTACTTTTTGTACCGTCGAGATCGCTGCGTTTGATAAGCGTATATTGCGAGGGAATGAATGGATTGAGGAGAAACTGACTTACATGGGTTTGTTTGGCCGAAGACAGGGAAAGACGGATTGGCGCTGTATATAGCACGGCCTTATCTGATGTGCGGCGAAGCTCATATTGTCCTTTGATTTCAGTAATATTCTCCCGTTTGGCTTTCAGCTCCGGAGTGTAGGTGATACGCAGAAAAGTCTGACCGCCTTCCGCGGTGTGAATCAATCGGGAGGAAACATCCCTTATCAGAATCGTATCGTCAATTTGCTTTTGGATGGGTTCATTTTGGACGGCTAATTCTTTTTGATAGGCCGTTTCTACGGCGGTGAGGAGCGTCACGGCGTTTGTAATCCCTGTGATATTCCATTCCCGTGAGGCTTTGCGTTCCAGGGTAAATGTGCAGGGGACAGACGACTTCAAGGCATCGTTGTAAAAGACGGCTGTAATTTCCGCATGTCCCGGTTCCGTCTGCCGCCCCCAGGAGGCAGATATATAATGCCAGCCTGCAGAAGGAACAGGGAAACCTAGCGCCTTCAGCCGTCTGTCTATGGTTGTTTTGGCATTGCTGTAGACAGGGCTTGCCGTGTCAGCTGCTATTTGCCCGGTAATCAGTATTTGACCGTTTTCGATAGCTTCCTGCTTCAGCGGTTCCCAGGAAAGCTTTACTAACGGAAGCGTGGCGGCACTGCTGTCTTTGCGGTTGATCAGACTGTCGAAAAGCTGCCCGATAATAGCTTTCTCGTCTGCCGCGTCCGATACGGTATCGACATCGCCGCGGGAAGCGGCTTCCATGATTCGTGCAAAGGCATAATCCGGTGTTTTCATATACACATCGGTATATGCGGCAAAGGCTGCTTTGATGCAGCAGAAGATGACAAGCAGCGCTGTCAGAACTTTTATGTCCAGCCGGAGAGGCGTGCGTTTTTTCATGAGGACTCCTTTTTTATATAGTGAAACACAGCATATGTATCAGGATTACCTTATATTATAGCACAATAAAAGAGGAATCACGGTCTTTTTTCTCGAATATATATAGTAGTGCTTATGTACAATTTGCGCAGAGGAGTGATAAAATTTGGTTACGCTGCATGATATAACAAATGGACAGACGTATGAGGTGGAAAAAGGGATGACCCTGCTGCAAATCAGCAAGGAACGAAATCCCCAGGCGGAACCGCGCATTGCCGCGGCGCTATATAATAATGAATTTGTTGGCTTGCAGACCAAGGCCGATGAAGACGGTGATATTTCATGGTTTTCCATGGCGACGCTGGAGGGGACGCAGTGTGTCGTCCGCACCGCTGTGTTTCTTCTCGTCCGGGCGGTGAGCGATATATATCCCAATGGCAAGGTGTTTGTAAAGCATGCCTTGCGTAAGGCGCTGTATTGTGAGCTGGATATAGGGCATACGGTCACGGTGCAGGATGTACAGTCGATTAAACGGCGCATGCATGAGATTGTCGATCAGAGAGAAACGATTTCTCAGGTCGTCACGAGTTCGGAGACAGCCATGGAGATGTGCCGCAACCGGCATATGGAACGGGAAGCCGAATTGCTCCGTCATGTGGATGTGACCCATATTATGGCTTATCAGTGCGGCCCGTCCTTTGATTATTACATGGGGCCCTTGCTTCCAGATATGGGGTATGTGACTTGTTTCAATCTCCGGTCGTATGCGCCGGGAGTCATTTTAGAGACGCCGACGGCGGATCACCCCGACGAATTGCCTCCATATAAAGAAATTCCTAAAATGGCCCGGCTCTTCCTGGATGCGGAGGAGTGGGGACGGATCGTCCGTTGTGAATATGTATCAGATCTGAACCGGTATGTTGCGGATGGAACTATTCAGGATATCATTGACATGGCAGAAGCGCTGCAGGAGAAAAAAATGGCTGAGCTTGCTGATTATGTTGTAACACAGCGGCCTAAAATAAAAGTCGTTCTTATTGCCGGTCCATCGTCTGCGGGAAAGACGACATTTTGCCGGCGGTTGACGACACAGCTGCGCGTGGTAGGCTTGCGGCCGGTAAAAATTTCGTTGGATGATTATTTTTATAATAGGGAGGATACGCCGCGCAATCCCGATGGCAGCTATGATTTTGAATCACTGCGGGCTGTCGATGTGCCATTGTTCAACGAACAGATTGATGCGCTTCAGCAAGGGAAGGATGTCTGTCTGGCCCGGTTTGATTTCGTTACGGGGCATCGGTATTTTGACGAAAAGCCTGTTCATTTGGAGGTGGATCAGCCGATTGTCGTGGAAGGGCTGCATGCGCTCAATAATTCGCTGACATACATGCTGCCCCGGTATGAAAAGGTCAAAATATCTTTGGGTGTTTTGACGCAGATCCGCATCAACGACCATAACCGTATTTCTACGTCGGATACGCGCATCATACGCCGCATGGTACGGGACCAGCAATTTCGGGACCGCGGCCCGACGGCAACGATGGAGATATGGAGTGATGTGCGGCGCGGTGAGGAAACTAATATTTATCCGTATCAGGAGGATGCCGATACGATTTTCAATACGGCGCTGCCGTATGAGTTGTCTGTGTTGAAGCCTTACGCCGAGCCGCTTCTCAAATCGATTACGAAAGACAGCCCGCATTATGCGGAGGCGCAGCGGCTTTTGAAATTTCTGATGCCCTTCCGGGCACTGAAGTCGTCCGTTGTGCCGCCTAATTCGCTGCTGCGGGAGTTTATCGGAAAAGAAGGATAGGAAGGCCGGTTCTGATTCTGCAGCGGCTAAAAACAGTATTGACAAAGCATTTGTTGATGGATATAATAGTATAGTCGAGGTAGAAATATGAAACTACAAGTCGAAGAAGCGTTTAAAGAAGAAGGGCGGAAGTTTCCCTTTTCCTTTGAAAGACCGGCTGCCTGCCTGGGTGATGTGGATGCTTTTCCATGGAAAAGCCAAACAATAGCTGTAGAAGGCCTGTTTTGGTCTGACGGCAACCATATGGTAGTCCGGGGAACTGTGCGTACATTCGGTAGATATGAATGCAGCCGCTGTCTGACACCGGTATCGGTAGATCGGGAAGCAGCACTGTCTGAAGTCTATGGTACGGAAGCAGAGCTTCCTGATACCGTATTGCCCTATAATGGGGAATACATCGATTTGACGGAGACAATTAGAGAAACGTTGATTCTCAGCGAACCCATGCGGGTATTGTGCCGTATGGACTGCAAGGGGCTTTGCCCGCAGTGCGGCACAAACCTGAATGAAGGACCCTGTAGTTGTCCTACCGACAGGATCGACCCAAGATTTGCTGTTTTGGGTGATTTATTAAAACCAAAGCAATGAGATACGTACCATGATGTAAGGAGGTGCAGAATATGGCAGTACCAAAAAGAAGATTATCCCAGTCTCGTCAGAACAGACGTCGTGCCAACTGGAAATTGACAGCACCGGGTTTTGTAGAATGCCCGCAGTGTCACGAAACGATGTTGCCTCACCATGTATGCCCGACTTGTGGCTTTTATAAGGGCAAACAGGTTGTCAACAACACAACAGCTGAATAAACGAGCTGACATAAAAAAGTGTGTCCCTGCGGGCACACTTTTTTTAATAGGAGAAGGCGCTCTACCGTCGGACCCCTGTTTCATGGTATAATATACGGTACAGTTTATTTGGTGTTTTGAGAGAGGAATGAGAGTATGCGTGCTATGGGAATCGACCCCGGTACGGCGATCTGCGGTTTCGGCATTGTCGATTCCAACGGAAGCCGGCTCAAACCGGTGGCATACGGTGCCGTTCAGACAACGCCGGATCACAGTGATGCACAGCGGCTCGTCAAAATTTTTGACAGTCTCAATGAATTGTATAAAAAATACAGGCCTGACGTCATCGGCGTGGAACAGCTTTTCTTCAACCGCAACGTCACGACGGCTATTGCTGTCGGGCAGGCCCGGGGAATCATTTTATTGACCGCGCAGCAGGCGTCCATACCGATATTGGAGTTCTCCCCGCTTCAGGTCAAGCAAGGGGTAACGGGCTACGGCAGGGCCACCAAGGAGCAGGTCATTGATATGACGATGCGGCTGTTGGGGATTCATGAAAAAATCAAGCCTGATGACGCGGCAGACGGACTGGCAATGGCTATTTATGCCTTGTACTGCAGTCATTCCATGAGTTTGAAAAGGACGGTTCAGCTATGATCGGATATGTTAAGGGAATCGTGACGCATATATTTAAAGGTTCGTGCTTTGTGGATGTCCACGGCGTAGGATACCGTATCTATATACCGGCATTGACAGCGGATAAACTGGTTACGGGACGGGAAATCACCTTGTTTACCTACATGAATGTCCGCGAGGACGCGATTCTTTTGTACGGCTTTGCCACGCAGGATGAATATGATGTGTTCATGCTTCTGATTGGCGTCAATGGTGTGGGACCGAAGGTTGCCCTTGGTATATTGAGTGCAGCCAATCCAGACGGATTTCGGCTGGCTGTGCATCAGAAGGATATAAAGGTCCTGACACGCATGCCCGGTATCGGTAAAAAGACGGCAGAGCGGATTCTTTTAGAGCTGCATGATAAGATAGGTCCTGTTGCCGGTGGCGAAGCTGCTGCCGTTGGGACGTTAGATGCATCGCTGCAGGGAATTGCTGCGGAGGCTGTGGCTGCGCTGACAAGCCTCGGGTATTCGCAGCAGGAGGTATTGCCGGCTGTAGAAGCCAGGGCCGGTCGGTGCCAGACTGTGGAAGAACTGCTGAAAGAGGTCCTGCGGGCATTGGGAAGCGGGAGGTAAGGAATGGAAAACCGTATTGTGGAGACCGAGGCTGTGCCGGGAGATTCCTGGCAGTACAGCCTGCGTCCCCATTATTTAAAAGAATATATCGGACAGACCAAGGTCAAAACGAATTTAGAGATCTTTATCAAGGCTGCCAAGCTGCGTCAGGAGGCGTTGGATCATGTGCTTTTGTATGGCCCGCCCGGTCTCGGCAAAACGACAATGGCCGGCATTATTGCCAATGAGCTGGGCGTCAATCTGCGCATTACTTCCGGTCCGGCTATTGAGCGGCCCGGTGATTTAGCGGCCCTGTTGACCAATCTTCAGGAACGGGATTTGTTGTTTATTGATGAAATCCACCGGCTGTCTCATAGTGTGGAGGAAGTGCTGTATGCGGCTATGGAGGATTATGCGCTGGATATTGTTATCGGCAAGGGGCCCAGTGCCCGTTCAGTCCGTATTGATCTGCCGCCCTTTACGCTGGTCGGTGCCACGACGCAGGTTGGCCGGCTGGCACCTCCTTTGCGGGATCGGTTTGGCGTGATCTGCCGTCTCGAATTTTACCGGCCGGAGGATTTGATCCTTATTATTCAGCGGACGGCTGATATTCTGGCTATTCCCATTGAAGCTCAGGGAGCGCTGGAAATTGCCAGACGGGCCAGAGGTACGCCGCGTATTGCCAACCGGCTGCTAAAGCGGGTTCGCGACTTTGTTCAGGTGGCAGAGGAACATACGATTACGGCGGTTCTCGCTTCTCAGGCGCTGGACCGTCTGGAGGTGGATGCCTGCGGTCTGGACCGAACGGATCGGCGGGTCCTGCAGGTTATTATTGAAAAATTTGGCGGCGGCCCGGTAGGACTTGATACGATAGCGGCTGCCATCAGCGAATCCGTTGATGCTGTTGAGGATGTGTATGAGCCTTTTTTGATGCAGCTCGGCTTTTTGAACAGGACGCCGCGGGGGCGTGTTGTTACAGAAGCGGCATATCGCCATTTAGGACTGCCGTCTCCGGCGGGAGATGGGCCAGCGGCGTTGTTTTGAGGAGGAGAAATGGCTAAGATCCTTATTATACTGGGGGTTCTGTGCATTCTCGCCGGATTGGTCTGGCTGCTGCTGGATCAGGTAGGCTGGAGCCGTTTTATTGGGCATTTGCCGGGGGATCTCAATTGGACCAGGGGAAATATATCTTTCCATTTCCCTGTTGTTACGTGCATTATTATCAGTATTGTATTGACTGTGATTTTAAATTTGTTTTTCCGTCGCTGACAGGGAGGACGACCACATGTGGAAAAAGAGTATCCGCTGCTTTGCCATTGCCGCGGTTGTTTGTATATGCATGACCGTATCTGTGCTGGCCTCCGGGCCGGGGCAGGAGGTACGCATCGGTATACGGGAAGGCCGCAGTGCCGTATCCATTATGGGACCGCAGGGCGTAGGCGTCTATAAAAATGATGTACTATGGAAAAAAATTCCTGCCAATACGCCGGTGTATGTGGCTTTAAAGAATGGTTCACTGGCCGTCAATGGCTCAGTGTGTGCAGGGACGGTATCCATTCGTCCGCTGCAGTCCGGCGGTGCTGTCAAAGTGACAGACGGCTATACCTACCGCGGCTATTTGGAGTGCATCAAATCTGTCAATAAGTGGGGACTGACTGTTGTCAATGTCGTGCCTCTGGAACAATATCTTTACGGTGTCGTGGGCAAGGAAATGTCTCCGTCATGGAATTCGGAGGCGCTGAAGGCTCAGGCAGTGGCCGCACGAACCTATGCGGTGTCACATAAACGGTATTTTAACAGCCGCGGCTTTGATATGACGGATGATACGAATAGTCAGATATATGCCGGGATGGATGGTGAATCGCCGTCGGTGATCAATGCGGTTGATGCGACTAACGGAGAAATCCTGACCTATAAGGATAAACCTATTGATGCTTTCTTTTGTGCCAGTGCCGGTGGCTGGACGGAAAACAGTGAAAATGTGTGGGGCAATTCTGTTGCTTATCTCCGCGGTGTCGCCGATGCCAGCGACAAAATGCCGGCATACCGGTGGTCTGTTGTGACGACGCCGGAAAAAATGGCGGCTAATTTGACAGCTGCCGGCAAGAGCGTGGGGAAAATCAAAACGATTGCGGTATCGCCGCTGACCCGACGGCCTATGGCGGTTAGTGATCGCGGCGTATCGGGACGGGTTTTGACTTTGACCATTACAGGAACCAAGGGGCAAGTCCGGATGACCGGCAATGCGTTTCAGGCCGTTTTTGGCCTTCGCAGTACATTATTTGATTTTTATCAAGGGAAAGGCGCTGTACCGGACCCTGACAGGACAGGCAAGGCAGATCGTAAGCAGATATTGACAATCAAGGAAGGGCAGCCAGTCACGATTTTTGGTCTGGGCTGGGGCCACGGCTTGGGTATGAGCCAATACGGCGCGTACCAGATGGCACAGGAAAATGCCGGAACCAAGGGATATTACCGCAAAATTTTAGCCCATTATTATACGGGAACACGGCTGGAACGATTATATTGAGGAGAAGAAGTGGTATTTTGAAACTGACAGATTTTTCATATGATTTACCAAAAGAACTGATTGCGCAGCATCCCGCAGAACCGCGGGATCATGCGCGTCTGATGATGTATGACCGCAAAAGCGGCGCTGTGGAACACCGGCATTTTTATGATTTGGCAGAAGAACTGCACGAGGGGGATGTGCTGGTATTCAACGATTCCCGAGTTATTCCGGCCCGTTTATATGGCAAAAGACTGCCGACAGGCGGTAAGGTCGAAGTGCTGCTTTTGACACCTGTCGCAGAGGACTCTTGGGAGGTATTGGTAAAACCGGGAAAAAAGGCACTGCCGGGAACGACGCTGGCCTTTGATGGCGGCATGACGGCAGAGGTGATCGATAAAACAGAGTTTGGCGGACGTATTTTGAAATTTCATTACGACGGCGTTTTCGATGATATCATAGATGCTATAGGAGAAATGCCCCTGCCCCCGTACATCCATGAAAAGATGGAGAATCCGGAGGAATATCAGACCGTTTATGCCCGCGAACGGGGTTCTGCGGCGGCACCGACGGCAGGTCTTCATTTTACGGATGAACTGCTGGAAAAAATCCGGGCCAAGGGCGTGGAGGAAGTCTTTATTACGCTGCATGTCGGCCTTGGGACATTTCGCCCCGTGGAAGAAGAAAATATCGAAGATCATGCCATGCACAGCGAATTTTATAGTATTACCAAGAGTGCGGCAGATACGATCAATCAGGCCAGGACGGAGGGACGCCGAGTCATTGCCGTCGGAACTACGTCTATCCGTACACTGGAAAGTGCCGGAACGACGGGAAAGCTGCAGGCCGGTTCGGGCTGGACCAATATATTTATCTATCCCGGCTTTACTTTTCATATTGTTGATGCCCTGGTTACCAATTTTCATTTGCCTGAATCAACGCTGCTTATGCTGATCAGCGCACTGTCGGACCGGGATAAAATACTACACGCGTATACTCTGGCCGTGGCTGAAAAATACCGCTTTTTCAGCTTTGGCGATGCGATGTTTATACGATAGGAGGAGCACGTGGTTATTACTTATGAATTACAGGCAGAGTGTGACGGTGCCAGAGCGGGACTGCTGCGGACACCGCATGGCACGTTCAAAACGCCGATGTTTATGCCTGTCGGCACGCAGGCGACGGTCAAAACGCTGACGCCGGAGGAATTGTACGATATGGGAGCGCAGGTTATACTGAGCAATACGTATCATCTATTTCTGCGGCCCGGTGAGGATTTGGTCCGGGAGGCCGGCGGCCTGCATAAATTTATGAACTGGAAACAGGCTGTTCTTACGGACAGTGGCGGTTTTCAGGTGTTCAGCCTGGGACAGATGCGCAAAATCACGGAGCAGGGTGTTACCTTCCGATCTCACCTGGACGGTTCAAAAAAATTCCTTTCGCCGGAAGTATCCATGGATATTCAAATGGCTCTCGATTCTGATATCGCAATGGCCTTTGACGAATGCATACCGTATCCGTCTGATTATGACTACACGCAATTGTCAACGGAACGGACGAGCCGCTGGGCGAAGCGCTGTGCAGACCATCATCACAGTGATACACAAGGTCTTTTTGGTATTGTTCAGGGTGGCATGTATCCGGAACTGCGCCGCAAAAGCTGTGATGATCTGGTTGATATGGATTTTGATGGATATGGTATCGGCGGGTTGAGTGTTGGCGAATCCAAGGATATGATGTATGATATATTAGAGAAGACAACTCCCTGCTTACCTGCTCATAAAGCACGGTATTTGATGGGAGTTGGTACGCCGGATTGTCTTCTCGAAGGGGTGGCCCGCGGCGTGGATATGTTTGATTGTGTGTTTCCGACACGCGTGGCTCGCAATGGTATGGCCATGACACATACGGGCCGGGTAACCGTGCGCAATGCCAAATTTGCCCGTGATTTCCGACCTATTGAAGACGGCTGCGGCTGTTATACCTGCCGCAATTATACGCGGGCCTATATCCGTCATCTTTTCAAAGCGGAGGAATTGCTGGCCTATCGTCTGGTTAGTATTCACAATCTGTATTTCCTGCTTGATTTTATGCGGTCCATGCGTCAGTCTATTTTAGACGGCACCTTCCGTGAATTCCGCAAGCAGTTTTGGCAATGGTATCAGGATGCCTAATACAGTGTATTCGTAGGGCATTTGATATATAGAGCATTATTATATTTGGAGGTGAACAGAGTGGAAATAATGGATCAGTTGAACGCGTTTTGGCCGATTATCCTGATGGTCGTCATTTTTTATTTCTTGTTGTGGCGTCCGCAGAAGAAACAGCAGAAACGCCGTCAGGAAATGCTGGACAGCCTGAAGACAGGTGCGAAGGTCGTAACTGCCGGCGGTCTGTATGGGACGATCGTTTCTTTGCATGAGGAATACCTCGTTATCCGCATTGCTGATAAAGTGGAAGTCAAGGTGACGCGCAGTGCTGTCAATCAGTTGCTGGGCAAGCATGAAGCGGCTGAAGACAAAAAGTCTAAAAAGAAGGAAGCTGTAAAGACGGTGGAAGAAACATCTTCTGCGGCAGCTCCGGCCGAAGAAACAAAGTCTGAAGCAACCGATGACGCAAAGTAAGAAAGAGCTTCGCAAGGTCATGAGGGATCGGCTCCGGAGAGTGTCTCCGGCCGGTCAGACCCGGCGGAATACAGCTATATGCACGCGTATAGCTGTATTGCCGCAGTATAAGAAAGCGGGCCGTATCATGGCATATTTAAATATGCCTGGTGAAGCGAGCCTTGATGGACTGATGGAACAGGCTATACGGGAAGGACGGCAGGTCTATGTGCCTCGCTGTGTCGGCCCGGGCCGTATGGAAGCCGTGCTTCTGCCTTCTGTCGCCGCTGCCGAGACTGGTGCGTATGGAATTCGTACGGCACCGGAGGGCAGTTTGGCTGCTGATCCGGCTGATTTGGATATGATTCTTATTCCGGGCTTGGCTTTTGATGTCTGGGGACACCGGTTGGGACGGGGAGCTGGCTTTTATGACCGCTTTCTGCAGAGCCTGCGTCCTGCAGGCATGCTGGCCGTGGCCTGGGATATGCAGATAGTGCCGCTCGTACCGATAGAAGCGCATGACGTGATCATACCGTCTGTGCTTACGGAAACGCGGTATATTACACAGTTGAAGTGAGATTACCAAAGAGGGGGGAGAATTGTTGCGGACTCGTAACATGGTAACATTTTTTGGGGCGGTTATTATTATTCTGGCCGTGTTCATTACATTTATTTATCCGCTTGCCAATTCCATAAAACAAGGCCTGGACCTCCAGGGCGGTACGCATATCGTGCTGGAAGCCGAGGATACGGCGGATGCACCGGTGACGGAGGATTCTCTGAACCGCGCTGTCTCTATTATTGAACGACGTATCAACGAAATGGGGCTGACAGAACCGATCGTACAAAAGGAAGGCGCTCGCCGTATCATTGTGGAACTTCCTGGTGAAAAGAATCCGGAAAAAGCAATTGAAACGATCGGTAAGACTGCTGTCATGGAATTTAAGGATGAAAGCGGTACGACGCGCATGACTGGCAAGGATTTAAAAACAGCGAAGGAAGAAATCGATAACGGACATAAAAATGTTGTTGCTATCGAATTTACAGATGAAGGGGCCAAAAAATTTGCGGATTTGACGGCTTCCAATGTCGGCCATAAAATTTCTATTTTGCTTGATGGCGAAGTATTGACGTCTCCTGTCGTCAATGAACCGATCACGGGCGGTAAGGCTGTCATTACAGGCAGCAAAACTTTAGAAGAAGCAAAAAGCCTGGCTATTTTACTCCGATCTGGTGCGCTTCCGGTCAAACTGAAGGTAATGGAAGTTCGGACTATTGGGCCGAGTCTGGGGCAGGATTCCAAGATCAAGAGTGAAAAGGCCTTTGCAATCGGCATTATTCTTATCATGATTTTCCTTATCGTGATTTACCGTATGTCCGGTATTGTGGCTAATGTGGCACTGCTGGTATATGTGCTGATTCTGCTGGCAATTTTGAAATATCTTGACGCGACGCTGACACTGCCGGGGATTGCCGGTATTATTTTGTCCATGGGATTTGCTGTTGATGCCAATATCCTTATTTTTGAACGATTTAAGGAAGAGGTACTTATCGGCAAGAGCTTGCGGACTTCTATGGAGGCCGGTTTTAAACGGGCATTCAGTACGATTCTCGATGCCAATGTGTCCGTTATGATTGCGGCTATCGTTCTTATTGTCATGGGTTCCGGTACCGTCAAGGGTTTTGCCGTCAATTTGGCATTGGGCATTGTCGTCAGCATGTTTACTGCGATTTTAGTCAGCCGGTCGCTGCTGACGTGGTTCATTAATACAAACCTCATTACGAATCCCTGGTTCTACGGACTGAATCGCAAAGTGCCGGAACATATGCTGAAAAAGGGGGGACAGAAATGAAATTTGACATTGTAGCTCATAAAAAATGGTGGTTTACCTTGTCTTCTGTCCTCGTTGTACTGAGCCTTGTGTCTATTTTTATTCATGGCTTTAATTTTGGTATTGATTATACTGGCGGGACGATTCTGGATATGCAGTTTAAACAGCCTGTTACAGTAGCGCAGGTACGGGATGTCGTCGATCATTCTGATATGAATATCGGTAACAGTGTCATTCAGTTATCCGGTGTAACGGATCAGAGTTCGTCTCAGGATGTCATGATCCGTATGAGAAATCTTTCCAGTGATGAAAGCAAGGCGCTCTCTGATAAGCTGAGCAGCGCATTGGGTGGTGCGGAAATCAAGCGGACCGAATCTGTTGGCGCCGTCATTGGCTCAGAAGTCACGAAAAATGCCATTCTTAATCTGGCGGTGGCGTTCATTGCCCTGGCAGCGTATATTTCCTTCCGGTTTGAGTATAAAATTGCCGTATCAGCATTGGTATCTATTTTACATGATTTGATTATGGTATTGGGTTTTTTCTCGTTTTTCCATTTAGAAATCGATGCTTCCTTTCTGGCGGCTATTCTGACTGTTGTAGGGTATTCCATGAATGAAGCCGTCGTTATTTTTGACCGTGTCCGGGAAAACACGCGGACGCACCGGCGGACGGATACGTATGAACAGTTAGCGCACGACAGTATTTCTCAGAGCATACACCGCAGCATATATACACTGACGACCGTGTTATTTGCCTGCGGGGCACTGCATTTCTTCGGCGGTGAATCGACGAAGAATTTTTCTCTGGTCATGCTGATCGGGTTTATCAGCGGTGCCTATTCATCTATCTGTGTTGATACGTCTCTGTGGGTTGTATGGAAGAATCGTACCTCTCATCGGCGTGGCGCTGATGATGAAGAAGATGAAGAAAAAAAATCGGCAGAGGCAGCGGATCACGTGTAGTATCAGATCTCTCTTCGACTGCAGTAAAAACGCTCCTATCTGAATCACTTGATTCAGATAGGAGCGTTTTTATTGTACCGACTATAGACTGAGAGAAAATACTTGTTTGGGTAATACTAACTCAGATTGCTGCGTGCCGTTCCTTCGGCTGAGGAATAAGAAAGGCAAAGATGACTCCGGCGAGGGCTACAATCCACAGGATCTGCAAGGCTGCAGGAATTCCCCATTGATCGGCACCCCAGCCTACAACGGGAGCCATGAGTCCGCCTACAGTGGTGCTGAGTCCCAGCGTAATACCTGAGGCAAAGCCGGCACTTTTGGCAAGATAGGTTTGTCCCAGCACGACGATGGGGCTGTATGGTGCAAAGAGCGAAAAAGCAACCGGAATTAAAAGAATTGTCGAAAGCCAGATATTAGTACTGTTGGTAAAGGCTATCATGGCAGGTACCATGCAAATAAAAGAAATTCGAATAATTTTGATAAAGCCGACTCTGTCGGACATAATACCGCCTAAGAAGGTAATGAAAACACCCATGGTAAATAAGATAGTCAAAGCCAGACTGCCGTTAGCCGCATTGCTGTGGAGAACGCTGACCCAATAAATCGGGATGAAAGTGTTGCACAGCGTAAAGCCCATAGAACGGGCAAAAATAATGACGGTCAGTTTATTGAAGGCCTTCCAGTCATTTGTCTGGACAGCACCGGCATGTGCTTCTTTATCCTGCCGGACATATTCACTGGCAAGGGATAAGACGCGGGGCATGCGGCTGTAGATAGCAGCTGCCAGAATCGCATTGACGATGCCGAAAATGACCAGGCCGTGAATGTTATTAATGGCATAGGCACAAAAGCCGGCTACCATAGGTCCGATGGCAAATCCGGCGTTACCGCCGACAGAGAAGCTGCCCAGGGCCTTGCCCTTTTGATCGCCTGCAATGTGATTGACCATGAGAGCCGCTTCCGGATGAAAAATGGCGCTGCCGACACCGCTGATCATGGCTAAGACAAAGGTCAGTGAATAGGAGGTGCTGAAGCTGATTGCTGTCAGGCTGATACCGCAGCAGATAGGTCCTAATGCAATGAACCAGGGTTTGGATACCTTGTCGGAGTAATAGCCGAGCAAAGGCTGAAGCAGTGAGGCGAGCAGCAAATTGGCAAAAATGATAGTTGCGGCCTCCCGATAGTTCAGCGCGTACGTGGAAATAAAATAAGGCAGCAGCGCCGGAATAGCTCCTTGTGCCCAGTCAACTGAAAAATGTCCCATCGTAAAGAGATAGACATAGGGATTTAATTTTTTCATAAAAGTACATTCCCCCATTCGATCTGTAATATATTATGCAATACTCATTATTGCATAACTTACTGCTATTTTCAAGAAAAAGGCTTCAATAAAACTGTTACAGCATGGGGCAATGTGATATAATGAAAAAAATACATAAGGAGTGATCAGCATGGCATCAAAAGAAATGTATGAATTAGGCTCGCAAGCCTCCGTCATCCGTGATTTGTTCGCGTATGGCCAAGCACAGGCGGCAGTTGTGGGGACAGAGAACGTATTTGATTTCAGTATCGGCAATCCGACAGTACCAGCACCGGCATGCGTGAAGAACGCCATTAAAGATATCCTGGATACGCGTGAATCGGCAGCGGTGCACGGCTATACGGCGGCTGCCGGCGATGTGGCTGTACGGCAAGGCCTGGCTGATTATATGAATACAACCTACCATGCCCAGGTGAGAGCTGATAATTTTTACATGACTTGTGGTGCCGCAGCGTCCTTGACGGTCACCTTAAAAGCGTTAGTCGAATCGGGGGATGATGAAGTTATTCTGATTGCGCCGTTTTTTCCGGAATATACTGTATTTATCCATAATGCCGGTGCCAGAGAAGTGATTCTTCCGCCGGATATAACACATTTTCAGATATCGTTGGAGGCCATGGGAAAGGCTATTACACCTCATACGCGTGCCGTCATCGTCAATTCGCCGAATAATCCGGCTGGCACGGTTTATTCGGCAGAAACGTATACAAAGCTGGCCGCGCTTCTGACGAAAAAATCAAAAGAAATGGGTCATCCTATTTATCTGATCGCCGATGAACCGTATCGTGAAATTATTTATGATGGACTGCCTGTTTTATATGTACCGGAATTTTATACCGATACGATTATTTGTTATTCTTACAGCAAATCATTATCCTTACCGGGAGAGCGTATCGGATATGTTCTCGTGCCGGATTGCGCCGCCGATGCCCAAATGGTGTATGCGGCTGTATGCGGCGCTGCCAGAGCTATGGGGTTTGTCTGTGCGCCGCATTTATTTCAGGAGGTTGTCTTGCAATGCCTGGGACAGACATCTGATATAGGAGTGTATGATGCTAACCGCAAGCTGCTGTATGATGGCTTGAAGGCAATGGGCTATGAGTGCGTGTATCCCAGCGGTGCCTTTTATCTTTTTGTGAAATCACCGGAGCCGGATGCGAACGCATTTTCTGAAAAAGCAAAAAAACTGAATCTTCTTATCGTACCGGCGGACAGCTTTGGCTGTCCCGGCTATGTCCGCGTTTCTTACTGTGTGGAGCCGGCAATGATCAAACGTTCTTTTGGGGCTTTTCAAGCGTTGATGAAACAGTATCAGTAAAAGTATGTCAGTGTCAGGAAAATTCAAATTATTTTCTTGACACTTTTTTTAGATGTGGTATACTAAACAAGTCGTTGAGACATGGGCCTATAGCTCAGCTGGTTAGAGCGCACGCCTGATAAGCGTGAGGTCGGTAGTTCAAGTCTACCTAGGCCCACCATAACACACCGTCGTTTGGAAGAAATTCCGTAGCGATGGTTTTTTTTTTTCAAATTATGCTATAATAACACGAAGACACAGATTTCTAAATTGGGAGGAATCATATGCATATTGCAGATTATATTGAACATACAAATTTAAAACCGGATGCTACGCCGGATCATATAAAAACGCTGTGCAGTGAAGCTCTGTCATATCATTTTAAGGCTGTCTGCGTTCATTCGTCCTATGTGACAGAAGCGCGTGCGCTGCTGCAGGGAAGCAATGTGCTGATTTCCTGCGTTGTCGGCTTTCCGCTGGGTGCAATGGCTTCTGCTGTCAAGCAGGAGGAAGCCGCGTATGCGGTACGTCAGGGAGCTGACGAGCTCGATATGGTCATCGCTATAGGCCGTCTCAAGGCCGGCGACTGGGACTATGTAGTAGCGGATATCCGTGCTGTTATTGCCGGGGCGTCGGGAAAGCCCGTCAAGGTCATTTTGGAAACGGGGCTGCTGACGGAGGATGAAACATATCGTGCCTGCCAGGAAGCGGCAGCTGCAGGGGCTGCATTTGTAAAGACCTCTACCGGTTTTGGCTATGGTGGAGCGACCGTAGAGGATATACGGCGTATGCGCCGGGCTGTTGGAATCTCAACCCGCATTAAGGCCTCCAGCGGTATCCGTGATTATAAAACTGCATGTGCTATGATCCAGGCGGGAGCCGATCGTTTGGGGACCAGTGCCGGTGTGGCTATCGTAAAGGATGAAGGCCATGACAGAGAATGAACTGCAGCTGGAACAATTGGCATGGTCCATCAACCGCGCCCGACGTCAGGCAGGATGTACTGTTTCTGTGAAGGAGGTGCCGCCTGCCTGTGCAGCCGCGGCAATTCCCAATATGGGTGGAGAAGCCCGTCACGGAGAATGCCTGGTCAGTATGCTGGCCAGCGGCAGCAAAGGGAATGCGGCCTTTATGTGCTGCGGTAAGACTCGTGTCTTGGTTGATGCCGGGATCAGCTGCCGGCGCATCGAACAGGGATTAAACCAGTATGGCTGCGCTCTTTCTGATTTGGACGCCGTATTTTTGACGCATGAGCATGCCGATCATGTCAACGGACTGGCTACGCTCCTCAAACGAACGCATATGCCTGTATATACGACGCTGGAGACATGGGAGGCCATCGGACATAAGATGGGAGATTACGCAGATCGGTTTGTCCGGCTGCCCCGGCGTCTGGGTTTAAAGGATATACAAGTTGTCCCGTTTGCTATTTCCCATGATGCGGCTCGGCCTGTCGGGTATACGATATACCATGGGGACTGCAAAATTACCCTGGCGACTGATTTGGGATATGTGAGCCCTGAAGTAGAAGCGGCAGCCGCATATTCCGATATACTGATACTAGAAGCTAATCATGATGAAGAAATGCTCAAAAACGGGCCGTACCCGTATGCATTGCAAAAGCGGATTCTCAGCCGCTGGGGACATCTTTCGAATACGGCTGCGGCAGAATTCCTTACCCGGCTTCCGGCAAGGGGACAGATGAGAGTACTATTGGCTCACCGCAGTGAGAAAAATAATACGCCGGCTCTTTCTTTGTACACGATGCGAACCGTACTCGGCCGGTCCGGGAAGGTCATCGGGCAGGATATCGTATTGCGTCTGGCCTGCCAGCATGGCAGAGTCCGTTTTCAAAATGGAGGAACGATACATGATAAAACATAAACGTAGTATTACGGCTGTTGTCGCTGTTTTGCTCATTGTAGCCGGTGTGGCCGGCGGATATAAGCTCCACGATACGTTATTTAACAGCAGCTCCTATACCGGGCCGATCAATCAATTGGAAAAGCCGGAAAAATCAACTTCTATTTCTGATGCCCGCAATACTGCTGTGGTCCAGGCCGCTAAAAAAGTAGGACCTGCAGTGGTCGGCATTACGACCAAGGTATATAACCGGGATATTTTCAATCGCAAGGTACTAGTTGGCGAGGGTGTTGGTTCAGGTATTATTTTTGATAAAGCCGGATATATCGCGACTAATAATCATGTTGTCGGTGACAGCAAGACCGTCATCGTATCTCTGGCAGACGGGCAGAGTACGGAAGGGACCGTTGTAGGACGGGATGCGCGGACCGATCTGGCGGTGGTAAAAATCAACGTCGACAATCTTCCCGTGGCTGAATTCGGCGACAGTGATTCTTTGCAGGTCGGCGAACCGGCGATTGCTATTGGCAATCCGTTAGGGTTGGAATTTCAAGGGACGGTTACGGCCGGCGTTATCAGTTCACTCAATCGGACGCTTGGTGCCGAAGGGCAGAGCATGAAGCTTATTCAGACGGATGCGGCTATCAATCCGGGGAATTCCGGCGGAGCTCTTGTCGATGCGGATGGTAAGGTCATCGGCATTAACAGCGCAAAAATTTCCAAAGAGGGCGTAGAAGGATTGGGCTTTGCTATTCCGATCAATACGGCCCGGCCGATTCTGGAGGCACTGATCAAAAACGGCAAAGTAGTGCGTCCTTATCTGGGACTGTATGGATTGGATCAGCAAATGGCGGCACGCTTTGGCATGAAACTGGATGTCGCAGGTATATACGTATATAAAGTTGTTCCCGGCGGATCATTGGATCAGGCAGGTATCCGTCATGGCGATATTATTCTGAAAATCGGTGATACAGAGGTCAAGGATTTTACGGCTCTGCAAAATGCGCTGGATTCCTATAAAGTCGGAGATTCCGTAACCGTTACGTATACGCGCGACGGAGCAGACCAGACGGCATCGGTTGTACTGCAGGAAAGCCAGCAAAGCAATGATGAAGGATGAAATATCACATTATTACCATCGGAAAAATCAAAGAAGCATACCTGACCGCCGGTATTCATGAATTCTTGAAACGGCTCCGGCCATACGGACAGGTGGATATTACGGCACTGCCAGAAGAAAAAATGCCGGATAATCCGTCAGCCGCTCAAAAGCGACAGGTCCTCGACAAAGAAGGGGAAAAGCTGTTGCGGCATGTTCGTGGTGGTTCTCATCTTTTTGTGCTGGATGTACAAGGGAAGCTTATTTCCTCTGAAGAGCTATCAAAAAGTTTTTCGGAGCTGGCATTATACGGCTGCAGTGAACTATCCTTTATTATCGGCGGGCCTTTTGGTCTGTCGGAAGCTGTATGCAGGCGGGCCGATTCCCGTATCTCCTTTGGCAGAATCACGCTGACGCATCAAATGATACGTATGCTGCTGTTGGAACAGATATACAGAGCCATCAAGATCCAGCGGCATGAGCCATATCACTGGTAGAAAAAAAGAAATGGGAAAAAGCAGGAATTTGGCCTGCCGGCGTGTAATATGTATATATAGACATTACTTGAAGCGTAATGCACAGGAAGGAGTTGGGCATATGAAGGAAGAACGTACAGCTTCCGATATTATGGAAAAAGTCTTTATCACAGCGAGTCCGGATACATCGGTATTTGATCTGGTGCATATGTTTGTCAAAAACAAGATATCGGCGATTCCCATTGTAGACGAAGAAGAAAAGCTTATCGGTATTGTTACGGACGCGGATTTGTTGTATAAGAAAATCAAGCCTCATGTTCCGCATTATGTCAATTTACTGGGCGCCAGCATTTATTACAACGGCATCAGCCAATATGACAAGGGTTTTAAAAAGCTGATGGCCTGCACGGCCCGGGAAATGATGACAAAGAACGTGATTATTGCGGCTCCCACTGCGGATGTGGAACAGATTGCCGGGGTTATGGTCGCGGAACATCTCAAGGTCATACCTATTGTGGACGGACGGCGCGTTGTCGGACTCGTCACGAGAAACAACATCCTGGATGAACTGTATGAAGAATATGGCACGGAATCCAAGTAACTGAAAAGATACAGAACCGCACCGTCATGGAAAAATTATGAGGGTGCGGTTTTGTATCTTTTTATGACGGTATATTCATGGTATAATAAACACTAGTCACCATATATGAGCAAAGAGGAGAACCCGCGCGATGCCGGGGTGAGCATTCGGTTTCGGGCAGTTCTTTCTCCCGGGCTTTTAAATTATCTATACAAGAGGAGGAAGAAATGGATAACAAAGAACTCGTCATTGTTGTCGATTTTGGCGGTCAGTATAATCAGCTTATTGCACGGCGCGTTCGTGAAAACCACGTGTATTGTGAAGTATACCCGTATCATAAGGCAGTGGAAAAAATCAAGGAATTACGGCCACAGGGCATTATTTTTACAGGCGGTCCGGCAAGCGTATATGAAGAAAAGGCGCCGAAAATCGAAGCCGAAGTGTTTCATCTGGATATCCCTGTGCTGGGACTTTGCTATGGCATGCAGTTCATGGCACAAACCCTGGGAGGAGAAGTCCGTCATGCCGATATGCGTGAATTCGGAAAGACGGCAATCGATGTCAACACGTCATCGCCGCTCTTTGCAGGACTGCAGGAAAAAGAAACTGTCTGGATGAGCCATCAGGACTATGTCTCATCAATTCCCGAAGGCTTTGAGATCGTCGCCCACACGGGTAACTGCCCTGTCGCGGCGATGCAGAATGCGGCAAAAAAGCTGTATGCCATGCAGTATCACCCGGAAGTGCTTCATACGGAGCACGGAAAGGAAATGCTGCACAACTTCCTCTTTGAAGTCTGTGGCTGTACCGGCTCATGGACCATGGCTAATTATGCTAAAACGGCTGTGGATGCCATCAAGAAGACGGTCGGCGGCGGTAAGGTCGTCCTGGCTTTGTCGGGCGGCGTAGACAGCTCTGTTGCGGCGGCACTGATTTCCAAGGCTGTCGGCAGCCAGCTGACCTGTATCTTTGTAGACCATGGCCTGCTCCGCAAAAATGAAGGTGATGAAGTAGAAGGGGCCTTTAAAAACTCAGGAATGAACTTTATTCGTGTTGATGCGGCAGACCGTTTTCTCAATAAATTATCTGGCGTCAGTGAACCGGAACGGAAACGAAAAATTATCGGCGAAGAATTTATCCGTGTATTTGAGGACGAAGGGCGAAAGATCGGTTCTGTCGATTTTCTGGCGCAAGGAACCATTTATCCTGACGTCATTGAATCCGGTGCTGGCGATGCTGCCGTCATTAAGAGCCATCACAATGTAGGCGGCCTGCCGGCTGTCGTCGATTTTAAAGGGCTCATTGAACCGCTGCGCAATCTCTTTAAGGATGAAGTGCGCGAACTCGGTGCTGAATTGAACCTGCCGGACTATCTTGTATGGCGTCAGCCTTTCCCGGGTCCTGGCCTGGCTATCCGCATTATGGGAGAAATCACGCGGGAAAAATTGGCAATTCTCCGCGATGCCGATGCGATTTTCCGTGAAGAAGTCGCTAATGCCGGCCTGCAGCGCTCCATCAACCAGTACTTTGCCGTCCTCACCAGCAACCGTACGGTAGGCGTCATGGGTGACTTCCGTACATATGATTATACGCTGGCCCTGCGCGGCGTCACTACGACAGATTTTATGACTGCCGATTGGGCAAGAATACCCTATGATGTCCTGGATAAAATCTCCAGCCGCATCGTCAATGAAGTAGATCATATCAACCGCATCGTCTATGATATTACCAGTAAACCACCGGCGACGATTGAGTGGGAATAGTAAAAACACTTGGAAATGCCAGTGAATATGGCGTTTCCAAGTGTTTTTTAGTAAATAGTGTGGCAAAATTCAATATATTATGGGAGTTTTATTAATTTCTCTAATTGTTCTGACACCTCATATTGTTTGTTGGGATATAGATGAGCATATGTATTTAGAGTAGTTTCAATATTTTCATGCCCTAAACGTTCTTTGATAAGAGTTGGAGAAAACCCAAGTTCTATCAGTAAACTGGCATGCGAATGCCTTAGCTCGTGTAAGCGGATAAGGGAAATATAACAAATACACCAACACTGACTTGTGTCAACTGCACAATAAAATCGGTGTTTTGAGTCAAGGCAAAACTCATTATAAACTTCATAAAAAATTATCAATGACTGTGGTACAATTTTTGTATCGCAGTCATTGCATTTAAAAGGAGAAAAAATATTATGGCTAGAACAAGCAGAAAGAACATCATGGAGACAGTAAACACCAGCAAGGCATATCGTGCAGCTGCTTATGTACGGCTTTCGGTGGTAAAACCAAACGAGTCCAGTGATTCCATTGAGAACCAGAAAAAGCTAATCCGTGATTATGTAGAGAAAAGAGATGATATTGAAATTCAAGCTTTTTATTCTGATGAAAATTCAAACGGAACCTCTTTTGAACGCAAAGGGTTTCAAAAAATGCTGAGCGATATTTACCTTGGAAAAATAGATTGTGTTGTCGTGAAAGACCTTTCCCGCTTTGGCAGGAATGCGATTGAAACGGGCTTTTACATCCAGCAAGTTTTTCCCGAGAAAGGGATTCGTTTCATTGCCATCAATGACCGCTTTGATACGGTTGACGGGACCACTGATCTTACCTTTGATGGAGGAACAGGCATTCGTATCCCTATTACAAATATTCTAAATGAGGAATTCGTTGCCGACATCAGAAGAAAGCAGCAGGCCAGTATTGATACACAAATTCGTGAAGGTAAATATGTTGCTCCAAGAGCGCCATATGGTTATATAAAATCGAGTGCGGACTGCCATCAGCTTATTCCTGATCCGGAGGCAATGGTTGTTGTGAAAGAAATATTTTCATTGGCGCATCAAGGTATCAGCATTTCTGAAATCGTGCGCCGACTAAATCTCGCCCATATTCCTACTCCCATTGACTATGCGATTTCAAAGGGGCTGGAGGGAAGCTATGAACACGGTGACGGTTCGTGGAACAGTAGCTCTGTAAAGTATATCCTTACCAATCGCACATACACAGGAGACTTACAGCAGGGAGAAAAAGGTATTTTGGTAGAAAATACTCACGGAGCGCTGGTATCCCGAGATGTTTTTCTTCAAATTCAGCAATCCTGTTTCCGAAATATAGATACATCCAAGTCGGCGTCTAAAACACCAGCCCCCGAGAACCCGCTGAAAGGAAAGGTCTTTTGTGCTACTTGCGGTGGCAAAATGCAGCGCCGTAAGGGCGGAAACTCTGGGCTGTATTTTTTCTCCTGCATCACAAATAATCGAAAAGGTAGCGGTTGTGATACTGGGATGTATATTCGGGAAGCTGATATTATGACCCAAGTAAAAGATGCTTTCGTACAGGAAAACAGTTCTGCAACTACTCCTACATCAGCCGATTTGGCAGCTTTTATCTGTGAAGCAGTACGAGAAATCGTTGTGTGGTCCTATGTCAATATTTAGTACAAAATAAAATGAGAAAAGTATCCTCGGTTTAACTTGCCCTCAAGGCATCTTTTTTCTGACACTGCTGATACAACTTTTCATATTCGTCTGGCGACATGTAATCGCAGTGACTGTGAATCCGTACCGTATTGTAAAATGTTTCCAGATATTCAAATACCAGCGTATATGCATGCCGATAATCGCGGATACGGAACCGATTCAGCCATTCCCGTTTAATCAACGAAT
>NZ_LEKT01000047.1 GCF_001045675.1 Megasphaera cerevisiae DSM 20462
GAGGGCCCTTCCATACCTTTAAAGAAAAGTCTATATGATTTTTTCTTAACCTATTATATAATTTTTTCAAATTAGATTTAGAATTTTTTGTCAATATTTTAAAATATTCATCATAATTATTCGAAGGAATAATTACCTTAACACATTCCCGTTCCATAGAAAATTCATACTGATACTTCTCATCTAATACAGCCTCATTATTCAATAAAAATTTGCAAAATTTAGACCGCTCGTTTAACTTGTGTATTTCCAACTTACTGTGCGGATATAATGAGAATAATTCATCTAGTGCCTTCCTAAAATAATTATTCTCAACATCAAATCTATATATAAAATCCAACGCACCTGCCCCAGATACCAAGTCACCATATAGATAAAATTTGTTCTTTCTCAATGTTAACGGCATAATTACAGTTGGAATATTATTATAAAAATAGACATAAAATAAATTCTTTTGAAATAATGACTGCGGTTTAAAATTTAAGTATTTATCAATTTGTGCATTATACTCATAAGAAGAGTACGGAAATAAATACGGATTATTTTTATACATTTGTTTCCAGATAGTTTTCAATTCTGCCTCGTTGAACTTATATGCTTTGAGCAAAGCTAACTGCCTCCTTGATGCCACTATTGATCATTTGTTGTATTTTCATAAACATAATAAAAATCAAGTAATCATTTAATTTAAACTGTAAATCTCTATATAGAGTTTTTCTACCTATAAAAAGAAAAGATAGTTTATGCTATGATAAAATTACTCTCTGGCACATATATATTGCATCCATGTTAGCATAGCACAAGACAGTAACTAATGTCTACTGGGGTCTGTAAATAGGTATGTGTCAAGAAGTTCTCGGTACATGTATTGACCCAGATAATAGCTAGCCTCATCGACTTCGCTTTGTTACAAAAATGCAGGCGTTGAAAAGCTTTTTGCTAACTTCCCCATGGCACTGCTGGACGGACTCGCATTACAAATGCGTCCGTGATGAATCCCTACATGCGTTTGAAAGGGGATCTTTCGCATGACTCGTCTCATCGGAGCGGTAAACTCTTTGGTCCATCCCGCAAACGCCTGATCCAATTTCTGGTTTCGTATGACTGTAATCACTTTCACCATCACAGTGCCTCCTGCCCGACTTCCATGACGCCCTTGTTTTTTATCCGGCAGCTAGTATTCGTAATGAAGTTATCCTACTCGCTCTTTCTAGATACTTTTAATTATCAGTACTCCACCCCCCAATTTAAATTGAATATTTTTTAGGTAAATTTTTTTTTTTGCAAACATGCAATGATTCCACAAAATAGTATAGCTCCTTAAAATAATGGTAAATTTTCTTTTACCCGTACTGACATTACGTGCATTTGATGAATTACATAGATATTCCTTCTTTATCGACATGCTTTAACTGGCAATGATACCATATTACTAACGCACCTTGTACTATGTAAGCCAATAGTTCTGCTAATTCTTCAATATTCTCGTCTACATAAGTGTAAAATAGTTGCCCCTTATCTCCCATAATAGCTAACAGGGAAGCCAGTATAAGAATAGTGAGCAGTAATTTAGGCAGTGGCAGCGCAAAAAAAATACGCCGCCATGGCATATACACAATTATTGCAGCGAAAACAACCAACATATACACTCCAATAAAACCATACACCACTTCATAATGAGGGATAGAATGCATGGAAATAAAAACAGGTCCATGCGCAGTCATGTGTGTTTAGAAAAACACGCGTCCCCAACTTAGTTCTCGTCCTAATAGCAAAAAGAAATATCCAGCACTAACTAGCCACACAGTATGCACTGTTTTCCCCATACTCTGTCGCCAAAAATATAAACATATGCCAATACAAATTACCAACACTATATTTTGCAATATTTCCAATGGCCCATTTTCCCAAGCAATCCATTCTGGAATTTCGCATCCAATAGGAATAATAAGCAATAAATATAGCAAATCATACCCTTTTATTTGCATAAATTTTTTTTCAATATTCATGTATATGTCTCCTCTTATCTCTAAAAAATAATATTTTACTAAAAGCTTACTAAATATCTTGTCTATCGCATTGTACATGTATTTACATTTTTTGAATTGGTCAAATAATAAATAGTCTATTTTTTATATGTTTTTATATAGATTGTCAACACTTAGTTGGACAATTTTTATAAGGCCGATTGTCGAAACTCTGCTGGCGTCAGATAATTAAGCGATCCATGAATTCTACCCGTATTGAAACAATTTACATAGCTAGTTAATTCATGTCGTAACTGGATCAGACTATCAAAATTTCGGCCATAAACAAATTCAGTTTTGAATATTTTAAACGTTGCTTCGGCCACAGCATTGTCATAAGGGCAACCTTTCATGCTAAGAGAGCGCTTAATCTGAAATGTAGATATTACTTCATCAAGTAGTTCATTAAGTAGTTCATTAAGTAGTTCATTTTTGAACTCGCTGCCCCTATCTGAATGAAACATCTGGATATTCCGCAAATCTGTCTTCACAGTTGCGAAGGCATCATATACCAATTGCGCATCTTTATGGATACCAACGCTATAGCTGATAATTTCACGATTAAATAAATCAACAAGGATGCATACGTAATTCCATTGAATGAGGATTGCCGATCCTGAGGAACGTCAATCTGAAAACTGCCATAACTGCTGTTCATTTGCTTTTGTTTATAGCCATTGCGGGCATTCTCACTATGGGAGCATTCTGATTTGCTGTAGCCAAGGTGTTCATCCATCTCAGACTCCATCATTTCCTTGATGGTGCCGCCAAGCAAATTCTTCAGGACATCTTGCATGTCGTTTGTTTTCTCGACGTTATACTCTTGGAAGAGCTGCTTAATGATAGCTCGCTTTCCATCGATCATTACAACCTTGTGAATCTCTTTCCTCTGCTTTGCCATGATAAAAGGCCTACTATGATTAGATTGTACCATAGAAGACCTTATGACTTCGAAAGGCAGTTTGTTTACAGAGATTTTTCATAGACTCGCTCTTTTTTATATGAGCAGCCAAAAGGCGACCATATAGGCCGCCATAATTGCAGAACATTGAGTTTAACCTTGTTTTGCGTTTTGCTTTTTTTGATACATAGAGGCAAGTGAATCCTTTAGTACTTTAGAATAGTTGATATGGTTTGCTTCAGCAAAAGTATGCAGCCATGCAGGAATCGTTAGATTCTTACGGACTGCTTTACTGCCGTATTTATCGGCATAAGAATCCATATCTAAAGCTAATAGGCTCACAAAACCGTCTGGGCTTTCAGGCTTTATGCTTAACATATTGCTTGCTTTGGGTATAGCTCTCCCGTCCTCCATTTCGTCTAGTATCCATCCAGACGCTGCTTCAGTGGCCATGGCCATAGCGTTAGCTAAAGAATCACCTTCCGTAACACATCCTGGTAAGTCAGGGACAACCACGGTATACGCGTCCTGCTTATCTTTACACGGGTAAAAGCATGCTGGGTACAATAATGTGTCCATTTTAAATCTCTCCTTATATTGCTATCTATCATGTATCGGATATAATGCTAGGAAAAAGGCAAGGGCCTATGTCAGCCCTGCCTGTTTCAATATGCTTGCAACTGTTCGGCTATCTAAATCGCCGCTATGGTTCGGTATAGTTACCTTACCCGGCTTAGTCGGATGCACATAATAGTTATGCGATCCTCTTGTATTTTTTTTTGACCAACCGTCTTGCAAGACTTTTTTTCTATTTCCCTAAATCGCATTATATTTTTCCTTTCTATATAGTACGTTTATATTATACGCATTATGCGCATTAATGTCAATATTAAATACGCAGTGTCCGCGGGGAAAAGAAAAATCTTTTTACTTCATAGGTCAGTCGTATAGATACCCATATATACGCTAGTACATCATCATATCATCATACCTATATATCTTGTATTAATTCTAAATACTTTCTGCAAAGGTATATTTTGATTCGTAGTGATACACTAGGTAATTAGTGTATCACTACGAAATATTTAAAAATTATGGCATACTTATCGTATTATATACTCAAACTTCGCAGGTAAATAATTGCCTGTAAGTCCCGAAAATACAATATTTCTGACAAAAAAATAGCATGAGCCTGATCCATTTAGTATACGTAATGTAGCGAAAAAAATAACTTGAAGATCGCATTCAAGCTCTCCTTATTATAGGATCATGCTGCCGGCATTATATTGCGGGGCTGATGAATCCGCCCCCTACAAAAAGAAAAAATCGAGGATACCGCACCCTCCGTAGGGGCCCCATTTATGGCGCCCGCTTCACTCCACAATCCCAAAATCTGCCATCCTGATCATGCTTGCCAGTACATATTGCGGGGCTGATAAATCCGCCCCCTACAAAAAGAAAAAATCGAGGATACCGCACCCTCCGTAGGGGCCCCATTTATGGCGCCCGCTTCACTCCACAATCCCAAAATCTGCCATCCTGATCATGCTTGCCAGTACATATTGCGGGGCTGATAAATCCGCCCCCTACAAAGGGCAAAATCGACGATACCGCATCTTCCGTAAGGGCTCCATTTATGGCGCCCGCTTCACTCCACAATCCCAAAATCTGCCATCCTGATCATGCTTGCCAGTACATATTGCGGGGCTGATGAATCCGCCCCCTACAAAAAGAAAAAATCGAGGATACCGCACCCTCCGTAGGGGCCCCATTTATGGCGCCCGCTTCATTCCACAATCCCAATATTCAACAATACTCCATCTCTATATTGTATAGTCCGAAACATAGACGCCACGATACATTCAAATTTTTGCACAGGATTTTTTTCTTGAGAAGAAACAATCTCTTTAATATGAATCAGTAACACCTGAGTTTGCCGATTGATAATTGCCTCTAAGATTTCCTCTTTTGACCGAAAATAATAATAAATCATCCCCTTGGCAACTCCCATTTTACTTGTAATATCCGTGATGGTTGTTTTCTTATATCCTTTAGTAAAAAATAAGGGTTCTGCTGCATCTAAAATCTCATCTATTCTAATATTAGGATCTTGCATAGGTCTGGTCATGCCTTTTCCCTTTTCTCCTTAGAAACTAAAACATATTAGTCCTTTGCACTATTTCTCAGCCACGTATGGCACAACAGCCCCGTCGCCATACAGGCACAGACAGGAAACAGATACGCTGGTGAATAGCGCGTCAATTCTAACAGAAAAATGACAGCTGTGATCGGCATTTTTTGTGCCAGTCCCAGATATACGGCAGCGCCGACAAAGGCCGCACTGCCAAAAGGAATGGCCGGTAAAAAAGCGTTCCATGCCGATGCCAGAACCAATGCGGACATGCTGCCCAGCATCATAGACGGCGTAATTCGGCCTCCATAGGCACCCGCTACAGTAGCAAGCAGTACAGCTGCCCATTTGGTCCCGAAAAACCATAAAGCCGAGGTCCAGCTGATAGAATCCGTAAAGCTTAGCTGATTGCCGGCCTTGCCATTGCCCAATATTTCTGGAAAGGCTACTGCCATTATCCCAATAGCAGCAAAAGCAACGAGGGCTATCAAAATCATTTTGGGACTCTTTCGGGGAATCGCCGGCAATGCCTGATGGCTTTTATCAAACCAATATACCGCTACTGCCAGTATAGGCCCGGCAATAAGCGCCCATACGGAAAGCCATTCGTTGATAGGAAACATAGGTAATGGATATTGTACGAGATCGCCCAATCCCTGGCGTACTACAAAGACGGCAATAGTACAGGTAAACAAAGCCGCTCCCGCATCTAAAAAGGACCAATTGACAAGAAGCGTTTCCAGTATAAAGACAGAGGACGCCAGAGGAACGTTATACACGGCGGCTAAACCGGCGCCTGCCGCACAGGCCAGAAGTACTTTTCTTGTCGGTCCGTCCTGACCGATATGGGTAATGCGTATGAGTCCGGTCGTCAAAGCCGTACTCATTTCCCGCGGCGCTACTTCCCTCCCCAACGGAGAACCCAGAGCCACCGTAATAATTTGCAGTAATGCATGTAAAATTGTCGTACCAACAGGCATCTGCTTTTCGGTATGATCCACCGTATCTTTAATGGTGACCAACGGTGAACCGTACCGGTGAATGGCCACCCAGCCAATACCAACACTGGCTCCACAGCCTATTAATACGATAAAACGCCGCAGCGGCGATGCCTGTTCAACAATTTGCCGGAATGATACCTCTCCCAATGCCTCATATCCAAACGCATAATGCTGAATCGTATGCATAATAATCGTTAGTATGACACCAGTCGCGCCAGCCATGATTCCAATGGCTGCCAAGGACAACACTATCGGGGCTGTCACTCTTTTCATTCTCATCCCTCTTTTCTTTATACCAATACGTTTTTTATTATATCATACTCAAAATGAGGCAGTCACTATTTTGTCCTCTGAAACAAAAAATTTACAAGCGCATCCTCTATTTTATGCGGAACACTTCAAAGTATTTTTTTCTCAATTTATACCTTGTGCAAAGCTTGTCTGCCGTACTATAATGAATACGGCTAATACGCCTATCAGTATACATAACTATTTGTACTACAGAAAAGGGGGAACCACAGTATCGATACATTCAAACGCGAGGAGGTCATTTTATGACGTTATTTACAGGCAGCTCGGACACACAGCATATCCGGGGCATTGATATCATTTTACTACTCTGTGTCTTTATTATATTTTATGGTGTTTTTTATTTAAGTCAAGGGATGACAGTGCCCTTTTCCATGACAAATGAGCCCAAAATAGATCTTGACCCAATCATGCTTCCATATTATGGCGGACGTTCCATATTACGTATTTTTATTGCCTTTATTGTTTCGCTGCTTTTTTCTATCGTATATGGATACATTGCGGCAAAGAGTGCTTCAGCCCGTAAAATTCTGATTCCCTTATTGGATATTTTACAATCCATTCCGGTTTTAGGCTTTCTGTCAGCTACCATCATCATGTTTATCAATTTATTTCCCCACAGCTTAGCCGGCGTTGAAATCGCATCTATTTTTGCTATTTTTACAAGCATGGCTTGGAATATGACATTTAGTTTTTATCAATCCATTTTATCAGAACCCCGTGATCTGACAGAAGCTACCAAAGTACTGCATCTGAACAGCTGGCAGCGTTTTCTTCATTTGGATCTCCCGGTTTCCATTATCGGTCTGATCTGGAACAGCATGATGTCTTTTGGCGGTGCCTGGTTTTTTCTGGCTGCCAGTGAAGCCATCAGCGTCATGGGACAAGATATTCAGCTTCCCGGCGTCGGCTCGTATCTGGCCGTTGCCACGGCAGAGGGAAATATGACGGCTATGCTATATGCTATCGTAACTATGCTGATTATGATTCTGCTTATTGATCAATTATTTTGGCGTCCCTTGGTAGTGTGGAGTCAAAAGTTCAAGGTAGAGCTTTCAGAAAGCGAAATTCAGCCCACATCCTGGGTATATGATATTCTTCATGCCTCCTGGCTGATGAATAATATCGTAAATAAGGTACTACAACCGCCCTTCCGTTTAGTATCTTTTATCATAAGTCAATTGGCAGCAGTGACAGATCGAATCCATGATGAGCTGCAGGCGCGACACCAAAAACAAACGGCCTTATATCTTATCAAAATTATTATTTGTTTGTGTTTTTTATATCTTTTATATAGTCCGGCACACAGTACGCTGTTGAATATTCGAGACGTAAAGGTGGGTGATATTGGCGACGCGTTTATTCTCGGTACATACACATTACTCCGCGTGCTGGCGGCGTTATTGATTGGCGCCTTATGGACGATTCCTGTCGGAGTTGCTATTGGCCTGCGGCCAAAACTATCTGAGAAATTGCAGCCGGTCATACAAATCATTGCTTCTTTTCCGGCCAATATGATTTTTCCTTTCGTAACTATTTTATTTTTAAAATATAATTTTAATTTTGAAATCGGATCTGTCTTTCTCATGATTTTAGGAACACAATGGTATATTTTATTCAATGTTATTGCCGGCGCTATGAGTATTCCCAACGACTTACTCGAGGCGGCTTCCGTATTTCATATTACAGGCTGGCAAAAATGGCGTTATCTTATTTTACCAAGTATCTTTCCTCATTTGCTTACAGGCCTGATTACGGCCTCCGGCGGTGCCTGGAACGCCAGTATCGTATCCGAAATCGTAGTTTGGAAAAATCATCCTCTGGTAGCCAAAGGGCTGGGCGCTTACGTAAGTCAGGCTACAGCAGAGGGTAATTGGCCGCAAATCATTATCGGTGTTATGATTATGTGTATATTTGTCGTCGCCGTCAATCGTTTTCTTTGGCGACGGCTGTATGAACTGGCAGAATCCCGGTTCCATGTAGAATAGGAGGCTATCATGAATGAATTACTTACCCTGACGGGTATCGGCCGTAATTTCAAAGTAAAAGGTGCGGAAAAGACAGCCATTTTAAAGGATGTCAACATTTCCGTTAAGGAAGGTGAATTCGTCGCTATTTTAGGACCCTCCGGAGCCGGAAAATCAACACTGCTCCGCATTATAGCCGGCCTGATTTCTCCGTCTGCAGGAACGGTATCCTATCTGGGTCATCCTATTACCGGCGTCAATCCCGGGGTGGCCATGGTCTTTCAATCTTTTGCCTTATTTCCATGGCTTACTATTTTAGACAATGTCATGCTTGGCCTGGAAGGAAAAAACATGACAAAACAGGAAAAAGAAGAACGATCCATGAAAATTCTCGACGTCGTCGGTCTGGACGGTTTTGAAAGCGCGTTTCCCAAAGAGCTTTCCGGCGGCATGCGTCAACGTGTCGGTATCGGACGGGCGCTTGTCAGTGAACCGGATATTCTCCTCATGGATGAAGCATTTTCCGCTCTTGATGTCCTAACAGCAGAAAATCTGCGTCGTGACTTATTGAGCTTATGGCTTGAAAAGAAAATCCCGACAAAATCTATCATTCTTGTCACACATGGTATTGAAGAAGCGGTCTACATGGCTGACCGGGCCATTATCTTATCTACTCGTCCTGCCACCGTGCGGGAAAATTTACCGATCCCGCTGCCGCGATGGCGGGATCGAAAATCAACGGAGTTTTTATCTTATGTCGACCAAATTTACGCATTCATGACAAACCCGGACACCGCCGCACCAGCTGATAAAATCAAAAAACAGGTTTCCGTACCCGCAGCAGAACCGTTAGGCTCAGAGCCTACCTTGCTGCCTAACGTAACGGCAGGTGCATTGACAGGGTTCTTAGAAATGCTGGCTGATCTGGGAGGCAAGACAGACCTGTACAAATTAGCGGACCGCTTCGTCATGGATATAGAAGATTTCTTTCCTCTTGTGGAAATGTCCAATCTGCTTCGTTTCTCAACGGTATCTGAGGGAGATATCTTCCTGACACCGGCGGGCGAGGCGTTTGCCAAGGCCAGTGTACTCGACCGTAAAAATCTATTTCGCCAACATTTATTGGACAATGTTCCGTTTGTCCGTGCCATGGTACAACGCTTGGAAACTGACAGCGATCAAAAAATGGATATTGATTATTTTGAAGATCAATTAGCTTCATCAATGGGAGATTCAAAGGCAGCACAGCAAATGGATCTCATCATTGGCTGGATGCGCTATGCCGAGCTGATTGAATATGATAATGTATCAGAGCAAGTATACTTTGAGGAACCATAAGGACATGGCATGAATATGCAAATCCCCTGACAGCCTATTTTTATATAGCCGCTGTCAGGGGATTTATATATTATATAGATATAAATCCTATTATTTTAAAAGCACATTTATTTTTCACATATATTACTTTTGTTTTTTACAGCGTTTGCCGTTTCAAAATGATTTCTTCTTTTTTTATGGATACAATCTACTAAAAAGATACTTCCGGTCCCTATTCCGATTCCCAAAAAAGCACCGACAACGACATCACTGGGATAGTGCATAAAAAGATATAAACGCGAGAAAGCAACACATATGGCAAATACTCCGGCACCCATGCCCCAGCGTTTATTTCGCTTCCATAATACCGTCGCCGACGCAAATGAAACAAAGGAATGTCCTGACGGAAACGAATAGTCGTGCGGAGATGGCGTATGAATCGCCATCGGTACCCAAGGATATTCAATACAGGGACGCAATCGCATAACCAAATGCTTTAATAATCCATCTCCCACAAGGATGACCATGCATATAGAAAGAAGTACTGCCGCTCCGGTATTTCGATACGTTTTATGAAAACATAGAACGATTCCAATCGCAATCCAAATACCGCCCCTGTTAGCCAGATTAGAAATTAAAATCATGCCCGGCGTCAAGGTGCTGTTTACTATATGCTGATGAATCCAAAATAATATATCCGGATCCCATACCAGTATCAAAAAATCCATGCTATTACATCTCCTCAATATTTTACTTAAATATTACATTTTGTTAGTATACCACAGACCGTATCCAAGAGAAAGAGTAACAATAAACAAATTATATCATTTTTTTTACTTACAATTGGTTGCTGAAAGTTACAATTATGTCACATTTATATTACAGAATGGTGTCAATTTTACAGATCTCTTGCGTATCCTATTTTTGTGCCGTACAATACGTTTATTGGGTATATAATACTTCAATATATATACCTTTTTATAACAATTTGCGATTTAATTATGTATTGTGCTATAAAGCAATGGATCTATGCCATGATACATGAAGGTGTGGTCACACCACATCGCTTGACGAAGAAAGGATGATTACTATGTCACTGTATACTCAAAAATTAAAACTATCCTTGGTAACCTGTCTTATGACAACAAGCTTGATCGGTACCGGCTTAGCAGGTGCTGCGGGTCCGCAGCAGCCTTCTGAAGCTGGCTCGCAGGTATTCCCGGCACAACAGGAACAGCAAGTACAGCAAGACTCTCAACACAAAAAGGTCAAAAAAGACAAAGAAAAATATTCTCAAGATCAAAAATCAAAAAAACATGAAGAAAGCAAACCTAAAAACGAAACGCAAAAGCCCCAAGAACAGCAAAACAAAAAACAGGATGCAAAGCTGAAAAAAGAAAAAACTCATCAAACAAAGGAAAAGCACAATAAAAAGGACGTCAAAAACTTCCCCGCCTCTCCGACCGGCGATTCTCCTGACAATCAATAATCGTTCACACTCGATACTAGAGAACCCTAACAGCCATCAGTTTACATAAACTGATGGCTGTTAGGGTTCTCTATACTATTAACATATATCTTTTACCGCAAAAGGACGAAAAAGCACGACCGTATATACATACTCCCTACTTGCCATACAACGGATGCTAATCCACTAATGTTGTATTTTTGACATCATCGATCGTTTTAGTTCCGGCTAACTGCATGGTAATCGAAAGTTCCTTATTCAAATGCTCGAATACGGATTGAACACCGGCCGCGCCGCCAAGATTCAGTCCATAAATGACCGGCCGGCCAATGGCGACAAGATCCGCCCCGCTAGCGAGTGCCTTAAATACATGTTCGCCCCGCCGTACACCACTGTCAAAGACAATAGGAACTCGTTTATGAACAGCCTCTGCCACTTTCGGAAGGCATTCAAAGGAAGCCGGCCCTCCATCTAACTGGCGGCCACCATGATTCGAAACCCAAATGCCATCTGCTCCTGCTGCGATCGCAGCTTCAGCATCAGCGGGAGCCTGAATCCCTTTGACAAATACGGGAAGCTGAGACATATTTTTGATTTTAACAATATCAGACAAAACAATTCCCTGTTTTGCATTAGCATAAATTTCAGCAATGCCTTTTCCTGTTCCTGCTCCATTTGCCGTACTATATGCAGCTAAATTCGGCATGGGAAGGGGAAACTGAAATTTATTTACGATATCTTCTTCCCGATAGCCTCCCAGTGTAGAATCTACTGTCAAAATAATAGCTTTGGCACCGGCCTGTATCGCTTCTCCTACAATAAACGAGTTAAAGCCGTCGTCCTTACTCATATATAATTGAAAAAACTGAGGCGCCCCCGGAGCAGCAGCTGCGGCATCCGTAATAGACGTATTGGCATACGTACTGATGGAGAAAATACTGCCTGACCTGGCAACTCCAATGGCGGTATCCACTTCACCTTTTTCATGAGCCAGCCCTTGTGCCGCTGAAGGCGCCTGAATAATAGGAGTATCCAGGGCCAGGTCCCACAGCGAAGTCCGCAAGTCCGCATGATCAATCCCTTTTAAAACTCTGGGATATATTTTTTTCGATTGAAAGGATCTCGTATTTTCTCGCATGGTCCATTCATCTTCAGCACCACCACGGATATACCCAAAAGCCCCTTTTTCCATTCTGTCACGCACTTTAGTTTCAAGTGAGGCCACATTTACAATATCAATTGCGTGTTCTTCGTTACTTGTATGATACGTTATAAAAATTTCTCCTGTTCTTCCTGTCATTTTGAATTTTTTTTCCAATACGGATAGTTTTAGTATATACGCGGGGTATAGCACTGTCAATGCGTAATCGTCTTTACTATTTAGTACTATAGCAAATTAAGATTTCCGTATTTGATCGCAAATACGGATAAAAATCAAACGAATTTCCGGTGCCATACAAGAAGGAATATTGGAACATGCCTGCTGCAGATAAAAATCAATCCGCTGCTGGGTGTATTGCATTCCTCCCGATTGTACGATAATATCCATCCCTGTCTGCAGTGTATTTCCTGATATGTGCCTCGAAAGAATAATCTTTCTTAATTTCTCCTGCTGCGGGCTATGCTGCAAGGCATACATAGCGGGAAGGGTCAGTATGCCTTGTTTAAAATCAGACCCTACTGGTTTTCCTGCTGTTTGTACGGAAGCTGTCATGTCCATCAGATCATCGGCTAATTGAAAGGCCATCCCGATAGAATAGCCGTATTGCCGCAGACTCTCCACATCCGTTTCATCCATGCCACTATCCATGGCGCCTAATACAGTTGCTGCCGCAATCAATCCGGCTGTTTTTTTCTCAATGCGAATAAAATAGTCAGCTTCTGTCTGACCCGGATTAAACCGGCTGATAAGTTGCGCTATTTCTCCTTCACTCATATAGCAAATACTATGAGTGAGTATCTGAATAGCAGCCGTCGTACCATAGCTATTCAGCAAGGAAAAAGCCTTGGAAAACAGATAATCACCGCCCAGTACAGCGGCCGAATTACCCCACCTGGCATTTGTCGTAGCTACGTTCCTGCGTATATCAGCCGCATCAATAACATCATCATGTACCAGCGAAGCCATATGAATCAATTCAATGGCCGCTGCTGTCATAATAAACCTTTCTTTATCCTGCTGCCCCTGATACGTACATAACAGATACAGTGCCGGGCGCAGCCGTTTCCCTCCTGCCAGAAGTAATGGCCGGTGCATATCACCAAGGACGGGCATCGCCGAATCTATCATTTCAAAAAGCTTTCTTTCGACAAGATGTAATTCTCTTTCAACCAAATGAAACAATGACATTTCTTTCATATAGTATATCCTATCTTTGATCCGTATTATTTTGGCATATTCTATCATATGGATACATAACAGCACTGACTCGCTTTCCCGATCTTTGTAACCGTTCTGCAACGTATACGTTTTTTGCAGATGCATGACGAGACAAAAAGGCTGCCACATCAATATATCACGCAGCAGCCTTCATACTACATTTTATTTAGCAGGATTTTCCGTTACAGCAAGATATTCCTGATTATTTCCTACAACTCGTACCGCAGATGTTTCGCTGCGATCTCTGCTTTCTGAATTTACATTGTACGATGCAGAAACTGCCCGAAATTCCTGGTTGTTGCCTTTGACCCGTACGGCATGCGTTTTAACACGGTCCTGCATTACTTGTTTTTGCTGAATAGCTGCCGCATCCAAATATACGGGAGCCGCCTGAAATTCCTGATTATTTCCGATAACACGTACCGTATATGTTTCAGCGTTATTCTGCATTGATTGCGTATTTTCGTTTGATCCGGCAGCAAATGCGGATATACTGCCCATTGCTAACACCATCATCGTCATTCCTATTACTTTTTTATTCATTTTACAACTACCTCTTCTCATACATTTAAAATTTATTCTTAACTATGTAATAAACAGTCCTGCCGCACGTACAAACAAAAGCGTTGCAGTCAGACTATATCCCCCTCAATACTTTTTTCGATCGCACACCCTATCTTGTATATCGCACGCCTTCTGCACATCACCTCCCTTCATAACGCACCTGTTACATACGATGCATCATTGGCATTGTAAACACATATGCATTAATAATAATCAGTACGATAATCAAAATAACAATGGGAAGTGTAATTTTTTTGACATGATCTGCAGCGTAATTCGCCTTTGCGATTCGATACGCTGTATAAATAGAACCCACTGTACCGACTGCCAATAATCCATATTGCAGAAGATGGATCGTCTCCATACTGACCACTGACGCTGACGAAGATGCTACTGTAAAGCCAAAGGTGGACAAACCCGTATTCAAAATAGATTTTCCTTCTGCTAACAGATGAAATAAGTTATGGGCCATGTGAGCAGAAAAATCCAACGGAATGAGTGCATACCCAAAGCGTGAGAAGTTCATATGAACCGATTCATTGTTATACCGGGAAGCACCCCAGCTCCCAAGATATAACAGCGCCACAGGAATCGCCATAGCAATTAAGAAAATAATAGTAAATATAGCCGCCTGCTGGTGTATGCCCAACATATTTTCCAGCCATACTTGTGCTTTTTCCCAAATAGAAACCATGGTAATGTTTTGTACAAAAACAATTCCCATAATAACAACCGCTAGAAAAGCCTCTTCAAAACGTGGTCTTTTAATAAACCAAAGTTCTTTAAAGGGCTTGCGCAGCGAAACTCTGATCGAATTATTAGGACAATTTTTGACGCAATTGCCGCATAGATTGCAGCGAGCACTATCATCCATGGTACGGGTATATTCAAACATAGGACAGCCTGCGGCCTTTTTTCCACCTTTATAGCAAGCAGATACGGTACATTTTTGACATATTTCCGGAGTGCCTCTCAATTGTACAATACCAGTCCGAGAATAATTTCCTGCTAAACCGCCTAAAAAACATAAGTAGCGACACCAAGTTCTGCGTTCAAAAAAGGCGCCGGCCGTAATCGCTCCCAAGGCAATTAAAACCATCATAAAGCCTGACCCGACCGGGGATTCGACAATACCAAAAACATGATCGCCCCAGGTAATCATAATAAAGAAAAAATCAATAAACCATATACCATATTTTTTCAAAAATTTAGGAACCGGTTTATTATTCCCTACTATTTTTTGAATGCCGTCACTAATCGTTGCAAATGGGCAAATGGCGCACCAAAACCGTCCTGTAAACAAAAACAGCAGCGGCAGTATAGGCCACCATAATACCCAAGTCAATGCCGTACCAAAATTCTTATGGGCATGCAATGATCCAAAAAAGAGCTCATATGTAATAAAGATAAACACAGCCAACACAGCGGCTTGAAAAATACCCGGATACCATCTGCTTGCAAATACACGATTAAACATCGTATTTGTTTTTGTCATTTGTCTCATAATTTTTACCTCCGCATTTTACTGATTCGGGTATATTTCATGATGCCGGCAACAAGGATAACCAAAATTGCCAACCCGCCAAAAACAGAAAGAATGACTCGGGAATCTTCACGTGTAGCCGTTTGTTCCGCAGCATTACCGCCTTCTTCCATATCATGTCCTGACATTTCACCATTCTGCATAGTATGTCCTGACATCTCGCCATTCTGCATATCATGTCCTGACATCTCGCCATTCTGCATATCATGTCCTGACATCTCGCCATTCTGCATATCATGTCCTGACATCTCGCCATTCTGCATATCATGTCCTGACATCTCGCCATTCTGCATATCATGTCCTGACATTTCACCATTCTGTGCAATCACGGCTGCTGATTGACCGGTATAGGTGCCGGTTGCAGATATCTGCATAGAAGACATAAATATCATCGGAATCATGGCCAGTCCGCACGTTGTTTTTCTTAATACCGCAATAGTATTCAACATATGTTTGCTCCTTACTACACTAGTTTTTTTATATATCAATGTCTGCCTAAAAAACACTCAGCCGCAGCGATACTGTACACCAAAGGAGTGAAGCGGATATTTCCATTGCGTAATACCTCCATTTCCCATTTCCTGACATACTAAGCGGCACGTTCCGCATTCAAGACATCCTAAATGATCAAAATGCACTATTCCACTTGAACTATCTTGTTTATACAGCTGTGCCGGGCAGCAGGTGAGACACGGCTTGACCTTACATCCTGTACAACTATCCGGATTTACAATAATATGCGGATTTTTCTCGTCTGTATTAAAATGATTGCACGATAACAGATCTTCTACAGACATATCTTCTTTACTCATAATAAACGAATCGCCTCCCATGAATCGGATATAAGATGTTTGATACCGACAGAATGCTGCAGGATGTGCCACATTTTTTTTGTTAATTTAGGTGGTACCCTATGTCCGTCTATTGCAAATACGGCATGCATAATTTGATTGGCCGCATCAGGATATTCGGTAAATACCCGTGGGATAGCCAGCAATTGAGGATATCGTTTATACCGCTTCATCAACGGTAAAATCCGTTCATGAATACGTTTGGTATATTGCTTAGAAATTTCTGCCGGAGACGGTGCCGCCACAATAGCTTCTGCTGCTGCTATACCGCTCCAAACAGCCAAATCCATGCCGCGTATCGTTGTGCCCATATTAATAACAAATCCTGCGGCATCCCCTACAATCAATAATCCGTTACGGCATATAGTGCGGGGCACTCCCGTAAAACCCATTTCATGGACAAGATGTGCCGAATACTCTGCCGTTTTCCCCTGTGCAATCAGCGGAGAAATACTACGACTGGCCTTGAATTCACGAAATAATTCATGAATTGTTTTCTCCTGCATGGATAGCTCGCGAGGATTGACAACCATTCCCAGGGAGATGCTGTCTGTATTGGTATACAAGAAGCCGCCGCCATTAATCCCCGGCGTAACACCTAAAAATAAATGCGCAGCGCCTTCACCCTTTTGCAACGAAAATCGATTGTTTATGATATCTTCAGATAAGGTAATCACTTCCTTGACCCCAATACCGACTCCACTGCATTGTATATCCTGCTTTAAGCCTGCCTGATGTGCTATAAAGCTGTGAATGCCGTCAGCAGCAATAACCACATCAGCCAGCAGTTCTTCCCCGGCTGCATAAACGCCTGTAATTCTGCCATCTTTTTCAATAAGATGATCCGCCTGTGTTCCAGTTATAATCATGGCACCCATTTCTTCTGCCTTACCGGCCAGCCATTTATCAAATACCGATCGCAAGATAGTACAGGATTCGAAATTCTCTTTTTCCGCAGATTCATCCATATAATCCAGTGTTGTACTGCTGTTGCCATGAACAATGGATAATTGCTCTTTTACAACACGCCTTTCTAACGGAGCCTCTCTAAGCACCGCGGTTCCCAATAATTCCCGCAATGCCGGTGTATATATTCTGCCTCCTGTCATATTTTTACTGCCGCAGGATGTACCGCGTTCCAAAAGGACAACCGACTTACCTTTTTTTGTCAATGCATATGCCGCTGCTAACCCCGCAATACCGCCGCCAACAATAATGACATCCGCCGCATTTTCAGTTCCCATCCATTATCATCTCCTATATGCCTATATCGTATTGTTATAACAATATCTGTTATCACAGTAAGCCGCGTGCGTTGTATGACAATGAGGACAACCTGCTTTATAAAAATAGGCTGCAGACTATCTCTGCCATAAGGCTGTATTTCCGACTATCAATCCTATTTCCTGCGACCGGATAGCTCAGAATATAATCACTGTCTTTCATTCCACGTGCTTTATTGTATCCAAGAAGTGCGAAGAAACCATGAAGAAATTATGAAGAAATTATGAAGATTTCAATGCAGATATCTATCTGATTTCATAAAAAAAGGTACTATATGGAATAATTCCATATAGTACCTTACTTTGTATCTTGTATCAAAATTAATTCCAGCAACGTTCGCAAAAACTATTGGATTGATGTATATCACAAGTCAATGCTTCATTCCCGTTCAAAGAGTTTGCCAAGGCTTTACCTTTTTCATAAATATTATCACCGCATGGACTATTTTTTAAAGGTAAGGGCATCATGGTATTAATCATGCTTTCAATTGTAACGCCACTGCGTACACGGTTATCTGCTTTTTTCATATGAACCCCTCCTAACATGTACTATCCATAAATATATTTTTATATTAATATTGTAAATCATTTTCATTATATTGTCAATATCAAAAAAGGAGAGACAACGACATGTATGACATCGTTGCCTCTCCATGTAATTTTATAATAGGATATCAATAGCAAGTCTCAAAAAACACTTTCTATGAATTTCCTTGTTGCTAACGAACAAAAATACATTGCACACAGAATATTAATGCGTATGCGTCGTGTCCATGCCTTCCGCTTCTCCAGCTGCCGTGTCAGATACCGCAGCAGATTCGATTGACGACGAAAGGGTTCCTCGTTTAGCCTGAGAAATAATGCTATGCTGATATCCATATCCAAAATAGATGGCCAACCCGATAAGAAGCCATACGACAAAGCGAATCTGCGTCACTCCTGGCAGCATAAAAATCAATATAGCACAAAAGATAATGGCCAGCACGGGAATAACCGGGACGAACGGACATTTAAATGCTCTGGGACGTTCCGGCGCTTTCTTGCGCAATACAATAACAGCAGCAGCCACAATAATAAACGCGCATAAGGTGCCAATATTGGTCAGTTCCGCAACAATATTGATCGGCAGGAATCCGGCAGTAATACCGGTAATAAGGCAGATCAGGCTGGAGCTTCTGACCGGCGTTTTATATTTGGGGTGAATATGGCCAAAAAATTTCGGAATCAAGCCATCCCGGGACATAACAAAAAGTATACGGCTCTGTCCGAAAGCCATAACTAAAAGAACGGAGGTAAGACCACAGATAGCGCCTACAGATATGACGGCCGCCCCCCAATGATACCCAACAGACTGCAGTGCAAATGCAACCGGCGCAGCCGTAGCCTTAAACTGGAGGTATGGAACCATACCGGTCAAAATACCGGACACAGCAATATACAAAATGGTGCAGATAATCAGTGACAAAATAATACCGCGAGGTAAATCCTTCTGCGGATTTTTTACTTCTTCTGCCGCGGTAGAAACTGCATCGAACCCAATATACGCAAAAAAAATGATCGATGCGCCGGAAAACACGCCGGACCAGCCATACGGCATAAACGGCACCCAATTGGCCGCATCGACATGCCCCACGCCCAATACAATAAATAAAGCAACAACAGCCAGCTTAATGATAACAATAACATTATTTACTAAAGAACTTTGCTGTACCCCACGAATATTAATCAATGAAACTAGTACAATAATAAGAACTGCCGGCAGATCAATCCATCCACCATTGTACGGAGCCACAGTCAAAGCCTTCGGTAAGGTAATTCCTATATTCATAAGAATATTATTAAAATATCCAGACCAGCCGATGGCAACAGCACTAATCGCAAAAGCATATTCTAAAATCAAATCCCAGCCAATAATCCATGCCCAAAATTCTCCCAGCGCAACATATCCGTACGTATAAGCACTGCCCGCTACCGGTACCATGGCCGCAAATTCAGAATAACATAATGCGGCACAACCACAAGCTATAGCAGCAATAATAAAAGAAATAATAAGCGCAGGTCCTGAATAATTTGCTGCTGCGACGCCTGTCAATACAAAAATACCAGTCCCAACGATACACCCGATTCCCAACATAGTCAGGCCGAAGGTTCCCAGCACCTTATTCATTCCACCGTCGTGCTTTGTTTCCGAAATGAATTCATTAATACTTTTTGTTCTAAAAATATTTTTTGTCATACATAACTTCCTCCATTTTATTTCTCAATATTAGCTAAATAATTTGTTATTCAGCCGCTTTTACAGTATACTTTCTTATATTTAATTTGTAAATATTTTTCCTTAAATTTATTTTATATTTATAATTTTATAATTAATATTCATATGTGTTTATATTAAGTATGCTTTTTTAATTAAATTTATTTTGTTTGTTATATATTGTTTTTTCTTTGCGTTTCGTCTCATAATGAGAATTTAAAAAAATATAAAAAAGGGTCCCCATTTATGGTGCCCGCTTCACACACAATCCCAGAATACACCATCCTGATCATACTGCCGATATATATATGCGGGGCTGATAAATCCGCCCCCTACAAAAAGCAAAATTGAAGATACCGCAACCGCCCTAGGGGCCCCATTTATGGCGCCCGCTTCACACACAATCCCCAAATATACCATCCTGATCATGCCGCCGGTATATATGCGGGGCTGATAAATCCGCCCCCTACAAAAAGCAAAATCGAAGATACCGCAACCGCCGTAGGGGCCCCATTTATGGCGTCCGCTTCACACAAAATCCCAGAATTCACCATCCTGATCATGCTGCCGATATATATATGCGGGGCTGATAAATCCGCCCCCTACAAAAGGCAAAATCGAAGATACCGCAACCGCCGTAGGGGCCCCATTTATGGCGCCCGCTTCACACACAATCCCAAAATTCACCATCCTGATCATGCTGCCGATATATATATGCGGGGCTGATAAATCCGCCCCCTACAAAAAGCAAAATCGAAGATACCGCAACCGCCCTAGGGGCCCCATTTATGGCGCCCGCTTCACACACAATCCCAAAATTCACCATCCTGATCATGCTGCCGATATATATATGCGGGGCTGATAAATCCGCCCCCTACAAAAAGCAAAATTGAAGATACCGCAACCGCCCTAGGGGCCCCATTTATGGTGCCCGCTTCACACACAATCCCAAAATTCACCATCCTGATCATGCTGCCGGTATATATGCGGGGCTGATAAATCCGCCCCCTACAAAGGGCAAAATCGAAGATACCGCAACCGCCGTAGGGGCCCCATTTATGGCGTCCGCTTCACACAAAATCCCAGAATTCACCATCCTGATCATGCTGCCGGTATATATGCGGGGCTGATAAATCCGCCCCCTACAAAGGGCAAAATCGAAGATACCGCAACCGCCGTAGGGGCCCCATTTATGGCGCCCGCTTCACACACAATCCCCAAATATACCATCCTGATCATGCTGCCGGTATATATGCGGGGCTGATAAATCCGCCCCCTACAAAAAGCAAAATTGAAGATGCCGCAACCGCCGTAGGGGCCCCATTTATGGCGCCCGCTTCACACACAATCCCAAAATCCACCATCCTGATCATGCTGACGGTATATATGCGGGGCTGATAAATCCGCCCCCTACAAAAAGCAAAATCGAAGATGCCGCAACCGCCGTAGGGGCCCCATTTATGGCGTCCGCTTCACACAAAATCCCAGAATACACCATCCTGATCATGCTGCCGATATATATGCGGGGCTGATAAATCCGCCCCCTACAAAAAAGCAAAATCGAAGATGCCGCAACCGCCGTAGGGGCCCCATTTATGGCGTCCGCTTCACACACAATCCCCAAATATACCATCCTGATCATGCCGCCGGTATATATGCGGGGCTGATAAATCCGCCCCCTACAAAAAGCAAAATCGAAGATACCGCAACCGCCGTAGGGTCCCCATTTATAGCGTCCGCTTCACACACAATCCCCAGAATACACCATCCTGATCATGCTGCCGGTATATATGCGGGGCTGATAAATCCGCCCCCTACAAAAGGCAAAATCGAAGATACCGCAACCGCCGTAGGGGCCCCATTTATGGTTCCCGCTTCACACACAATCCCCAGAATACACCATCCTGATCATGCTGCCGGTATATATGCGGGGCTGATAAATCCGCCCCCTACAAAAGGCAAAATCGAAGATACCGCAACCGCCGTAGGGGCCCCATTTATGGCGCCCGCTTCACACACAATCCCCAGAATACACCATCCTGATCATGCTGCCGGTATATATGCGGGGCTGATAAATCCGCCCCCTACAAAAAGCAAAATCGAAGATACCGCAACCGCCGTAGGGGCCCCATTTATGGCGTCCGCTTCACACACAATCCCCAGAATACACCATCCTGATCATGCTGCCGGTATATATGCGGGGCTGATAAATCCGCCCCCTACAAAAGGCAAAATCGAAGATACCGCAACCGCCGTAGGGGCCCCATTTATGGCGCCCGCTTCACACACAATCCCAAAATTCACCATCCTGATCATGCTGCCGGTATATATGCGGGGCTGATAAATCCGCCCCCTACAAAAAGCAAAATCGAAGATGCCGCAACCGCCGTAGGGGCCCCATTTATGGCGTCCGCTTCACACAAAATCCCAGAATACACCATCCTGATCATGCTGCCGGTATATATGCGGGGCTGATAAATCCGCCCCCTACAAAGGGCAAAATCGAAGTTCCCTATTTGACATAAAACAAAAAAAAGCAGTGCCGGTTACCTTTTCAGTAACCCAGACACTGCCACAACTATCCACATTTTTTTATCACGCATGGTATCCTACTCCATTATCTGATCCTGAGCCTTTATAAAGCAGGCTGCAAAAACTGCTTCAATTCAGCTTCATCCATGGCTCCCACATGCTTTGCCAAAATCGTGCCATCCGTTCCAATAAGAAGAGAAACGGGAATGGCGGATACATCGTATAGCTGTGCGATAGCCTGCAGATTCCCTGTATACACGGGAAGGGTAAGCCCTTTGTCCTGTATGAATGCCCTTGCGTCTGCGGGATTTTGATCCATCGTGACTGCCGCAAAACGGATTTTATCACCATATTGCTTTTGCAATGCTTCAATATGCGGCATTTCTCTGACACAAGGCGGGCACCATGAAGCCCAAAAATTTAAATAAACAGGTGTATCCTTATACAATTCCTTTAACGATACGGCGGTCTTTCCATCCAACGTTTTTAATTGCAAATCAGATGCCTTCATGGCATCCGGCGCAGCTTGCGCCGTATGCGGCTGCCCGGCTTTGGCCCCGGCAGAAGGGGTACTTCCACATCCCGCTGCAAAGACACTAATGGCAGCAATCAGACATCCTATAATCCATTTTTTCATTTGCTCTTTACCTCCAGCTGCTCTGGGTCACATAACGGATTTCGAAAATAAATAGCCTTTTCCGGACAGCTCTCCACACACCGTCCGCAGGAAATACATTCTGCATTGCCGGCTATCACTGCCTCTGCCGGGCAAACAGCATGGCAGGTGCCGCAATGCGTACACCGTTTTTCAGCAACGGCAATGCCCAGCATGGCCCGGCGGTTCCATAGCCCGTACCACACGCCAAGAGGGCAGACAAAACGACAGAAGGGACGATATATACATATCATCAACACTAAAAAAAATGCTAATACGAAAAATTTCCAAACAGTAATCCAGCCAGCTGCCGCTGCCAGTGATTGATTCATAAGCAATAAAGGAACAGACGCTTCAAGCGTACCTGCCGGGCAAATATATTTGCAAAAGGCCGGTTCACCTATCCCACTGATCAGATACGCTGCGACAGGCAAAATCAGCACAAAAACAACGGCAATGCCATACCGGAAATAGCGCAATATGCCGGTTCCCGGTACATGCCGCAATTTAGGCCCCGGCAGGCGGTATAACGCTTCCTGTATAAGGCCAAACGGGCAAAGCCAGCCGCAAATAAACCGTCCTGCTAAGATACCAAAGAGCAATACCGTCCCCAAAACATAAAAAGGGATTCGCAATGCCGTCCCGCTCAATACACTTTGAAAGGCTCCCAGCGGACAGGCTCCGATCGCTCCGGGACACGAATAGCAATTGAGTCCGGGAACACAGGCAGCCTTACTTTCTCCCTGAAAAATACGGCCATTTAAAAATCCGGGGACATGAGCATTATAAATGACAGCGCTCAAAAGTTGTATTACATGCCGCTTATCCAATTCCGATGCACTCCAGACAAATAGTAGCGGCACGCTGCCATACGGCGGCCGGTTCATGCCGATACAGGCCGATAGCCAATAAAACAACCGCGGTTATATATATCCATATATTTTTACGCTGCATACGAAACGTCCCCCTTTTCCATCAAATCTTAGCCTGTTTATATATGCTCTATGGCTTTACATACGCGTATCCATCCATCTGAAGTTCCACAACGCGCAGTATGCCGCTGGGCACCATTTGAACCGCGCGGGGCAGCGCACTTGCTGGTATGTGATTCCCCTTCAATGCCTTTTTACAAAAATCAAATCGGACAGATTGCTCCGATAAAGTCTGTACCTCCTTATCGATCTGCCATTCTTTTTCCCAGACGCACAAAACAGCCTCTGCATTGACTACTACATCAATCTGATACGGTCGGTCGCCCATTTCATGAATAAAATTTTTAATATTTCCCAGTACCAATGGCCATTTCATCACTTCATCGATATGAAAAACAACATTCCAAGTCATCATGATATACCTCTCTTTACGTATCCATTCATTTTCTACATTTTTTTTTAGAAGATAAACTTTACATACTCATTTCTTAAAGTATACCACATTACGGCTAACAGTGAAATTTAAAAAGCAAATCCAAAAGGGCATGACCTTATTTTCTATAATACCGTGTATAGCATCCCTATAATATCGCGCCTTTCCGTAGGGGCGTAATTCATTACGCCCGCCCCATATACCACAGGATGTCGTTCCCAATACGAAAAAATCGGGTTCAATACTGCGGATTCGATAAATCGAACCCCTACGTTACAGGTGGAAATATCCGCTGGTTCCCCAGTTTCGTAGGGGCGTACTTCATTGCGCCCGCCCCATATACCACAGGATGTCGTTCCCGATACAAAAAAAAATCGGGTTCAATACTGCGGATTCGATAAATCGACCCCCTACGTTACAGGCGGACGTATCCGCTGGTTCCCCGGTTTCGTAGGGGCGTACTTCATTGGATAGTGTCAAGATAAATGTGTAAACGTTCCTGCAAGCATTTTAGGCTGTTCTTACCGATTAGGATTATCAAACATATTCACTAAATCACTTTCGGCCGCATTGAACCCTAAATGGATTCGAGCAGCTTGCTTTCGATTATAGTCACTGTAATATGTACAAACGAATCGTTCCAGTGATGCCTCGTTTGGGAATTGTTCTTTTAACTTCGCATGATGTTTTAATCCTTTATTATTATTTTCAATGAGGT
>NZ_LEKT01000048.1 GCF_001045675.1 Megasphaera cerevisiae DSM 20462
GTGCGACGGCCCAGGACAGGCTGGCATACCAGGCACGGCGAGGCATTCTTGCTGCTGTATAGTTCATAAGGCTTCTCCATTTCCACACAGTATCTATTTTCGATACCAGTAATCATTTTCTGTTTGCCATTATATCAAATACAGCCCAATCCTTCTACTCCATTCGGACATAAAAATGATCCGTTTGGACATTTTTTCAAAATAGCAGGAAAAAAACATAGTCCAGGCGCAGTATATTTTTTATTCTGAGAATATAAAATTTACGTATTTTTTGTCTGCTGCAGACAAAAAAAGCAGTATCTCTCCTTCCTTCGGAAGGTTTGGATACTGCTTTCTATATCACTACTTTCTATTGGAATAGGCTATGCTTCCTCCGATACAAGCGCTTTTCCCGGTTTGACAAAAAGCCAGGCAATAATCGCTACAATACCAAATAAAGAGGTTGCTATAAAAGCTTCGTTCCAGCCATAGTTTGTAACAAAGTAGGCCGTAACGATCGGCGCCAGCACGCCGCCTATATTTCCCCACAGGTTCATCCAGCCGGATACCGAGCCTGTATATTTCCCGCCTAAAGAAATAACCGTAGACCAGCTGGCGCTCATGGAAAACCCCAACGCCCCCAACGATACGGACATCCAGAAAATGTTCATAACGGCATCCGGTGTATGCGCTGCAATATACAGTCCCAGAGAGCAGACGGCAACCCCGATCATGGCCGTAATCGTACGCATCGTATACTGCCGTTCGCTGTTCCTGCCGTTTGCCATTTTATCGGAAATATATCCGGCCACAAATACCATCGCCATGAGAGCAATCCATGGAAAAGAAGCCCAAACCCCCATTGCCTTCAATGATAAGCCGTGCATTTCCGTCAAATACAAGGGCAGCCAGGCCAGGAATACATACATAATGTAATCGACAACCATAAACTGAATGCCTACCGCCCAAAACTGGGTGGACCGGAGAAATTGTCCCCACGGCGCCACCGTCTTCTTGATCGTACTAGCTGAACGTCCCGCATTGATATGAGCAGCCTCCAATTCATTGACATAGGGACTGTCGACAGGATTATCTACGGCATATTTATGCCATACCCAGGCCAGCACCACTCCCACGGCGCCAAAAATCAGAAATACAGCATGCCAGCCAAAGACAGCCATCAAGGAAACCGTAACTGCCGGACCGACTACAGGGCCAAAGAAGGTGCCCAGCAAAATCGAAGAGCTGGCCTTTCCTTTTTCATGATTATTGAACCATTTAAAGGTAGCCGCTCCCAGGGAGGGAAACACGGGTCCTTCTCCCACCCCAAATAACAGACGGACCGCGGCAAAGCTAATTTTTCCCTTGGCCAGCGCTGTCAGCGCCGTAAAAACAGACCACCATAAAATTGCGAAAGCGCCGGTACGGCGCAGTCCCCACTTTTCCGCCAGCATACCGCCAGGAACCTGCATCAGCGCATACCCTGCAAAAAAACAGGTCTGAATAAAGCCCATATCAATTTTAGTAAACCCAAATTCCTGCATAATAACCGGCGTTGCCACAGATAAATTGACACGATCCATGTATGCGACAAAGCTAATTAAAAAAATAAGAAAGGCTATTTTCCATCGAAATCCTGTCATCACATTGCGGACCGTTCCCTGTTCCAGTATTTTTTCCATATGTACTCCCCCTAAAAAAAATAGATTCTGCTGCTAAATATAAAATGCCCCTGTCGCCCTCTGCAATATTGCAGAAGACAACAGGGGCGAAGCTATCGCGGTACCACCCTGTCATTATGCTCACGGTCTGTCATACGACCTTCATTAACGCTGAATCACGTCTGCGCCTCGTGCTGCGAAAAAGCATATCGATGCAGAAACTCCTGGGCGAAGTCGAATCATGCGGATCCCATCCGATTCTCACCAATACCGGATTCTCTGTGCAGACGAAAACATCATTCTTTACCCCATCATAGTCAGTATATATCGTTGTTATAGCAGCCCTCTCAGCCAGAGAGTTGATCCTAATTATCCATATAATGCCTTCTTTTGTCAAGTACTTTTTTAATTTTTATTCAAGTTAAACGTTGTATTCATGCAATTAAACGTTTTATTACTATTTGATATTGACTGTCACAAAACACATCACTTTGCAGTATCCCTGTTTTAGATATTTGTTTTTATTCTTGCGCTGCTGTATTTCTTTTCACATATTTACGCACTTTTTTGATTTTCCTGCAATCGTTTGATCATTTCTATCTACTAATTTCCTGCTATTCGTTATATAATACACATAATATATTTAGTAATGGAAAGAAGGATCGCTCATGAAGCTAATGGTCAGCGGGATTGGCGGTGTCGGCGGTTATATTGCCGCCGTTCTCTGCTCACACGATAAGGATGTTACGTTAATTGCCCGGGGCAGGCATAAAGAAGCCCTGCAGCAAAAATTAGCCGTGCACAGTGCACTTCTGGGAGAGTGTACCTTTCATCCGGCAGTAACCGATGATCCCGCCAGTGCCGGCATACAGGATATTATTTTTATTTGCGTCAAAAATTTTTCTCTATGTGACGCGCTGACAGCCGTCCTGCCTTGCATTGACGACCATACAATCATTGTTCCGGTCATGAATGGCGTCGATCATGCCGAAGCAGCCCGCCATATGCTGACCGGGGGACAGGTGGTTAATGCACTTATTTATATTACCTCCTCCTGCTGTGAAGATTTCTCTATCCGCCATACCAGTCCTTATGTACGGGTCTTTGTTGATGCGCCTCATCTGGAGACGGCCCAAAAGGTACGAGACGTACTCCATCATCCGAATCAGCTGACATGCACAATTCCCGCTGATATGGACGTGGAATTGTGGAAAAAATATATTCTCAACTGCGCCTACAATACGATTACCGCTTATTATGTCTGCACCACCCGCGGCCTGCGGGAGGATCCGCGGCGCCTTGAAGAATTCCGGGCCTTGATCCAGGAAGCCTATGCGGTCGCTGTTGCCCAGGGAATTGCTATTCCGGCTGATTTTCCTGGCACAACCTTTGACGCGATGATGAGCCACCGCAACCTGGACGCGACAAGCTCTATGGCCCGTGATGTCATGGCCCACAAACCGACTGAACTGGAAACGTTCAGCGGCTATCTTATTCGCACAGCACAGGCGCTGCAGGTAAGCGTCCCTGTCTCCGAACGATTTTATCAGGCGTTAAAAGAAAGAGAGATGATACGATGAAATTAATGGTTACCGGCATCGGTGGTGTCGGTGGGTATATTGCCTCTGTACTATGTGCAAATTATCCCGATGTCACCGTCGTTGCCCGCAAAAAGCGCAAGGACGCGCTGATCAAAAATGGCCTGATCCTGCATAGTGATTTTTTTGGCGAGCACCGGTCATATCCAACAGTAACATCTGATCCGGCCAGTGCAGGCACCCAGGACATCATTTTTATCTGCGTGAAGAATTATTCTCTCCCCAACGCGCTGTCAGATATTTTGCCCTGCGTCGACAGTCATACGATCGTCGTTCTCATTCTGAACGGTGTCGACCATATCGGTGTTGCCCGAAAATGGCTCGAAAAAGGACATATCGTTGACTCTGCCATCTATATTACCTCGGCATACAAAGAGGATTTTTCTATTTTTCAGTCCGGAAAATATGCTCGCATCGTGATTGGCTCCAATGATGCAGCCTGCACGCAGAAGGTATTTGAGGTTCTCAACCATGAAGGACTTACCTGCCGGATTGCAGATGACATTCAGGCCGAACTCTGGGCTAAGTATATTACAAATTGTGCTTATAATGTGATTACCGCTTATTATGAGGGGAATATTGGCGATGTGTTTGAGCATCCCGAGGGAAAAGAGCAATTCCGTACGCTGTTAGAAGAAGCCTATGCCGTCGGCACTGGCTTGGGAATTGCGTTGGATACGAATCTTGTAGATGGCATTTACAACCGAATCGTTAATCAAAATGCTAAAAACGTCACCAGTTCACTGGCACGTGATATTATCCATGGACATCAGAGTGAATTAGAAACCTTCAGCGGCTATCTTGTCCGAACCGCCCATGAGCTGGGCATTGCTGTTCCTTTTTCTGAAACGTGCTACCATGCCATTTCATCGCGTATAAATAATAGTATCGACTTTAATTTATAATTGGTGTACATGAATGACAGCCCTGCCGGTATTGCTTCAACAGGTCGGCGGCCCCGCTGCCAATCGAACATTTTGTTCGATTGGCAGCGGGGTTTTATTTATTTTCTTGACATTTTCATCATTTTGTATTATTCTTTATTAAAATATTTCGTATTATAAATTATTTTAATAAAGAATAATATCACGGAATTAATTTTATTTATTATATATTCTTTATTAGAATATAATCACTCACAAAATAAGAATATTGTGTATATTTTCACAATACCTGCAGATTTATTTTTGAATAAAGCGGTTTATTCAGTATATGCAATAAGAGAAAGCATTTCTATTTGTCATGACATTATATCATTTAAATTTATATTTTATTGTTTTATTCATTTATTTCTTTTATAAATACTGTAATATTTAAAAATATAGTGATGTATACGACATTATTTTTATCAAACAATATCGTATACATCACTATATTCAATACGTGTCTAAAATGCGTCATGTTACACCGCAGGTGCTAAGAGTGCATTTTGATACAATTCACTCTTTCTTTGACTAAAAAGTCTTCTCTATTCTTATCGTTATTCCTTGACGCTATAGATTTTGCATGATATCATTCTAATCGATAATTCTATTCGGAGTTATTTTCACTATACACACCGTACTCACCTGTTAATAATTCCAAATTCGAATTTCATTTTTCATCTTCACATTCCTGTGAAGAATGTGAAAAAACGAAGATGGCGAGTTCGATGTGAACAAAAAGCAGGAGGATGAATGCGACAATGAAGAAAGTGAAAATTATCACGTCAGATGAAGCAGCGCAATTAGTCAAAAACAATGATACGATTACATCTATCGGCTTTGTAGGATGTGCCCATTGTGAAGCTTTGACGAAAGCATTGGAAAAACGTTTTTTAGAAACAGGCTGTCCGAAAGACTTAACGTATATGTACGCCGCTTCACAGGGAAACCGTGATGGACGCGGCGGCGAACATCTGGCTCATGAAGGATTAGTCAAACGAGTAATCCTCGGTCATTGGGATACGGTTCCTGCCATGAGCAAACTAGCGGTCGATAACAAAATCGAGGCATATAATTTTGCCCAGGGAACTCTCTGCCATTGGTTCCGTGCTTTAGCCGGCGGGAAATTAGGTGTATTTACAGACATTGGCTTGGAAACCTTTCTAGACCCCCGTCAGGAAGGCGGTAAATTAAACGAACGAACCACAGAAGATTTAGTTCAGCTCATGGATATCAACGGGCATGAACAGCTTTTTTACCCCTGCTTTCCTGTAAACATCGCGTTCTTGCGCGGTACGTATGCCGATGAATGCGGCAACATTACAATGGAAAAAGAAGTTGCTCCTCTGGAAAATACCGTCGTCGCCCAGGCCGTTAAAAATAACGGCGGCATTGTCATTGTTCAAGTAGAACGGGTAGTTGCTTCCGGCGCCCTGGACCCGCGTTTGGTAAAAATCCCAGGCATTTACGTAGACGCTGTTGTCGTCGCCGATCCCAAGGACCATCAGCAAAGCTTTGACTGCGACTATGATCCTACGTTGTCCGGTGAAATCCGCGCTCCTTACGACATAACCAGTCAGCCCCTGCCGATGAGTCCTAAAAAAATTATTGGCCGCCGTGCCGCCTTGGAACTAAAAAAGGATGTCGTTGTCAATCTCGGTGTCGGAGCTCCTGAATATGTTGCTTTGATTGCCGATGAAGAAGGCATTACAGACCGGATTACACTGACCGTCGAAGACGGCGCTATTGGCGGTATCCCGCAGGCTGGCGTGCGTTTTGGCGCTTCCATGAATCCTGACGCGCTCCTCGACCATCCCACACAATTCGATTTTTATGACGGCGGCGGTCTTGATATGGCGTTCCTCGGCCTGGCACAATGTGACGCACAGGGGAACATCAATGTCAGCAAGTTCGGTTCACATATTGCCGGCTGCGGCGGTTTCCCCAATATTACCCAGAAAACACAGCAGGTATTTTTCTGCGGTACGTTTACCGCCGGTGGTCTGAAAATCAGAATGGATGGGCAGCGTGTCCGTATTATCCAGGAAGGAAAAGCTAAAAAATTTGTCAAAAATGTAGATCAGATTACCTTCAGCGGACCTTTTGCAGCCAAGCAGGGGAAACGGGTACTTTATATTACGGAACGGTGCGTATTTGAATTAACAGAGGAAGGACTTCATTTGATCGAAGTTGCCCCTGGTATTGATGTCGAACGGGATATTCTTTCACAAATGGATTTCAAGCCAATCATCGATACATATAAGGTCATGCCCCTGCGAGTTTTTTCAAGGGATTTAATGGGACTGAAATAAGTATCCGGTTTATACCCTATTTATATCACGTCATTTAGTATCAGGAGGAATGTATACATGAAACCCATGAGATTACATCATATAGGCATTGTATTGCCTACGTTAAAACAAGCACATGATTTTATTGAAACCAACGGTCTGGAAGTTGATTATTCTGGCTTCGTCAATGCCTACCATGCCGATTTGGTTTTCACAAAGAAAGGTGAATTCAGCAGTCCTATTGAATTCATTATTCCCCACGAAGGCGTCCTTACTCAATTCAACCACGGCAAGGGCGGTATTGCCCATATTGCCTTTGAAGTCGATGACGTGGAAGCGGTCCGTGCAGAAATGGAAAAAGAAACTCCGGGCTGTATGCTTGAAAAGAAAGCAGTCCAAGGTACAGACGATATCGTCGTAAACTTCCGCCGCCCCAGCACCAACCAGGGCATCCTTGTAGAATATGTACAAACAACGGCTCCCATTGCTGGTCGCGGCAGAAACCCGTTTGAAGCATTGGGTGCTGAAGGAAAGCTGAGTGAATCCTGGCACCCCCTGCGTCTTCATCACATCGGCATTGTTCTTCCGACATTGGAAAAAGCACATGCTTTTTTGAAGACAAACGGTTTGGAAGTTGACTACGCAGGGTTTGTCGATGCCTACCATGCTGATCTTATTTTCACAAAAAAGGGCCCGTTCTGCAGCCCTATTGAAATGATCATTCCACGTGAAGGTGTACTGACACAATTCAACGGCGGACGCGGCGGGATTGCTCACATCGCCTTTGAAGTCGATGACGTAGAAGCCGTCCGCAAGCACATGGAAGCACAAACGCCAGGCTGCATGCTCGAAAAGAAAGCCGTTCAGGGTACTGACGACATTATCGTAAATTTCCGCCGCCCCAGTACCAATCAAGGTATTCTTGTAGAATATGTGCAGACCAATGCTCCTATCAACAGAGGAAATGCCAATCCATTCCCTGATTTATAAACATTTTTGATACATATTACATTCTTATATTATATAACATAACGGCAAAAAAGCTGCCTTCCGTGGGGAGGTCTAAACCACATGTATACTCTCGGAATAGACGTAGGATCTTCCTCGTCCAAAGCCGTCATTTTAGAAGACGGTAAAAAAATCATATCGCATAGAGTCGTCCAGATTGGGACCGGCTCTACCGGGCCGGAACGAGTTTTAAAAGAAGTTCTGGCCGCCACAGATCTCACGATTGACGACATGGCAAATATCATTGCCACCGGTTATGGCCGGTTCAACGTCAAAATAGCCAAAGGCGAAATTAGTGAAATCACGTGTCATGCCAAAGGGGCCTTGTTTGAATGTCCCGGCACCACGACCCTTCTTGATATTGGCGGTCAGGATGTAAAGGCCATCAAATTGAATGAACAGGGATTGGTCATGCAGTTTGCCATGAATGATAAATGTGCTGCCGGCACGGGCCGTTTCCTTGACGTCATGTCAAAGGTACTGGAAATTCCCATGTCAGAAATGGGAGAATGGTATTTCAAATCCAAGCATCCCGCCAAGGTCAGCAGTACCTGCACGGTGTTTGCCGAGTCGGAAGTCATTTCCCTATTGTCCAAAAACATTCCCAAAGAAGATATTGTTGCCGGTGTACATCAGTCCATTGCCAGCAAAGCCAGTGCCTTGGTACGGCGCGTCGGTGTAGGGCCTGATTTGACAATGACCGGCGGCGGTTCCCGCGATCCCGGCGTAGTGGATGCCATTTCCAAAGAGCTGGGCATTCCCGTCCGGGTAGCTTCTCATCCGCAGATCATCGGAGCACTGGGGGCCGCCCTGCTGGCTTATGAAAAGATATCAAAAAGCCAGTCATAGTAGTTACCGCAAGCAGGTTTCAGCGGCCAGGCTCCCACCTGGCCGTTCCATAAAAATACGCCAAACCCGTTTGCTCCTGTTATCGTAAACGATACGGCTTATTTATAAAAGTTCCTTATACTTTTTACAGAGGAGAGATAGTAATGAGTGAAGAAAAAGCAGTAGATATTGAAAGCATGAGTGCCAAAGACGCCCTTGGCTATTTCCTGCCCAAAATTGATGAAGATGCAAGAAAAGCTAAAAAAGAAGGACGTCTGGTATGCTGGTCCGCATCAGTTGCCCCTCCGGAATTCTGTACGGCCATGGATATTGCCGTCGTATTTCCGGAAACACATGCTGCCGGCATTGGCGCCCGTCATGGTGCTCCGGATATGCTCGAAGTAGCTGAAAACAAAGGCTATAATCAGGATATCTGTTCATATTGCCGTGTCAACATGGGTTACATGGAATTGTTGAAACAACAGGCTCTTACTGGTGTTACGCCGGAAAAACTGAAAAATTCCCCTGCCTCCGAAATTCCTTTGCCGGATCTGGTCATTACCTGCAACAACATTTGCAATACCTTGCTGAAGTGGTATGAAAATCTTGCTAATGAATTGCATATTCCTTTGATTACGATTGATGTGCCGTTCAACCACGAATATCCGGTTACTCAGCATGCTAAAGAATATATTGTCGGCGAATTTAAGCAGGCAATCAAGCAGCTCGAAGAAATCTGCGGCCGTCCTTTCAATTATGATAAATTTTTCAAAGTACAGGAACAGACACAGCGTTCTATTGCCGCTTGGAATAAAATCGCTACATTCCTTACGTACAAACCCTCTCCGCTCAACGGCTTTGACCTTTTCAACTATATGGGTCTTGCTGTTGCCGGCCGGTCCCTGGATTATTCTGAAATTACATTCAACAAATTCGTCAAGGAACTGGAAGCCAAGGTAGCTGCCAAAAAATACGCCTTTGGCGATAATGAAAAAACGCGTGTTACCTGGGAAGGCATCGCCGTATGGATCGCACTGGGTCACACCTTTAAAGAACTAAAAGGAAAAGGCGCCCTGATGACCGGGTCTGCATATCCTGGCATGTGGGATGTGTCCTATGAACCGGGCAATCTTGAATCCATGGCCGAAGCGTATACCCGCACCTATATCAACTGCTGCCTCCAGCGCCGCGGCGAGGTATTGGAACAAGTCGTTCGGGACGGACAATGCGATGGTCTTATTATGCATCAGAACCGCAGCTGCAAGAATATGAGTCTCCTCAACGACGAAGGCGGTAAACGCATTCAAAAGAATCTCAATGTTCCGTACGTCATTTTTGATGGTGACCAGACAGATCCCCGCAACTTCTCGGAAGCACAGTTTGATACACGAGTAGAAGCATTATGTGAAACAATGGACGAAAAGAAAGCAAGCGAAGGAGGAAAACAGTAATGAGCCAGATTGATGAACTGATTAATAAATTCCAGGAAGTAGCAAATCATCCTCAGAAAACCGTTTTAGATTATAAGAAAAAAACCGGCAAGGGTCTTGTAGGTATTATGCCCTACTATGCACCGGAAGAAATCGTATATGCTGCCGGCTGTCTTCCCGTAGGCCTGTTCGGTGCCCAGAACCCGGAAATTTCTGCGGCCCGCGCATATCTGCCGCCGTTTGCCTGCTCTCTCATGCAGGCTGATATGGAACTGCAGCTCAACGGCACGTATGACTGCCTTGATGCTGTCCTCTTCTCGGTTCCCTGCGACACACTTCGCTGCATGAGCCAGAAATGGCACGGCAAAGCTCCTGTCATCGTATTTACACAACCGCAGAATCGTAAAATCGAAGCGGCTGTTACCTTCCTGAAGGCTGAATACGATCATGTCCGCAAAGAATTAGAACGCATTCTCGGTGTAACGATCACCGACATGGCCTTACAGGAAGCCATTCGTGTATACAATGAAAACCGTCAGGTTATGCGCGAATTCTGTGATGTTGCTGCCTTGTATCCGCAGATTTTCACACCTGTAAAGCGTCACGACGTAATCAAAGCCCGCTGGTTTATGGATAAAGCAGAACATACAGCCTGGGTCCGTGAATTGATCGCGGCTGTACAGAAGGAAGCCGTGCATCCTTGGACAGGAAAAAAGGTAGTCCTCTCCGGCATCATGGCTGAACCAGATGAATTTCTTGATATTTTCAGCGAATTCGGATTTGCCGTCGTAGCAGATGATCTCGCTCAGGAATCCCGCCAGTACCGCAACGACGTTCCCTACGGCATTGATCCGCTGGAACAGCTTGCAACCTGGTGGCAGGATTTCGACGGCTGCCCGCTCGCTATGAATGTCGATAAACCTCGCGGACAGATGCTTATCAATATGGCCAAAAAAGCAAAGGCTGACGCGGTTGTAATCTGCATGATGCGTTTCTGTGACCCCGAAGAATTTGATTATCCTATTTACAAAGCCGAATTTGAAAAAGCCGGCTTGCGCTATACCGTTCTTGACCTCGATTTGGAATCGCCGTCCTTGGAACAGATCCGCACACGCCTGCAGGCTTTCTCCGAAATTCTGTAAGTATTCCTGTAAGACCTGTTTACTGCAATAAACGCGAATACAGGGATGCTTTCTATACACTGTATCCGCGTTTATACATAGATTTAGATATATATTTTATTTAGGAGGAATAGTCTCATGGATTTTGCAGTAAGAGATATCGATACGGATATCGTAAAATTAGCTGCTGACTTTGCAGCGAAACGCCTGGCACCGACAGTACAGGAACGGGATGAAAAGGAAATTTTCGACCGCAGTATTGTCAACGAAATGGGCGAACTCGGCTTGCTGGGTATCCCCTATGAAGAAGAATACGGCGGCGTAGGTGCCGATTTCCTCAGCATGGCAATGGCTTGTGAAGAAATCTCCAAAACAGATCCGTCTATCGGGCTCAGCTTTGAAGTACATACGACACTTTGCTCCTGGCCTATCTGGAAATTTGGTACAGAAGAACAGAAACAGAAGTTCCTCAAACCGCTTGCCAGCGGCGTAAAACTCGGTGCCTTCGGCCTGACCGAACCAAACGCAGGGACAGACGCGCTGAACGGCAGCACGACAGCAGTCAAAGACGGCGACCATTATGTATTGAACGGTTCTAAAATTTTCAATACCAACGGCGGCGAAGCTGAAATCACTGTTGTATTTGCCAGCACTGATAAATCTAAAGGTGCTAAAGGCATGAGTGCATTTATCGTGGAAAAAGGCACACCGGGCTTTACATACGGCAAAAAAGAAGTGAAAATGGGTATCCGTGCATCTGTACAGCGTGAACTCGTATTTCAGGACGTCAAAGTACCGGCAGCCAACCTCCTCGGCAAAGAAGGCGACGGCTTTAAAATCGCTATGATGACCTTGGACGGCGGCCGTGTCGGCGTCGGCGCCCAGGCTTTGGGTATTGCAGAAGGCGCATATGAACATGCACTGAAATATGCCAAGGAACGTGTACAGTTCGGCAAACCGATTGCAAAATTTCAAGCTATCGGCTTTATCCTTGCAGATATGAAGGCCAAGATCGAAGCCGCACGCTACCTTGTATATAAAGCAGCGTACAGCATGAATCAACCCGGCTCCTACAGCATGGATGCTGCCATTGCCAAGAAAATCGCATCTGACGTAGCCATGCAAGTCACCACCGACGCCGTACAGGTATTCGGCGGCTATGGCTTCACTCGTGAATATCCGGTAGAACGCTACATGCGCGATGCCAAGATCACCCAGATTTACGAAGGTACGAGCCAGGTACAGCAGATGGTTATTTCTGGCGCCATTCTGAGATAACCTGCTCAAAGGTCAACATTGCACTCTCCTTTTTAGATGTGAATTAAAAATAGTATAAAATAGTATATACAAAACAATCTGCTTACACGCTTACATTTACTTACACAACAAAAAAGGCCCTCTTCGGGGGCTTTTTTTGTTATACATTTTCCCGCTGCCATCGAGAAAGAACAAAATTACGAAATCGTTCTACAACAGGCAGTAAATTAGACTGTTTCTGGACAGCCATAAACAAAGATCTTTTTTCAAAAGAATCGGCAATAGGAATTCTATCCAAATCATAGTATTTCAGTGTATAAAAATTAGGAATAACCGCCACGCCATACCCTGCCGCTACAAATCCGGCCATTGCGTTATCCTCTTCTATGTGACAAATAACCTGAGGATGTGAATCAGCCTGCCGCATCAGCTTTGCAACCATTTCATGAAGACCGCTGTTTTGATTAAACGAAATAAATGGATACGGTTCCAATTCCTTCAACGATACAGATCCGCGATTGCTCAGCGGGTGTCCCTTGGGAACAGCAACGACCAGTTCTTCTTCAGCAATAGGATAAAACATAATTTCAGGTTCATTTTCAACGGCGGAACAAAAAATCATATCCAGATGTTCTTCCTTTAATTCCCGTATCAGGCTGGTTGTCGTCCCCTGTTTGAAATCAAAGGAAATAGCTTTATTATCTGGAATCCCCTGAAACTGAGTAATCATTTCCGGCACAATAGTATACCCCATGGTATAGACAAATCCCAGCGTAATTTTTCCCTGATCTGGTCGGGTATAGGCTTTCATAACATCGATCCCCTTCTCCAATTCCTGCAGGGAATGCTTCACATAAGGGAGAAAAATACGGCCATATTTATTGAGAAAAATATTACGTCCTCTTTTTTCAAACAGTTGTATGCCCAATTCCTTTTCCATTTCCCGAATTGCCCGATTCAAGCTTGGCTCCGTTATGTATAATTCTTCTGCCGCTTTTCGGTAATGTTCTGTTTCCGTCAATTTTACAAAATATTGTAATTGCTTTAAATTCATATGCTCCTCCATTTCTCTCTTTATGTATTACACTACGTAACATATACCTGCTGATCAATAGTTTTATTAAATGCTTTTATTCTATTTATGCTATCAAATATACCAGCTTGCAAAGACAAGTTTATCTGTATCAACTCTATACTTTATTTTCTACAAACAGCTGTTTTTCCCCATGTACGAATCATATGCCATGAAAAATCAATATGGCTGATCGTCATATGTCATCCTTTCTCTTCTCTATTCTATCATTTTTAATAGTTTTTTTAAACTATTCGAAGCATAATTAAGAAATTGTGCTATTGTTTTTTTATTCGTATAATAAATGTGAAGGAGAAAGTTAGTTAGTTTTTTCACAATATTTTCATAACATCGAAGGAGGAACATCGTTCATGAGTCGGAACTATCCACACATTTTTGAACCTCTGACCGTTAAACGTACAACATTTAAAAATCGTGTTATCATGCCGCCTATGGGTTCCAATCTGGCAACCTTTACCGGTGAAGTATCGGAAGACATGAAAAAATATTACGGTCTGCGTGCCCGCGGCGGCACAGCGCTTATTACCGTCGAAAATGCCTGTATTGACTACCCGCTGGCTACGAACGGAACCAAGCAGCTCCGTATCGACAAAAACCAGTTTATTCCCGGACTGTATGAATTGACAGAACGCATTCATGCTTATGGGGCCCTTGCCTCTATCCAGCTTAATCACGCCGGCGCTTCAGCTTATCCGGAACGTCTCCAGGGGCTGCAATCCGTATCGGCCTCCTCTGTTCCATCTAAAGAGGGTAATCCCGCACCGCGGCCATTGACCAAACAGGAAATCCTGAATATCGTCACTAAATACGCAGAGGCCGCGCAGCGCGCTGTACAGGCCGGCTTCGATATGGTAGAAATCCACGGCGGCCATTCGTATCTTCTCGACCAATTTCTGTCTCCGTTGTATAATAAACGAACCGATGAATTCGGCGGCTCTTACGAAAACCGAGCTCGTTTCGCCCGTCTTGTCATCGAAGCGGTCCGCAGCGCCGTAGGTAAATGGATTCCTATTTCCTTCCGTATCTCAGCAGCTGAATTTATCGACGGCGGCAACACACTCGACGACACGCTGAAATTATTGGAATATATTCAGCCGGAAGTCGATATTATTAATGTATCGGCAGCCGTCAACGATTCCATTCAGTATCAAATCGACAAATGCGACTTGCCAGACGGCTGGAGAGCCTATCTTTCACAGGCCGTCAAAGACAAATTCGGCAAACCCGTCATCCTGTCCGGCAATATCCGGAATCCTGAAATTGCGGATCAGCTTCTTGCTGATGGCAAGACGGATTTTCTGGCCATAGGGCGCGGTCTGATCGCCGATCCTGACTGGGCCCGCAAAGCACAATCGGGTCGTGCGAATTATATCCGCAAGTGCATCAGCTGCAATATCGGCTGTGCCGATCATCGTATTTCCAAATCTCAGCCCCTTCGCTGTACCGTCAATCCAGATTTGATTTACGGCGAAGCATATAAGAAAAACAACGTTACGCGCGACCTTCACGTCGTTGTTATCGGCGGCGGCACCTCCGGCTTGGAAACCGCTTGTACAGCTGCAGAAGCTGGCTGCCGTGTCACTCTCATCGAACGAGAAAGAGAATTAGGGGGGCTGGCTCGTAAGATCGCGCGTTTTCCCGAAAAGAGCCGTATAGAAGATTTTCCGGCATATTTGGAACAGCGAGCTTCGCACCTGCCAAATTTGACAATCAAATGCGGGACTACCGCTACCAAAAAAATGCTGATCGAACTGAAGCCTGATATTCTCTACGCAGCAACGGGCTCCAAGCCCATGCTGCCGCCTATTGAAGGACTGCGTGAACTAACGGACGCAGAAGGAACACAAGTCAAATCTATTTATGGCTTTATGGATAACATTCCTTACTTTGAACAAAATGCCGCAGGTAAGAACGTCGCCATTATCGGCTGTGGCGCCGTCGGACTCGATGTCATGGAGTTCTTTACCCTGCGCAAAGCCCATGTCACCATGATCGAAATGATGCCTTCTTTCGGCAAAGACGCCGATGTCGTCTCCAAATCAACGTTCAAGGAATTATTGGCAACTCATCCTGTCGACATGCATTTGGGTACCGCCCTGCAAAAAGTCTGCCCCAATAAATTTATTGCATCCCATGACGGTCACTTAGCCGAATATCCCTTTGATTATGGATTTATCTGTATGGGTCTTATTCCTGATATTCCGGCAGAGGATCCCTTTAAAACATATGCGGAGGAACAAGGCATCCCCTTCTGCAATCTTGGCAACAGCCGCAAAACAGGGCAGATTATTCATGGTACAGAGGCTGGCCGCAATATTCTTCATACGATTGATATGATCGGCGGATTTGATTAACTTTATCTGTTGCTGCCGCAGCCGTATATTGGCTACGGCAGTATTATACACTAGTATCCGTTCATATTTCATGGCGGATAATGTGAAAATTTACACAATATAAGATAGTATTATTTTCAACACGACCAGGAGGAATCATTATTATGGGTAAAATTGCTATTACTGAACGAGTAACAGGTCACACAGAATTAATCGGTTTGATTGCCTATCCGATTCGTCACAGCATGTCTCCGACTATGCACAATGAATCTTTCAAGAAGCTGGGATTAGACTACGTATATGTTTGCTTTGAAGTAGACAACGCTACACTGCAAGCTACGGTAGAAGGCCTCCGTGCCATGAAGGTACGCGGCTTCAACGTCTCCATGCCGAACAAAGGACCCATTACACAATATCTTGATGCATTATCTCCCGTATCTCAAATCGTCGGTGCCTGCAACACGGTCGTCAACGACAACGGCATTCTGACCGGTACCATTACAGACGGAGTAGGGGCTATGCAATCTCTGACTACAGAGGGTGTTGAATATATCGGTAAAAAAATGACCGTATTGGGTGCCGGCGGAGCTGCCACGGCAATTGAAGTACAGGCAGCGCTGGACGGAGTTCGTGAATTGACTATTTTCAACCAAAAGGATGCTTTTTTTGAAAAAGCGCAGGACACTGCCAAAAAACTTCGGGAACGCACAAACTGCATCGTCAACGTATACGATCTGGCCGATCATGCCAAATTGCGTGAAGAGCTGGACAACAGTGATATTTACATTGACAGTACCTCCTGCGGCATGAAGCCGCTGGAAGACGTTGTCGCTATTCCAGATAAATCCTATTTGCGTCCGGACTTGATCGTCATGGATACCGTGTATGCACCGCGCCAGACTAAACTTCTCCAATGGGCCGAAGAAATCGGCTGCAAAAATTTTAATGGTCTCGGCATGATGCTCTATCAAGGAGCTGCTGCCTTCAAACTTTGGACTGGCAAGGATATGCCTGTTGATTTCATCAAAGAAGTCCTATTTTAAGATTTCTTGATTTGTAATCCAAAGGAGAGTACAGAACATGGAACAAAAACATTCATACCGTCCCCTTTACCTCAGCCTGTATCTGAACTACTTTGTACATGGCATAGGCGTTATCATTTTAGCACAGAATATGGATGCCCTGGCAGCCCGCTGGGGCAGTATCGCCGACGTTGCCTGGGTCATTTCCATGCTCGGCATTGGCCGTTTGATCGTCTTGTTTGTATCAGGAAAATTATCTGATACATATGGCCGCAAGCCATTTATTTTACTGGGCATGATCACCTATATTTTCTTTTTTGCCGGTATTCTTCTTAGCCCGACTTCAGTAGTGGCTTGCATATTCGGCATTCTCGCCGGCATAGCAAACTCATTCCTTGATGCAGGAACCTATCCGGCCTTGATTGAATCGTATCCCGAAAGTGCCAGTACGGCAACTGTTCTTTTAAAAGCATTTATTTCAGCCGGTCAATTTCTCCTGCCGCTTTTTATAGGCATTCTGATTGCCACAAAGGCCTGGTATGGCTGGTCGTTTATTGTTGCCGCCGTTATTTTGGCAATCAATATCCCCATTATGCTGAAAATGTCGTTCCCCTCGATGAATCCCGTGCAGGAAGCATCGGAAAAAGATACTTCTGCAGCCTCTTGGCTGCCTAAATCGAAATGGTATCTCGAAGGTGTCTGCTTTGTCATTTACGGCTATATTTCTCAAGCCACATTTTATCTTATCAGCCAATGGCTGACAAAATACGGTGTTGCCGTCGCGCAAATGCAGGACATGGCAGCGCGTTCTCTGATGAGCTACTACTCCATCGGCTCTCTGGCCTGCGTATTTTTCACTGCTTTTATTACCAAAAAAGGCATTCGCCCTATTACACTGCTCGTTGTCTATACCTTCATCTCGACAGTATCCATTGCTGGCTTGTATTTTATCCCTTCCGGATCACTGGCACCAATTCTTTCCCTCGTTGTTGGTTTCTCCGCTGCCGGCGGCGTCATGCAGCTCGGTCTGGTTATGATGACGGAAATGTTCCCAAAGGGCAAGGGCACTATGACAGGTATATTTTACACAACCGGCTCCATCGCCTCCTTTACGATCCCTGTTGTCACCGGCTATATGGCTGACAGCGGCATCAACAGTATTATGGGACTTGACGCTATAATCGCGCTGGCGGGATTTATTGTAGCCTGCATCATTTATGTACGTTATAATAGTGTCATGAAAGAAAAAACCGCTAATTAATATTCACGAACCCTATAAGGAGGCTACGTATCATGGTAAAAATAGGCAATGTTGTCTTAGACAATGGCATGCCCAAAATCTGCGTTCCCATCGTCGGCCATTCTATCGAAGAACTCATTCAGGAATGCCGCTATCTTCAGGATAAAATTTATGATGTCGTTGAGCTTCGCATCGATTTTCTTCAGGATGTAACACAGCTGGAAGCTGTCGGCCGGGCGCTTCAAGCTATACGGCAGGAACTCCCCAGCGTGGCCCTGCTATTCACCTTCCGTACCAAGAAAGAAGGCGGTGAAACAGAGGTTCCCGAATCATATTATTTTGAGCTTCTTCAATATGCGATCCGTTCGCGTCACGTTGATGCCGTCGACATAGAATATTTTCGTAACCGCAGCAGCATAAAAAAGACATTGGAAATTGCCAGGGAATGCGGTGTAACCGTCATCATGAGCAATCATGACTTCAACAAAACCCCTTCTTTTGACGAAATTACAGAACGCCTGACAGGCATGAAAAAGCTCGGTGCTGATGTAGCCAAGCTGGCTTGCATGCCGATCTCTCCCAAAGATGTTCTGACACTCCTCCGTGCTACAGAAGCGGTGAAATCCCAATATCCGGAAGAACCAATCATTACTATGTCCATGGGTAAATTAGGCGCTATCAGCCGTATCAGCGGGGAAATCTTTGGCTCTGCCCTGACCTTTGGCTCTGCCAAAAAAGCATCCGCGCCCGGACAGCTTGAAGTGACGACGCTGCAGCAAATACTGCGTGCGCTGCACTAAGCATCAATACTGTTATATTCAATCAGCAAAAACGCCATTACTGAGCATTCTCAGCAATGGCGTTTTCAGCGTTATCCTATTGACTATTCTTTTTATCCAGGAAACAACACACGTCCTAAGGAAAAAGGTTAACCGTCTATCAGGCAAAATCCACCTTTGCAGAAGGTTACTTCTACTTCCGGATTATATGTCATGGGTAAATTAACACGCGAGGTAACCGTTCTGTCCGGCAGCATGTAATTGACTTCATGTACTACCAGCTGATATAACACAATTTTATCTTCTTCATTTTTCCCAAAATAATTTTTCATTTCAGGAATCGTATTCAGCATCGCATCCCGCACTAGACGAAATTGAGGCGTCCCTGGCTTAGTTTCATCTTTGACCTGGCCAAAAAGCGTTACAACGCTATCATCTTTGCCCATAAAAGCTAATTCTACACGAGGATTGACGCTCAATTCTTCCACTTTTTTGGAATCAAAGCGGCTGAACAGCCATATATGCCCAAATTCATCAACAAACGCCTTCATAGGACGGATACGCGGCCGTTCTCCGCTCACCGAAGCCATAAAAGCCGGTTCCTTTTTTATAATATCGAGTACTGCTTCTTCATACATAGTAATCATTCCTTTCATTTAAAAATTGATTTATATCATATGATACTGTTGCATTACAGCATTTTTTTGATAACCGGATCTAATTCCTCCGGTGTCACACTAGGTTCATAACGCCCCTTTACACTGCCATCCCGGCCAATAAGAAATTTTGTGAAATTCCATTTCACTTCATTGCCTTCCACATTTTCAGGATAATATTGTTTTACCACCTTTTGTATAGTCTGCCCGCTTTCCTTATCGAGCTCATATCCCTTAAACGGAGCTTCTGCGGTGAGGAACTGGAATAAAGGATCCGCGTCTTTTCCACGTACATCTATTTTCGCAAACAGCGGGAATGTCACTCCATAATTGATTTTGCAAAAGGATAAAATATTTTCGTTGCTTTCCGGTTCCTGAGCCAGAAATTGATTGGACGGAAAGCCCAATATTACAAGGCCCTGATCCTTATATTTTTTATACAACGCTTCCAAGCCATCATATTGCGGAGTAAAACCACACTTGCTTGCCGTATTTACAATAAGAAGAAGTTTTCCCGAATACTCAGAAAGAGATACGTCCTTTCCCTGCATGTTTTTAACTGTAAAATCATATGTACTCATTATTTCTCGCTCCTTTACCTAAACTCAAAATCATAATTATAGTTCTTAACATGAAGACATTTTCGTTCTAAGCTGCTGCAGATGTATATGTAGTGACTATCTGCAAAACACTTCATGATTTCCATCAGTGTATGTATTTTTAATATATCAAAAAAATTATTTTTTAATTATCATTATCTATTACAATGTCATTATATCGCTTCTTCCATAATAAATCAATACTTTTTTTGTATGATTTATGTTCAGCATCTTATTCAAGCTCCCCGCCGTTATGTACAATCTGACGTCCGCCAGTAAAGAATGTTATCTGCTTCTATATAAACAAGCTCATATTGGCATCCTCTGCTGCGCCAAGAAACGTTGCCACGCCGCCGACATCCACTCCATCCATCAATTCTTCCCTGCGAATCCCCATGACATCCATAGACATTTGGCAGGCAATCATATGAACGCCCCCGGCCTGCGCACTTTGAATTAAGCTTTCCAATGATTGGATATTTTTATCGTGCATAACCTGACGCATCAATTTTGTACCCATTCCCACCATATTCATTTTGGAAAGCGTCAGATTTCTACTGCCCCGCGGCATCATCCATCCAAACAGGGTATCGACAAGGCCCTTGCGGACTGTCACTTTTTCAGGCCGGCGCAGTACATTCAAGCCCCAAAAAGTAAAAAACATCGTTACTTTTTTACCCATAGTCAAGGCACCATTCGCAATGACAAAGGCAGCTAATACCTTATCTAAATCACCACTGAATACGACAATCGTCTTATCGTCCTTTGCCGGTTCTCCTATACCTGACGGTGCGGGGACTGCCGCTGGTTTTTGTATCCATACGGAAATGAGCCCATTCTTGCGTTCCCGGTGAAGCAGACGGTTTCCTGTCCGTTCGCACCATGCCTGACTATCCGTATAAAATCCCGGATCAGATGCCGTAAATTTGGCAACAGCTCCGACCTGCATGGTTTCCATGTATTCCCGCAGCTTCATCAGCGGTCCCGGGCAGCTCAGACCCGTCACATCAAATTCTATGGCAGACGGCATTTGCGCAGTTTCAAGTCTCGAAAAAGCCGTGCTTCGTCCGTCATACAGCTTTTCTGACTGCCCGTCGTCAATCAGCGTTTCTGCTGAAGGAACCGAAAAAAGCGCATCCTTTGCCGCCATATATCCCCCCATAAGATTTTTCACTGTATATCCGTGCTGCTTCAACAGCCGTTCTGCAAAATATCCACGTTGTCCAATTTGGCAATACACAATAATAGGAACGGCTATATCTAATTCATGCAGATGTTCCCGCAGGTTTTCCAACGGAATATGGATAGCCCGCGGTAATCCGCCAGCGGCAACCTCGTCATGAGTCCGCACATCAATGAGCACAGCACCTCGATCTATCATTTCGGAAGCCTCTTCATAGGATATGGGATCCGTCAAACCGTCCAGCACATTTTCGGCAGCATAGCCGGCCATATTCACAGGGTCTTTTGCCGATGAATAGGGTGGCGCATATGCCAGCTCCAATTCGGCCAGCTCCTGTACCGTATGTCCATGACGAATCATAGCCGCTAATACATCTATGCGTTTATCCACGCCATCATATCCGGCTGCCTGCGCCCCCAATATACGGCCGCGGTCATCAAATAATACTTTCAAGGCCATCTTTACGGCGCCGGGATAGTACCCGGCATGGGAATCGGGATAGACCTTGACGGCATGATAAACTGCATGCCGCTGCTTTAGACCTTGTTCGTTTTCTCCCGTTGCAGCCGCGGTCAAATCAAATACCTTCAAAATAGAGGTACCCTGAACACCCTCATATACAGTATCCCTGCCCGTCATATTATCAGCGGCAATACGCCCCTGATGATTTGCGGGACCGGCCAATGCTACGGATAGGGCATCGTCGGAAAGAACCCGGCGAGTCTGCACGGCATCGCCGGCAGCATACACATCCGGCACCGTTGTCCGCATGTGGTCATCCGTCACAATATATCCGCGTTCCGTCAATGTAATATCACTTTGTTTTAAAAATGCCGTATCGGGACGAACACCTATAGCCAAGACAACGAAATCAGCAGTTAGCTGCCTGCCATCTGCAAGCGCTATGGATACACCGTCTGACTGAGACGCAAAGGACTGCACACCGTTCCCTAACAACAAGCGAATGTCGTTTTGGACCAATTCCCGTTCCATAATTTTTACCATATCCGTATCAAAAGGCGCCAAAATATGAGTCGCTCCTTCAAGCAATGTCACCGTCATACCCCGCTGACGCAGATTTTCTGCCATTTCTACGCCGATAAAACCACCGCCGACCACAACTGCCCGACCACTGCCTTCATATTTATCCGCCCATTGACGCAGTCGGTCGGCATCAGGTACGCTGCGCAGTGTCATAATACGTTCATTATCAATACCCGGAATCGCCGGACGCACCGGCTGGGCTCCCGGTGCCAGCAGCAGTGCATCGTACGTTTCTTCATATGCCATATCTCCTGTTCGTATCGTGACGGTTTTGTTTTCCGTATTGACAGCTGTAACCTCACTATCTGTCCGCACATCTACACGAAATCGGTTGCAGAATATTTCCTTCTTCTGCACCAACAGACGATCCCGATCCTGTATAGCATTACCAATATAATATGGCAGCCCACAATTGGCAAAAGAAATATACGATCCCCGTTCTATCAAAATAATCTCAGCAGCTTCGTCCAATCGTCTCAGTCGAGCTGCTGCCGTAGCTCCGCCGGCTACCCCTCCAACAATAATGTATTTTTTCATGATATTCACCTCATTTTTCAGAAAATAAGACCGGTAACCACGCTCCGATCAATTCCATATTTAATGTATACTTCATTTCTGTCCCGTTTCGCACTGCTGAGACAATTCCAGCCGCCCGCAGCCGCTGCAAATGCTGCGATAACGTCGACTGCGGGGTTTCCAAGCAAGACTGCATATGCGAAACATTACAGCTGCCCTTCTCCCACAACCCCCTTACAATACACAGACGTACAGGATGCGCCAGTACCCTCAAAACTCTTGCTTTTTCATTTAATATATCAAAATCATCAATTGCCAATTTTATCACCTCTTTCGTGCATCTTTATATCTCTATATTTAAATATTACGATATACGAATGTAAATGTCAATACGTAATAAATATTACATCTAATTTTCAAACATATCTTACAAACAATCCTTATTCATGATATAATGCAAAGTATAGCAAAGTGTTTACTGAATTGTAGTTACAATGTATTGGAGGGATGGAATCATGGCTGATTTTGCAAATCCGTTTGGAATGAATGTCAACCGAAAATTGACAAATGAAGAATTGGCACAGGCAATTCGTATGGATATTTCCGGAGAATTGGAAGCAATCTACCTTTATGATGCCCACGTGCAGGCTACGGATAACAAGGCCGCTATAAAAGTACTTTCTGATATCCGGGATGAAGAAAAAGCACATGTAGGAGAATTAATGACGCTGCTGCGTATTCTTGATCCTAAGGAAGCAGAATTCTTTATTTCAGGGGAAGAGGAAGTCAAGGAACTGATGGAAGAGCTTGACAAAGAAACGGCTGTCAATACGCCGTCTTCCACCATCGGAAGTTTAATAAAAGAAGACTGATCGCGTAAAATTTAAATATATGCATGGGAGGGATATTGCTATGGATTATTTAACAAGAAATGATGCCCCCATAAGCGAAGAACTTTGGGCGCAGATTGATAAGACCGTAACCGAATCGGCCAGTAACGTTTTAACGGGACGGAAATTCATCCCTTTATTCGGGCCTTTGGGAATTGGCGTAAATACGGTCACAATTGATGATGCCGATACATTGGAGGAAACAACGACCGATGGTATTCTGACTACTACAGGCAGAAAATTCGTTGAACTGCCTGCGCTGTATACCGATTTCACCTTATACGGCAGAGATATAGAAAATTCGCTGCATTTAAGTTATCCCATTGATTTGACCAAAGCCAGCAGCGCCGCTCAGCAGGCGGCAATTCGCGAAGATACGCTAATCTTTTTTGGCAATGCTTCACTGGGAATTGACGGTCTGTTGACGGCTGCCGGCAGTAATACGCAAAAGAAATCCGACTGGAAGACAGGTGAAAATGCTTTCACAGATATCTCTGCAGCGATTACTACGCTGATCGAAAAAGGAATATACGGAAATTATTCGTTGGTCCTGAGTTCTGATTTATATTTGCAGCTGCACCGATTGCAGCCAGGTACAGGCTTGTTGGAATTAGACCGAATCAAAGGCCTGCTGCATAAACGAGTATACCCTACGCCAATTTTAGGCCACAACAGGGCAATTTTAGTAACATCGGACAGCAGTAATCTTGATCTGGCTATCGGACAGGACTTGAAAACCGCTTATTTGGAAGAAGTCGACCTCAACCACCGCTTCCGTATTCTGGAAACGATCCGCCTGCGGATCAAACGTCCGCAATCTATTGTAGTATTTGAATAATTTATCGTGGCTAGTACTGTCCACACTTAACATAATAACCGAAAGCCAAGACGGGCTCGTCAGAAGTATATTCTCCTGACAAGCCCGTCTTGTGTATATTATCTGTTTTCCTGCCTCAGAATTTGAACGTACCTTGAATCCGTGTATAATCACCGAGCGTAAAATTTTCCGACCCATAGAGCGTATCCCGCTTGCCGATGCCCTTGGCACCGAAGGTATAGAACGCTTCAAGCAAGAAATCTTTGGCCGGGACATAGCCGCCGCCAATGGCATCGGAACCGTATTTGGCCGACGCAGCGCCCTGGATGATTTCAATATGGTCCACATTTTCTGTGCCGAGCCGCTGCAATTCGTCTCCTGTACCGCTGTACTTGGCAAAGTCACCCATGACGGGCTGTCCGTCGATGAGGATGAGCGTATGGCGAGGTTCGCCCCTCACGAATAGATACGGTGACGCGGCCCATGGCGTCTACCGTACGGGATACGCCGGTCTCGCTGAAGATGATATCTTCTACGGATTTCGCCTGCTTCTTGGCAATGTCTGCCGCCGTGATGATCGTTGTTTGCTGACTTTCCAGCTTGGCTTCTTCCTTAGCCTTGTCCGCCTCCACGACAATATCCCGCGTCGTTACCCGATGAT
>NZ_LEKT01000049.1 GCF_001045675.1 Megasphaera cerevisiae DSM 20462
TTTTTGGTTCATACTTACTCTTGTTGACGTCTTGATGTTTTCAAGACCTCGCACTCTGGCGTTCAATTCAATTATTGCATTGTTCAGTTTTCAAAGGTCATGCCGTCTTGCGACGACTTGCTTATTCTACCAAACTCATGAGAGTTTGTCAAGCACTTCTTTTTTTGAAGAAGCGGGAGAAGTGATGCCCTGACGGGCTCCGTCCCCAACAGCTTGTTTAGTATATCGCAAACCACCCTGTATGTCAAGCATTTTTTTACAGCCTCTCTATTACAGTTCTATGTCTCCTTTACCCTTACCATGAGCACTATTAAAACTTTTATATCAAAGCATATTTCTATTCCCTTCGCTCTCTTAATATAGTATAATTATAAGCAGTAATGTATTGCAGATAGAATTTCAGACAGGAGATGTTTTTATGAACAAAAAATCCCTAGCCATAGCTGTAGCAGCTATGGCTACCGTTGCGTTCACCGCAGGCTGCGGCTCTTCAGCAGAGAAAGCCGCAGCGAACGCCGACAAAACCCTCGTCGTCGGTATGGAGCCGACCTTTCCGCCTTTTGAATTTACGGAGGATGACAAATATGTCGGCTTTGATATTGACTATGCCCAGGCAATTTGTGATAAAATGGGCGTAAAAATGGAAATCAAGAGTATGGGGTTCGATGCTCTGATTCCTGCTCTAAAAAGCGGTCAAATTGATATGATAGCTTCTGGAATGGATGCTACTCCAGAGCGAGCTAAACAAGTTGCCTTTACAAACACCTATTTTCATGACGGCTATTCGGTAGTTGTCCGCAAGGATAACAATACCATCCACGGCTTTGATGATCTTTCAGGACATATTGCCGGCTCACAGGTCGGCACGAAGGGAGTGGATCTGGCTCAGAGCTACGGAGCAGAAGTCAAGCAATATGACGCCAACAGTCAGGGATGGATGGAATTAAACAGCGAAACCTGCGATGCCGTGGTTATTAATACCTCCGTAGCCCTTTATTATCTGAAACAGGGCGGCGATAAGGATCTGAAAATAGCCGGTGAACCACAGCTTGCACCCGACGGTATTGCCATGGCGGTCAGCAAAGACAAGCCGGAGCAATTGGAAAAAGTCAACAGCACAATTCAGGAATTAAAAAGCGACGGAACCTATGCGGCTTTATATAAAAAATGGTTTGGCGTAGAACCGAGAGATAACTAATGTATAAAGCATATGTTTTTGATTTTGACTATACATTGGCTAATTCCGAAAAGGGAATCGTCATGTGTTTTGAAATGCTGTTAGCTGATGAAGGATATCCTCGTATCCCTAAAAAAAATATCTGCCAGACAATCGGCATGACTATGCATGACGCTGTAGCTGAGTTGACTGGTGAAACAGATGATACCCGAATCAATGAGCTTGTCCATTTATATAAAATACGCTACTCCGATAAATATATGACCGCCAACACGCACTTATACGCGCAGACCCGTCCTGCGCTGGAACAGATCAAGGCGCAGAATGCGTTTTGCTGCATCGTATCAACTAAAACACGGTCTCGTATTAATCAGACGCTGCAAAAGGATCATCTGGAAGCATTGATTGACCTTGTCGTCGGAATAGAGGATGTACAGCAAGCTAAACCGGCACCGGATGGCATTCAGCGTGTCCAGCAATTTTTAAAAATATCCGCTCAAGATATTCTTTATATTGGAGACAATCTCATTGATGCGCAAACAGCAGTCAACAGCGGTGTAGATTTTGCCGGAGTCACCACTGGCACAACAACGGCAGCTGATTTTAAGGCTTGGCCTCATGTCCTGATTATGAAGGACCTGGGTGATCTCCCATAATTTATATTGTACAGAGAGGGGTTTATATATGAATAAAAAACATATCGCCATCATTGCGGCATCTTTAGCCGCAATGACACTTGCTGCCGGCTGCGGCAGCAATTCGTCAGACCAAAAGGAAAGTGCCTCTAAGGAAGAAAAAGTTCTCGTTGTCGGCACTGAACCCACGTTTCCACCTTTTGAATTTACAGAAAACGATAAGGATGTCGGCTTTGATATTGATTTGACACAAGCCGTCTGCGACAAGATCGGCTACAAGATGGAGGTAAAAAATCTTGGTTTTGACGCATTGATTCCCGCGCTGCGCAGCGGTCAAATTGATTTAATCGCTGCGGGTATGGATGCTACGCCGGAACGTAAAAAACAAGTCGATTTCACAGATGTTTATTTCAAGGGCGGTTATACAATTGTAGTCCGTAAGGATAATACAGATATCACAGGTTATGACACAATTACCGGTAAAACAGTCGGCGCTCAGGTAGGTTCCAAGGCTGCCGATCATGCCAAGGAACATGGTGCTAATGTCAAGCAATTTGACACAAACACACAGGGCTGGATGGAATTGGAAGCCGGGACTTGTGATGCTGTCTCCATTGATAGTGCCGTAGCTATGTATTATCTGAAACAGGGCGGCGATCAAAAGCTAAAAATTGTCGGTGATCCTTTGCTTTCCCGCAGTGTTGCCATGGCGGTCAGTAAAGACAAACCGGAGCTGCTGGAAAAAGTAAATGCGGCTCTCAAAGAATTAAAAAGCGATGGCACCTATGCTAAAATCTACAAAAAATGGTTTGGTACAGAACCTGTCGGACAGGACTAACACGTTTTTTTGCATAGCCGGCCATATTAAAAAATCCCTTCAGAGAACAGGTATCTTGCCTGTATCATCTGAAGGGATTTTTATTTATACATCAACGTTGCCTCGTCGCTTCAATTAATTTCCTATTATAACCGGTTCATAGTGCCGGCGTTGATTTTTCTGTACATGCTGTACTTGTTCATCAGCGGTATTCCGCTTAGCTTCCTGCGCAGCCTTGCGATTTATTTGCTGCTCTTCATCGCTTTCCTCCGCCATCTGATTTTTTGCCTTATCTGTCAATTTTTTCAATTTATCTGCCGCATCTGCCGCATCCCTGAGCTGTTTATCCGGTACAAGTACAATGCGTACCGGTAGATTAGCCGCTCCCGGCGGCATGATATGAACAATCACATCGGATCCGGCCTTAAAAGAGTCGATGTACTGCATGGCAAATGGATCATTTTGTCCCATGCTTAATGTCTTGCTGGGGAGTTCAACAATCTTCCGGTCATCCCCGTTTTTCTGATTCGTATAGATCAATTCAGCTACGCCGGCGTACTCGCCGCCCTGCGGATTAAAATACATATAAATATTGCCAACGCCCTTCGTACGCAGCCGAATCGTATAATTGACACCATAATTTCCGGTATTTTCCGAAATCCGGTTATCCATTACATCCCTGCCCTGTAAAAAACGATCCGCAATACCATCAGCAATTTTCACATAGCCGGTCCCATCATTGGGCGAATAAGGAATAAGAGTGCTTAAATAACGGTCCTTACCGCGAAATGTTCCACGAAGCTTGGCCGCATCGCTGGGCAAATATATCTGCTTTTGCACAAATGCCACCGGATCCGCCTGAACAGGTAAAATAACGGCCGAAATATACATGGGAACCGGCAGTTCCATATCGACAATTCCTGAAAACAACTGGTCCGGCAGGATAGAAACATCATTAAGACGGCTTCCCAGCAGCGCATACCCATAGGGCTCCACAGGGATCTTACTGATTGTCGCATATCCTTCATAATATATTGTTGATAACTCTTTGCCCACTGTATAATACGAGGTACTCGGCCGTGTATACTGATATCCCTTCAAAACCACATCAACAACTGAGCCGGTAGGATTATACGCCATAACGACAATTTTACGTGGAGAATGGCCCTGATTGACATGATAAAAATACATGCGGCAATCTCCGCTTACCTTATCAGCATACAAAATGCCATCCTGTTCAGGATATTCCGGACTGTCCGAAAATAAAAGAGTCCCTGTATCAATGGGATCCGTCATGGCAATTGGAAGCATCGGGGAATGGACAATACGATCCATCGTATCCGGATCATCGGCATCCGGTCCGGCCATGACCCCATGTGTGAATGCCAAAACAGCCCAAGCTCCGCATACTATATACTTATACCATTTTATAAACTTCATTTTTCCCCCTGTTCTTCTATTTGCCTGGCAATGTCGGCAATTTTTTTAAAACGATGAGCCAGGCCCGACTTCGTCAAGCCTGATGCAGAAGCAAGCTCACTCATGGATGCCTCTGGATTTTCCGCCCGCAGTTCTGCCGCCTCCTGCAGCTTCGGTGTCATCTGCTGATACAATCCAGATGCCTGGATGACATGAATATCGCGACGCTGACGTACTGCCGCATCCACGGTCTTCTGCAGATTGGCAGTTTCACAATTGACGACGCGATTGACATTATTGCGCATTTCTTTAACAACACGGACACTTTCAAATTTCATATACGCCTGACTGGCTCCGATATACTGCAAAAAGGAGGATACACCATTTCCCTCCTTGATGTATACCAAATAATCGCCCTTGCGATCTGTCATTTTAGCTGGCAAATGAAACCGGCGCAGAATTTTCAAAAGCAGTGCCGCAAACGCTTCGTTGCCTGTCAGCAGTTCCATGTGGTAATCTCCCTTGGGCTGATTCACAGATCCGCCGCCCATAAACGCCCCTCGTAAAAACGCCCTCTGGCAATCCTGACTTTTTAAATTTATGGTATGAAATTCCTGCGCTTTGGGAAACAATGATAGCTGCTCCAATATCTCCGTACTTATCAAAGACGGCGGTACCCGCAATATGTAGTAATTTTTTTTTCGCAGTCTCAGCCCTTGCCTCACCCGCACTTCCGGACGTATGGCAAAGGACTGTCTCCACATGGTCAACGCCTTGCGAGCTACCGCATTATTAGACGTACTGAATTCGATTCCCACCTGGCCATGCGATCCCAGCATCAACGATCCACCCATGCACAGCAATGCCGCCAGTTCTGCATAACGACAGGCGGCATTCTTCGGTTTGCAGTGGGCGATTTCATTCTTTACCTCTTCGGCAAAAGACATAGGCCCACCTCCTACCGATGTGTTCGATTATAACGCTTCAGATAATAATGAAGCAGTTCCGGTGATAAGTCAGTCCGCAATGCATTGATCAAATCAAACAATACATTGGCTAATTTCTTCGTATCATGGGTTGCTCCCGTTGTCTGATTGACTAAATCAGACAAAATAAGTGTCGCTCCTGTTTTGCCGACTTCCTTTTTATCGATCATAACCGGATGGGAGGCGATATTGGCATACTTCTGCAAAATCGCCGTATCAATATTACCATTATTGGCAATAACAAAATCAATAATATCTTTGCCTGCCTGCCGGTTGATAGCCCTGACATGATCCGCTACGGTATAATCATCCGTTTCGCCACGCTGCGTCATTACATTGCAAATATAAATTTTTTTAGCCTTGCTGTTGCAGACAGCTGTCGCAATATCAGGAACGCATAGATTGGGCAGAATACTGGTATACAGGCTGCCTGGTCCCAAAACGATCGTATCCGCATTTTTAATAGCGCTGACAGCCGTTTTTATAGCCTGCGGATGCTCCGGTGTTGTAAAAACCCGTTTAATTTTACCGTGTGCTTTGGGTATTTGAGATTCTCCCTGGATAATACGACCATCCGTCATTTCCGCATTGAGTAAAATTTTTTCAGCCGATGCAGGAATCACTTTGCCACGTACTTTCAGTACCTTACTCGTCGCATCCATAGCTTCCTCTACATCACCTAAAATTTCAATCAGCGCGGCAATAAACAAATTGCCAAAGCTATGACCTGTCAAATTTCCCGATCCGCCAAACCGATGGGCAAATAATTTTTCCATCAGCCCTTCCTTATCTGCCAGCGCCACCAGGCAGTTACGCAAATCTCCCGGTGCGATAATGTCCAAATCCTGACGAATACGGCCTGTAGATCCGCCGTCATCGGCAACGGTCACAACAGCCGTCAGATTATACGTTTTTGTTTTCAATCCGCGGAGCATGACAGAAAGCCCGGTACCGCCGCCGATAACAACGACCTTGGGGCCCTTGGACAATTTTAAATTAGACAAAATCAAATCACTGATATTTCCCGATTCATTGGGAATAACAACCCCCAACATCGTGCATATAAGCCGGCGTGTTGCCCACCCCATGATTAAAATTCCAGCAGCAATGACAATAATGCCGATCGTTGCCAGCACAGTATAATTGTAATGCCCCGTCGTTTCATACAAAATACGGAACATCCATTCTTCAATCTGTCCCAGCCATTGATAATTAAACGTCAGCACAAGACCAAAACTTGTCGCCATCATTCCCAGACCAAAAATAAACAACCATCGTTTGATATGCAGCCCGGGATGCAGCCATTTAAAAAGAGTCATAAGCCGACACCTCCATTACATGCCTTCATAGCCCGGCGCATCTTCCTCAACTTCATTTCTGTAAATATCCCGATGCTCGATCGAAACATCCACGCCGGTTTCCTTTAAATGCTTGTACATTGCTTCCGCCATGCATACGCTGCGGTGCATTCCTCCCGTACAGCCTACGGCAATAACGAGTTGACTTTTCCCTTCTCGTTCATAATTAGGTAAAAGAAAATCAATCATATCAAACCATTTTTCTTTGAATTTTTCCGTTACCGGAAAGCTTTCCACATAATCACGCACGGCCGGAACCCGGCCTGACTTGTGCCTGTATTCTTCAACATAAAACGGATTGGGCAAAAAACGTACATCCTCGACAATATCAGCATCGATCGGCATACCATGCTTAAAACCAAAAGACACGACAGTAATGTTCATCATTTTTTTGCTATCCGTAATCGAATATTTTTTGATTAGCAATTCCTTCAACTGCTTGGGCGTTAAATTGGTTGTATCAATAATAAAATCAGCTTTTCTGCGAAGTGCGTCCAGGCGTTTGCGTTCTTCCTCAATTCCCTGACTGATGCGGCTGTGAGGAGCCAGTGGATGAACGCGCCGCGTTTCCTTATACCGCCGGACCAGCGCCTGATCAGAAGCTTCAATAAAAACAATTTCGTAAGATATATTCAGCTCCTTTAACTCCTTCAAACATTGGCTCATGGAATCAAAAAATTCGCCGCCGCGAATGTCTGCAATAAGAGCCACATGTCTCACCCGTTCACCGCCTTTAATGCACAGTTCGGCAAATTTAGGGATAAGGACGGGGGGGATATTATCAATACAAAAATATCCTATATCCTCAAAGACCTGTACGGCATGACTTTTACCGGCTCCGGACATACCGGTCACGATAATTAAATGAAACTGATCCATAGGAGCCTCCTTCTATATATCACAATACAAATTTTTCGATGGCTGCGGCAACACCGTCTTGATCATTGGATATAGTTACGTAATCTGCCGCCGCCTTGATATCACAAGATGCATTTCCCATCGCTACCGCCCAACCGGCTGCTGCCATCATGTCCCTATCATTAGGTGAATCACCGACAGCCATAATCTGCCCGACAGGTACATGAAACAACTCGCCTAACCGGGCAAGACCCATCCCCTTATTGACTCCTTCAGGCATGATTTCTAAAAAAGTCGGGTCGGAAAAAAGAATCGTAAATCGTCCCGGCATGGCCTCTTCAATTTCCCGTTTGCGTTCTTCCAATTCTCTATGCTCTCCCCGGGACAATAATTTATTAGGCCGTCCCTGCGGGGTATAAAAGGCATCGCCGCAGACAAGAGCACGGCAATGCGTAATATGTTCATAATCCTGAATCCATTTTTCATATACAGCTACACGCAGCACATCATCAATATAAGACTGCATCTGCCAATTTTTTTCTCTTGCAAGCGTTAGCAGTTCTGCCGCATCTGCCAGCGAAATCGCCTGCTGAAAAAGGATTTTTTTCGATTCCACCGTCTGGATGAGGCCGCCAGCATATAGCAACATAGGTATATCCCCCAGCCCAAGCAGCTTGCCATAAGGACTTGCCGTGGCATACATGCGTCCTGTCGCAATTGCCACAATGACGCCTTTATCCCGGGCCCTTTGTATCACATCAATAGTATGCCGGGACACCGTCGAATCACTGCGGAGAAGTGTACCATCCAGATCAATCGCAATCATCCGAACCGACTGTTTGCATATCGTCATTTTCCTTCTCCCTGCTTCCAATCCAGCATCTGCCCGCCGGACTGATTATCCGGTTCTGCCGCCACGCCGCCGGCATACTGCAGGTCATCCGCAAAATCGGCAGCAAGACGGTCAATTTTTTTCTGCTGATCGGGAGTAGCCTGACTGCGGTGTGCCATAGCGGCAGCCACCATTTGGGCCATTTCAAAACGGGTCAGATTATAAGAAGAAGAAAATTTCGACATATCAGCATCCGTCAATCCATCCTTACTGAGTTCGTACACATATTGATATTCCCATGTATTCCGCTCCATCGTATCAAATTGATTGGGAGCATATGGATTATAAGCACCAGCCGTACCGGCTGTCAACATCAGTATTGTTACCAAAACCAACCATATGCGTTTCATAGGTATCCCTCCTGTAAATAAATATACTCCCCGCCGGGTTTAACTGCATCGTCATACCTGAAAGAGAGCATATCCATGAAATTGGCTGTTATTATGTATTCGCACCAGCTCGTTTTTCTGCCGGTTTCTGCTGCGCTGCTGGCGCAGGTTCTTCGGCATCGAGAACCATATCATCCAGCAAACGAAGCTGGCTTGTAAGAATCGCCCGGCATTTGGCCCTAAACGCATGCGTCTGTGCCTTCAATTTTTCCACTTCCTGCTGCGAAGACTGCAAGCTCATCGTCGTTTCATTCATCATCTGTTTCTTTTTATTTTCCGTTTCCTGCAAGATCAAATCCGCTTCCTTGCGGGCAGAAACCTTGACATTTTCAGCCGTCTGCTGTGCCAGCATGAGCGTGCTGTTCATCGTCGCTTCCATTTTTTCATACTGCGTCAGCTTATCCTGCAGCTTATCACAGCGCTCCTTCAGTTCACAATACTCACGATATACCTTTTCATAATCGCCGGCTATGCTGTCCATAAAGGCATCCACATCTTCTTCACTGTAACCGCGAAAGCCCCTTTTGAATTCTTTATTATGAATATCCATTGGTGTCAACATGGTACATTCCTCCTCAAATCACATGCATTGTGTAATGATACAACATCACATATAACGTTTCAATAAGACGCCAGTCCGCCCTTTCCGGGACGTACCTGTTATTTGTGTCATTTCCATGCGGCCCTTACCGCGCATCGAAATAACATCTCCCTCCTGCACATCCTGAGACGGTCCCTTGGCAGGCTGCCAATTGACCTGGATCCGGTCGCCCTTTATAGCTTCAGCTGCTTTGGTGCGTGAAATGCCAAAGCCGGAGGAAACGATAGCATCCAACCGCAGTGATGCTACGGTCGTTTTAATTTCCTTGATTTTTTCCTGCCGGGGCATAATGTTTTTAAGAACCATCTGCGACACCGTTACAGGAACCATTGCTATTTTGACAAAATTCTGCTGTAAATATGCCAGCAGTAAGGTATCCGCCAAAATGACGGCACCATCCTCCTGCATAATAATATCTCCAAACCGTTCACGGGAAATTCCCAAACCCATTAAAGAGCCTAATACATCCCGATGGCTGAGAAGACGATACCGGGCATCCCAGGTCACACGGCAGGCCGTTACGTTAAAATCAACAGAGCCTTCATAATCCGCACTGACGAAAGCCAGCTTGACCCGTTCGGCACCTTCATATCCGCCAAAGACCCGCAGGACCAGGGAAGGTACATGAGCCTGAATGGTTTCACCGATTTGAACGGCACCGGGAGAAACAAATTCACTGACCGCATACGGTCTTCCCTTGGCAACACTGTCAGCCAAATCGATCAATCGTGCCGCCAATTCCCCGTTATCGGTTCCCTTATAATATCGGATAATTCTATCTCTGTTTTTCACAAAACTCCTCCGCCAATCTTATTGCTGCGGCGTATTATTGCCGTCACTGCCGCTATTCCAGGACAGTTGTGCCGAATTAAAATCACCATAATCCGGTTTGCCCCGGTCCACAGTAACATTGCTTGGCACACATAGGAAAATATCCTTTCCCACCTTTTGGATATTCCCATCTAAAGCATAGGTCGCGCCGCTGACAAAATCCACGACCCGTTTTGATACATCCGGCGCCGTCGATTCAAAGTTAATAACAACAGGCTTGCGATCCCTCAGATAATCGGCAATGCTTTGAGAATCATCAAAGGTTTCCGGTTCGACGATCATCATTTTAAGCGGACGGTCAGACTGCGCATATCCAGTCACCGGACGGCGCGGCATCGCTGCTGAACGGCGTGTCTGCCGTTCTTCCTCATTATCCATCATATCTTCATCTTCATACTCATCCGTTTCAAACTCGTCTTCGTCGTTTACGCCGCCTACAGTCCCTACTACTTTGTTCCAAAAATTTTTCAATCCCATGGTTATAAATCCTCCCTTAGTAATTACGAGGGCCAAAAATAGCCGTACCTACACGAACAATATTGGCGCCCTCTTCGATTGCTATTTCAAAATCATGGGTCATGCCCATAGACAGGTAACGGACTTGACCATCTGAAAATTTAGATTTCATATCTTCATACAAGGCCCCTGCAATACGAAAAACAGGCCGTACATCTTCGATATGTTCATAATTAGGCGCAATGCACATAAGTCCCTGTACGCGAACATGCGTCAGCGTTTCTGCTAATTCGCACATAGCCGGAAAAGCCTCTACATCCATGCCAAACTTACTTTCTTCACGCGCCACATTGACTTGCAGTAAAATATCCTGTACCTTACCCAGCTTTGCCGCTTCCTTATCAACCGCCCGCAGCAGATGCTCAGAATCAATAGAATGAATAAGGTCAAAACATGCAACGCCATGCTTGGCTTTATTTGTCTGCAAATGTCCGATAAGATGCCATTTCAGCTGATTATCCGGAAAGGCTTCCCGTTTCTGCAACGCTTCCTGAATGCGATTTTCCCCTACATCAGTAATGCCGTCTGCAGCAGCCTCCTTCATATATTCCACCGGATGGTTTTTAGTTACGGCAACCAGCGTAATTTCATCTGTCCTGCCGGCTCGGGCAGCAGCATCGGCCATTCTCTTTTTTACTGCCTCAATATTTTCTTTAATCAAAACAAATCCCTCCGTACTGTGCATGATTTACTATATATAAAACATTACACTTATTCTATTATATAGAGTTCATGCCATAAATGCTAGTAATTTTTCAAAAAAATTGCCAGCAGTATGCCTGCGTTTGCCCTACCTATGTCAACATAACAAAGGCCGCCATCCTGCCGGTATGACTGCAATCCCTTCGATATGAGAAAAACCTTTCGCGGTCCTCATACACGCAGCTCTCTGTCAAATCAATATGTTTTTCCGCAAGGCCCGCATCGATAAGAAGTTGGCGGTTCGCCTGCCACAAATCCACAGTAAGAATGTTTTTTGTTTCCCTGACACAATCCGCATAGGCTGGACTCATGCGCCGGAACTGTCCCGCCGTAGCTTCACTGACTTCAAAATGAGCAGCCGAAATGGATGGCCCAATATATGCTAATATATCAGAAGGGCGGCATCCATAGGCAACCGTCATGGCAAAAACGGTTTTTGCGGCAAGTCGTGCCACCGTCCCGCGCCAGCCGTCATGAACAACAGCACACACCTGTTTTAGCGGATCAAATAAGATAACCGGCACACAATCTGCCACAAAAATCACCAGCGGGATTTGCTTCTGATTTGTCATAAGCGCATCCGTGTGAGCCAGCGCATCCTCATAACTGCCGGCCCCACTGCCGCATTCTGCTTCGCCAACGGCAACGACATGATCCTCGTGAGTCTGCTGCGCCGTCGTCATACGCGGCAGCTCCCAGCCCACCATAGCGCAGAACCGGCGGCGATTTTCTAATACGGCAGTCACATCATCGCCAACATGAAGTGCCAGATTCAACGAATCACAGGGCGCTATGCTGACGCCGCCGCCGCGTCCCGTGACACCATGACACAAGCCGGCGGCTGATAACAGATGACTTGCCTCCCATGCGATCCCATTATCATGTGTTACCCATCGTGTTCCCATTATGTACCTCCGCACACTTGGCAGCGCCGGCAGCCTTCAAAACAAGGAATAGTATATGCTCCCTTGCGCGCCTGCTCCAATTCATGTTCCAAATATCCCTGAACCAACCCCATATCCAACACGCTCCACGGCAGCAGTGTCCCGACAGGCCGTGCTTCATATAAAAACTGTTCTGTATCAAAATGCAATTCGCTGGCAGCCCGTTTCCAGCCCTTGACACCGCCATAGCGATGCGCCAGAACCAGCAGCTCTCCCACCCGGCGATCACCACGGGACAATACGCCCTGTATGTAACACTGCCGCAGCGGCTCTGCTAAAATCTCTATCTGCTTGTCCCGCCCCAAAGCCTTTTTGATATGTTCCAGACGTTTTTCCACAACCTTCTTATGGGTCATTGCCATCCATTGAAACGGCGTACATGGTTTAGGAATAAAAGGATTGATACTAAGTGTCAGTTTCCCCGTATTGCCAATAGCAGCCATATGCTGCCGGACACGCCGCGTCATATCTACAATTCCCGTAATATCCTCATCCGTCTCCATAGGAAGTCCGATCATGATATACATGCGGACATGACGAATCCCGGCAGCTGTCGCCAGATCAATAGAATGCATCAGATGTTCTTCTGTAATTCCCTTATTAATAATGTCCCGCATATGGGCACTTCCTGCCTCGGGAGCCAAAGTAATCGTCTTCTGTCCGCTTTCTGCCAATCCTTTGACAATTGCCGGCGTAATGGAATCGGCCCGCAGAGACGCGCAGGAAAAGGCCATGCCCTCCTGACGAATAAACGTTACCAGCTCATCAATCTGAGGATAATCAGAAATAGCGGCACCCATAAGACCAATTTTTTTGCCTAGCCTTTTACCCCGCAGCACAGCTTCCTTCACATATTCCAGAGAACGCACACGCGGCCGGCGATAGCAATAACCGGCCATACAAAACCGGCAGTGCCGGCCGCAGCCTCTGGCAATCTCAATAAGATACATCGCGCCAAACTCCGTATACGGTGTAGACACGACGGTCTCGCCCGGCGCTGATAATTCCTGCCACTGCCGTTCCACCTGAAGCGGCGCGCCCGCTTCGGGAACTATCCGTATCAGCTGCCCGTCCTCTCCATATTCATGCCGGTACAGGGCAGGCACATATATGCCGGGAACCTGCGCCAGTGCAGCAAGCAGTTCTCGCCGGCCCAATCCCTGCTCTGTTCCTTTCATGTAAGCCTCGAGAAACGCATGAATCATCTGTTCTCCCTCACCGACCATACATACATCAACAAACGGAGTCAGCGGCTCTGGATTAAAAAAAGCAACAGGACCACCCATAACAACAAGCGGATCCGTATCTTTTCGTTCAGCCGCCAAAACAGGAACGTGCCCTTGCTCCAATATGGCGGGCACGTTGAAATAATCCATCTCAAAATTTACAGAAAGACCTACAATCTCAAAATCACAGAGGGGCCGGTGATTTTCCAATGTCAAAAGAGGCGTATGTTCCTTGGCATACCACTTAGCCAACTGCTTATCAGGCAAAAACGCCCGTTCACACAACCAGTCTTCTCGCCGATTTACTTCCCGATAAATAATTTGCATGCCTAAATTGCTCATGCCGACCTCATATGTATTGGGATAGCAAATAGCCATGGCATGACGAGTCCCAAAAGGATATTTATAATATCCCGTTTCACTATCTAGCCGCTCCGCCAATATTTTTTCTATCTGCCAACTCATCCCTATGCCTCCCCCGGCTTCACACGCATACTATTTTCAGTAGTCTTTATTGTACCATATATATATGCGGGAATAAAGGAAAAAGGCCGGGAGTAATCGGGATTATATATCAAAACGCCCCTGTCTCCAAGGGCGTTTGGCACTGCAATAATGATAACCTAGTGTTGTGCTGGAATGGTTTTAATTTTTTCATTGACTGCCAGATGTTCATCAATGATGATAGGGCGATGGCAGACAGCACTGATACCCAGAAATACAGCTCCGCAGATAATCCATTCCGCATAAATGACATGGGGCAGAATACGTACAGCCGGCACCGTCATCCACAGAACAAGAACGACAACAGATGTGAGAATCGTGTAAAAAGCGGCTTCGCGTGAGCAATACTTCGGTGCGTAAAGCGTCATGACAGCAATAACACTGAAAGCTGTCATCAGACTCAGACCAGCCATAAGCGTAGAGATAATCCCGCTGATAGTCAGTGCAAAACCCAAGGTCAAAAGTCCCAGCAGCAATACGGCTGCACGGGTAACCGCCAGATATTTGCTGTCCGACATGGATGGATTGATGAATCGTTTATGAATATCATGGGAGTACAACGTAGCCGAACTGAGGAGCAAATTGCAGGCGCAGCTTACATCAGCGGCCCAGAGAGCCGCCAGTGTAACACCGGCCAGCCACGGGTTTAAAGACATAATCATCTGCGGCAATGCAGCCGTCGCAGAAATATTGGGATATATTTCGGATGCAATAACACCGAGCAGCGCGCTGACAAACCCAATAGGAAGCATGACTAATCCACCGATAATAAATCCCTTGCGGGCCGTATGCACATCCCTGGCGCCAAGAGAAATTTGGATGATACTCTGCAGAGAAAGGTTTACAGTAATAAGTACAACAATCCATGTAATAATCGTCATCGGGCCTACACCAGAAATAAAATCAAGACCGTGTGCCATCGGCAGATTCACTTGAATCTGATCCATCCCTCCTGCCATGCGGACCGCAAGGACGACGGCCATGAGAATCCCGGCATACTTCAAGCTGACATTCATAAGATTGGTGACGCTGGCAGACCACATGCCGCCAATAAGCGTGACGCCGATAAAGACCACAGCGCTCATGAGCATCCCCGTGACCGGCGTAAATATCTCCGGCATCAGCGCCGACAAGATCATCCCTCCGGCAACATACTGCATACTCATTACGACGAGCTGCACGATAATCTGGCAGACGATGCCGATCCCCATGCTTTTTTTATCATAATACCGTTCCAGCATTTCCGGGATAGTCGTAATGTTCAGATTGCGATATTTTTTGGCTACTGTCAGTCCCATAACAATAGCGCCGATTCCCCATGCCGTCGTATACCAGCCGGCGGAAATACCGGCCTTATAGGCTTGCTCCGCTACCCCGATTGTAGACGCCCCGCCGACAGCCAGTCCCACGATGGATACCATAATCAGAGGTGTTGTGAGACGGCGTCCTGCCAAAATATAATTTTCCGATTTGCCGGCGGCACGACGTTTCGTATACCAGCTTATCAGGAAAATAACGCAAATGTACAAACCAACTACGATGACTGAACTATTCATTTTTGTTTCCTCCCAACAAAATAACAAGGATAATAATAGCTATACTTCCCGAAAGTGTATAAAAAAAATCCGCCCCTCTGATGAGGGACGATGAACTCGCGGTACCACCCTGCGTATCCGAATAAAAAATAAAAAAAGGGTGGTACGCAAGGGACGGAAAATTCCGCGGTACCACCCTAATAATCTCGAATCGGATCAACTCATAGCGCTCATAACGGCTGCCACACCGGCTCGGCCTACTGTAACGGTTCAGCCTTGCAGTTCAGGAAAGAACTTCACGCTGCATCACCTGCCGGTTTACACCCGCCACCGGCTCTCTGCGAGGATATCTGCAACCCTACTTTTTTCCATCTACACCTTTAGTTTTGGAAATATATTGTTGACATTTATTATACCCGATTCTGTCAAAATGTCAATACAGAAAATACTTTTTTAAGACACATATTTCCGGCCTTACCCAATTTTCGGTATTTTGTCCCCAACTACCTCAGCACGAAGCAATATGACGACCTCGGTCTCCTTGGATGACGTGTAATGACTCCTGAACAGTCTCCCCAGCAACGGCAGATCTCCCAACAGCGGGACCTTGCGGAAATTTTCTATATCCTCCCTGCGAATAAGCCCGCCAATCACGAGAGCCGTTCCCTGTGTCATGCGTACAACCGACTGAGCCTGTCGAGTAGCGATGCGGTATGCCTTCAGTTCTGGGACAAAAACGGGCGTACTGACTTCAGCCTGAATATATGCAGTTACACTGCCATCAGCATGAATGCGCGGTATATACCGGAGCTGAATACCGGCATCCTGATATTCCGTCGTCGCTGTCCGCTCACCCTCAGAAATATGCTCCGTCTGTACGGGTATCCTATCACCGATAAGAATGCGCGCTTCTTTACCATTGACAGCCACCATATGTGGTTTGGCCAAAATACGGGCCTTCCCTTTTTCCTCCAGAGCATGAATCTGCGCTTCAAAAGAAAATACCTTGTCATGATCCGAACCCCCTTTGACATGTGACCATTCCCAATCCACGCCGGTATGCTTTAATGCATCTCTGTCCACCGATGCGATTTCCACCTCCACGTCCACCTGCTGCGGCAATGTATCCAACTTTCGGACCAGTTCCCCGACGGCTGCCGCCTCCTGCCATGTACCGCCGATAATCAGCATATTGGTTTCATCATGACAGCGTACGTCCGCTTCCGGTACGACCGCCCGGACTGCCTCCCGGATATCCTGAGGGGACGTATACTGCAGCTGCCACGTATGGAAGGTCTTAGCACTATCCTGTTTTCTGCCGGCAGTGATAATCCGCACGGGACCGCTGTCATCATAAAACAGGTTCTGGCTGGCCGCTATGGCCCGTACAGCTTCAGCTGCCGTTACGCCGGTCAAATGTACGGTAATATTTCCTTGCACGGTATCATCGACAATAAGGTTCATTCGGCCGCTCCGTGCCAATCCCTCCAGCACGGTCCGTACGGGAACCTCGTACACATGAACCTGCATAAGCGATTCTGCCGCCGCCGGAAAGGTCCATAAGGAAAAAATCAGTGCTAAGATGATACGAAAATGTTTCATAGTCCATTCCTTTCTACACCTTCAATTCTGTAACCTGTCCGTTTTTCTCAAGACCGACAACGCCGTCTCCAATATACACGATATGCCAGCCGTCAAACTCATCGCCAAGGCCACAGGCCCGCGCCTGTTTTTCGTTTTTGAGCAGGACCAGCCGGTTCGTTCCACTGCTCATGACGCCACCGGCAGACGGCAGCGCAGACACGGTATTTCCAGCAGCCGGTATCACTGGCAGCGGCTCCGGCACAATGTTCTTTTCTGCTCCCTGCTTCGGCAGAGAGCTTGCAAACAGATCCGGAAGCGGGCGTTTACGCCGCGTATTAGCCGTACTGCACACCAGCGTTCCCGCCATCTTTTCTCCCTTTTCATCCTGTTCCGGCACAGAAAAAACGGGAGAAGAAGAACCACCGTGGTTCTCCGTCTCCCGTATGATTTCCTGCCGTCCTGAAGGAGCTCCCTCCCACGCGAACCATATTATGGTCAAAAAGACCATAATCGCTCCATACGGGAGCCACGTTCTTCTGTGGTGAGCTAAAAAGTTCCTTACAAGATGTCCCAGGGATATTATTTTACTGTGAAACATCATATCCGCTGCGATGATGGCTATGCCAATTCCAGGCATCCGCTATAATCGTTTCCACACTGCTGCGAATCGGCTGCCAGCCGGTTATTTCCCTGATCTTACCCGATGCGGCGACCAGAACAGCCGGATCGCCTGCCCGGCGAGGTGCCTCTTCTACAAGGAAATCACGGCCCGTGACCTGCTTGGCAGTTTCAATCATATCCCGCACGCTAAAGCCATGCTGCGAGCCCAAATTAAAATACTGGGACACACCGCCCTGCGCAAGGTAGGATAAAACACGGCAATGAGCATCCGCCAAATCCGTGACATGAATATAATCACGGATACACGTGCCGTCCGGCGTAGGATAATCGGTGCCAAATATCTTAATCGATTTCCGCAGCCCCAGCGCGGTCTGCAAAATAAGAGGGATCAAATGTGTTTCCGGTGTATGATCTTCGCCAATACTTCCGTCCGCAGCGGCCCCGGCAGCATTAAAATACCGCAATGCCACATACTTCAGTCCATAGGCCCGGCTGAATTGCGCCAGCATATTTTCGATCATCAGTTTCGTCTGTCCGTACACATTAGTCGGGCAATACGGCATATCCTCCGTAATCGGCGTTTTTTCCGGTTCACCATATACTGCCGCCGTGGAAGAAAAAACCATATACTTCACACCAGCCTGCCGTACTGCCTCGAGAAGGCAATACGAGCCGACAACGTTATTATCATAATAAATCGTCGGATTTTCCATAGATTCCCCGACCTGGCTATGCGCGGCAAAATGCATAACAGCATCAATATGAGCCGTTTCAAGTATCCGGCGGACCTTGTCGATATGGTGAATATCTTCTATGATAAGCCGCACCTGCTGCGGCACAGCGTCACGATGCCCCCGTGAAAGATTGTCCAGCACCGTAACCTGATGGCCCTGCGCCAGCAAGGCTCTGACAGTATGACTGCCGATATAACCGGCGCCGCCTGTTACTAACACATTCATTTCTACTCATTCCTCCTGTAATTTCTGCAGCCGGTCGCCAAGAAGACGCTTATATACCTCTACGCCAGGCTGGTTGAAGGCATCAACATTAGCATATTCTCCCTCATACGCAATAGAAAGGCACAGCATAAACATAAGCTCACCCAAATGATACGGCGTAAGTTCCGGCAAAATATAATTGGCGCTGGGCCGTCCGTCTCCGGCAAGGGCCTCGGCATTAGAGCCGCGGGCAGCCTCCAGAATGCGGCTTAAGGGCAATCCACTAAAGGCCGCCAGCTTTGGATATTCATCATACATATGCGGTACCGTCACATCATCGTCCCAATACTGCACCGACACAAACTGCACGACCTTATCCTGCGGCCCTTCCTGATGCTCCTGAGTCTGCGCATGCATATCCGTCGTGCCCACAGCAACGATAGGCGTCCGTCCGTAATGCACGACCTTACCCTGCTTGTCCAGCCGCTTGCCCAAAGATTCAGCCAACAGTTGAATATACCATTCTGACAACGATTTAAGATTGTCGGCATACGGCATAAGCACTTCCAGGGCGCGCCCTTGCCGGGCCCCCGCCAAATATTTCAAGACACTGTTAAGCAACGCCGGATTTTTCCAAATATCCGAATCATGGCAAACCTGATCCATATCTCTGGCACCCGCCAGAAATTGACGAATATCAAAGCCAATGAGGACACCTACAATCAGTCCAACCTCGGAAAAGACGCTGAAGCGTCCGCCTACTCCGTCGGGCACGCGAAACATAGGCCACTCTGATTTTTTTGCCAAGCCATGCAGCAGCGTTTCTCTCTCCGCGCCGTGATGGGGATCTGTCACGGCAACTGTTTCAAAATGAATACCGGCATCGCCCATCGCCTGCCGCAGAATCATGTAATTGGACATCGGCTCGATCGTCGAGCCAGACTTAGAAATAATAACAGCCATTACCGTATAATCAGGCTTATTCTTACTATCCGTTTTCAAAAAGCTGACCAATCCCGAAAGTTTGTGGGAATCCACGTTATTTCCGGCAAAAAAAGCCTTGGGAAATCCCTTGCGCGCCTCCGTACTTTTCAGATTCCAAAACTCACCGCACTGCACATCAAAAAGCACCTTGCCGCCCAAATAGGAACCGCCAATGCCGAGAAATATGACGGCATCCACACGATTCCGCGATGTCCGAGCTAATTCCTCCAACGCCATAATCCGTTCCGGGCAGTTGATATTGCCCTCTTGAATATACGGTAACTGCGGAAAAAGAACGGCCTCCGGCTCGCCGTCCTTCGAAAGATGACCAGCCATCAAACCGGTTCTGCGCATTTCCATCATGGCGGCATGCGCTTTCGTATATACCGGTGCAAAAGCGCGTACTGCTTCGTCCGTGATTTTATCGGGACCGTAAAGGTTTGTAACGTCAAAAGTAAATCCTGATTCCAATGTAATCTTTGCCATATGGTTCACTGCCTTTCGATGAATTTCTTTATTATCCTGATTATAACATACACAAGACCTATCGTCAGCATACTGCAGTGATACTCTGCAGTATAATTTACAAATACATTACAACCATAGCAGAAAATGACGGTTCCCCTGCTGGCACACAGATTCTGTACGGCACGGCAGGTGTACTGCTGCATATAGCCAGCGCACTGCCGGCACCAGTAAACAGTATAGTCTGCCGGTGCCGGCCATTCCCCTGTATGCGGACACCTCAATGCCGGTCCGATTTATGGGTGAGCGCCATGACCAGGCACTTCTGGTATACTAAGCCTGCAGCCCGAAAGCTGAAAGGCTGTAACAAAATGAGGATTACTCCTTATTTTGCTACAGCCCCATTACAGTATGCAACACCTGTGAAATTCAGAAACCGCAACTTATAAAATTTGTTTAAAAAGAGGATAGGCGCGAAAAAACAGCATCTTGTCGCACTTAAAATTTGTATGTGACCTGGACCCTCGTATAGTCTCCCAGGGTAAAGTTTTCTGGCGTATAGAGAGTATCCCGCATCTGCGTACTCTTGGCGCCGAAGGTATAGCTGGCTTCCAGGAGCAGGTTGCGTGCCGGTACGTAGCCGATGCCCGTAGTGAAGGAACGGATGCCGTCTAGGTAGCGGTCCGGCAGGTCTGCGCCGGTGCCGCCGACGAAGGAGCCGTGGTCGAAGGCTTTGTAATCCAGGTAGGCGTGCCAGCTGCCGGGCATGTCCGGTATCGGCGATGCCGATGTCGAGGCGGGCCACCCAGAAGTCCGGCGTGTGGCCGCCAACGGTGTCGCTGAGCTGGCGGCGCACCTTGATATAGGCGGCACGGTCCATGGCGGGGATGACGTCTTGTTTGAGCAAGTCACCGACTGCAGCAAAGGTAATCGGTGCACCTGGCAAGGGCACCGTATCTTTATTTAAACCCACTTGAGCAAATCCCGACAAATCCGATCCACTGCCAAGCGCCGTCATATGATACAACATTTTACTAATATAGTTATAGTCTTGTCCATCGCCAAAAGGAGTATACCATTGTCCCAAAGGCTTACTGGTATCCATCACTTGATAAAACGTGTTTGTCCCCACATATGCTGAAAACACATGATCTACTGCTTGGTCTATTGATCCAATAGAATTACCGTTGCGATCCAAATAGTCACTGGCATGGACTTGAGTCAAAATATCTTTAAATCGTGCTTTTACCTTCCCAGCATTAAAGCAATCATCAAAAGTAAACCCTGATAATAGGTTGCTGCCCTTTAATACTTCCTGTATGACATCTGCATCAGAAAGATTCAATTGTTTCTCACCTACGATTACCTGAACGTCCATTGCCCTATACTGATGACTTTTCAATCCCTGATTCGGGTTTAGTAGCTGAACCACTCCTCCTTCTGTTTCATCCCAAAACCCTTTATACGGTTTGCTTGCCCATTCCAGGTCTTTAAATTGTTCCTTACTAACTTCATTAATATGCTTTAAAATTCCCATCAGTTCTTTTATAACAGCCAATTTTTCTTCCGGTGTCTTCGCATGATCAAATTTGGATTGATAGTTATACTGACCATTGGGATTATCAGGCAATCCAGGATAGATGCCCTCCGTATTACCCACTACAGTATTAAGTCCTATTAACTCTGATAGTGTCGGTGCCCGATGAATGATCGTCCGTTCTTTATGATTATAGGCACTGTCTGTAATACCTGTGTTCTGGCTGAAATCACCATAGCCAACACTGACCTGTGTCTTTTGATCTGTATAGACGACACGGGCACCATCGTACTCCTTGCCAAACCAATAGCCCGTCACACCCATAGGCTCCGAAATACGGCCTACGGACCAATCCCATTTCTTGGTACTCTTTGTCAATTCGGCCTGTTCCAAGTACGGATCGTGAAGACCGCGCTTGTCCGCCACGTTGTACGACGTATCCCGTTTCGCCGTGGAACCTACCACCTGCAGATTCAGGCCATCGGCAATCTGGTAATCAGCGCCGATACGGAGGCACTGTTCCAGACCATGCCCGGCCTTATCAGCATAATTCTTCGCTGCGGCATCACTGGGCTGGGTCGTCTTTGTATCCCGCATCGCGACTTTGTCTTCGCCTTTGAACATATTACTGCGGACGCGATAGTCACCAAAGAAACGGACGTCGCCAGCCTTGCGCTGTGCCGACAGGTCGACAGGCCGGCTCAGGAACCAATCGCCGCCATAGACGTTGGTGATGATGGGATTCCCTTCTGCGTCTTTCCGTATATGGAAGGGCTGTGCCAGGGCTTCGCCCAAATCTTCCAGCTTGATATTGACGCCAAAGCGGTATACCCGGTCCTGGAACGCTCGGTCATCGTCACGATGATCGAAGATGTTATCGACACCTATGTAAGCCGTCAAATCTTTGCCGAAATCTTTCTCGAAGAGGACATTCCAGACGCCAAAGGTCTTTTCCTGATACTTCCCATCTTTACGGATATAGTTGCCGTCTTCATCCTTGTCAAAGAGGCTTTCCGTCGATACGGAGTTACTGTCCAGCATGTGGATATAATAGCTGCCCCAGAGAGCGCCGCGGAAATCTCCTTTTGTATTCTTGTAGTTCAGTCCAATGTCCACCTTATGGGTCGGCCGATCCAGCAGCTTATGCGGCATATCAGAATCACTGGTATTGACGGCATGGAGCAGCGTATAGCCCAGCTTGCCCGACCAGTGATCATTGAATTTCTGCTGTACCTCTGCTTCCAGTCCCGTGATCTTAGCCTTACCGATATTGCGGAAGCTGTAGATCCGATCCGGCATGGGATGATAGCTGGCAGCGTCATAACTGGAGTAAATGTCCCCATATCCAAAATCAATCAATTGCCCCGTAAAGTAGCTCGTCAGATAGTCCTTGATTTCATTGTGGAACAAGCTGACCTTGGCAAAGGTCTTGTTGCTTTCCCCTTCGAGAGACACATCAAAATTGAGGGATTTTTCCGGCTTCAGATTCGGATTGCCAATCCAGTACCAGCCCAAATGACTGCCAGCGGCGCCAAACATTTCCCAATTGTAATAGAGCTCGCCCATGCCCGGTTCCGCATAGCCGGTGCCGATATTGGCCTTGAAACCTCGTTTGGGATTGCCATGGACATTATGCAGAAGTCCTACGTTCCCTGTGACCTGGCTGTCAAAGAGGTCACTGTGGTCAAGGCGCAGAGACGGCGTGATCGTAGTCTGATCATTGGCCTGCCACGTATCCTGCACATAGGCATAGGTCTTATTGATTTCCGCTTCACCGACAACAATTTGATTCGTTCGTTCATCATAGCCTTGTCCATAATAAGTCCCATTGTATTTGATGTTTTTATTTTGGTCCGCTCCATTTAAAAAACCGTAATATCCAAAAGCTGGCGCAAAGGATTCTTTATAGGTATTGGTTGGAATTTTTGTGAAATCATGAGTTTTAATCAATTCTTCATTAAATGCTTCATATCGATCCACAATATCACCATATTTTTTTCGCAATTCATCTGTGATAACAGGCTTAAATCCCGGCTGTGACCATTGGGGGGACGTTAGATACGCTTTAAGGGCAGGATCCATATTTTTAGCATCAGCATAGGTAAAAACAGGAGTTTTATCACCATAAAATTCTGTATTTTTATCCCACATGAATCCCTTCTCATTTTGTTTGAACGCAAAGTTATGAACGTATGAACGGGGCTCATCATTTTCACTCGCCGTATTGCTCCGTACTGCCAGGGATTTATCATAGTCCCAAGGATTGATCGTTTCTATGTGCGTTTTAGGAGCGCTTTTTAACCGAGATCCAGTAGCCCATTCCCGTGTATGCCCAAAACCGTAACTCAATAGATGCTTGTCATTGATCGCTGTATTCATTCCCACATTGATATCTGTCCGTTCATGTTCCAGCCAGTCCACACCTGCGAGAGCTCTGGCACCGCGATACTGACTTCCCGCTCCATAATCCAGCACAGCCACATCATCTTGCTTGGACTTACCATGGCTGAAATCGACGGTCCAATCTGTATTGCCTCCCCGTCCCTTATATGAAAAAGAATAGGTATCCCGCTTCATATTCCGATTGAAGACTTGCATCGGTTCAAAGATACCGCCCATTCCCAATGCGGACTTATTGCGCCGTTCCACGTCTTCCCGTTCGCTGTTGAAGTTGAAATTAATTTTATGGTTTTGATTAAATTCGTAGGCACCACTAACACCGCTATTTTTCACGTCACCGTAATATCGCAGGGATGGCTTAAACTGCTGATACCACATATTGTCTGTACCACCACCATAAGCTCGCTCTTTACTATACACCGGCATAATATCCCGTTTCGACGTCCAGCCAGAAATACTGAATTTACCCACCTTACCGCTGTCGGCTCGTAAAAAGAAATTCGACGGTATAGCGCTGCTCTCATAGGAGCTGGTATACCGCGAACTATGATATCTCCCTTCGGCATTGAACTGCACCGACGGCGTATCCTTCGGCCCTTTTGTAATGACATTGACGACGCCGCCGATAGCATCGGCTCCGTATTTGGCACTGGCGGCACCGCGGATGATTTCGATGCGTTCGATATTTTCCGCACCGATCCGCATGAGCTCGTCGCCGTTGCCGCTGTATTTGCTCACGTCTCCCAGGACGGGCTGACCGTCCACCATGATGAGGGTATGACGAGGATCGGCCCCACGGATAGAGATGCCTACTTTACCCATAGCGTCGACGGTTCTGGTCACGCCCACTTCATTGAAAATCACGTCTTCCACCGATTTCCCCTGTTTGCGCGCAATATCTTCCTTGGTAATGACGGTGACACTCTACGAATTGTATTTCGCTTCTTCCTTCGCTTTGTCCGCCTCCACGACGACATCCC
>NZ_LEKT01000050.1 GCF_001045675.1 Megasphaera cerevisiae DSM 20462
TCGCATTTTGGTATTAACAATGATCCCAAATATCATTTTTCTACCTCCTACTATTCGCTGTCAATTAATCCCCATGGATCATCATTTGGCTGTTCTTTTCTGTCAAACGGTCGACCTGCCCTGATCCATAATATATTTTGGGCTTGATAAGCATCTGACGTAGGACTACATTTTCCCTTTTTGGTGATCCTCTTTTGCTTGGCTAATTCCTTTAACTCCGAGTCTGTCATATTCCGTAGTTCCGATATTGTCATAGTTACATCTTCCCTTCTACTTTTAGCTTTAAAATATATGCCTGTGCATAGGCTTGCCACATATCCTTGCTAAATCCATAAAACCAATCAGGATTACTTTTTGTTCCTTTTCCTGTCTTAAAATCGTGCTCAGCAAATGTATCTATCAGATAATGCCGGATTGCTGTGTCATTGGCTCTCATATTCCCTACCGTGCCTATTTTTTCCTCGTTTCTATATATGGGGATAATCTCTTTTATTGCCGTCTGCCGCAGTATGCGTTCTGTCATGCGCCCGATAAAATAGCACGTTTCAAAGGTTTCCTTGCCCACTCCCATACCGTATGACTGCATGTACTCAATCCCTACATACTGGATGCTGTTTAGCATAATCATCTCCGGCAGCTGTTCCAATAATTCCGCGTTTGGTATCTTTCCCTTATCTATAGGCTTTAGGGTACCATAATCACATATTACATAGGCGCTTTCATGGGTTCCAGGGTCTATTGCTATTATGTTCATTCTTGCTCCACTTCTACTGGATTCCCGTCTTTGAGACTATAATATGTATCTGCTTTTATTTCCGTACCATCCACCACAAAAGATTTCAAATAAGCAATGCCATAGCTATTATCTTTTTCTTCGCATATTGTTAGTATTGCGCCTATTCCACCTTTAATTTTTACTCTATTTCCTCTTACTAACCCGCACCCGTTTTCTCCTACGGATACCGTTCCTCGGCTTGTCGCCGCCCCTCCGTCTCCTGCTGTCGCTGCCCCTCTGTATCCTGCTGTCGCTGCCCCGCTGTCTCCTGCTGTCGCTGCCCCTCTGTATCCTGCTGTCGCTGCCCCGCTGTCTCCTGCTGTCGCTGCCCCGTAGTCTCCTGCTGTCGCTGCCCCGCTGTCTCCTGCTGTCGCTGCCCCGTAGTCTCCTGCTGTCGCTGCCCCGTAGTCTCCTGCTGTCGCTTGATCTTTATCCGTATGCTCAAACGTCGTATGCTTTTTTACATACTCAATTTGTGCTTTTACCAGCCCTACAATTCCAACCTCTGCTTTAACCGTTATCGACTTAGCCACTCTTTTACTGTCATCTTCTGTTTCTTTGCTAACATCTTTTGCCGCTACTTCTGCATAACGGCTATTATGTCCGGGAGCATAATATCTAAATACATCGATCGGTTGTTCGCAAAAATGCAGTCCACAATCACATAACTTAGCGTTTTCTTCTGCCACCGTTTTGCCTACTTCGTATTGCAATCCTCTGCATTTCAAATCCTTGTCAAATCCTTTGTATCCCTTCATTGTCTTATCCTCCTTGGTTTATACTAAAATATTCCATTCTCGTTTTCTTTATCTTCTTCAAAAAACACAAAATGTGTCTGCAACGGAATCGCTTTCGGGCCAAACATCATGCCGGCCAGTTGCTTAATAATTTTCGATATTCGCCGGTGGCAATACCCCTCTGTCACATGTAAATCACTCGTAATAATCATCCATGATTCATTGTCAATTAAGCGCCTGGTAATAATTCCCCGATCCGTTGGTGGCAGCGCTTCTAAAGATCGATTCAGGCGGTTGATCATAGGCTCTATCCGTGCAATATCCCGCTGCAGCTGTGCTATTTTATTCGGGATAGCCTCTTTGCTGAAATAGTCCCGTTCCTGCTGGCTGGTATTTTCTCCACCGCCCCCGGATGGTGCAGGAGATAGCGACGGCACCTTTGGCGCAGCATTTAACTGTAACTTAGCTTTATAATCTGCAATGTCGGCTTTGACATTTTCAATGTAGGTCGTAAATTCTCTATACCGTATTAAATATTGCTTAACCGCCATTACATAATCATTGTGATCGTACATGCTATCTCCTCCTCAGCTGCTTTTACAATAATTTTCCATACTTCTTTTCTAATTCTTTGAAGTAAATGGGTATCCACAACGAGCGTATTCGTATTGAATGTATGTCATATAGGCTTTTGTAAAATACGTCCATTTGCAATGATTTAATTAATTCCCCTTTGTAAGGAACTGACAACAAAAATGATTCTATATTGTCGCTATCATGATGTTCTTTTCTTTCAAACTGTTTCTTGATCTTTTTAATGTCATACCCCCCGTTCCAATGCATGAAAAACGTCAAATCTTTATAATCTTTGAGATATATTTTTTCAATATCCGGAAATAGTTGAAACAACATCATTATCAAAAAATCAAATCGTGTATCCGTGTCTATCTTGATATCCATCTTGCATTTTGCTTTTAAATCATGAAAATTTTCTTTAAAACAGTCCTTTTTTCTTTTTTGATGTGGATTTACCTTAAATTCCAAAATGTCCTTATTAAATGGCATTTCTATGCCATCTTTTACCACAAACAGGTCTCCTTTGTTATCTATTAAATTGCTTTTATCTGATTGCATTTCGATATGCCTCCTCTGCTCTATCTTTCCGATGTCGGTAACATTCCAATTCGTTGTTGCATTTTTTTACGCGTTGTCCGTACTCATCCCACATGTAGTGCCATGTATCCGGATATAATATGCGTCCGCAATAGCAGCAGCGGCTTTTTGTCGTCACATTATTTTTTATATCCGGCGTTGTTTTCTGTGAAAATTTCAGCCTCTTTGGATGGTGCTGGTGAAATTTACGGCCCATGTATATCACTTCCTAAATCGGCTTTAGCCATGCCTCAATTCGCGGCGTATCGTCATATAGCTTGATCGCCCGGATCGATACAATACGGCTATCGTCCGTAAATAATATTTTTGATTTCCCATGTGCAATCCCATCCAGCACACATTTGATATAGTTGTCGGCATCCGGTTTCGTATGCGCATAGATTTTATGTTCCCGTGCCAGCTGTGTTTTTTTCTTGCTAAATGACTTGGGGATGCTGCGATAAATATAAAGTGCAAACTGCAGCGGGCAGTCAAATGGCACTTGGTATCCCAGCTCTTTTGCCTTATACATCAGATGGACAGCTTCGGCGCATATTTTTTCTTTGTATGCCCGTGACCGCTTCGGATCATAGGCATGAACATGACCGGAAAACGTAGAAAACCGGGGGCGTTCCTGGGCGAATGGTTCACCGTAAACAATTAATTGCATCGCGCCTGTCTTTTCGTTGATATAAATGCTCATGAAACCTCCTGTTTTTGCTCTGTTTCATTTCGTATAAATATTCAATCTGCCATTGTTTGATTTTCTTGCTTTTTCTGCATGTATCGCCAGCCCATATATTCGCCGTACTGCATGCCCATGGCACGAGCTTCTTCAATATGCCGTCCCAGTCGTGACATTTTCTTTCCGTTTTTCCTGTAATGCGGCATGCTTTTCTTCGCTCTTCTATCTGCATAGCGTTTCTTTCGAAATTCTGCGGTGAGCGCATTTAGTATTTTCTGGCATTTCGGGGAGCAGGCATGCATCGAATGGCTATTTTCCATGGAAGCTCCGCAGATTAAGCATTCCGTACTCTTCTTGCGCTGACGGGTAAGAATCTTTTCGTACTCCGTTACCACTCGTTCTTTGCATACCGGGCAATATTTCTGTTTGCTGTTTATCTCAAATTCGTTGCCGCAAATCTCGCATGTCTTGATCATAAAAATCTCTCCTTTGTGATGATTTGTAAAATTTGCTGTATTTGCCGTTCTAACGGTTCTTTTATTTTTGCTCGATAATTTTATCGTTCTCTATGTTAAAACCCGTTAAAATCGATTTTGTGAAGTTTACGGGGCATTCGTTGTGTTCTTTTTACGTGAAATTATCTCTCGTTTCGTTTTCATAGCAATAAATGTTTCCGTTCCATGTGTGATCGATGTAGTCGTATTGCTCCTGTGTGCGGATTGTTGCGGCATATCGGTCCTTTTGTGCTTTGACTTGGATATGGCTGATTTGGCGCTGATCGCATTCCTTTCGAAAGGTTTCGTATTCGTCAGGGTTTAGTATCAAGTAGGCTTTCATGCTACGGTCCCTCCTTGCAGGCGTCTATTTTCGCCGGTAACCTTCATACCATACGGTTTGATCATGGCATAAATGCGGCTTCCCAGCGCCCCGTCGATTTGGCTTAATTCGTTGACGGCAATTTCACTGCTGAACAAGGTCGCTTTTTTGTTCATGTATCGGGCGTTGATGATGTCAAACATCACTTTGAGATCATCCGGCTCAATGCTTGCCGGATTTTTATCTGAGCCGTACCGTACCGCCATTTTAAACAGGTCGTCGATGTAGAGGTTGTCACACTCTTTCCATTTGCGTACAGCGTCGTCATATGCGTTGCTGTAGCTTTTCATGGCTTTAATGAGCGTCGGCATTTCCGTTCGGTATGAAAAATAATAGTGCGGCTCGTTGTATTTCCGGGTGATTTCCTGACACACCGCAATACATAGATGCGTTTTCCCAGTGCCGGCAGTGCCAAATAGTCCAAATCCCTGCCCTGGCTGCCGGCTTGTTAGATAGGCATTTGCCATGGCCAGCATCTGGCGGCTGATCTCGGTATCTGCCAAAAAGGTTGTTAGCCGGCAGTTTTCATAATCTTCCGGTGATATGCCGGATGCCTTGAGCCGTCTTGCAACCTGCCGGCGTTCGTAGCAAGCAGGGCACGGTGCCACGGTTTCGTATCCGTCGGTATTCTCTTCTGTGATAAATCCTGTGTTTCCGCAGTGGCTGCATTGGATGCCGTCCGGTGGGGTGGCGATGGTACCCACTGCCCATTGCCTCCGTTCCTCCAGCTGTTCTTTCGACATTTTTTTTAGCCGCTTCGCTTTTTGCAATAGCGTTTTGCGCCGGTCTTCCGATACGGCCGGCTCCAGCTGTTCTTTTCCCATGCCATGTTCTCCTTTCTGCCGTTCTAAACTAAAACTCGATTTTGTCGTATTGGTTCGGTGTATGCGTATTGCTTTGGGCTTTGGCTTTATCCGGATCGTCATAGCCGTTTGTTTCCCATGATTGCAGGATGCCAGCAATGTATGATAGCGATCGTCTGTTCCGAAATACCGCCCGTTCGATGGCTTTTTGTATTGTCTCTGCGCCGTATTGTTCGACCATCCCCTTGATTTTCTCCAATTCGATTCCTGAGCAAATCGGGTGAATGTTATTGGCGTAACAGGAAATGACCTGTTTTACGTCGTTAGAGCCTTTACTGACGTTGTCATCCGTTGCATTGCAACGATTTGGCGTTGCATCTTCGTTGCACTCTGTTGCATTGGCGTTGCATTTTGTTGCATCCTTGTTGCGTTGCAACGTATTGGCGTTGCATTGCAACATTTTTTTTTGCAATCTAGACCTTCTAGACCGCTGTGTGCTTGCACTTTCACTCTCTATGTTGTCTCTGGCTTCTGGTAGCAAAAATTCATTTTGGGACCGTTCAACCAGCAATCCGCACTTTTTCAAAAACAAAACGGTGACCTTCACATTTTCGATATTTTCGTCGATATCCAGTGCCAATTCTTCGGTAAAATTATCTTCAATTTGGTCGTAATACAGTACTCCGTCATGCTCTAAACTAAGCAGCTGCATCTTCAAATAAATAATCGTGTATGTGTCTCCACCCGCTATTTTCCTTAGTTTTTTGATCGTCTTATGGGTGAAGAAATTATCTTGCAATTTTAACCAGTAGTATCTTTTCTCACTCATGATGCTCTCCTCGTCAAAGAAGCTATCCAATGAAAATCTCCCTTATTTTTTAGCCGCCGCTGGCTTTTTGGGTTTTCTTCTTCCCCTTCTTCTTTCTAACTCTTTCTCTATCTCTTACTCTATCTCTATCTCTGGTGTACGTTTGTCCGACATTTGTCCTTCATTTGTCCGCTGATTGTCCAGACATTTGTCCGGACAAATGTCCCATTATTGGAGATGGAATTTCTTTTTTTGTTGATCTTTCAGATTCGATTTTCTGCCTATATTTACGCTTTCTATCAGCTTCTGTAGTACTTTCCCCGATAAAGCTTTGGATATCTGTCATGTAAATTGCGCCGCTCTCCAATATTTCAATCAAGTGTAAATTTTTAAATAATTGAAGTGCTTTTTCGATTGTTCCCACGGAATGCCTAGTAATCGTGGCCAACATTTGCGAATTGTAGGGAATACAATTATTGATAACCAATTTCCCGTCATTTTTTAGACTGCGAAGGTACATCTTAAGCAGAATATTTGAGTATAGATATCCATCCTGCATGGATTCCAGCAGAATCATTTCGTCGGAGTCGAAGAAATTTTCTTTTAGCTTCAGGTAATAATATTTTTTGTTATCGCTCACGCATTACACCACCTAATCCGGCAGCAACGGAGATATCTTCATATCCCCGCCACACTGCCAATGTATTGTTACGAATGGGCCGCCGTTGGAAACGCTGCAATATTATCCATTTTGGGCATCCCTGACGGTACATCTTCATCTTCTTCGAATGGATCTTTTTCCCGCTCATCGGCAATGCTTTCTGATCCGTCCGATCCAAAGAGCGACATTTGCGCCCGTTTCCCGTCCAAATATTTTCGTGCTTGGGTTTCCAGCTCCCATAATGCCGCTACGGTGGGATCATCAAAATATTGCTCGGAAGTGTCATCCACAATATCTTCTGTTGGGCACGACCGCATAGGCGTGTTGATTGCAATCTCGGTATTCCCGACGGCAAGCTTGCTGGATATAATGGCGCTCATCGTACCATCTTTGGCATACCGGTAATTGACACCGTACGGTGTAATCCGGTCTTTAAAATCCTCAAACTTAAATTGCAGAATATTGAGTACTGGATTTCGCAATACCTGCAGTGCAGTATAAAATTCAGGTGCCGCCTGTTCATCAAATGTGCCGGTGTAATCTGCCCGATGTCCGTCGATGTTTCGTGAAAAATCAATGGTAATTTTTTCTGCCTTTTCGCTGTACTTAATCTTGTTGATTTGGATCGAACTGTTTTCTCTCATACCAATCACTCCTTCTTTCCGTTCAAATAGGTGGCTGCTAAATCAGCCATATGCAGCAATACGACCAGCGGATATTGGCTGCAGGCGTTGCTAAGTGCCTGCATACCGTATATTTCGTGCGTCCGGATATCCGAAAATCCCATATGCCAGTTGATTGCCATGATCTCTTCATCCGTTAATGGAATGTACCGCTGCACAATCATGACCGACTTTTCCCCGTGTCCTGCGGGGAATCGATCGCTCACTGCGTAAAACGGTACTTGCTGCCATACCCCGTCAATCTTCTTATTTCGCATTTCTAGGCTGTAGAAGTTTGCCTTACATACATCGTGTAGTAAAGAAACGATATACGCCGTATCGGGCGAAACAGGGAACATTTTATAGTACTTACACATGATGGTCTTTAGGTGCTGATAGACATTTAGGCTGTGCTCCAATAAGCCGCCTTCATACGCCTCATGATATTTACTGGATGCAGGGGCAGTAAAAAAGTCAGTTTCCATCTCCAAATATGCCAGCAGATTTTCTATACCGTCCCGGTTTGTTTTTCGCAGCAGTTCCTTAAAAGCTGCCATTTGTTCTATGTGATCCATGGTTTATCCTCCTTTGAATTCATGCCGTGTCGCTTTTTTCGTCTTCCATAAATGACGGAGGAATCGCATCTATTTGATGGATGATTTTTTGCCGAAAAAATGCAATGATATGTAATTTTATAGGAATATATATTCTCTTCGTAACAGGTTTATACTGCCGATGCAAATAATATATATAAGGTTCTGGTTCATCACCCGTGTCCATGAAATAAGGAAATTTTGTTATTGCTGTTGTCGCTTGTGTGAGCTTATCTTTAAGTTCTTTACCTTCTTCCAGCAAATTTGTAAACGCATTAACAATATCAGTTTTATATATTTTTTCTGTATCCATTTATATATCACCATCCTTCATCCGCAATATCATGCCGTTTTAGGTCATTTATAATACATGATACGCATTCTCCATCCAGACAAAAACGCGGGTCTTTCGAGCAATAATTGGACGCTTCAATGACTTTTTTTAAGATACTCTCGTTTACAATAATCATCCCGTATGGAATCTCTGGTTCTGTCAGTATTGGCTGCCATTCATTACAGCTGTTGACTCTGCAATATGCCAAACAAGTATCATGATGCTGACAGGTTAAGCAGCTTTGTTTCATATGCACCGCTCCTTTAATACACATATACGACTGCGCCCGTTTCTTTCTGGACCCGGGTTTTAAATGATGCCGCATCACTATTGGCATTGCTGAGATGCAGCAAGTAAATCTCTTTGACGCTGTGCAGGTCATTAGCTTTCAGGAAATCAAGTAATGTATCAATGCTCATATGGGTTTGCACCACACGTTCTGAGACAAACCATGGGACATGTCCTTTTTTTGCATTTTCTGCCATTACGTCAAAAGAATAATTGGCTTCGGCCAAAATATAATGAATGTTTCGAAACCGGTATTTGATATACGCAGTATCCGTAAAGTACAGCAGCGTTTCATTTGTTTCTATAGATTGCACATGGTAGCCATAGCATTCTACGTCATGCTGACACGTAAAAGGTGTAATAATAAAACTTCCCTGCCGATACGGTAATTTATCTGAAAGTCGCTGTACTCCATGAAATACGGACCGCACATCTTCGTTCGAATATACCTTAAATCCTCTTCGGAGGAGCTCAGGAACGGCTTTGCTATGATCACCATGCTGGTGTGTGATAAAACACCCTGAAATGGATTTAGTGTCAAATTTCAAGCCTTCCTGAATCTTTTTAAATGGAATACCGGCATCCAGCAGAATAGTTGTTTTTCCGTCTGATATCTTGTAGCAATTCCCGCTGCTGCCGGATGCCAGCACTTGGATATCCATGATTAAAACGTGGGAGCGGGAGCTGCCGTTGCAGATGGCGAATCAAAATTCTTGAACATGTCATCGCTTTCCATGTCGAGGTCATCATCATATGGGTTGGGGCCCGGTTCCGACTTTTTTTGATCCGTTTTACCCTGTTTAGGGTTCAATTCCCTTTCTTTTGATACGGTTTCTTTCTGTTTTGATACGGGCGCGGCTTCTTTTACTTCGATAGGAATTTCTTGTTTGGGTTCTGGCTCGCGCATTTGAGGGATGTCCTCTTCAAAGGGGACGCTGTTGGCTTCTACGTCGATTGTCTGCTGCATAGATTCGGATGCATCCTGTAGCTGACGTTCCTGATCTTTCATCCGTTGATAGGAATCATCCACCTTACGAGGATCTCGAGGGATATGCTTTGCGGAATATACTTCCCGGATTAGCGTCTTGGTGCACATTTCTTCCAGCCAGCCTTCTTTTTTTACCTCTACTTGCTTACCGTGCTGCCATTCCTTTACCTCGCCGCCCCAAAAATTGGCGCTGGCATATTCAGGTTTGCGCTTGGTAATATCTGCCATGGACATCATGACCAGTTCGTTTTTGGTTGGATCATCATATTCGATATAGCCAAATCCCCCGACGATCGGGCCCCTGTCAAATGGGTTTTCGATATCAAATTCGTAGGTTTCAATATCATTCCCGCGACTCTTCTTAATCGGCTTAAAATGATCTTCCTTGTGTACCAACTCAATGCGTACCCCTTTTGGCTTTTCCAAAGCATAATTTTCAGCAATATATTTGATCCCGTTATATCCCACCATAAAGGTGATATCGTATTTCTGATTTTTTTTATTTTTATATGGAATCGGGAATAGATGATTGGATTCCATCATATCCAGACCTAATCTGGCATAATGCACGATGTCCAGAGACAGTTCATTGAGATTGATATTTTTCCATATATACGCCAACTCATTATCATATTTGTGGTCCTTATTGTTGGCATTTTTGCGTGTCCGATCGTCTTCCGCTGTCCGTAGCATCCGATCAATGGCGATAAAATAATTTTGCACCAAAGCTCGTTGATAACTGGATACTCTGATTTCACCAGCTGTATTTCCAAATTCAGATAATACTTTTTGAGTAAACCGTTCTGATAATGTTAATTCCCGTGTTGCCTTTGCTACTTCATTCTTTGCCATGCTGCATACCTCCTAATTTTCAACTCGCAATGTCGTATCATCCGCTGAAACAATCAATCGGATCAGTTGTAATCCTTCCGGATTTGTAATGTGTGTCACGCTTTCCGCCCGATCAATAAACACAGGCAAGTGAATACTATAGTATTCCGACAATACCCCGATAATATCCATACCGGCGTTGACCTGCGCTGCTGTATTCGCGCTTCGATATTCCACCCATTCGCCGGCCGCATTTTTCACCATCGGTTCGCACCGTTCTTTCACGCCGCCGTTGAGCTGTTCGTCAAACAATTTAAATCGGACATAACTAAACCGGCTGTTAATGTTATCTGTGACCATGCGGACCTTTTCCCGGACAAATTCGTCGCAAAGGAAGAGACCCTTTTCAAGGTATTCCAGATCATCTGCTTTCTGCCGCTGTTCGGTAGTAAGCTCATCAATGCGACGGGTTGCCTTGGCTGCCATATCAAGGGTAAGTAACGCTGCATTTTTCAACCGGATTTGTTCTGCTGTATCCAACTTTTCTTTTTTCTTAGCTTCCATGACAGCCGATACAGATTGTTCCGATCCTTTTTCATTTGTTTGCAATTCCTGCAGCTGTTTGGTAAGCGTTGAAAACTCTTTTGATGTTTCAAATAACGGCTTTTGATGAATCGTTTCTTCCAGCTGCTGCTTTTCCTGCCGGATAGATTTCTCTTTTTCTCCCAAATCTCTTTCGTTTACTTCCAGTGCTTCTATTTGCGTCTGTAAGCCTTTAATAGTATCCAAGCTGCATGTTTGTCCACGGCGGTTGATATCTTCCAATTTATGGGATTTATCGAGGTTGAATGCTTCTCTCATCGACTGTATCTGGTCTTTCGGCAGCGGCCGCCCGCAAGTCGGGCAAGATTCCTGTCCCGCATCCCATTGAATGGCTTGAATCTTACTAAAGTCTGCCAATAGCTTTTTACGATTTTCCATGGCTTGCTTCTGCTCCAGTACGATGGATTCTCGTTTACGGCTAAGCGAATGTTGCTTGTTTTCAATATCCCGAAGCTGCTGTTCTAACTGCTGTAATGTGTCGTAATGGGTTTGATACTGCTGATTTACTTTTTGGGTAAAAGCCATTTTGGATTCAGCCAATTGCGTCTGTGTCTTGGCAATTTCTTTTTGAATCGCAAGTGTATTGGCATCGGAATCTTTTAAATCCCGCATCTCGCCGTCAATAGCCGCCATATGACCCTGTAATGCTTCGATGTCAGATTGAGTAGTGAACTTATCCGGAAGCGTTTCTGGAATACTTTTCGTGACTTCATCAATCCGTGCTGGCAGTAATTCTAATTCGTGATTGATTTTGCGGCGTTGCTCCGTCGCTATTTTCCGATATTCGTCAATGGTGTATTTCTGATCCGTTGTGCCTGGTTTAACCAGATACGCATTAATATCTGCCAAATCAGGGGATTGTTGGATAACTTCCTCGTCTGTGAGATCACCGCATACTTCAAATAAAATTTTGCGTCGGTCATCCACGCTCATGATTTCTGGGAAATAGTCATACATAGTAAGCATCTTCGCGGCTTCCAGTGTGCCGCATAAATTCTGCAGCGTGCGGTTATATGCGCTTTCCTTAAATGGGATATCATCGATCCAATAGTCCGTGGTATTGCCACTGAAGGTTGGCGCTGCGGATCCTTTTTTCTTCGTCCAAACTTCATAAAAATCTTTCCGGACTGTAATCAAAGACCCGTCATCTTTTGAAAAGGTTGCCGCTGCCGTGTGATGCAGATTGTGCGTGCCGGCCGTTTTGGGATTAAAGTCTTTTTCTCCCGTAGCAGCCTTTCCAAATAATAGCCAGCTTACGGCATTGGAGATGGTTGTCTTACCAGTTCCATTGGCACCGTAAATATCGGTATCTTTTCCATCAAAATTGACGGTAAGTTCTTTAATCCCCCTGAAATTCGTAAGTGATAATTTTATAATTTTCATCGTCATGCTCCTTTTCCTGTGATATAATCACAGTGAGTATTGTTGTTTGCCGCCTTTGCAGAGGCGGCTTTTTTTCATGCCCATGCTGCCAAGATCAGCCCGATTACAAAGGCAATCGGAATAACCTTCAAAGATACGAGCGCAATCTCTGCCAATGTAACCGGTTCGCCGTAGTCTGTGGCATACCATTCGGGTATGCTTTTTTGTGGCTTATGGTCATTTATCCACGGCGCAATGGTCAATTCATGCTGCAGATTACGATATGCTGCAGACATTGCATTCTGGACCATCTTGTCATCTGAATCTATTGCTTGATTCATTCCTTTCCCCTCCTTGTGTCCTGCACCCATCGGCGCAGATTATTGAAGAATATGTTTTCATCATAGTTACCGCTATCTAATACGGTAGCAATGATATTAACGACAATATTTAATATGTCAGAGCTGCTATCTTTGGGGCAGATGATGAAGGTTCCTGCTTCATTACCACCGCCGGCAATGACAAGACCGCCTTTGGAAAACTCGGCAATGTCCGTCGTAAGCGATAGCAGCCGTTCTTTTGCGGATGCTGTATTGATGATTTGTAATGCTTTCTTTTCAATGTCATCCATAAATAGCCTCCTTATCCCTGCTTGCGCTTTTTCCTTCGAATGACCCGCATAACGCGGGCACTAGGCATTCCAACGCGGCAAGCGCACCGCGTACGGAGCCATTCTTGCAATGCGGAAAGCTCAATGATACGTTTGCTTCCCACTTTAAACACGGGAAAGGTTTCGTCTGTTTCAGCCCACTCGGCAATTTGCCGGTAGCTGATGCTGGTTAGCTCAGATGCTTCTTGGATCGTGATAGATATTTTATCTATCAAATCCGGCTTTGTTGTGTTTGTCATGGGACCCATCCTTTCTTGTGGTATACTCCCTCTGATTTGATTTATGGGTACTTTTTGTTTGAGATAATTAAACTTTTGGATCAAAAAAAATTTTAACCATTTCTTTATCAGTTAATTGCAGAATATCTTTTATTTTTCTCGCAATGTCACTGGTCATTCGAACATTGCCATTTTCTAAATGACAATAACCGCTTTTCCCCTTATAGCCTAATTTGATGGCCATTTCCTCTTGCGTTATCCCTTTTTTTTCTCTTAATTGTTTTAATATATTCATATTTATCACCTCCCTTTAAGTTTAACTATATCAAACTTTATACTTGTATTTTAGTTTAAGTTAATTAAACTGTCAAGTAATTTGTTGAATATTTTTAAACTTTTGAAAAAATAGTTTATTTATCATGAATTTAGACTTATAATCGTTTCATAAGTTTAATTATCATAAACACAAATAAGGAGATGTATATATGATCACATTAGGAGGCAGAATAAAGCAATTAAGAACTGAGGCCCATTTAACAGGCGAAGAATTCGGAGAACTATTCGGTGTTGCTAAATCAACGGTATCTCTATACGAAAACAATAAAAGTACTCCCGATGACGAAATAAAAATAAAAATGTGTAAATATTTTAATATTTCATTAGATTATTTAATGGGATTATCTAATAATCGATATAATAAAAAAGAACCTCAAAAAGGAATCAAAATTCCTATCCTTGGTTCTGTGGTTGCTGGCATTCCGGTTGAAGCAATAACCGATATTATCGGATATGAAGAAATTACTCCGCAAATGGCTAAAAACGGTAATTATTTCGCATTAAAAGTTCGCGGCGAGTCTATGCTTCCTGAATTAAAAAATGGCGACATTGTGATTATAAGGGAGCAGCCAGATGTTGAATCTGGGGAGATTGCAATTGTATTAGTAAATGGAGATGAAGCAACCGTTAAGCAAGTAAAGAAGCTGGATTACGGAATTATGTTATATGGTTTCAATTCGGCAGTATATGCTCCTCACTATTATGACAGTAAAGATATTGAAGAATTGCCCGTTACTATTATTGGGAAAGTGGTAGAAAGCCGTAGGTGTTGGTGAAATATTTGGAAATAAAAAATATATATTATTGTTTTTTTTGTGAAAGGAAGCGATCCATATGTTTTGTGAAAAATGTGGTAAGGAAATTTTAGATGATTCAAAGTTTTGTCCGGGGTGCGGTCAACTAATTAATATCCATAATGGAAGAAATCGTATATCTTCAGAAGATGCAAAATATATAACAATAACGTCTGACAAGAAAAAAATAATTGCAATTATTTTATGCCTATTAGGATTCATCGGATTTGGTGGATTGCATCGCTTTTATGTTGGCAAAATATTTAGCGGATTCATATATCTATGCACCGCTGGAATATTAGGCATAGGGACAATCATTGATCTAATCCAGCTATTATTAGGGCAATTTACAGATAATGTTGGGCAACCATTGAGAAGATGAGGGCGGTGATATTTCATGATAAAAAATATTTTTGTACTATTATATATGTTCCTATCTTGTGTCAATATAGCATTTTCTTATGATATACAACTCCCCAATCAAAATTATATAGAACATGGGAATACTTTTTCTCGATACATTCGTCTCCACACAACAGATAATCCACAATATTATCAATATATAAATGAGAGATATGCCTTTAGCGTCTTGGTTCCAAAATCATTCATTTTAGCATATTATCCTCAAAATGGCGATGGAGGAATATTCTATTCTTCCAATAAAACTGCTAGTTTAAGAGTATCTGGGGGGCATGCTATTAATCCTTTAGATACTTACTTTGAGGACCAAAAAGAAAAAATAGGATATTCCAATATAGATTTTTCTGATAACGGAGATAATTGGTTTGTTATTTCTTGGATAACAGGAGACAAAATTCATTACCAAAAAATGTTTGTGTTAGATGGATATGAAAATAATATGGAAATTATATATCCGATTAGTCAAAAAGAAGTGTATGACGAAATGGTTTCCACTATAGAAGAGAGTTTCACGCCTGGCTGGTTAACAGGATATAAGGTTTGGGGATAAAAATAATCTAAAGGAGCATTGTTATGAAAAAAACATTCCTATCTCTATTATTTGTTTGCTGTATGTATATTCCCTCTTTGGCTTATGTTGAGCCAGGGAATCAGCATGATATGAATTTAATGCTATCTTATCCGCTCGTTTATACTGCAGATAAAGATGCGCAGGAAAAGATAAATACAGATATTGCTTCATACGTCGAAGGTGCAAAATCAGATTATTATACGAATCATTGGTACAAGGTTCGCTTAACGTATGCTGTTAAATATGAAGATGATCATATTATTTCCATCGTATTAACACGGCTTAGAGATGGCGGCGGTGCTCATCCGCAGGAACATTTCTGGGGACTTGTATATAACAAGGATACGGGAGATCGCATTCCTATTTCTAATTTTGTAACAATCGGCAGCGCAGAACAATGGTCACGCTTAGCTGGGACGCAAATATTCCCCGCCTATAATTGGCAATGGAACCGGATTGCATTATCCTATCGTCCTAAATTCATTAGTGAAGATTATTATTTGACTGGACATGGTATTTTTTACATGATATATCAGCCATATGAAGTATCTTATGGCGCAAATAGTATGATATCTATTCAATTTAACCCATCAAATATTGATTATTTAAAACGATTGAATGGTTAATTACATAAAAAAAAATAAGGTGATCATATGAGAGCAAAAAAGCGCCCAGATGGGCGCTATGTAGAAACTTATGTACATAATGGAAAACGTAAATTTTTCTATGGAAAAACAGCGGCAGAAGCTAAGGACAAAAAATCATTATTTCTAAACAACATAAAGGAAGCCCCTAACTTCGATTCTGACGTTACATTGGGTGAATGGCTGGACGAATACCTATCCGATTCCGAAAAACGCGTTTCACGAGCCACCTACTCAAGCTATAAGGGCATCGTTAATAATCATATCCGTCCAGTCATAGGAGCGTATATATTGGGAGATATACAGCCCCCCATGATACGGCATTTACTTGACGATTTATATGATAACGGAAAATCTACAAGAACGATCGAATATGTCCATACCATTTTAAAGGCTGCCTTTGAGATGGCCGTAGACGAAGGATTCATATATCGTAATCCAGCAAAAAGAGTAAAGCATCCAAAGGTAGTAACAAAAGAAAAAATCGTACTGTCTATTTCCCAACTGCAACGATTATTAAAACATATTGATAACCAGGTGTTTTACCGGATTGTCTATCTAGCCGTGAATACTGGATTACGCAGGGAAGAAATATTGGCGCTGCGCATAAACGATGTTAATCTGTCCAAGGGGACAATCACGGTTTCACAAACCGTTCATTATGACGATAGGGAAACATATATTACGGATACCGCCAAAAATAAGACATCCCTGCGGACAATCATGATTGATAGTAAAACCATGGGCATGATACAGGATCAAATAAACGATGTAAAAAAACATCAAGATCAGACATTTGGATATGAAGATCATGGGTTGTTATTTCCGAATCAAAAAGGATCGCCATTATTTCCAGCCTACGTATCCCGTATGGTGCAGGAATATGGGAAGGCAGCTAACATGCCAAAGGGATTTTCCTTTCATTCTTTGCGGCACACACATGCAACGCTTTTATTGCAGGAGGGCATAAACTATAAATCCGTTCAAACGCGTCTTGGACATTCTACGGCAAAAATAACGATGGATACCTATGCGCATGTTACCCCACAAATGGAAAAAGATGTTCTTCTTTCTATTGGGAAAATCATGCAAGAAACTAAGGAAGCAAAGTGATATGTAGTCAATATGTAGTCAAAAGAAACATGATTTTTTGTAGTCAAGCTAATTTTAGACATAAAAAAAGAACCTACCGAAGTAGGTTCCATCTTATTCATGGCGGAGAGCGAGGGATTTGAACCCTCGATAGAACGTTCGTCCTATACATGATTTCCAATCATGCTCCTTCAGCCGCTCGGACAGCTCTCCACGCCTTACACATTGCCGCACTATTCAGTTATTGCGATGTTCTCGGGATCAACATCCAATGTGTAAATGTATGGTCGGGGCGACAGGATTTGAACCTGCGACCTCTTAGTCCCGAACCAAGCGCGCTACCAAACTGCGCTACGCCCCGTCACCTGACTTTTATATGATACCACATGGGGAAAAAAAGTCAAGTAACTTTTTTTTTAATAATTCACCAAACAAGACTTCAGCAGGTCGCTTTTTTAGGATGATTGTGAATGTGTTTCCATACAAACCCGCCGCCAAGTGCAATAACTGTCATTCCAAGCTTGAGTATCAGTTCATTATCAGCCGCATGGCTGAAATATACCGCTAAATACTGGTCAGTTGCCAGCATCCCACCAGCAGCCCAACCCAATATACCTCCGCCGATATAAATAAGTATAGGAAACCTTGTCATAACCTTTACGACCACGGTGCTGCCAAAGATAATGACCGGCACCGATATCAACATTCCAAACAGAAGCAGACCCATATGCCCGCCTGTCGCCCCGACAATACCTAATACATTGTCCAGACTCATCAGCGCATCTGCAAGGATAATCGTGCGGATAGCTCCCCACAATGAATCCTTGGCTTTTACATGAATGTTTTCCGTTTCCTCATGAGCACCAATCAATTTAATGCCAATCAATACCAATAAAATGCCACCAATCGTTTTTAAAAATGGTATCTGCAAAAGCCATACCACGATGGCAGCCATAATGAAGCGCAGCACAATTGCTCCTGCGGTTCCGTATAAAATCGCTTTCCTTTGGAGATGGTGAGGCAAATTCCTTGCCGCCATACCAATAACAATAGAATTATCTCCACCCAACGCCAGATCAATCAAAATAACCTGAACCACTATCCAAATATCAAATACTAATTGAGCCTCTAACGCTTCCAACGCAGCTCCTCCTTTTATATACATAAACAATAGCTACGTGTTTATTATAAGATAAAACCATAGGTATGACAAGTTCATATGACAATAAGTCATCAGACCTGTCAATATAGCATACGATAAAAACATACAGTCATGCTGGATACCTGTCCATACTATTTGCATCAGCACACAACAAATCCTTCACAAAAACGATAACCAAAATGATAACATCAAAAAACAGGCCGTATTGTGCAAATAAAAAATTAATATACAGTCCCGTAAAACACAAAGAAAACTATGCCACATACGATAGATATGCGGCATAGTTTTTTATTGCATACATGTTTTATATTATTTGACAATAACCGATACGCCATCCGGAATAACCGTGATCTTAGGATCTGTAATTCCCCTGGCTGCCACTATATCCTTGGCCATCTTAAAGGCTTCATCAATATTTTGGGCATATTTTAAATGCATATCTTCTACCATTTGGCGCGGAGCTTTGGTAACCATAATAATCGTAAATTTCAAAAGCATCCGCATAAGAATCTGAGATTCCCATTGATCAAATACTGTTTCGTTACGGCCACGTGCCAGAATCTGATCCATAGCTTTTTGCACATCGTCAGCTTCCTTCAGCGTATTATAAAACGCATCACCGCCATGACCATCAGAGCACGCCGTAACATCAATAATAACACCGCCCTCTTTGCAGGTGGCTTCAGCTGCCGTCATCCCTTTGACAGACTGATAAATATTCTGATCCAGCGGATAGCCGCCATTAGTTGTTACCACAATGTCAGCAAGAACCGGTTTGACACCGGCCAGTTTCATTTCAAAATCTACGCCCTCATAATGAGCTTTTTCCCGGTCACCGGCAAATGCGGCAATAATTTTTTTATCCGCATCAATGACAACATTGCAAATAAACGCCAATTTAGCCGCCTTAGCCGCATACAACATATCCTTATGAATTGGATTTCCTTCCAGTACTCCCGTACGGGCATACGGGCTATCAATAAATTCTGAACAATGATTAGCTAATACGGTAATCTTACTAGCAATGCCGGGCAAAATCGATTTGCGTCCACCAGACATACCTGCAAAGAAATGCGGTTCAATAAACCCTTCCGCAATCAGCAGGTCCGCATTCGCAGCGGTCTTATTAATCAGGCATTCACCGCCTGATGGCAAGGTACCGATACTGACCATATCTTCGTCATTACGGCTTACATGCATGACAATTTTTTCGGTATTGGCAATTTTTTCACCATATTTCGCAACAAGCTCTTCCTGCGTAGTCGGACGATGCATACCTGTAGCAACAAGAATCGTAATCTCAATATCCGGATTCCCCTTGCGCAGCTCCGCTAACAGCTGCGGCATAATAATATGACTCGGTACCGGCCGGGTATGATCACTGGAAACAATAGTGCAAGTCTTTTTTCCTTTGGCCAGTTCACTTAATTGTGGGCTGCCGATAGGATTGGCCAGCGCATCCGCCACCAATTCTACTTCCGATTTTGGAGCCTGGTATTCATGGGCATGGGAAACCAGCACACCAGCTACTTTGTTTTCAGGGAGCTCAAACATAACTTTTTCTTTACCAAAAGGAACCGAAAATTTTTGCATAATAAAATCCTTCCTTTCTATACCTGCATATAAAAGTATACGAAACACGTACACCATATTCTGAAACGGAAAGGGTAAAACCGTATCCGGCTTTACCCTTTCGCTTCAATTCTAATTCACTTACCAATTATTCTACAGGAACTTCATCGTTGATATTGACAACCTTACCGGGATTCATGATGTTTTTCGGATCAAGAGCTTTCTTAACATCCTTCATCAGCTTCAATTCAATAGGATTAGTATATTTTGCCATCAGAGCAGCACGTTTATAACCAATACCGTGTTCGCCGGAAAGACGACCGCCAAGGTTATAAACCAATTCATAAATTTCACTCTGAATCTGCGGAAGCATTTCTTCCCATGCTTCCTGAGTACGATCATCCTTCAAGATATCAATATGAACGTTGCCGTCACCGCAGTGACCAGCGCAGTGCATAGCTACCTTGTATTTATCTGCCAAACGGGATATCTGCTGAACAGCCTGTGGAATATCCGTCATCGGCACAACGATATCTTCCATGGAGAAGACCAAGCTGCGGGCACGGTCAGCTTCCAAATAAGCTTTACGTGATTTCCAAATAACAGCCGGGTTTGCAACCAATACATCCAATGCGTTGTTTTCGCGAGCCAATTCATCAATCTTTTCGCATTGTTCATCAAGTACATCTTCACTATCGCCAGCAATCTGAATAATAATGTAATTGCCAATATCCGAATGCTGCAATTTTTCATTAAGGAAAATTTCGACCTGCTTAATAGACGCATTATCCATAAATTCCACGCAAACCGGAGTAATACCAGCATTCATGACCTTTGGTGTCAATGCGATAGCATCATCAAGATTACTGAATACTGCCAGCAAATCCATCTGATATTTTGGCAATGCCACCAGTTTGAGGTAAATCTTTGTAATAATACCCAAAGTACCTTCAGAACCAATATACAGATGCATCAGCATATAGCCTGTTGCATTTTTACGGAATTTACCGCCCAGCGTAACAACTTCCCCCGACGGAGTAACAACTTCGATTCCCATGACCTGATCACGTGTTACACCATATTTAACAGCACGGTTACCACCGGCATTCGTAGCTACGTTGCCGCCGATAAAACAGGAATCCCCACTGCAGGGGTCACCACCGTAGAAAAGGCCGGCTTCTTTTACCGTATCCTGCAACACCGAGGTCGTAACACCTGGTTCTGTCACACAGACCATGTTGTCTTTATCAATTTCAATAATTTTATTCATCCGTTCAATGGAAATGATGACACCGCCGAAAGTAGCGACAGCACCCGCTGCCAAGCCTGTACCAGCTGCGCGGGGAACCATAACGACATCATTGTCATAACACAGCTTAACGACTTTGGATACTTCTTCCGTATTGGCCGGCAATACCACGACCTGCGGGTCTTTCATATAATGAGGATCTGTTACTTCATCATGCGAATACGGTTCCAATTTATCTTTATCCGTATACACATACTTTTCACCAACAATTTTCTTCAATTCTTCAATAAGTTCTGGTGTAACTTTACCTTTTGCCATAATGCATACCTCCAAATAAAATTTAACACATCACCTTATGACTTATATACTTTCACCGTTCATAACGGTGCAAAAGTCAACTTTTAACAAGCATCATACCGGTAATGTAACCATATCAATTCTCTTTTACGTACTTTATTATACCCTATTCCGTACTATGTGTAAATTACATTTACACATTTTGCACATACATGTTTAAGATCGATATCTAGTCTGCCATGATATTTTGTTATGATTTCATATTATTTTTAAACATTCTAATATAAATATGTTATTTTTTAAATATTGTTATTTTTTTCTCATAGTATTAATGCGTTTTTATCATTATATTGAGTACGTAATACTAAGGATAATTATCATCATTATATAAAAAAGATACGCCGTTGCACTCTGGCATATCTTTTTTTACATAATGATATATTATTAACACATTATAATTGCTTACATTTTTCCGTCGAAGCGATAACTGCCTCTGTAGCCGCCGCACGAAAACCTTTATTTTCCAAGATACGCACCGCTTCAATTGTGGTTCCCCCCGGCGAGCATACATCATCTTTGAGTTTCCCTGGGTGCTCACCTGTTTCCAATACCATTTTTGCTGCTCCCAAAACTGTCTGCGCAGCAAACGTATATGCCTTAGCCCGCGGCATGCCCTCAAGCACAGCCCCGTCAGCCAAAGCTTCAATGAACATATACACATATGCCGGACCGCTGCCGCTCAAGCCGCCTACGGCATCAATAAGACGTTCTTCAATAAGCTCGGCCCTGCCAAAACTTTCAAATACTTCCAGCGCTGCCTGTGCCTCTGCATCTGTTACGGCATCATTGACTGTAATAGCCGCCATTCCTTCGTTAACCATGGAAGGGGTATTGGGCATAACGCGGATAATTTTTGCGGCCGTCGGAAGATGTTTCGCCAACCGTGCAATAGTAAGGCCTGCCGCAATCGAAATAATAACTGAATCTGCATGGATATGAGAGTTGATTTGATCCAGTGTTCCTGCCATAATATGTGGTTTGACAGCCATAATCAACGCCTGTGATTTTTTTGCCAGCGCCTCTATCGACTCAACATTAACAGCCCCTGTTTCATCAGCCAAGTCCTGTCCTTTTTCTTTATGAATATTGTAAATATAAATATGCTTCGCTTCAATAGCTCCGGCTGAAACCAAGCCCTTGACGATAGCCCGGCCCATATTCCCGGCACCGCAAATACCTATAGTTTTAAACATAATATATGCATCCTTTCATGTTATAAAATATACAGCCTGACCATAATAAAAAAACCGGTATAGTTAATTTTTACGCTATACCGGCATCTTTGTCAAGATATTTTACTGATTAGCTCCCACAGAATCGACAGCACCTTTTATTTTAGCTGCCAAGCCTGCAATTTTTTTCTTTGAAACTGAGCACACTGCCAAACGAACGCCTTTTTTCAGCGGCACAAGAAAAATATGTTCCCTTTCCAATTCATCACAAACCCGCTGTGCCTCCGTCATAGGGATTGTAATGAAAAACCCCGACAAATAAGGCAAGTATTTCAAGCCGCAGTGCTGTGCTTCTTTCATAAAAATATCAGCTCGTTCTTTGATAAGCTTAAAATAAACAGCCCGTTCAGCATCCAATTCGGCCACCTTAGCCGGATCCTTACAAATATTCACCATCGACTTCATAGCCGCACTATTCGAATTCGACCAAGTAGCCCGGCTCGTATACTGATTGATAGCCACAAATTCATCAGCAATATCCTTATTCGGAGTGACACAAATCATTGCCCCCATACGCTGACCATACATTGTGAAGCCTTTACTGCATGTATAAGCTACAATAACAAAAATATTTTCAGGAAGATTTCCAAATTTTTTAAAGAATTTGCGGCATTCCTGTTTTTCACCGCTGTAATCAAGATACGCTACATCCGGAACCAAAATAATGTTTTTATCTTGTCCCTTGACAACATCCTTTAAAAAAACTATCACTTGATCCCAATCCGCTGAAGAAAGAGCAAAGCCCGTCGGATTATTAGCAGGCGAATTCATGATAATAACTGTATTATATTGTTTAGAAACCATGTCCCGCACATGTTCCTTAAAGTTTTCGAAATTAAACCGGCCATTTTTATCAATCAATTCAAATTCACGAAGCTTGCGCCCGTTATCAGCACACATAGATCCGTACGCGCCCCAGTGCCAATCACTGGTCAAAATATCATCGCCCCATTCGGAATAATTATGGATGATATGGTGAAGGACGCCAGAACCGCCGGACGTAGCACAAGCCTGGATATACCCATTCGGTCGTGACTGGCCAAAACACTGATCAATAACTGCCTCCAAATAATCTGGATATCCTTGAATCGGAGCATAGGCAACAATTTCCTTGGGTGTCAATGCTTTATATGCTTCCTGCACGACATGCAGCATAACCAGCTGACCTTCTTCGTCTAAAATAGAACCGACCGTACCATTAATAACATTATCTACCCCAATTTTTTCTGCCAGAGCATTTGCACGATTATTGGCCCCGAAAATATTATCTTCCGCATATTTTCCTTTAGCCTGTGGTGCAGCAACACTCATTACCATAATTATCAACTCCCCATTTTTATTTACACACTCATTTATACCACAATAATGCATCTGTGACAACAAAAATGCCCAATGTTGCGTCTATGTATTCAAAATACAGAGAATAGATATTCCATAAAACAAAAGACACGCACAATATAATCACTGTGCGTGTCTTTTCTGCTGAATCAGCGGCTTCCTATCCTCCCAGGGCGCTTCCACCCAAGTACTTTCGGCGTTTGCAGGCTTAACTGCTGTGTTCGGTATGGGAACAGGTGGATCCCTGCAGCCATCACCACTGAATTCGTTTCAGGATTCGTATCCTGACAACTACATCGAAAAGTATTTCGGATCTTAACAATCGGTGTGACTCTAATGTCATCTACTTAGTTTGTATGTTTTGGTTGTGAGTCTTTCGTCGTTTCTTCGCATGTACTCTTTTTCAAACCATTCGCCTTC
>NZ_LEKT01000006.1 GCF_001045675.1 Megasphaera cerevisiae DSM 20462
TTTAAATATAATATCTCAAAATATTCGTTCTCTCACAAGTAAAAAAAGTAATGCTGCTTATCATTTGATATTTAATGATAATAATAGTATATATATATTAAAAATTATATATATTGATTTTTCTAGTTTTTTTTGTTATAACATATTTTATAATTAGATTTTACTGTTTTTTTACACTTTTAAAAGAGGTGTCATTCTTGATTGATACAGTCCTTCAAATATTAGCAGAAAAAAAAATAAATGCCTGTCCTAATCAGCGTATTATTCCCATAGAATATGACGAAAAAGCTTACTATATTAAGAGAAAAATTTCTAATGGCCGTAATGCACTGATCAAACAAAATACAGCCGCCTCCTTTTGGTGTGAAGCTTATAAAATAATGATGGTAAATCAATATTTTCCGCTGGCTCCGCATATTATTTTCATGAGTGATGATTATTTTATCATGGATGCTGCGGGAAAGACGCTTCAACATATTGCTAAGGAACCGGAATATACCTTCATTCGCAATAATGCATTTGCTAAAGCAGGGGAAGCGCTGGCCTTACTGCATTCGACAGGTCTTCATCATGGCAGGCCAGCCTTGCACGATATTGCATATAAAAGGGAAACAAATACAATTACTTTGCTGGATTGGGAAAATGAAAGGCATTTTTTTTCAGTGGACATGAAAGCTTTAGATATTTTCCTTTTTATTCATAGCTGCTTTCGCGAAGAATGGAGTACTACACAGTTAATTGATATTGCAGTCACCGCCTACCTTTCCGTAAAAGGAAGTGCTGAACAAATAATGAATGTCAAACAATTTGTCCGGCATCATGCAATTTTATTTCAGTTATGCAGAGAACTGGCATCTTTTGGATGGATAAATGTGACTGCGGTTAACTGGACAAGAAATTATATAGAAAAAATTTGATTTTATCTTATTTTGCTAAATAAAACAGTAGGCAGATCTTGAAGGGATCTGCCTACTGTTCACCACATGTATAAATTAAAGAAATCTTTTATTATAAATAACCTCGCTCACATAAACTGACAAAGGTGCCGTCACCAATAATAATATGATCTAAAACAGGAATGTCCATTACTCTTCCTGCTTCAGCAATATTCTGTGTCACCAAAATATCATCTTTGCTGGGCTCTGGATTCCCGCTGGGATGATTATGAATCAATACAATAGCCGCTGCATTATACCGAATCGCAAAACGAAACACATCCCGTGCCTTAGCCAAACTGGCATTCAAAGTGCCAATCGTCAATGTTTGATACGTAATCAGCTGATTTTTAGTTGATAAGTATACCGCAGCAAATCGCTCCTGCGGTAAAAAGCGCATATCCTCCATAACATATTCAGCAATGGCTTCCGGCGTACTAAAATCAGGTGCTCGCTGTTTGACACGCTGTCGTGCAATGCGCCGCCCCAGCTCAATAGCCGCACAAACAGTTACGGCTTTATCCCTTCCCACACCATGAATACAGCAAAGATCATTAACAGAGGATTCACTAAGATAGTAAATATTTTCTCCAGGAAGAGATCGAATCATACTTCTGGATATGTCCAACACCGAGTGTCCTTTGATTCCTGTCCGCAGCAAAATAGCCAATAAATCTTGGTCAGTAACGGACTGAGGGCCATGACAAAGAAATTTTTCTCTAGGTTTTTCACACATAGCCAGTCTGTGGATATCTATACTCATACATCCACCTTTGCTTTGCGCAGCATTTTGCACACCTGTGACAAGGGCAGGCCCACTACATTAGTATAGGAACCATTTATTTTATCAACAAAAGCAGCTGCACGGCCTTGTATGCCGTAAGCACCGGCTTTATCCAAAGGTTCTCCGCTGGCGACATACTGAGCGATTTCTGAATCCGTCAAATGTCGGAACCACACCTTTGTTTCGACGACTCTGGAATGAATTTCCCCATCTCGCACCAGTGCAACACCAGTATACACAACATGTTTACGATCAGACAAGGTATGAAGCATTACGGAGGCCTCTTTCGTATTACGAGGTTTGCCAAGTATAGCACCATCTACAGCTACAATCGTATCTGCACCCAATATCCACTGCCCAGGATATATTGAAGCCACATCACAAGCTTTACCAACAGCTTGAGCCTGGACAAATTTTACAGGATCTTTCTTTTTAGGAGAATCTTCCTTATAAGAACTCGGATTCACCATATACGCAATGCCAATCTGTGTCAGCAGTTCCCGCCGACGTGGTGAGCCGGAAGCTAAAATCAGCAAATATAAAACCTCCTATCCAATATGACGAAAAACAAATAATGCTATTAAAATGCCAATAATACTTAAAAGATTGGGGGCAAACCGAATGCCAAATTTTATTTCCATTATATATAGATTTAAATCTACGTTTTGAATATTAAAAATTTCATAGTGCTGTGAAAATACAGGCAGCAGATTGCCAAAACTTACACCTGACAATATATCTCCCAATATACCGCCTAATAAGCCTCCCACAACTAAAAACAATATAAACAGTAAGACTCCATGAGTCCCTACGGTTCTCATAAATAAAAATGCCTCCTCTTACTATACTATCTACAAAATTCATTATACCGTTTTCATAAAATAGCCGCAACCATAAAACCTATAGGAACAGATTTTTTCATCTAATTTTAAGAATATCTAAACCGCACGGTTAAATTTTAATCTAATTTTAATAAAAGTGCCCTCAGGCCATCGGTATCACATAAAACAAGGCTGCAGAAAAGATTGATCACCTATTTCCACAGCCCTCCGATGTATTCATCAGATTACAAAGCCTTACTCTTCTGTTAAAAGACAGCACTAGCAATCTATTTGTTTTTCTGCATTTTAGCCCATGTATCACGAAGACCAACAATACGATTAACTACCATATGAGTTGCGGATGTATCTGCATCCAGAACAAAGTAGCCTTGTCGCAGAAATTGAAACTTATCCCCAGGATGATACTGCAAAATATAAGCTTCTGCCTTGCTATGATATACATCCAAGCTATGCGGATTAATCTGTGCCAGAAAATCGCCGTTGTCGGTTTCTTCTTCCCCATTGGATTTAAGAAGATAATCATATATACGAGTTTCAACATCCACCGCATCTGCCGCGTTTACCCAATGCAGCGTTCCCTTGACTTTACGGTTCGCGTTAATGCCGCTGCCGCTTTTGCTTTCCGGATCATAGGTGCAGTGCAATTCAACAATCACGCCATCCGCATCTTTAATTACCTCTTCACACTTAATAATATATGCATATTTTAAGCGTACTTCCTTGCCTGGAGAGAGACGGAAAAATTTTTTTACAGGTATTTCCATAAAATCATTTCGTTCAATATAAATTGTCCTGCTGAACGTCATCTCCCGAGTACCCATAGCTTCGTTTTCCTGATTATTTTCTGCTGTCATTGTTTCGGTCTGTCCAACTGGATAATTCATAATAACAACTTTGATGGGGTCAATAACAGTCATAATACGCGGTGCCTTCATTTTTAAATCTTCACGAATACAGTATTCTAATAAAGAAATATCGACAGTGCTATCTGCCTTCGCCACTCCAATACGATCACAAAAATCACGAATTGCTTCAGGAGTATAGCCGCGGCGCCGAATACCTGCAATAGTAGGCATTCGCGGATCATCCCAGCCACTGACAATACCTTTTTCGACAAGTACTCGCAGTTTCCGTTTACTCATGACCATATTAGTTACATTCAGGCGGGCAAATTCAATCTGCCGTGGAATCTGACCGTCTGCATCCTCCCAGTTTTCAAGGCACCAATTATACAGCGGTCTGTGATCTTCAAATTCAAGAGTGCAAATAGAATGCGTAATCCGTTCTATCGCATCAGAAACAGGATGTGCAAAATCATACATAGGATAAATGCACCATTTTGTCCCTGTCCGATGATGGGGAGCGTGCACAATCCGATAAATCACGGGATCACGCATATTAATATTCGGACTTGCCATATCAATTTTGGCACGCAGAACCTTTTCACCATCTGCATACTTACCATCTTTCATTTCCTCAAACAATTTTAGATTCTCTTCGACACTGCGGTTCCGGCAGGGGCTTTCTTTGCCAGGTTTGCTGAAATTACCGCGGTATTCACGGATTTCATCGCTTGTTAAATCATCAACATATGCTTTCCCCAAACAAATCAATTTTATGGCATAGGTATAAATCTTATCAAAATAATCCGATGTGTAAAATAGCCGGTCATCCCATGTAAATCCCAACCATTGTACATCTTCCTTAATAGAATTAACATATTCCACATTTTCTTTTGAAGGATTGGTATCATCAAATCTGAGATTGGTCAGTCCCCCATATTTTTGGGCAATACCAAAATTGAGACAAATAGATTTTGCATGACCAATATGCAGGTATCCATTAGGTTCTGGCGGAAACCGGGTATGTACTCTTTTTTCGTATGTATTTGATTCATTGTCTTCATCGATGATATTTTCAATAAAATTTTTCGTGATTTCGTTATCCATCAAAGACTCTCCCCTTTGTATATGATATTTTATTTTAGCATAAAACAGCGCTATACACTAGCAATCCCTGTGATTTTACTGATATTTCTTCTATCCCGCCTTTTTAATATGCTATAATAAACACAATATATAAAAAGGAGACGATACAATGCTGATAAAAAAACTACTTACTTTTGAAGATGTGGGCCTTGCCCAGTGGGGCGTCCTTACGGAAGATGAAACAGGTGTATACAGTGCGATTGCGTTAGAAGAAGCTTTTTTCACACCACTTCCAGAAACACTGTTGGACTTTATTCGACAAGGCAATGATGGGCTTTTAGCCTTATCAGACGCACTGGAGCAAAATGAAAAAACAGCTGCCGTTGCGGCAAAACCGCTCAACACCATTCGTATTATGGCTCCGATTCCACAAGTTGAAAGAAATGTGTTCTGTATCGGTAAAAATTATGCCGAACATATTGCTGAATTTGACAAAACACAGAAACCAGACCTCCCAAAATATCCGCTTATTTTCACCAAGGCCACTACAGCTGTCATCGGTCCTGAAGATGCTATCAATTCTCACACTCATGTAACCAGCGAACTGGATTATGAAGGAGAACTGGCAGTTATAATCGGCAAAGAAGGTTCCGACATTCCTATCAGTGAAGCAATGGATTATGTATATGGCTTTACAATTCTCAACGACGTCACCGCTCGTGACCTGCAACGAAACCATGGGCAATGGTTTCATGGCAAAAGTCTTGATACCTTTTGCCCCATGGGACCGTACCTTTTGATGCGGGATGCTTCTCCCGACACCTTCGATGTAACTACTAAAGTCAACAATGAAGTACGCCAAGACGCATCGACAGGTGAATTTATTTTTACTATTCCGCAATTGATCCAATGTCTTTCTCAAGGAACAACACTATTGCCAGGTGATATTATTGCCACCGGCACACCGTCTGGAGTTGGCGTTGGCTTTAATCCTCCTCGGTACCTCCATAAGGGGGACACTATAGAAATCACAATTTCTGATATTGGTACACTAAAAAACATTGTAAAATAGTAGCGTCCTTACCATGTTATAACCTATGACTGCAGTCCCATCAGACATTTTGTCAACCGGTGCTGCAGTTTTTTATTTTTTCCTATAATTAACGCGATATATTTCCATTCCTGTTTATACTATACTAAAATTAAGAAAAAACTGATAGCTGCTTTTTAGGTATCGGTACTCCAACACATTCAATACTCTCAACGAGTATACTCCCTGTCATGATTTTTAAATGTTTCCATATTAAACTAAACATATGACTGACAAAGCTAATCACAAGGAATATTCTCAGATAAGACGAATAGATATTGGCTAAAACCAGATACGCATAAAATATGCAGCCTCCCGTCAGGGATACTGCATATCTCCCCTATATAATCATACATTCATTATGTTGCCAAAGCCATTCTATCACGACACATTATTATCATTATTCATAATGCTATGTTTATTTCCATATGCCAGATAGATAAATAAACCTAAAATAGACCAGCCTGAAAATAATGCCAGTGTATGCCACGAAAGCTGAAAAAATACAAAAGCACAGAAAATAAAACCTAAGGGTGCGATAATATGAACGGCAGGGCATCTGAATCCCCGCGGTTTATCCGGATACATGCGCCGCAATACCAAAATACCAACACAAGAACATAAAAAGGCAAAAATGGTTCCGGCGCTGCAGGTTTCAGCAACAATTTGTATTGGTGTAAAACCGGTAATGCAAGCCACAAGGCAACCCACCAAAATCTGAATGATATACGGTGTATGAAATTTAGGATGCACCTTGTAAAACCCCATAGGAATCAGTCCATCACGGCTCATAGAATATAGCGCCCGACTTTGTGCAAAAAGCATTCCCAGTACAACCGTCGATAATCCGCAAAGTGCCCCGGTACCGACCAGAGCCGATCCCAAATGAAGACCAATATATTCAAGCACATAAGCTGCCGGCGCCGCCGTATTCAACATAGTATACGGTACTACACCGGTCATGACAGCACAGACAGCAATATACAAAACGGTACAGATAAATAATGCCGAAATAATGCCAATAGGCATGTCCCGTTTAGGATTTTTTGTTTCCTCTGCCGCCGTTGACAACGCATCAAATCCCAGATAGGCAAAAAACAAAACAGCTGTCCCAGCAGCAACACCATGATATCCATACGGTAAAAAAGGAGTCCAGTTAATGGGATCAATATGCGGCGCTGCCAGAAATAAAAAGATAAAAATGGTCCCGATTTTAATATATACCAAAATATTATTAATACGGGCACTTTCACGTACACCAATCACTAACAACGCAGTAGCCAGCAATACGATAATAACAGCCGGTAAATTTACAATTCCGCCTTCGGCTGGCACGGAAGTCAGTGCCTTAGGCAAATCAATACCACAAGCATGCAGAATTCCAACAAAATAAGCAGACCAGCCGCCTGCGACAGCACTAGCACCGACAGAATATTCCAGAATAAGACTCCAGCCCACCCACCAGCCAAAAATCTCCCCCAGCGAAGCGTAGGCATACGTATAAGAACTGCCGGATACAGGTAAAAACGACGCCAGTTCAGAATAGGCCAAACAAACAAACGTACATGTTACAGCAGCTAGAACAAACGAAAGCATAAGTCCGGGACCTGCATATTTAGCAGCTCCGATACCCGTCAAAACAAAGATCCCTGTGCCGATAATAATGCCCAACCCCATAAGTGTGATATCAAAGGCCCCCAAGGCTTTTGTCAGTTTCTTTTCCTGTGTATGCCGCATCAAATCGTCAAAAGATTTACGACGCAAAATACTCATATGGCTCATCTCCTTTTAAAAGCCTCCTAAAAAAATATTATAGCTCTTCTTTATGCTCAAAATAATACGTATGAGAATACTCCAGGGAACATTCTCATACGCTTTTAACGTTGCTATGCGTCAGCGCCAGAAGAAGATGTTACAACAGATTTCCAAATCATTCCGATAATAAATCCGGCCAGAGCAAAACATATCCAACCCATTCCTAACGGATGGAGCGGTACCATCGTATTGAAAAAGGTATCAATGCCGCCGAGCGAAATTTTGGCAGTCTGCGTCCCGTTTACCAGCGCCGTAATCATTGTAAGTCCAATCGTCCAGGCATATACGCACTGCCGCCCGTCAAACACCTTATGCAAAAATGTCAAAATGACAAGGACAACAACAATGGGATAAATAAACATCAATACCGGAATAGCCGCAACAATAATCGTCTTTAATCCAAACATAGCTACACCAAATGAAAACACGGAGAATATAGCAACCCAAGCTTTATAGCCTACGCCGCCCACAAGACCATGAAAATAAGAAGCACAAGAGGTAATCAGCCCGATACTGGTGGACAAGCAGGCCAACAATACAATAATCGCCAATATAATAGCACCTACATTACCAAACAGGATCATAGCGCTTTTTGAAAGAACGGGAGCGCCGGTACTCTGAATACCAAAAGCCATGACACTGTCCGCGCCGATTTTGGCAATAAAAACATACACAAAAGCCAAACAGCCTACGGCAATAATCCCGGCTTTAAAAACTTCGTTTGTAATCTCTTTCGGCGTAGTGGCACCATCTTCAACAACAAATTCAATAACTAAAATGGCAAATACAAGCGATGCAATCGCATCCATTGTACCATATCCATCCAAAAATCCCTGCACCGCAGCCAAAGATGCAGTTGCATAAGCCGCCGTGGGAGCCTGTGGCACGCCAAGCGGTGTAATAAATGATTTGACAATCAGTACTAAAATAACAATCAGCAATGTTGGTGTCAAAATTTTACCGATTCTATCCACCAATTTTTGAGGGCTTGCAGATAACCAATACGAAATGACAAAAAATACAATCATAAAGCCTACCATGATCATCGTATTATCACCATCTCCCAAAAAAGGATGTACAGCAATTTCATAGGAAACGCTGCCTGTTCGGGGTGTAGCAAAACAGGGTCCAATAGTCAAATATGACACAACTGTAAAAAATAAGCCAAATTTAGGATGAACGCGGCTTGCCAACTCCTGTAGATTTTTACAGCCGGAATACCCGATAGCTAAAACCCCGGCCAAAGGAAGTCCTACACCTGTGAAAATAAAGCCAAATACAGCCCACCATACATTTTCTCCTGCGTTTTGTCCCATGGAAGCCGGAAAAATCAGATTCCCTGCCCCAAAGAACAGTGCAAACAACATTAATCCAATCGCAATCGTCCTATTACCTTTTTTCTCCTCCATATCATTTCCTCCCATCGTTTTGATTCTTTCCAAAAAATAATAATGAATATACGCTTCATAAATTAAATAATTTAATTTATGACTTTATTGTATCATAAAAAGTATTAAAAATCATTATATGTACTTAGATTTAATTTTATTCTAATAATGGTTTAATTTACTTTTAATAAATCTGTGAAATTAAGAACAATATAAAAGGTACTGTAACAAAAAAATGAAGATAATTTCCTTATTTTTGTTACAGTACCCTTTGTTGCCTTACTTCCTTCTGTTTTTTTTACGTATATTATTTTATATCTAACGAAGCGAATCTTCTCTTGACACAAATATAGGTATCCGTCTATTCATCATATAGCACAATGTTTCTGGCGCTCACTATATTGTTGAATGCAGCATAGCTGACTAGGTTATTACGCTCCGGTCCTCCCTGTCAACTATTACTATTACAGTATCTTTTTTAATGCCGCTATAAGTAATTCATTTTCCTGATGCAGCCGTACCGCAACTCGCATATAATATGAATTTAATCCTGGATAATTAGCGCATGTCCGAATCAGAATCCCTTCACACCGAAGCATTCCCTCAATATCATTCGAAGTATATCCGGATTTTTCTATATTCATCAGTAAAAAATTTGCTGATGATGGAAATATCTGCACTCCATGCAACGTTCTAAACGCATTATACAGCCACTTTTTTTCAGCAGCAATAAACAGACACGTATGTTCTTGATACGTCCTATCTGCCAACGCGGCCACCCCTGCATATTGTGCAAGTACATTTACATTCCAGACATCTTTATGCTTTTCCATCATCTGCACATTTTCTGTTGACGCAACAGCAAACCCCAATCGCAGACCAGGCAATGCATAAAACTTAGTCAGTGAAGAAAGAACAACTAAATTAGGATATTTTCCCGCCAATTTCTTGATAGAATATGCGTCTGCGTCACATTGAAAATCCAGAAAAGACTCATCAACAAGAATAATTGTTTTCTGAGACGCGGCCACACGAACTAATCGCTCTATTTCAGCGGCTGGCAGCAGCCGGCCAGTTGGATTGTTCGGATTACCGAGGATAATGCAATCTGTACGGCCACAAGCCGCAGCTAATTCATCCCAGGGAACCGCAAATGCGGCGGCAGCCTGCAAATATAAAAAATCTACACGAGCTCCAGCTGCTCTGGCAGCTCTTTCATATTCGCTGAAAGAAGGACTGGGAATCAAAACACGACCGGGCCGAAAACAATGAAAAAAGACATACAATAACTCTGTTGCGCCGTTTCCCAAGATAATATCATGATAAGGAACGGCGTAATAAAGAGCAAGTGCTTCCTTCAAATCCCGGCCTTGTGGATCTGGATAATGTACAATACACGATATATGGCTGATAATCGTATCGCGCACACAGGAAGACAAACCAAGTGGGTTTATATTAGCACTAAAATCTATCCACCCTCTTTTTCCTGACAGCGGTATATAAATATTCCCGCCATGTTCAAATTTTTGTTGCATCACTATCTCCTATATTCTACCGTCCAGCCACCGCTTATCAAAGAAACTGTTCTCATATACTGAATCGGCAATATATTGGCATTTATTAACCGTACGCGATCTTCTATACGCGCTGTATCCATATCTCCCGGAAATAAGACGCCCAGTACGGTCCCGCTGTGCGCCACATTTACTCCAAGTCCGCCCCATTCAGGAAGCTTCTGAATCAACGATTTTAATCCATCTTTAAAAAGAATACATTGATTGGCCTGGGCGCTCCACGTCGCAGCATATCCGACTGCTTCTGCAGTATACGTTTTATCCAGCAATCGCAGCGCCGCATCAATGCGACGGTCCTGCCGCGGTGCCAATCGATCTTTAGCAGCATGAAAAGCGACAGTATCAACATAGCCTCCGGTGTCAAAAACAGCAATTTTCAAAGGCGGCGGCGGGCCATATGCACGAAGAATCTGTCCCGTATGATAATTAATAGAAACAATACCCTGACAAAACACCCCATCCGTCGGGTCCTCCAGCGCAGCCAGTCTGCCAATTTCATCCTCACTGAGACATTTTCCAAAAACGGCGGCCGTCGCAATAATAACAGCCGCCGCATCTGCACTGCTGGAGGCCATACCTTTTCCCTGTGGAAGCTCTGATTGTATAGTCAGTCCAAAAGGAAATTCCGTTTCTCCTATATATGATAGTGTCCGCTGCAGCACACGACGGGCTTTACTGCCGACATTAAAAAATCCCCTCAATTTATCATTGACCACAGCAGCAGCATACAAATCAACAGGACAAGTAATGAGAAACGGCATTCCCTGCATATATCCCTGTACCAATTCGCCGCATGATCCTGGTACGCGAACGATCAGTTCCATAATCCAACCACTCCAAGACGGTAAAAAGCTGTCAAAATAACGGCCAAAACAGTTACGGTATACATAAGGTAAATACACTGCATAATATGATACGGTACTAATGAAAAAAAAGCCTCTCCCATATATGCTCGAAAGGTTTTGCGTCCAAAATAGGAATTATATCCACCCAGCCGGATTCCCAATGCCCCGGCGGCAGTTGCTTCAGCATAGCCGCCGTTTGGGCTGGGATGCTTTACGGCATCACGGCGCATAGTGTGCCATGCCAGACGCCAATCATACTGCAGCAAAAAGGCGGCTGCAATAAAAAGGAGAGCCCCCATACGGGCGGGAATATAATTAAATATATCGTCAACACGGGCTGCAAAGCGCCCAAAATAGATATATCGATCATTTTTATATGCAATCATTGAATCCAACGTATTCACCGCTCGATAAACAACTGCCAGCGGGAGTCCGCCTATCGCAAAAAAGAAAAGCGGAGATAAAATGCCATCTACTGTGTTTTCTGCAATGGTTTCTACAGTTGCCCGTGTAATTTCTGCTTCGTTAAGTTGTTCCGTATCGCGGCCCACAATTTGTCCCACCTTGCTGCGAGCAGTTTCCACCTGATGTTGCCGCAAACATTTATAAATTTCCCAGCCGGCTTGAGCCAAACTGCGCGGACATATCATCAATGATAATATCAAAGCCTGCACGAACCAGGATAAATATGAATTCTGAAGATAACCCAGGCCAACTAAAGCAACACAAATAAGGTCATAGGTTAGAACCAAAACCACCATAACAAGAATAGCCCCCAACGTAAATTGAATGCCCTTCGATGCTTCTGGACTATAAAAAAAAACTTCCAATCGAGCTATGAGCTTTCCTATCAGAGCCACTGGATGAAATGAAACATGCGGATCTCCTATCAGCATATCCAATAAAAATGCCAGTAATGGTGTAATCATACAATTCCTCGTTCCATAATCTGCCGCAATGCCTTCATATCCAAGTGAGTCCGCACTACATCAGCCAAACGATCATAGTTTTTCTGTTTCTCTGCAGAAAAATCACGGGATAGAGAGCGCGGTTCCATTCCCTTTTTTAACCGCAGGCAATTCAAAATAGCGCGACGAAAATTGTTGTTATCAAAAATCCCATGAATATAGGTTCCCCATACCAATCCATCGGCACGCGCCGTACTACTGATGTCGCGGCAGATATTGCCAACGTGTTTTGTAACGGCAATCGGATGACGCTCTTCTGCATTGTTGCAAACAGTATGCCCCATATGAATTTCATAACCCTGTAATGTATTATCTGTAATAATCTGACCTAAAAAGGGGAGTTCGGTACAAATTGCCATGACCTGAGAAGTCATTTTTTCTTTTGCAAAAGTCGTGGTAAGGCTCAACAAACCCAATCCATTAACACGGCTTAAAGAAGACTCTGTATGGTCCGGATCGCATATTTCTCCACCCAGCATCTGATAACCGCCGCAAATTCCCACTACGGGACGTCCCATGGTAACATGCTCTGCAATAGCCTTTCCCAAGCCACTTTTATTTAACCAAATCATATCTTCCATCGTATTTTTACTGCCTGGCAGCAAAATTAAATCTGGTTGTCCCAATTCATCGATCTGATTTACATAATAAAGAGACACATCAGGTTCCTGAGCCAGACTATCAAAATCAGTAAAATTAGAAATTTTGGGAACCTGAATTACCGCCAACTTTAATGCGGCACTCCGCACATCACCTTTTTTTTCTTCCAATGATACCGAATCTTCATCATCAATTCCCAAATGATCGATAAACGGAATAATACCTAAAACAGGTTTTCCCGTCTTTTGTTCCAAAAAACGGACAGCCGGTGCCAAAAGAGTCTCATCACCACGAAATTTATTAATAACCAATCCCTTGACCAGCGCCCGTTCTGTTTCATCCAAAAGGTCCAGCGTCCCTACCAATGCGGCCAGCGATCCACCACGATCAATATCAGCAATAAGCAATACCGGAGACTTGGCATATTTAGCAACCCGCATATTTACAATATCATGCTCTTTTAAATTAATTTCTGCCGGACTGCCCGCTCCCTCAATAACAATAACCTCAAACTCTTTATCCAAGCGGGCTAACGCACTTTTCGCTGCTGAAAACGCGGTCAAAGAATATCCTTTATGATAGTCTTTGGCCGACATATTTCCTACCGACCGGCCATCAATGATGACTTGAGAACAGCAATCTCCTGTCGGCTTTAATAAAACCGGGTTCATATCAGCCTGAGGATCCATTCCTGCTGCTTCTGCCTGGGCAACCTGAGCCCTGCCCATTTCTTTACCGTCTTTTGTAACATATGAATTGAGCGCCATATTCTGTGCCTTAAACGGTACAACCCGCCGCCTCTCCTGAAAAAAAATACGACATAAAGCCGTTGCAATAATGCTTTTTCCCACATGAGAACTCGTCCCCTGCAGCATAATATATTTTGCCACGCAGTACCCTCTCCCTTTCGCGTGTATACATTTAATTTATTATTCATTATAAGCATATCTTCTTTATTTCGTCAAATAAAAAACGTCTCATCCTATCATAACAACGTATACACAGATTTACTTCGAAAAAAACAGCCCTTATATAAACTTCTCCACGCTTAACAGAAAAGCTTAAATATGAGCTGTCCTTTATCTACAAATGTTGTCAAATTCACCCAATGACAATGCCATAGATCAGTTTGCCTGTTTCACCGGCTTAAATATAATCGAAAAAATGATGCATATAATAGCTGTCCCAATCAAAAATACCGCACCGGTACTGTATAATGCAGACGAATTCACCTGCGTCGCCGTCCCTGTATTACTGATACTCGGAATCAGGAAATAAAGCGGCCCTGAAATCATATATACATAAACACTGACAATGCTTAGCAAAATAATCGAATGCTTCATCGAAAACTTATACAGTTCTCCCTCCTGTCCAACAATATTAGTAACCGCAGCCGCAATGGCAATTGATTGTGGTGAAATCATTTTCCCCAGTCCGCCACCAGCCAGGTTAGCTCCTAATCCCAATAAGCCTGATGAACCAATCGCTTCAAATGCGGTGGTCTGTAATTTCCCAAACAAAGCATTAGCGGACGTATCCGAGCCCGTTACAAAGGTACCTATCCAACCGATAATAGATGCAAACAGAGGGAACAATGCCCCACTCGTTGCTACAAAGTATCCCATAGTTGTGATCATACCAGAATTATTGCCTACATATGCATATCCTAACACGGAACCAATAACTACAAAAGTCCATTTCAATTGCTTGCAGGAATTTAAAAAAACCGTCCATGCCGTGTTTCGTGATACGCGTAACACAAAGCAGGAAATAATTGCGGACAATAGAATCGCAGTTCCTGCTGCCGATAACCAATTAAAATTAAACAGCATCGGTATGGCTTGATGTGTCGTTCCACTGATAACCGCATTATGAATAATCGGGACCGGAAATGCCACAGACACAGTATTTAACAAAGCCAATACACTTTTTATACCCCAATCAGCAATCATGATAATTAAGATAATAAAAGGACTCCAAGCACGGATAACATCCTTTGTTTTTAACTTTTCTTTATGCTCCTCAATAGGCACATCATTGTCAAAGCGGAAAATGTGTGCCGGTTTCCAGACTTTTAAAAATAAAGTCATGCAGACCAAGCAGGCAATGGATGCTGTAATATCCGGCAGCACCGGTCCTAAATAATAGCACGTAACACCTAATACAATAGCAAAGGAGGCAGAACAAATGCAAATAGCCGGAAGTATCTCAAAAACACCTTTAATGCCTGACATAACAATAACAATATAAAATGGAATAATAATTCCAATCAATGGCAATACCCAAGCCAGCATCTTAGCAATCGTATTCCCATCCAACCCTGTAACCTGTGCCGCCACCAATACGGGAATCCCCAGTCCGCCAAAAGCAACAGGCGCCGTATTGGCCAATAAAGCAAGACAAGCCGCATACCGAGCCCGAAAGCCCAGACCAACCAGCATCGCTGCGGTAATAGCCACCGGCGTCCCAAAACCGGCAGCGCCTTCAAGAAAAGCACCAAAACAAAAACAAATCAGCAATACTTGAAGCCTGCGGTCATCTGTAATAGAAGAAATCGATTTTTTTATCACTTCAAATTGCCCGGTTTCTACCGTCAAATTATACAAAAACGTAGCCGCAAGAACAATCCAGCCGATAGGGAAAAATCCGTACACAAATCCATGAATTGCTGATACAACAGCTAAATCAACCGGCATATGATACACCAGTACTGCCAGAATAATGGCCAGTACCGCGGTCATCAATCCTGCCCAATATCCCTTTACTTTGAGTACAACCAGTACTACGAAGAAAAAAACAATAGGAATAAACGCAATGAATGCAGATAATGTCAAACTCCCCATTGGATCAAATACCTGAGTATACATAACACACACCTCCTAATATAAAGTTATCTGAGATGAAAATATTCCAGCACACATATCGTTCCATTCGTAAAGCATTTTGCACTATCCGCACGTATTAAAAAAAAATATCAGGCGATAGAATGCATTTCATTTATATGCTAAAAAATATACAGTAATTTGTCAATTAAAATTTATAATGAATAATATAGGCCGATTATAATGAATATACCTTGCACCTTCTATAAGGATTGGACAGTATACAAAAAAACAGGATATCTCAAATCAGACATCCTGTTTATTCTAAACATTTTTTACTATTTTTTTGTATCTTACACAGCAGTGTTTAAAAAAACGGATTCTCACCATGTGCAGAATCCGCATAATTCCTTGGTGACCCAGTAGGGATTCGAACCCTAGACCCACAGCTTAGAAGGCTGTTGCTCTATCCAACTGAGCTACTGAGTCATAAAACAAATGGAGCGGGTGATGGGAATCGAACCCACGTAACCAGCTTGGAAGGCTGGCGCTCTACCATTGAGCTACACCCGCATGTCGTAGTGGTCGGAGCAGCAGGATTCGAACCTGCGACCCCCTGGTCCCAAGCCAGGTGCGCTACCAAACTGCGCTATGCCCCGCCAACAAAGAATATTATACCGTGAATAGAAGTGTCTGTCAAATGTTTTTTTACAAATAATATATATACGTGTATTATTTCGCAAATAAAAACGGTCCTTTCTATTTCCAAAAGTAATCTTATCATACGCTGCATCGCAACACTATATCAGCTCCTCCTTCTATATTCGTTTTCCGCCATAAAAATAATACGTAAATTACCTATTCCTTACAAATGATTGTTGTGTATCATAACCATACGTGCTACCATATAAATTAAGATTTTAATATCAGAATACGAGGTGTCTTTATGGATTTTAAAGAATATAGTCAACAGCATACCACAAGCAGTCGTGCCCGCGAGTTTCTTCGCTATATCGGTCCGGGAATTTTAATTACAGTTGGCTTTATTGATCCGGGAAACTGGGCATCCAATCTGGCTGCCGGAGCCGAATTTGGATATTTGCTCCTTTGGATGGTGACCTTATCAACAATTATGCTTATTCTTTTGCAGCACAACGCGGCTCATCTGGGCATTGTTACCGGCTTATGTCTCTCCGAAGCAGCCACAAAACATTTACCCGCATGGCTTTCTAAACCCGTTCTAGCTTCTGCCATGCTGGCCTCAATTGCAACAGCTTTAGCTGAAATTTTAGGCGGAGCCATCGCCTTAAATATTTTATTCCAGCTTCCTCTGCTAGCAGGTTCTTTTATAACCGCCGGCTTATGTGCATTTTTGCTGCGCACCAATTCATACCACAAAACAGAAAAAATTATTATCGGCTTTGTTTCCATTATTGGCTTTTCTTTTTTGTTTGAACTGAGTATTGTTCCCGTCGAATGGGGAAAAGCAATGGCCGGATGGGTAACGCCTTCTTTTCCTGATGGATCAATGGTTATTATCATGAGCGTTCTCGGTGCTGTCGTCATGCCGCATAACCTTTTCCTTCACTCGGAAATTATCCAGTCCCGGCAATGGAATTTAGAAAATGAATCCGTCATAAAAAGACAACTGAATTTTGAATTTTTAGATACACTTTTCTCCATGATCATTGGATGGGCCATTAACAGTTCTATGATTATCATTGCTGCCGCCGTATTCTTCACTCACCAGGTTGAAGTAACGGACTTATCACAAGCTACAGAATTATTGCGTCCTCTTCTGGGCAGCGGCGCCGCAATTCTTTTTGCCATCGCACTGTTGGTCTCTGGCATCTCATCTACGGCTACTTGCGGCATTGCCAGCGGCAGTATTTTTTCCGGTATGTTCGGTGAGGATTATAATATTAAAGATTATCATTCCTGGCACGGTGTTCTTATTTCATATATTATTGCGCTTATTTTAATTGCTTTCATCAGTGATCCTTTTATGGGGTTGGTATATTCTCAAATGCTTCTTAGTGTGCAGCTGCCAATTACTATCGCATTATTGGTTTATCTGACTTCCTCCAGGCGTGTAATGGGAAAATTTGTGAATACGCTGCCCATGAAGGTCGTTTTGATCCTGATTGGGGTCATCGTAGGGGTACTGAACCTTGCGCTCCTCTGGCAGGCCTTAACAACATAATATCGGTGTTAAAAAAAACGATCCGGCCTGCTATCCAGGTCAGATCGTTTTTTTTTAACCATGTAATTCTTGATCCAGCGCCTGTAATCGCTGAATACGTTTTTCTGTCGGTGGGTGGGTGCTGAATAAATTCATCAGCCCTCCCTTAATACCTGCGAAAGGATTAATAATACACATATGTGCCGTCGATTTCGTAGCCCCAGGCATCACTTCATGATGGGCATAATTATCAATCTTAGCAAGTGCTCGGGCCAACGCCAATGGATCATCAATCATACGTCCGCCCTCATCATCAGCCATGTATTCACGTGTCCGCGAAATAGCAAACTGAATCAAGGCCGCCGCAATAGGAGCAATAATAATGGTCGCAATAAGAGCAATGGGATTACTCCCTTCATTGTCATCATTGCTATGTCCAAAAATAGCTGCCCACTGGGCAATATTTGCAATCATGGAAATTACACTGGCAAAACAAGCTACAATAGTGCTGATAAGAATATCCCGATGCATAATATGAGACATTTCATGTGCCAAAACACCACGAATCTCATCATCATCCAACAAGTCTAAAATTCCTTCTGTTGCAGCTACAGCTGCATGCGATGGGCTCCGTCCCGTGGCAAAAGCATTCGGTACCTCGGTGGGAATGATATATACTTTTGGCATGGGTAATTCTGCACGTTCTGCTAAATCAGCTACAATTCGATACAGCCGACTGGAAGAATCCACTTCCTGAGCGCGATACATACGTAAGACAATCGAATCGCTGAACCAATAAGAGAAGAAATTCATTCCCAACGCAATGACGAGCATGACCACAACACCGGTTCGACCGCCAAAAGATCCACCTATAGCCATCATGATGACTGCAAGGAGCGTCATCAAAAATACGGTTTTTATACTATTCATGTTACTCTCCTCAACTTTCAAGTCATAATACAAAGGTCAAAAGGTTTAACCTTTTATATTATAATTATATATGAGAACGAGGATTATGTCAACGGGACATACATATATATAAGTTTAACCTAACACATGATTATTATACCGCCGGATAAGTACGACGTACTGTCCGTCTTCATCTTTTTGCTCTGTATAAGATACAGCAATAGTCACATCATTCTGAACCCATGTAACCGAAGAACTGCTCTGCCGCTGAGGGAAATTTTCCATATTTGAATAAATGGTTGCCATAAGACGGGTATAAATATCCTTAGCCGTTTTTTTATCTGCTGTTTTAAAATAACTATCAAAAGCCAGTACTTTTCCGGATGCCGAAGGATTAGCCGTGAAAATTTGAATGCCTTCTGTTACAGGTATTGAATTTTTTACAGTCGAACGTTCCGCTCTTTCCTGATAGGATATTGAACTGCCATAAAATTTCCAATCTGGCAGTAATGCGAAATTAGCGCCAAAATCGGCTCTGGGCATTCCTAAATAAACGGTATTATATGCGGTCAGCGGACTGGCAGCAATTTCATCCACAGATTTATTGTAGTCAAATGAAGCAAAAGCAGCCATGCCCATCTCCAGCGTCATCACTATAGCCGTCAATGCTGTTAATATATATCCGTATGTACGTTTCATACTGTTTGCCCCCTTTGCCTATAAAAAAGGCAGTAATATCATACTAAAAAAGCCAAAAACCAATCGTTGAAGCGGAATCAAAATATATGTAAAAAACGGAGTCGCCATAAGAACAATCAAAATAAGAAAACTGTATCGTTCCAGGCTCGCTAATTTATAATTCCATTCAGTCGGCAGGAAACACATTAATACCCTCGATCCATCCAGCGGCGGCAGCGGAATCATATTAAAAATAGCAAAATTGACATTGTACAGCACTATCAAATTAAGAACCTCAGGCAAAGCGGTCGTGCCAAACAAATGCAGCTTCATCAAACAAATTTGAATAACCAGAGCAATAAAAGCCGCAATCAAATTAGCCGCCGGTCCTGCCAAAGAAACACAAATTTCCCCCTTGCGCCAATTCCTGAAATTATTAGGATTAACCATCACCGGTTTGGCCCAGCCAAATTGTGCTACCAGCAGCATCAGCATGCCAATAGGATCAATATGTGAAATAGGGTTAAATGTAAGCCGGCCGGAAAGCCGGGGAGTGTCATCTCCCATATAGTCCGCAATAAGAGCATGCGCGTATTCGTGAATGACCAGGGCAATGAGTAATCCCGGAATACCGGCTACTATATTTAGAAAATTTAAGTTAAACATATATATCCTCCATTAAATGTATATGATAAGAATATAATATAGGAACCACCAAAAGTCAACGTGCATTCTGAAAGGCATTAACAATTTACATAATTTTTTCGTAACTCAGCCTGTCAGTCATAAAAAAATTGAGTCTGCCCGCGCAGACTCAATAAAATAACTTGTATCTAACGGTTTGCTTTCAGCCAATCAATGGCGGTCTGCGCATATACGCCGGAACCTCCGGATAAAACAGCCTCATCAATAGTAAAATGATTGCTGTGATTAGGATATACTGCATCGACAGCCGGATTATACGTCCCTACAAACATAAAACTGCCCGGCTTTTTTTCTTGATAAAAGGAAAAATCTTCACTGCCCATGACCCGTTCATACTCATATACAGCAGCAGACCCTAAAACCTTGGCGGCGGCTTCCCTGACAATCCGAGTGCAGGCAGAATCATTGACAGTAGGTGGTACAACATGGACATATTCCATTTCCGCAGCCGCTCCATACGCCTGTGCGGTAGACTGTATAATTTGATTCATTTTATCTTCCAGCTTCTTCCCCACTTTTTTGTCGAAATATCTTGTCGTTCCTTCCAGTACAGCCTCACCACCCACGATATTCCAACGATCGCCGCCTTTAAAGGTACCAATAGTCAAAACAGCTGTATCAATCGCATTCAGCTGCCGCGAAACAATAGTCTGCAGATTCATGACCATAGCAGAGCCGACAACAACTGCATCAACACCGGCCTGCGGCTGTGAACCGTGAGACTGTTTGCCATGAATTTTAATGGTAAATTGATCGGTAGCCGCCATAGATGCGCCTTCTCTTGCGCTAATTGTCCCAGCCGGGGTGCCCGCCCAGATATGTCCACCAAAAATTGCACCGATTTTCTTATACCATTCACCAAACCGCATCATATAGTATGCACCCTTGCCAATTTCCTCTGCCGGCTGAAAGTCAAGATACACAGTACCGTAAATTTCATTTTTCATATCCAAAAGCATCCTAGCCGCCCCTAAAAGCATAGCAATATGGCTGTCATGACCGCAGGCATGCATAACACCCGCATTTTTTGATTTGAAAGAGACATCATTGGCCTCTGCAACCGGCAATGCATCAATATCTGCACGAAGCGCCACCGCCCTGCCCGTATGTGTTCCCTGAATAAAGGCAATCAGTCCCGTATTTTTTTCCTCATTAATTTTATAAGAAATACCCAATTCATCTAATTTCCCGGCAATACGTTTAGTCGTATTCACTTCTTTAAAACTAAGTTCCGGATATTGATGAAATTCCCGGCGCATATCACAAACATACTGCTGATACTTTTGAACTAATTTTTTCATTTCCATATGTAAGTCACTCCTAATAAAAGACATCTCTATAACCTACATACATTATACTCTATCTAACAATGATGGGAAGAATAACTTTCAATTTCATCATAATTTTCTATTTATAATATCATAAGATTTCAGCAAATTTATATGCAAAAAAAAATAGTGCCGGAATATTTTCACCCATAACGCGCTTATTTTCAGGGAATTCGTTTTTTCAGAATTTCTCCACGCATTTTTTTCATATTTTGATTAAATTGATTCGTATCCGCCATAGCAATGCGAGTGTATAAAATATCACCGATCGCCATGTGGATAAGGCGGGACGCACCGGCTTCCGATGAATACTTTACCTCTCGGCCCATGCCGCACAAACAAATATGAGAAAGTCTGGCCAGCGGTGACTGTCCATGACTGGTAATAGCAATGATTCGAGCCCCTTCCCGGCGAGCGGCCCGGACTGATTGGAGAAGCTCCTGTGATGCGCCGCTATGAGAAATGGCAATCACCGCATCTTCAGGAGAAAGAAGTGCCGCTGACGTGACCTGCATATGTGAATCGGCATAGGCCTGCACAGCAAGACCCAAGCGCAAAAATCTCGTTTCAATATCCTTGCATACGGTAGCCGAATTTCCAAATCCATAAACAGCAATACGGCGAGCTGCTCTTAACACCTCTGCGGCTTTGTCTATACCGTCATAATCAAGAAGACTCAATGTATCCTGAAGTCCTTCGGCAATATTTTCAAAAATTTTCATGCCCACGGTCTGACACGTATCCGCTTGATGAATATCATGATATTCCTTGGTATCCGCAACAGATAATTCAGCCGTAAGATTCAATTTAAGTTCCTGAAGTCCACTGAAACCCAATTTTTTACAAAAACGAGATACAGTAATTTCAGAACTCTGTGTCTTCTGCGCAATTTCAGAAATCGTCTGTTCCATAACCTGCGCAGTATGAACCGCAATATAATCGGCAATACGGCGTTCTGACTTTGTCAGACCGCCGTATACACTTCGCAGTATGGGAAATTTCTGAATTGATTCAGTATCCATATCTTTCCTCACCCCACTTTATATTTATTTTATCCAATAAAAAGATTAATTGTCAAGACACCGGCCAATCCCATAATAGCAATAATCGTTTCCAACGCGCACCAAGTCCGTACGGTTTCTTTTACTGTAAGACCAAAAAATTCCTTAAAAAGCCAGAACCCAGGATCGTTGGGAGGACTAAAAATAAGGGAGCCGGCGCCCGTCGCCAATACCATAAGTTCCGGACTTGCACCAGTAGCAGCACAGATCGGCGCCGCAATTCCTCCCGCGGTCAAGGCCGCAACAGTGGCCGAGCCGCAGGCTGTGCGAATAACCGCCGCAACCAACCACGCAAGCAGCAACGGAGATAAATCAGAACCAGCCACAAGAGTGCCGATATAGGCACCTACGCCACTGTCAATAAGCACCTGCTTCAACGCACCGCCGGCACCGACGATAAGAAGAATCATAGCGATAGCCAGGACTGCGTCCTGAACCGTCTTCATGACACTTTCCATTGATTTTCCCCGGCTCAAACCAAACGTATATATAGCAATCGCCACTGAAATGGTCAATGCCATATCCGGCTGACCTAAAAATGTCAGGACATGACGGATAAACAGATCTTCACCCATTGTCAGTTTCGCAACAGCAGATGCTGCCATGAGCACGACGGGAACCAAAGCGGTAAACACAGATATGCCAAAGCCCGGCATTTCATTATCCTTAAAAATTTTCGGATTATACAAACTTTCAGGAATTTCAGGGTTAATATCTTTCGCAAACCTGCAATATAACGGCCCGGCTACAATGGCTGTCGGAATGGCAATAATAATACCGTATAAAAGAGTCGTGCCAATGTCAGCATTGTAAATAATAGAAATAGCCGTTGGTCCTGGATGCGGCGGCAAAAAACCATGTGTAACGGACAAAGCCGCCGCCATAGGAATTCCTACTTCCAAAAGGGGTATTTTAGCCTCGGCCGCAATAGTGAATACAAGCGGAATAAGCAAAACAAACCCTATTTCATAAAATAATGCAATCCCCACAATAAATCCAGTCAAGCAAACTGCCCATTTAACATTTTCTCTGCCAAATACATTGATAAGCGTTGTCGCAATACGCTGCGCACCACCACTTTCGGCCATGAGCTTTCCCAGCATGGCCCCAAAAGATACGACAATAGCAAGTCCGCCGAGTGTTCCTCCTAACCCCTTTTCAATCGTCGGAATCAATGCGTCAATGGACATTCCCTCTGCCAGTCCAACAAGACCGGCCACCAGAAGCAGCGCAAGAAAGCTGTTCAATTTCACTCTTACAATCAAAAAAAATAAAGCAAGAATACCAATCGCGAGTATAATAAGCGGCATAATTTATTCCTCCTTTTTCTTATTTTTTATAATGCTCCTGCCACTGATGATGAAAAGTTCCTTTTTCATCAATTCGTTGAAACGTATGAGCACCAAAATAATCTCGTAATGCCTGAATCAAATTAGCTCCCACACAAGGACTGCGGTATGCGTCAATATAAGACAATGCACTCGCATATGCTGGTATCGCAATCCCCTCTGCCATCGCTAAGCAGACAATATTACGCAGACTTTTCTGATTTTCATTAATGGCATCCAGAAAAAATTCATCAAATAGAAGATTGTTCAATTCTGAATTTTTTTCATATGCTTCTGTAATTTTAGTAAGAAAATCAGCTTGAATAATACATCCAGCCCGAAAAATAGACGCAATATTGCCATAGTTTAAATTCCAGCCGTAAGTTTCAGAAGCACTCCGATACAGAGAAAAGCCCTGCGCATATGCCACAACTTTTGCAACATACAAACTTTTTCTGACAGACTCTATAAATTCGTCATTCTGGACGATTGTCATCTTGGGTTTGGTAATAAGATCCTGCGCTTTTTTTCGTTCAGCTAGATTTGACATGACCCGAGCATTGCAGGCAGCCGTAATCATAGAAGTATCTACGCCTTGTTTCATAGACTCAATACTTGTCCATCTCCCCGTCCCCTTTTGTCCGGCCGCATCCTTAATCTTATCAATGACCTGCCCGCCGGATTCATCATTTTCAGCAAAAATATCAGCTGCAATCCCTATAAGAAAGCTATGCAGCTCGCCTTGGTTCCATTGATCAAAGATTCGAGAAATTTTAGTATTATCACAGCCTCCTAAATACTTAAGAAGTAAATACGCCTCTGAAATTAGCTGCATATCCGCATATTCAATACCGTTATGTACCATTTTGACATAATGTCCCGCGCCATCTTCACCTATATACGCACAGCAAGGGCTGCCATCAGCCGCTTTAGCCGCAATTGCTTCATATATGGGCTGAATTTCGGAATATGTTTTCTTGCTGCCGCCGGGCATGATAGCTGGGCCGCGACGAGCACCGGTCTCTCCGCCGGAAATTCCCATACCATAAAAATGAATTCCCTTATTTTTACAATATACATATCTGCGCCTTGTATCACCAAAAAATGAATTACCGCCATCAATAATAATATCTTCCGCATCTAACAAGGGAATAAGCTGTTCAATCATGCTATCAACGGGTGCTCCGGCCATAATCATCAGCATTATTTTCCGAGGTTTTTTCAAGGAAGCTACAAACGTTTCTAATGTATAATATCCGGTAACATTATGATGAGGCCGTTCTTTAAGAAACTGTTTTGTCAAATCGGGCGTATAATTGTACACAGCAACGTGAAAATGATGGTCGGCCATATTAAGTGCCAAATTACTGCCCATGACTGCCATGCCAATGAGACCAATATCCTGTAATTCTTTCATGCCAATACTCCCCTCTGCCTGTATCACATATTAATTAATAGTACATACCGCTTCCTATATATGTTTTTGATACGCCGTAATATCAACAAATTCTTTCTGCAAATTTTGATACAATCGTACAAAAATATCATACAATTCATGATATACGGCTACATTTTCCTGCTGCGGCATGTACATTTTCTTGGGGTGCACAAGGTGTGCCGTATCACTGATTCCCTTCAGATGCCCACTGGAAATAAAACCTAAAACGGCTGCACCAAAAGCCGCGCCTTCACTATTATCTGGCAACGTAATAGGCGAATCAAGTACGTCCGCAAGAATTTGGAGCCACAGCTTGGATTTTGTAAAGCTGCCGCTGACACGAATATCCTGCACTTCATCAAATTCCTTTAAAGCCAGCATAACACTGTTCAAGCTATAGCAAATCCCCTCCATAACGGCACGTATCATATGAGAGCGGCTGTGATTGAGCGAAAAGCCAAAAAACATTCCCCGCAGCTCCGAATTCCAATAGGGAGCCCGTTCGCCTGTAAAATAAGGAAGGCAAATCAATCCATTCGCACCAGCATCGATATGCTCTGCTTTCATCGTCATCAAGTCATATGGGTCAATATCAAGATTTTCCAATGCACTGCCGCCATAATGACATATTTTGTCACGAACCCAACGTAAAATCATACCGCCATTATTAATAGCACCGCCTGCCACCCACATATCATCGGTCAAATTATAGCACCATGTCCTCATTTCAATATCGGTTTTCGGTTGTTTTGTCAGCATCCTTAGCGCACCGCTCGTACCAATCGTCCCGCTGAGTTGTCCCGGCTCAACAGCACCGATGCCAACGTTGACAAGAACACCATCTGTCGCTCCAATTACGACAGGCATACCCTTAGGTAGATGCATTGCCTCCGCAGCCGCATCTGCAATTGCATGACTGTATGTCGTCGATACAACCGGTGGCATATATGATTCGTCAATTCCCGCATAGGACAAAATTTCAGTATCCCATTCCAGCCCTTTTTCATTGTACATACCGCTTGTACTGGCCGTAGATTTATCAATAACCCATTCTCCCGTCATATGATAAAAAATATAATCTTTCAATGATCCTACGTATTTCATTTGACTGAATAATTCATTTTGATGACGGCGCAGCCAGATAATTTTAGCCAATGGATAACACGCATGAATAGGGCACCCCGTCCGTTCATAGAAAGACCGGCATAAAGCAGGGTCCTTTTTCATCTCGCGAACCACATCAGAACTACGGCTGTCAGCCCAGGTCTGCATATCCATCAATGGCTTCTTATGTACATCCAAGCCGGCAAAACTATGCATAACGGTGCTCAGCGCCACGCCAGCCAGTTTTTTGTTTTTATATCGAAGCTGCGAGGAGGTATTACGAATAACCGTTTCAACGGCTTCGTAAATCTGCAGCGGGCTTTCTTCTGCCCAATCCGGATGTGGCGTCAAAAGAGGGTAAAAAGCTTCAGATGCACAAACATTTGTACCATCTTCCGTATACGCAATAGCTCGTACCCCTGTTGTGCCAACATCAACGCCAATCCACACTTCCTGATTTGCAGAATCCATTGTCATGCTGATCCCAACCTTTCTTATATTGCAATATGATTATGATTCCCTTTTCTTTGATATTTTTATTATACTATTCTCATTTTTTAAATGCAATACATATATCATTTATGATAACTTATTTTGATATTTTTATATCATAATAAACGGTTTCCTATGTCATGTCATCATTACTATTTGATTTTTCGTTTTTTCTGTGATATAGTGCAGGCAGAATAATATGAAGGAGGTTTCTATTATGAAGGTAATTTTATTGAACGGCAGCCGGCGCGAAAAAGGCTGCACATATACGGCATTGTCGGTTATTTCAAATACACTGAAAGAAAACGGCGTGGAGGCGGAAATTATTCATGCCGTTCCTACGAACGATATTGTCTCATCGGTAGCTGAAAAAATGCAGGAAGCAGATGGACTGATTATCGGATCCCCCGTATATTGGGCATCTCCATCTGGTGAAATTGTCACTTTTATGGATAAGCTATCTGCTGCGGCCGGTTCTTATTTAGCTCATAAACCAGGTGCCGCTATTGCTTCGGCCCGTCGTGCTGGCACAACAGCAACGATTGACGTATTAAACAAATATTTAACCTATCATCAAATGATTGTCGTTTCTTCAAACTACTGGAATATGGTCCATGGAAATACACCGGATGAAGTCCGTCAGGATAAGGAAGGACTTCAAATCATGCAGGTGTTAGGCTGCAACATGGCCTGGATTCTAAAATGCATCGAAGCGGGGAAAAAATCCGGAATCACTGCTCCCAAAACAGCCCCCAAGGTCATGACAAATTTTATTCGTTAAGGAACGGCACTAACCATTCTGCCGCTTATACGAGTACCGGCCTTCGGACTCTGAAAAGCAGAGTATACAAAAAAGCTGTCACTACTATGCGACAGCTTTTTGTATACTCTGCTTTTATAAAATTTTAGATAGAAAAAGCTTTGTCCGTTCTTCCTTAGGATGAAAGAAAATGTCATCCGGCTTACCTTCTTCACGAATAACGCCTTCATCAATAAATAATACCCGATCAGCCACTTCCCTAGCAAAACCCATTTCATGAGTAACAATAGCCATTGCCATACCCTCTTTTGCAAGATTTTGGATAACATCCAAAACTTCTCGGACCATTTCTGGATCCAGCGCTGACGTCGGTTCATCGAAAAGCATAAATTTAGGCTTCATAGCTAATGCGCGCGCAATAGCAACACGCTGCTGCTGACCGCCTGACAACGTTTCCGGATAGGCCGTTTTCTTGTCCTCCAAGCCCACCTTTTCCAAAAGCTGAATGGCAATTCCCTCTGCCTCTTTACGGCTTTCATTTCTTGTTTTCATAGGCGATAAAACAATATTTTCCAACACTGTCATGTGCGGAAACAGATTAAAGCGTTGAAAGACCATGCCCACTTCCTTGCGAATATTATTAATACTTTTAGCATCGCCCATACTGATCCCATCCACAATAATTTCACCGGCCGTAGGCTGCTCGAGGTAATTAATGCACCGAAGAATCGTACTTTTCCCGGACCCGGAAGGCCCAATAATAACAACAACCTCTTTATCATGAATAGTTAAATCGATTCCATTCAGGACATCATGTTTTCCAAAGCTTTTTTTCAGCCCTTTAATTTCTATCATCTGTCGCAAACCTCCGTTCCAAGAAGCTGACCAGCTGAGCAATACTCAATGTCATTACCAAATAAATAGCAGCAACAGTCAGCCAGATTTCAAAAGAACCATATGTCTTGGCTATGATCAGCTGTCCACGGCGTGTCAGCTCTTCAAAACCAATAACTGAAACAAGAGAGGTTTCCTTCGTCATAGCAATAAATTCATTTCCAAGAGGCGGAATCACATGCTTAAAAGCCTGCGGTAAAATGACATAGCGCATAGTCTGCATCCAGGACAAACCCAATGAACGACCTGCTTCCATTTGCCCTTTATCGACAGACTGTATACCCGCGCGAAAAATTTCCGAGACATAAGCCCCGCTATTGATGGAGCACGCGGCTACAGCCGCAACAAAAGGATTGATTCGTTCACCAATAATCATAGGCAATGCAAAATAGATCAAAAATATTTGAACTAACATAGGTGTACCACGAATAATATTGATATAGCAGACAGCCAGGATTTTTAAAATTTTGACGCTTGATAGGCGGCATATACTTATAATAAGTCCTAAAATAAACCCAAAGCCGACAGCAATAATTGTAATCTCAATAGTAACCCCTGCGCCAGCCAATAATAAGGGCAGAGAATCCCAAATCAGACTGAAATCAAAAGACATGAATAACACTCCTCCAGCTACATTAAACAAAGATAATAAATGACCACATAATACCATATCATTATAATTGTATTTTTATGCGATGTCAATTTATATTCTGCCTCTGCCCTATTTTACCTGTATATCTGCGGATCTATCGTCCCAGCCAATGGACAAGCTGATACATATTTTCATCAATAGGAAAGCGAAGGTTTTCCGCTTCTGTGTATGGCGTTGCCACAACAAGATTATTGATCAATCCGATAACGCAATTATATGTGCCGGCCACCAGACTATCCACCGCCTTCTGCGAAAACATGCCAGCAATAATCGCATCATACGCAGAGGGGGACCCACCGCGCTGCACATATCCCAAAACAGTCAGGTTAGGCTCCAAATACGTATGGTTGCGAATATAGTCAACCACATCGGATCCCTTAGCGGCGCCTTCCGCTACAACAACAATACTGCTCATTTTTTTCATGCGATGAGACTCTGCTAAATGCTCACACAACGATTGCAAATCCACCGGATGTTCTGGAACAAGAACAGCTTCCGCGCCTGATGCCATACCAGCATGCAACGCAATAAAACCGGCATGCCGGCCCATTACTTCAATGACAGCTACCCGGTCATGAGAAAAAGCGGTATCACGTATTTTATTGACCGATTCCAGAACCGTATTAACCGAGGTATCAAACCCTACCGTATACTGTGTTCCCATCATGTCGTTATCGATTGTCCCGGGAATAGTCACTGTCGGCATGCCTAACCGGCTCAAGGCTTGAGCTCCGCGCATGGACCCGTCTCCGCCTATAACAACAAGCGCATCAATTTCCAGTTTATGCAAATAATCCAGTGCCTTCTTTTGCGTGTCTGTTTCTAAAAATTCCAAACAGCGCGCCGTACGAAGCATCGTTCCTCCGCGATGAATGATTTCCCCAACATCACGCCGGTTCAGCGGCATCGTTTCATGGCTGAGCAGACCCTCATAACCGCGCACAATGCCTTCTACAGCCAGCCCTTTCTGAATCGCATACCGAGTCACGCCACGAATGGCAGCATTCATACCTGGAGCATCGCCGCCGCTTGTTAATACGCCGATTTTAGTAATCATTTTGCATCAGTCTCCTTTTTTACTCTAGTAATGAACTGAACATGCTGTTCTTCTATTTTTTCTACAATTGTTTCCACTATCTGCGAAGCTCCGCCGCGCGTCGTATCGACAACACAATCACAATACGGATAGACGCTCTCCCATTGCTTCATCATCGTGTGGACAAATTCATGAAGATTATCGTAATCAACAGTCGGCCGCTTCCCAATATGACGGCTTACCCTCTCTTCCACACGAAAGGGTTCCGATAAAAGGGCGATAATGAAACCATGACGATGTAAAATACGATAGGTCGCCGCAGTCATAGGAAAATTACCGCCAAAAGAAATGACCGCCTCATGATACCGGCTTACTTGCTGGAGTATATTGATTTCCCGTTCGCGAAAGACCTTTTCGCCGGCTTGAGCATAAAAGTCAGCAATGGTTGTGCCCATAGCCCGTTCAATACGCCTATCTGTATCAACGAACTGCCATCCCAGCCTTTGAGCCAATTTACGGCCAATATGGCTTTTGCCGCTTCCCATCATACCGACGAGAACGATATTTCGTTTCATCGTCGCACCTCCTTACTTTTCAAGTAGTATATACTGCAATTATACGTTATTTATTATAGCAAAAAATATCTATAATTACACAAAAAAAGCATCACTTTTTTTAACATCTTATTATTTTTTAAGAAAATATAGATCATTTAGTCATTTGTAGTAATATAAAAAGTATCCTGCCGCAAAGACAGGATACTTTTTATTACCTTACTGACCCAGACAACCCCCAGCATTACGCATTAACTTCGCAATGAAAAATACATTTCTCTGGCAAATATTTTGGCACCCCAGATATCTCCCTTATCAGGTCGTTCTATTTCCCTTGCATCCTTTTTCGCCTGGCAAATAAATCCCCCCAGAAACAGATTGCTTTTATGCAGCAGCTCCCGGTTACGACGCAGACTCTCCCGGGCCAGAGAGGTAGCGGGAGGTTCAGCCATTGCGCCAAACAAAGCAACATTAGCATCGGCCAGCTTCTTCAAAAACCACTCGCCATCTGCAGTCGGCTTGCCTTTTTCCATCCAAAAGCCTGCAAAAACAATATCATATTCTCTTAAATCCGCCGGAGCTTCATCTACTGTTTTAATTTCCTTATCAATAAGCAATTCATCAAAAATAGCCTGCGCTATCTGTTTGGTAACAGATCTTTTAGTTGAATAAATCACAATTCCCTTCATGGCAACTCCTCCGTCTAATATTTTTAGGCATTCTAAATAGTATGCCTAAAAAGCAATCCGAAAACACACTTCAAGAACACGTTGCTTTTACCAGCAGATTTATGCATTCGTTTTCTTCCTTTATTTTAATGAATATGATTTTCAATGTCAATACGTAAAATAAAAAAAAGCACCGTATAGGTGCCAAATAGTTCAAGCAATATATAGCGCTTTATGTATTAACCTGTTTATTATTACGAGTTAGTATCTATTTCTATACTAAAATGGGCGCTGTACAGATTCGTGCCTTGCCCTTTATGTATCGCTCCACTCTGGCAAGATCTGCATTTTTCCGAAGTTGCTTTGCATTATAAGTAATCAAAATAGAACCGCTGAGATGATTCATTTCTATATGACCCATCTGAGAAATAGGTTGAAGATATTTTGAAATCCGTTCTTTATATTTCTCATTTCCCTGCAGCGTCCGGCAGTATAAGCGTATCCGTCCCGGCATGTAAAAGGCAACATCGACGCCTCGCAAAAAAAAGTCCGGACGCGTATGTGGAATCCGTGCATAATCAGCAGTAAAGCCAATACTATTTTTCATCTGCTGCAGCATCACTTTTTTATGTTGAAAACCATGCAGCAGCGCTATCCCGGTCATAACGGCACCGAAAACAATATGTGCCTTCTTTGAGTCAACAGCCAAGGAACCTACGGTCCCTGCCAAGGAAATAGCCAAAGGTATACCATATGAAACAGACATCATATCAGATGCTCCCTTCTGAACACAATACTACATTAAAACGTATCATATCAAACGGCACTCTTTCTGTCAAATGCACAAATGGATTGATTGGTTTCAAAAAAGCATCCGCAGTGTATCCTCTGACACTTTTTCTCTAAAAAAAATATACTTCCCGCACTTCAAGAAAGTATATTTCTAGTATCGGCAGCTATACAATCATACCGGTTTTGAACTGAGATGTATATACTTCATAATAAGACCCCTTTTGAGCCATTAGCTCCTCATGCGTCCCCGTTTCCGTAATTCCCTCCTTAGTCAGTACGATAATGCGGTCTGCATATCTAATGGTAGCCAACCGATGAGCAATAATAAGTGTCGTCCTGTTTTGGGATAAATGCTGCAAAGCCTCCTGTACTTTTTGTTCCGTTTCATTATCTAAAGATGAGGTCGCCTCGTCAAGAATCAGCACCGGTGGGTTTTTGAGAAATACTCTGGCAATCGAGATCCGCTGCTTTTGTCCCCCTGACAATTTTACGCCCCGTTCTCCGATAAAACTGTCATACCCATCGGGAAGCGCCCGTATAAAATCATCCGCATCTGCCTGACGCGCCGCTTCAATAATTTTCTCCCGATCCGTACCGGGGCGGCCAATGCCATTTCGCCCTTCATAATAAAATACGCTCCAAATGCGATAATAACAAGATTAGTCGCATTGGAAAAAAAGATAATACTACTTGTCAAATACGCTTCATATCGAAAGGTGCGGCGCTGCGATTTCATGAAACGGCAGCTTGCCGCAAAAAATTTGTCATACTCCAGCTTTTCATTGCCAAAAGATTGAATAAGGCGAATCGCATTGAGACTTTCCATCGCCTGGGCACTGAGATTCCCCATCATTTCCCGGGCAGCAATAAACGTTTTTTTCATACGTTTATTGAGAAAAATGGTTCCTATCGTCTTCATTGCAATGAGAAAAAGAACCAGCGCACCCAGTTTCCAATTAATATAAAAAAGAAAAAATGCACTCCCACACATGGTAATAAGGCACACCATGATCAGGTTCGGAAGCTGAAATACAAGATCGCCAATTTCCGATATATCACTGATAATCCGAGCCAGAAGCTGTCCTGTCTTTACATCATCAAAAAACGAAAAGCTCATCGATTCGATATGACGAAACAAGCGGCACCGCAAATCATTTTCAATGCCCACACCCATGCCACGTCCTCGTGAATAGACAAAATACGTCAAAACCAGGCATACTGCGTACATGCCCAAAAGCAATGCCGCTGCCGCTCCCAGTCGAACCACATCCCGAGCCGGTAAAATAACTTCCAATATATGACGTACAATCATGGGGAATGTAATCTCCAATCCTGCTGTCACAACAGATGCCATAATAACAAATATCAAACTTTTATAATATGGTGCGTAACACATCCCAAACCGCTTCATGAAACACTCCTGTATAATTAGTTTTTATGCTGTGTATCCAGTACCAAATAATCACCATCATTCTGATGATCCCGAATGATATCTTTCATGGATTGCATGTCCGGACTATACTGCACGGTATCAATAACGGCTATTTTCAACCGGGGATTGAGCCAATGCAGCTTTTCAACAACACCCAGCCGACCTTCACTATGAAACACACCCTGCACATGATATACCACCGCAGCCGGATGCCCGGCTTTATACTGAGCAATGCTCTCAGCCATCGTATCATCCTTGAGGCACTGGGCCATAAACATTTGCTGACGCCGCGCTGCCTGGATCTTCATACCGCCGGCTTCCATGCCGCTCATTGCTGTGAAAAACTTAGACTGATAGGCAGCTGAACCCGCCAAATGTACCTTTGGAAGATAGCTTGTATCACTATCCGTAAGACTTCCCAGCGTACCGCTTTTCGCATACGATGCCGCAATGCGTCGAGGAATGTTGCCTGCCAAAACCGGTATATGCTGCTTTTTAGCATACATGATCAAAGGTCTGTAAGCTGTCATATATTGCGGCCATGGCCGCGAAGCCGCCAAAAATTCTGTTTCAGTAATCTTTCCCGCCAGAAAATCGTTGAGCACCGGCTGGACATCTCGCTCAAACATTTCCAGAGATAAGACCAAATTGCCGTCATGAATATCGCAGAGCCGTTTTAGAATAGCCAGTTCAACATCATGCACAGGCTGACTATCATGGAATTCCCCAAAGAAAATAACATCATAAGGCGCAACTCCCCCGGCTACATCGTCCAGAGACACTTCGGTTCCCGTCTTCGCGCTACCAAACCATACGGCAGGTGCTTCTGCCGCCGTTGCCCTGGCAGCAGAGAGAAGGGAGAATGCAATAAGAACGGCAACGATAATCATCAATTTGATCAAAATAGGTTTTACCATAACTTCTCTCTCTACAATTTCCATTCTGCACCTACCCGCCACATACGGCCATCAATAAATAAATCATCTACCTTTTTATCAAAGATATTGTCAAGTCCGGCATATGTAGAAAACTCAGCGCTCCATTTCTTATTGATTGAAAAGTTTACTGTATTATACGTATAGTCCTTGTCATTGTACCGGTAATCCCTGGCAAATTCATCCCACAACACAGCGCTGATGCCCGTCGGCTTATGATCATCATAAATCAACTGCAGTGTCGATGTGCTCTTAGCACGGTTGTTTAAGCGTTTATCCGTAATGGAATTCTTCGCATCCAGGAAATTATGCGTCATTTTAACAGTCCAGCGGGTACCGAGATGACGGCCGAGTTCCGCTTCAACGCCGTTAATCTGCGCTTTTCCGATATTGATGTAACGGTTTTTCAATCCATCCTCATCCAATGCTTCTGTCGTAATCAGATTGGTTACTTTATTATTGAAATAAGTCAATTTACCAAAATTGCTGCCTTTATCGGCTTCGATACTGAAATCATAACTGATTGCTTCTTCAGGCTGCAGATCAGGATTACCATACACATCAACCGTCATTTCGCCCATAGCGCGATGCATGCGCATGTAAAGCTCACTGATAGACGGAGCCTTGTAGCCCTTACCATAATTGGCCTTGAAACGCCAGCTGTTATTGATAGCATACGTCATACCGATCTTTGGTGTCGCTTCGGAACCAAATTGATTATTGTGCTCCAGCCGGACGGACGGAACCAGCAGCAGTTTATCATTGACCTGCCACAGATCTTCCACATACCCCGCATAAGAACGTACATCACGGGAAGCCACATTTTTAACATCACTTTCTGAAGGTTCTCCCAGACGCGTCCCTTCATATTCCAAAGAACGATATTCACCGCCAAAAGTCAGATTGTGATGGTCCCCGATGTACATCGTGTTCTTCGCTTCCGTAACCCAAGTATTATATTTGGCATAATCGTAGTCGGTCTTGGGATACATGCCATCATAGTTAAACCCCATTATCGGAATTTTTATCCCATACATGGGCGAAACTTGATTCACCATATATACTGACACATTTCCATTGGGCAGCACCCGATCATTGATGAGATTGGAATGTTTAGTCAGCGTATTGTAGTATGACCGGATTTGATATTCATTTCGTTTTGTCTTGCCCGTATATTCAATGCTGAAACCTTTTTGCTCATTATGAAAAAACTCTCGTTTGTTTTTGTTAGTTAATGCTTTTTCACTTTCAGCAAATGGGCCCTGATACATCTCTTTATACTGGCCTATAACAGCCATTGCCCCACTTTTAGTAAAAACAGTAGACATAGTATCAGCATAATCAGAGCGTAAATCTTCATTCATATAATCGATGTCAAAACGTAATTTATTCTTATTCTGATTTTCGAAATCATAGGTTGATACCAAGTGAAAATTCCGGCGCATACCATACATAGACCGGTTATATCCATCAGTAGTCCCACCCATAGAACTAACCTCATACTGGTATCGGTTAATAGCGCGCTGTTTATCAATACGTCCGTCAATGGACGTTGTCCAGCGGCCATGCTTGCCAAAATTGAAGTTGAAGTATTCCGCCGTATTCTGCGTTCCAGTCACAGCGCCAATTTTTCCACCTGCCTGTTCGGGAACTTTAGTAATAATATTAATGACGCCACCCATCGCATCGGAACCATACAACGAGCTGGACGGCCCCCGCACGATTTCAATCCGTTCAATGTCGCTGACATTGAGCCGTTCCAGCGAATAGACATTAGTCGTAACATCGGTATCTTCACCGGCATAGCGCTTGCCGTCAACCAGAATCAAGGTATGATTGGTGCTCATGCCGCGAAGGGACACGGCATTGCCGGTCATACCTGCTTTAGATATATTTAAATTATCCGCCAAAGACAGCGCCGTAAGAACATCATTAGCTCCCAGTCTCGCCATATCCTCTGACGTAATAACTTCTACGGCCTGCGGCACCGCTTTGACCTCCGCTTCCGTTTTAGTCGCTGTAACAATGATATCTTTAGTTCTCACCGTACTATCATCTGTATCCGCCGCAAAAGCGGACGCCGTCAACGCCGAAAATATCGCCAGCGATAAGACACTTATTTTTGTTGCATTACCACATTTCATAAAGCTAAAACCTCCCCTTCATCGTTGAACACAATCTACCTCTGTCCGGAAATAATAAGTTTCCTGTTAACAGTGACTGCCCTTTATAGCAACCACTACACAGCAGCATAAGGAAAACAAGCTAAATATTCATAGTTTCCCTCTTTAACCGTTGTAACAACAGCGCGTATCTCATAAAGCGGCTCCAATACGTCCTGGCGAAATACCTCAGCCACAGAACCGTCAGCAACGACGGTGCCGTTTTTCACAGCCACTAACCGATGGCTGTAACGAGCCGCATGATTCAAATCATGCATAACCATAATGACGATAATATGCATTGTTTTATATAAATGAACAACAAGCTCCATTAAATCCAACTGATGATGGATATCGAGATACGTAGTCGGCTCATCAAGCAGTAAAATCTGCGGTTCTTTGGCAAGCGCCATCGACAGCCATGCCCGCTGCCGTTCACCGCCAGACAAATTACCCATACGGTTATTTTGCAGTTTAACCATATCCGTCGATTTCAGAGCCATATCAATCGCCTTTATATCCTCATCGTTCAGCTTGGAAAACATTTTTTGATATGGCATCCGTCCATATGTAACCAGATCCCGCACAGTCATATCCCCCGGGGCCTGTGCCGATTGGGGCAATACAGAAATGATGCGGGCCACGTTATCCATCGATATATTCTGCAGGTCTTTTCCATCTAAATAAACTGCCCCGCCAGTAGGGACAAGCAACTTCGCTAATGATTTCAATAACGTTGATTTACCTGACCCGTTGGGACCAATAATAGAAACAATTTCGGATTTATCAAAAATTAAATTTAAATTTTCAGCAATAATCCGTTCACCATATTGGAGACGTAAATTTTGGGTCGCAATACTGCTCATGAATGCCGCATCCTCCGTTTCAATAAATACAAAAAAAACGGTGCCCCAATAAAAGACATAAAAATCCCTACCGGAACCTCAACCGGACTGAACAAGGTTCTGGCCGCTACATCGGCGATGACAACAAGAATGGCCCCAAACAACGCCGAGCATGGTAAAAGCGCCTCAAAGTCCGACCCTACCACCAACCTCATCACATGAGGTATAATCAATCCCACAAATCCCAAAAGACCGGCAACACTCACAGCTGACGCAGCCAGCAAAGCCGCTAATGCAACCAGCAGCCCTCTTGTCCGCTCAGTATGCACCCCCAGAGTTTTAGCCACATCGTCTCCCAGTTGCAGCGCATTAAGCTTACGGTAATAGCAAAGCGTACCAACAATACCTAACACACTGTACGGAAGAATCATACGTACATGCTGCCAGCTGCTGCCGGCAAAACCACCCGCCATCCATGAAACCGTGCCCTGAATCTTATCAGAAAAAAACACAGACAGCGCCGTCATCCCCCCGCCAAAAAACGCCGCGACGGCAACGCCAGCCAAGACCAGCCGCAGCGGATTGACACCTCGTTCCCAGGCGAGGAAAAAGACGACAGCGGCGGCAAATATCGCCCCCACAAAAGCCGCAAACGGCACCAAGGCAGTCAGTGACGGTGCAATAAGCATGAGCGCCATAGCTGCCAATCCGGCACCGGCAGATATGCCGATGATACCCGGATCAGCCAGTGGATTACGAAGAATTCCTTGAAGAATACAGCCCGATAACGCCAAATTGGCACCGGTTAATCCCGCGCAAATAGCGCGGGGCATGCGTAATGTATAAATAATACGATAGTTTTCTGTTTTTCCAGGTGCCGTTACCGCCTGATACAAATCACTGATGGAGATATGAACCGCCCCTGCAGCCACTGCCAGTGCCAGTGAGGCAATAAGCAGCACCAAACCCAGACAAAGAGTTCCCAGTCTTACGGTGCTGCGATTATCTTTTTCCATACGGGGCTCCATCATTTGTCCTCCTGAGGATATAACGAATGAGCCATATACACCATTGCCTCTCCAATTCGGCTGCCGGGATTTACCGTAAATAAATCCATGGGCAAGTCGTACACACGCCCGTTTTTAACAGCTGCGGTCTGATTCCACGCATCACTCTGTTCCATTTGTTCTTTGAAACGTGCTAAATTTTCCGGCGTATTGCCCATAGAAATAATAAAAACAACCTGCGGATCCTGCTTAATAACATATTCCATACTTAAAGGGATAAACTGTCCTGTCATCGATGTATCTAAATCCGCAATATTAATACCTCCCAGCCGCTTTAGCAAATCTCCGGAAAAGGTAGAACTGCTTGCCATGCTGTTACTGCTGGGATTACTGAATAAAATCAACGTCTTCAGCGACTGCTTTCCCTGCGTCAAAGCCAGTGCGGCATCACATTGAGATTTTATTTCGGCAATCTTCTTATCTGCTATATCAGGCTGACCTGTCAGAGCACCATAAAACTTCATTGTTTTCAAGGTATCCTCATAGGAATCAAGAGTATTGATATATAGAGGGATGTGATTTTGCTGCAAGGTATCACGAATTTGATTATGAAATGGTACATTGACTCCAATAACTAAATCAGGATGAAGCGACAAAATTTTTTCAATATTAGGGGAATGTATAATGCCGATTTCCTGTGCATTACTGACGTACTGTGCCAGTTCCGGAGACATGGATTGTGATGTCGGCTTGCCCACAACCGTATCTGCCCCTCCGGCAGCGACATACATATCCATATTGGAAACATTTAGGAAGACAACTCGTTTCGGATGGACAGGAATTTCCATTGCTGTACCCGTACTATCCGTCACCTGGCGCATTGCTGCAGTCGATTGTTCCGTATTGCCATACAGCATCATATATGCAACACCGCCAAACAAGCATAAAATAACCGCCGTAACTGCATATAAAATTACTTTACGCAAAAAAATCCCTCCTCGATTAGATCACAATAGTTTGATTCCCATCATGATGATATTTTTACATGAAATCAATATTCATTCTCTAATATGATATCAGAAAAAGTATATATATTCTACTCCATTCGGACATAAAAATGATCCATTCCGACATTTAATTTACTATATAGTGTTTAAAAAAATATTTTTTATCACCGCAAGGCTTGCTTTTAATCAAATGCTGGTAAAATATATAACTTTGATACTGATTACTACTTTTATTGAATTACATAAATATGATATACTATTATCATCAAATATAAAGGAGACTAGACTGTAATGAATAAAAAAGCTGAAAATTTTAAAAAATTTCTTGATGAAAGAACTATAACGGATTTCTCATTGGATGTCCCGGAAGAAGACCAGCTCCATACTGCCATTTTTCGTTCCAATATTACGGTAAATGGAACAAATATTCCAACGATTTTCATTCTTGATGATAGTATTTACGGTATGATACGTACTTTTATCGCCCCGAAGGCTCAAAACGAAAAAAACATGGAGACCCTGTTTCAACTTGTTAACGAATACAATATGACATACAAATCCTTCAAGTATTTCATAGATAATGATGGGTCTCTTCTCCTTGACACCTGTGTCATTCTTCCTAACGATGACGTGGACGGCGATATTATTTATGCTCTGTACCGCACCATTTCACAACATCTGGAAGAAACCTATAAAGATATCATGAAGGTCATCTGGGCCTGAGAAATTCATATCGCCAGACATAAAAAATAAAAAAACAGGCAGACTGAGTTGTTCAAGTTCAGTCTGCCTGTTTATATTTTGACTATCGGCTTTGCGAAGGAGAGGTAATTTCCAAAGGGGGTGGTAAGTCCCAAGCCTTCAAGTCAAAATAGCGCTGCCATTACTATATATTAACTACAAATACAGTATACTAAATGATGACACAAGCGTCTACTCCATTCGGACAAAAAATGATCCATTCCGACATTTATTTGCAATACATTCGTCGATAATCCTTGGGAAGCATCCCGGTCTTCTTCTGAAACGCTACAGCAAACTTGCTGCAGTTTTCATAGCCTACCCGATTGGCAATCGCTAAAATGGTGTCATCCGTCATCATAAGCTGCCGCTTTGCCTCACTGATACGAAAGTCCTTCAAATATTGATAAATAGACTTACCATAAACACCCTTAAAGCATTTTTTCAATGTCGTCGGCGCAATTTGATATCGGTCAGACAGTTCTTCAATGGTAATCCTTCCCTTTAAAGTTTGCGTTATCTCAAGCTGGATCGACTTAACCGTTTCCACTTGACTTTTAGAAAAAAAAGTTTGATTACTGACAGGTATGTTTTCAATTACACTAAGAAATAACAGTGTTTCCAATATTTTTAATCGATAATACCGTTTTTGAATTTTTTCCGGCACATGATACAATTCATAAAATAAATGTTTCATATCTCGATTTTCTTCCATAATAATTCCAAAATCTGAATCACAGCAAAATCGATTGCATAGCGCGGTCAAATCGATTCTATCTTCAGCCAGTAAGTTATCCAACAACGGCTGCGCTTCCGGAACATTAAAAATAAGAGAAATCCCATGATAATGAGAGGACGGAAAAAACACAGTATGACAATACTCAGCCTTCCCTCTCCATCCAAGACACATATCGCCCTGCCCCATATAAAGATATTCTCCGTTACGAAAATTACATTCAATACGCCCTTCTTCACAATGATTAATTGCAAATACGCCGGGCAGCGGATGCGCATAACAGGAAAATTCTTGAATATGAGCATCCATATACAAAATATCAATACCAGGATACACTGACAATCTCGTCATACGAGCAGTTCCCGTTTCATTCCGGACTTCAAATACAGATTTACCCTGCCCTACATCAACAAATTTCATCGCATGTGCCATATGATTGTTCCCCCGTATCCGAAATCATTACCAGCAATATATCTGCCGAACCGCTTTTTTTATTTTTCCAAATCCAGCCCAAAGAAAAACCCCTTGGACCGGCGTAATTTCGATAATATGAAGAATGACCGGCATCTTTTTCAGTCTGTTTCCGGCAATGCCTTTAGCCGCAGCAAGCAACGCATATTCTTCATCATCCGGCTCAATCATGCGTGCTTTACCATCTATCTGCAGTCCTGCTAAATGTGAAAAATCAATAAACGGATCAAAAACAGAAAAGCTGACTTGATTATTACGATACAAGTTGGAAAACTTTTTTCCACCTTCACTGAACATATATATTTTTCCCTCATAATACATATATTCGATAGGCGTCGACCGAACCTGCCCTTCCCAGCCAGTAGCCAGCACTCCGGTATTATGCTTTAGCAAAAAGGCTTCTATCGCTTGAAAAACGGCTGTATCATGTACATCTTGCAGAGAAACTTTCTGAACTATTTTTTCGGCGGCCGCAACTGCTTCGTTTACATAATGTTCCTGAGAAACAAAGGCCGTAAAATCAAGTCCTTGATTCAACTTTTGCTGAACAAGGTCAGATACTTCATCCATATACACCTTCTCAACACCGACTGCAATCAAACCAACCGGTTGACCCGCAATTTGTTTCTGCAGCCGCGTCATCTGCAAAAGCATATTTTTTTTCGTACTAATGACAAAAATAATACGGCGGTACTGTTCAAAAGAGATATCATCACCATATGCTGCGTATCTGCTTATACTGACAATACTTGCCATTATGCAGGCAACCCGCCGTGTCACTTGATCTCCATCATAAATAAATAAAGTATTGGTCACTATATTTCCCTCTTTCGTCCAATAAATACATATCTCGTTTTCATTTTACTCTTTCATTATGAATAATATAGAAATGATTGTCAATATCATATGTTTGAATCTAAAAAATAATTCGCTGAATTGTTCTTTTTGTTTTTTTTTAATTAAAGTAACAACAAAACATTTTGCAGCAAAAGACGCGCTACCCCTTACTGACTCGGGAAAATAATACTACAAATCTCATAAAATTGCTACTAATATATATGACAGGCCTCAGATCCAATAGAGGAAGCACAAAAAAAAGCTCCTTCATATACTAACACCAAAAAGTTCTTGCATTTTTTTCGGAATGAGAAATTTAAACTTTTTTCCTGAACCGCCTTACTTTGGGCTTATGTTAGGAATATCTATTTGTATGAATCAACTGCAGATACTGATAAAATTGACTAAAAAAAATAATCAAAAAACTTTTTCAAAATAAATTTCTTGTATACGGAATTGATAAAGAAAAAATGCTAATACTAGTTTACAACTAAAAACATATTGATAAGCTAGTGTCAAAAAATTATCATCAATAAATCTTTGTTGTTACATAAAAACAAGTCAACGGCATAGCCGTTGACTTGCACACTGTCAGTATTTCACATGTCATATTGATTCTCAATCGATGTTACCAATCTCAGTAAGCCTTATCATATGTATGTAAGTTTTCTATTAGTTGTTTCAAAATCTTACTCACTTAATTTTTTTAGACTCCAGCGCACCATAAAAGTAGTACTGACACCTGGCAAAAAAGATTCAAATGGCAATGCTATCACATAAAAAAAACACAACATTAAAAAGTATATTTCATACCAACGCGCCAAACACGTCCATCATCAAAAAGATGCACATCTTGCTTATTAAGAATATTGTCAACACCCATGTAAGCACTGAAATTATCATTAAATTTTTTGTTAATCACAAAATTTAATGTATTCAAATGTGTCGTACCTACATCCTCACCTAATTCATATCTATAACCAAGCAGCCAATCTTGCCAAAGAGTAGCCGTGATACCATATTTAGCCATATCGTCAAATTCTAACATTAATTTGACACTATGACTAGCCCGATTAGCCAGTCGTTCATTTGTATCACTATTAACAGCATCCAGATAGGTATATGTACTACGTAACGAAAACTTATTACTTAATTTTTGCTTGGCTTCCGCTTCTACGCCCTGTATTACTGCATGATCGACATTATAATATTTATATGTATAAAGTCCCGATGTAACGCCCTGATATTCATAATCAATCATGTCCTTAACTTTATTGTGAAAATAGGTCAGCTTCCCAGAAGTATTTCTATGCTCTCCTTCTATGCCGATATCAAAGTTCACGGCTGTCTCTGGACGCAAGTCTTTATTCCCCAGAATCAAGGCATAACTGCTGTGAGTCCAGTCCATATAAAGTTCGCTGGCCGTTGGCGCCCGGTAAGCACTACCGATATTCATTTTCAAACGAAGATTTTTGCTTAAATGATATGTGTTACCTAGTTTGGCAGTCACTTTACTTCCAAACGCATCAACATAATCCCACCGCACAGAAGGAATCAGCTGCCATTTGTGACTAATTAGCCATTCATCTTGTGCATAGAACGCTGCATATTTCATGTCTGAATCGGAGGTTAGCCGAGTAGAATCGTATTTTTCAATGCGATACTCTCCTCCCAATGTCAGCAAGTGATTATCACCCACCTGTAAGGAACGTCTGCCATCAATAGTAGTTGAATTAAAAGTCATATCATCAGTACTGGAAAGATCTCCCACCGAATGAAGACTTCCTGAATAGTTAGAATAGTAAACACTCTGTTTTTTATTAAATTTTGTATTGTATATACGAAACTCGTAATCACCTAAACGATCTTTTCCTTTATATCCAATACCGGTAGTCCATCGTTCATGATCAAAGAGATTTCTATATCCCGCTGTCAAAACAGTCCCGCTGTAAGTGGGCATACTAATAATATGCTTTGTCAAGGATTGAGACTCTAAATTTTCTTTCATGTAATCAAAGAAAAAATCCAATTCTCTGTTTTCCGCCAAAGCATAGCGACCATCAAAATTAAAGAAATATCGTTTTCCATATTGATTGGTAACATTAGTCAGCATCGAATAGGTCCCCGTACCAAGATTGATAACCTCATCCGTACTCCCTAAATAGCCCCAATTTCTAGTATCACTATACCTGCTGTCAATATCAAATGACCATTTTCCCTTCTGTCCGGTACCCACATGAAGATAGCCATCCTTTTCATGTGTAGTCCAGTCGCTCCCTACGGTTACCTCCGGCGCAATTGTCTTTTTCGTAATAATATTAATAACACCGCCCATAGCATCAGAACCATACAAGGAACTAGCCGCACCACGTACTATCTCAATATGGTCAACATTAGACATATTCACGCGGTTTAGCTCATATTTATTTGCTGAATCATTTGTATCTTCTGTGCGGACACGCCGTCCATTAATTAATATCAGCGTCTGGTTATTATTCATGCCACGCAAGCTGACATTATTTCCCATTGCACTCTGTGTGATATTGAGATCCGTAGCCATTTTTAAAGCTTCAGTCAACGTATTCGCACCGGTACGTTCGAGTTGCTCATGAGTAATAACCTCAACAGCAGAGGGAGTTTCCTTCACTTTCTGCTCTGTACGCGAAGCCGTAACAACCACATCATGGGTATTCACTGCAGTAGTATTATCTGTACTTCCCACATAGGCATTAACCGGCAGAACGGTACCGCACAAAACGGTAACAATTAATGCGGATTTTTTTTTGCTGATCATCTTAGTCATAATCTAATAAGTCCCCTTTTTTGTTTAAACGACAAATTTAACTTTGATTCATAAAATTTTTTTCTATCTTTAGATCACCTCATTTACCAGGAAAAGGGCATATTTCCCTATCCTTAAATCTATAAATTTTCTCTAAATTTAAAAGAGTTTACTCTGAAATTTCTCATATCTGCACTCATAAGCATGAATCTCACTCCAATTATCCAAATTCACACTATTATTGCAAATTTTTATCTTTAAAAATCAGCATGCATATCTACATCAAACGGTAATGCAAAAGAGTTTGATTTTACTTTCATTGGCACATGGCCTACATGCAAACATCCGTTTAGACATTATACAAATCCTTGCATCCGTTTCATCACGGCTTGCAATTCTTCCGGGCTCATATTTTGCATGGCTTCTGCCATTTGTTTCATGGCTTCTACTCCATGCGCCCCTTTCATGTCTTTCATTTTCTTCATAGCTTGTATCATAGTATCCGTCTTAGCCGAGTCCTGAGCCGCGACTCGTTCCACCGCAATTCCAGTTTTTCCTGTCATCAAATACTGAACACATTCCAGTGTCGTCTGTGTTAGATTGACCTGCCAAAACTGCCCGGCATCAGTAAGCACATACATAACCCCATTATTTTTGACTAGACCTCGTTTTTCCCATAAATCATACAGCCAAGTCAGATCACAAAGTTTATCATTAAAAGCAACCACCTTTGCCACATCTAAATATCCTTGTTCAAGTTGATCTTGAATACAGTCCACAATGGGCTGAAGAGGTGATTGCCTCATAAGTGCCATAAAAGGTTTTTTCCCCGCCTGTACAAACATTTCATACGGCTGAAGTGCCCGATGCAGCATGGTAGAATAACCGTCCACATTGCCGCCGGCGCCGCTGCCAAAGGGAAACATAACGGCTCCTGACCGCGCTAATGTATTATATAAGCTTCGTTCCCTGTTGCTGCAGCTCCAATGGCAAATATTAAGCCGTCTGTACGCACGTTTATCCAAAAAATCTTTAGCGAAAGAGAACATGCGCGCCTGATATTCCGACTCTGCCGCAGGTGGCAGTTTACCGCTCTGAATCTGTTTATTCAATTCGCTGCCATCAAATACATTGAGCTGATACAGGTCAGCACCATCAACGCCTGATTGAACAAGCAGTTCCAGGTCTTCCTTCCAAATATTCATATTCTGACCCGGAAGTCCGTAAATAAGATCGATAACAACGGCACATTGCTCATATGCCTTGAGTGCGGTTAAATTACGGAGCACGGTTTCCTGATCATCCAACCGGCCCACCTGCTGGCGAATTTGCGTATGAAAGGACTGTACGCCCAGCGACATACGATTCACACCGTTAGCAAGCCATACATCCATTTTTTCCGGTACTAAATCATGGATGCGGCCTTCTAATGTCAATTCATAATCGTTTGCTAACGGAAGACATCTTTGAATCGTTTGCAGAAGGCGTTCCGCATTATGGGCAGAAAGAGAGGTCGGCGTTCCGCCACCAATAAACAGGGCGTGGATGAGGCCGTCTTTTAAACGTGGTTTTTGAGCGGATGCTTCAAGTTCCTTAATCAAGCAATCGATATAATGATCTTCCACATCCTGATTCGTCCCGTTTTGGAAAAATCCGCAATACAGACACTTTGTTTTACAAAATGGAATATGGATATACGCCATTTGTATTTTCTTAGAAACTGGCGATACCGCCATAATCTCTTCCCATATTTTCTGCGATTCATCCGGCCCTATCACTTCTCCGTTAAGACCAGCATGTACCACTCGCTTGCGTGGAAAAGCTTTGGCTAACGGGTCTCCCGTTTCCGTTCCAAATTGAAAAATCTGTTCTTCCTTCGACAGACTATGATATAACTGTTCTAAGCTCATATGATCCTCCGATCCATTATTCAGACTTCTGCCTCAATGCGTTTCATCATATCTTCAGCAAAAGCTTTGGCATCGGCTAAATCCGCTGCATCCGGATGTTTTGCGGCTTCAGCATGAAGCGCTTCCCGTTCTGGCGTTCTGCCATGCGGATGACCTGCCGGGAATTTTTGATACATCATTTCAATCAGCTTAGGATCAACCGCGCCTTGGCAAATAAACAGACCATCTGCCTTCTTGCCTTCAGGAAGAAGCGCTTCCCCATTTTTCAAGCATTCCGCAGCATGCTCTGATTTTGGATCGGCTCCCAATGTAGCAAAAATTGCGACATGCTTATTGCTTAGCACTTTGATAATATCTTGCGCGGCCTTATCAGCTGTCCCGCGGTCAACCCAATAGCCGATAAAAACACAATCATAACCTGCCAAGTCTTCCGGCGTTTCCGTGACAGATACGCAGGGCGTTCCTGCCGGAAGTCCGCCAGCAATAGCTTCTGCTACTTTTTTAGTGTTACCTGTGCGAGTTGAATACAAAACGATAGTACGCATACGATGCACCCCTTCTTTTAATTAATATAAATACACAATAGATGGACTAAAATAAGTCAGCTCTCCCCTGTAAGAAGGCCTAATGGCTGCCTGAATACCTTTGTAAAATAAATATGGTTTGAATTATTAAAATACCGGCAGTACTGGGCCCTCTTGCAGAAGAGAGCTGTTCATACATCTTTTAATTGAGAGCAAATGTAACCGTCGTATTCGCTGTAACGGTCTGCCCTGTCGGATTGGGATAGCTTCCCACAGCATATGCCGCATTTACGGCAGCCTGATCCAATGAGTTATTGCCCGACGAAGATACAACGGACACACTCGTTATATTGCCTCCGACATCCAAGGTAGTTTGAATGGTGACTGAACCGGTAATATTACATTTCAGTGCCATAAGCGGATACTGTTTGTTGCTATTGATAGCAGACCATAAGCCATCTGCATCAAAGGGTTGAGATCCTGTTCCTTCCACACCGCTGTTGCCGCTGCCCTGTCCGGAACCAGATCCTTCACCATATCCCTGTCCATCACCTGCACCGTCACCGGAACCGGTTCCCACACCGGTTCCATAGCCGCCGCCTGAACCACTGCCGGAGCCAGCTCCGGCAGCATTGCCGCCAGACGAAGTACCGCCTGAAGCAGCGGGAGCGCCACTGCTGACAGGGGTTGTGGTTGTTTCAGTCGGAATCGCATTCGAAGAAGGATCCGGTACGGCAGCCGGAGTCGGTTCCTGCTGCGTAGTGCTTTCTGTTGCCTGCTCTACTTTTTGCTGCACCTCTGATTCGGATAGCTTATCTGGAAAAAGAGCGCCGCTGCCACCGCCGCCGCCAGCATGACCGCTGCCCTGTCCCGAAGTATCACTGATATCCAGATTGACGACATAAAGTTCCTGTTCCTGATGCAGGGCCACACTACCTAACAATAACGTCGCAATGCCTATGACAGCAAGATGTGTGACAGCAGAATAAGCATATGCGCGTTTCCATGAAATTCCCTGCATAGCTGTCATCCCTTCTGCTGTGCTGCAATTGCCAGTCGTTTGACACCGGCGCTTTTAAGCATATCCATAACCGCCACGACCTGCCCATGGGCGGTCTGTTTATCAGCCTGTAAAATGACTGCTGCGTTGGCATTTTCTGACATATGCTTTTTCATCATGCCGGACGCTTCATCAATCGTGACAGGTTTATTATCTAACGTTATATGCCCTTCTGCATCGACCGTCAGAATAATGGGCATTTGTACAGGCGCCGAAGCACTTTGTGCCTGGGGAAGCTGCATCGACAGTGCTTTCTGTGCAATAGTCTGCAGGCTGTTCATCATAAAGAAAACGAGAAGAAAGAAAATAATATCAATCATAGGGATGATCATGAAAACAGGTTTCTTTTTCATTCTAGCATTTGTAAACATCAAGTCTTACCTCCCTATTTGATTTTTCTGGCATTTGTGACAGTAACACATAATTTTTCTGTATCCGTAACAATCGTATCAAGCTGATGATCAAAATACGTATATACACAAAATGCAATAATAGCAACACACAAGCCAGAGGCTGTAGCTACCAGCGCTTCGCCAACGCCGCCAGTAATAGCAGATGCGCCGGCACCGTTGTCCAAAACGCTGAATGTATTGATCATCCCAGTAACGGTCCCGAGAAGTCCAAGAAGCGGAGCAATCGTTACTGTTGCGCTGAGATAATCAAGATAGCGACGGAAGCCAACAGATTCCACCGTCATTTGTTCTTCAAAAGCATCCTTCATATTCTTTTCGTTGTCCCCATGCTGAAGTCCGCTGGAAATAATGCGGCTGATCGCCGTAGGGAATTTTTGACAAAACTGTTCAGCAACCTCCCATTGCTGACTTTTTACAGCATGGTCAATGCCGACAAAGAATTTTTTAGAATTCTTACGGTTGGCTTTGAAATAACAAAACCGTTCAATGGCAATCGCCACTGTAAACAAAGACAATGCCAGCAACGGATACATAACAATGCCGCCACTGTGAAATAAATGCAAAAAATAGGAAAATCCTTCCATCTCTTAACACTCCTTATCCCAAAACAACATGATAAAATCTATGTACACCTGCAATACAGGTATTCATCTACATATACATAGCGACAATAGAAACAAAAACCGTCCATAGCCCGATTGTATAAGCTATATTTTCCCACACACTGTCTTTTATATGAGAATTATCTTTTCGTGCCACCTCTATCTGCCTCCTATGTTCTTCAGTATCACCCATGAAAGTGATTATCATGCTCATATGATATCAACGAAATTTGATTCTGTCTACTCCATTCGGACGCAAAATGATCCATTCGGACATTTACTTTAAAAAAAGCGACCGAATTTTGAATTCCGCCGCCTTTCTTTTCCAACTTTTATTCATTTTTTTATAATGAAACAATAATATGAAAAATCAACGGTCCTTTTTCCTTTGTAATTCGGACCACTTCCGCATGGACAGGTGCCTCTTCATTTTCCAAATCCGTCAAAAACAGAATAAATGCTCCATAATATCCCTGCGCTTCTACTTCATAGGTATACTCACTGCGTGAAGCAGCCTGAAAAGACACGATCTGTACCCCCTGACGCACGGCTTTACGCTGTACAGTTTCCATTACCTCCTGTGCCGCATATTTAAGTGATTGCTGCAGCCATATTTTGCTATATCTGTCTTCTTTACGGACATAAGCTGCATAGGAACGTACCTTTTCGTTTGTTTTTTTCCATGTTTGCCATGATTGATATAACAGAACGCAGCAGACCAGCAATAGCCCCTGCAAACTGATCAAGATAGCACAAATGATGCCTTTTTGCTTTCGACTAATTCGGCTAAGGAGTATCATTTCTTTTTTCATCATACCCAAGCTCCACTTCCAATTGAAATTTGGTCATTCCGTCAGCCAGTTTTTGCAGCTTATTTGCAGTTACTGATTGTATGTCCGACTGCCGCCGCAGTATTTCCTGCCATTGCCTGACCGCTCCTGGTATTGCTTCATATCCATGCACCGACATATGGTTTCCTTGTACTTCAAGAACTTGAACAATCGCGCCGGCAGGCTTAGTATCGGCTAAACAAACAAGTACAGGAGGCCAATGGATACGCTTTTTTTCTTTTTCATTAACCGCCTCGCTCATATCACGCATTTTTTTCTCAGTCTTATTTTGCCGTATAACTTGCTGCTGAATGGGTGCTGACTGTTCTATGTAATATTGATATTCTTTTTCTTTCCATTGCTGAATAAGCATGCCGGTAATCAAAAGCCCCACAACCATGCATACCAATACGGATACCAAGGGAACAAATATACGGTCATACCTTTTTTTATTTTCTGTTTCCTGATAAGAAAACGGGATCAAATTCATTTTCACGCTGTCCACCTAAAACCCGGCTAAAAGAGCCGCCGGATATGCCAAATCCCATTTTTCAATCTGCTGTTCTACTAATTCCGCCAGACGGCACACGGACCACTTTTGGGTTTGTTCATCGAGCCATACCATGCGGCAGCAACTATTTTGTGCCGCTTGTCCTTCTATCAAATGCATACACTCCTCTGGAATCGTTGTGCCGCATCCATAGGATAGGGGAATCCCTTTTTTCAGAAAAACAACGTGTACTTTTTCCCTTGCAAGCAGATACAACGTTCCGATGCCGTCAGGACGCAACCGGCCCAGCAGCGCGGGCAGTGCATCAATGTTTCTGACTCTATTTCCAGTTCGTTGAATACCCTTTATAAAAGCCATAAGCGATGCCTCAGGATACGCTCCCAATATCCAATCATACGTTCCATCAGTATGTGACGTGCCTGCCAAACCTAAGTCGAAGGTGTATGCCGCTTCACTGTCGTTGATTCGTTCATCCCAAGCAGCCAGACTCCGTGCTTCCTGTATGTTACGAGTCGGCATAGCCTCTTTTTTCCATAGGAGACGCCGTCCGCCTATGACCAAGCATACACCATAGTCCCATAATCCATATGTACTCATAACATCAGCTATAACTTGTTCTATTTTTTGCGGTCTTTCCAGCCACAGCTGATCCTGCATATGAGTATACGTACAGCCTTGACAAAAAGATATGGCACCATACCATGTTGTCTGTTTTTTCAATACATATACGGCTGTATCCGAAGGCCAGATGATGACTGTTTTCCGAGAAAAAAGTGCCATTCCTTCTCCTCCTCAATATATTATTTTTTTGATAATAAATTTTGTTTTGTCCCCAGTCGAGGCTTGCCGCACTTCAAAACGCAGTGCGCAGGATCTTTCTGTCAGCGTCGTTTCGCCGCGTCCCACAGCGCGTACATATCCTTGAAAAGGTATCTGATGTATACCCGATTTGCAATAGATCTTTATTTTTTGTCTCGGTTCAGCCAGACCGTACGTATCAACAAAATCCCAGCTATCATTTGTTGGCACGTCCTGCCAACGGCGTTCCTGAAGCTCAGACCAGCTGATATGCAGCGCACTTTCAGACAGATATGTCAGCTGGATTGCCTCCATATATTGTCGGGAAGATTTCAAAAAACAAGCCGCCAGAGAAGCTGCGGCCAAAGCCATACAGATACAGACAGTCCCTATCCAAAGTATATAAAAAGTTATGAAACCATTTTTTTTTGTATTCAAAGACCTTCTTCCCCCCACTCTGCCGAAAGCGGTACGACCTTCATAATACATGGCCATTCCTGCCGGCTGCTTCGATCATACAATATAATGGCTACCTGAATCGTCTGTCCATTTACGGAAAAATAGGGTCGGTTTTCATACGGTCTCACAGAAATCCGGTCTTCTATGCTAATCGTATTCTGTGAACCTGTCAGAGGCTGCTCGCTGCCGTTACTCAAAATACGATATACCCGGCTGTTTTTAATTCTAAACCCAGTCTTCATATTCTGCTCATCCCGGCAGGTTATCATTGTCTCTAATACGACAGTGTTACTGGAAAAACGCAAAACACCGTACACTGTCTCATCCATAATCATGCCCTGCCGCGACAATTCTTCCCAGGCTTCGCCAGATCGAAAACGTTGAGCACTTTGAACCAGTACAGGCAAAAATGCGGCTAAAAGAATAACTGCGATGCACAGCACCGCCAATACTTCAGTCATGACAAAACCGTTACTGCCTTCCTCCGATGGGCGCAAGGCGCTTAAACCGATAAATTCTTCCATGCGGATCCGTCACCTCAACTTGGTATATTTTATAATATATATCCACCGGGCTAATGCGGATTCTTGCCGTGTAAGCGCGTCCGTCTGTATAAAAAGCATATGTATTCTCCATAGATTCCTGCCGGCGCGCCTCTTCCATGACGAGCCGGCCCACCATGGCCGCAGTTTGCATATCTCTGGCATATTGATATAGCATCAGCGTCTGCTGTGTCAGCATCAGGGATGACAGTATCATAATGCTGCCCACAGCGACTGCCATAACGGCATCTGCCAAAATGAATCCATTGGCTTTATTCGATCCGTATGCGTCCAGTCTGAACGGCCACGATAATACGGTGCTGATACGTTCCTTCCCGCTCTGCCACGGTAATCTGCATATTATTCTGCGGCCTTCCTTTACCATCAAATTTAATATCCTTTCGTGTGCCTCCCAGCGGAACGACCACACCGTCCGGATAGGCCCGCCGTTTGTGAACAATATACCGCTCCATAATGACGTACTCATTTTTCTGCAGAGAAAGTGTCCACGAATTCCCCTGCGCCATTCCGCTCGTCAGGGAATACTGTCGCATACGCTGCAAATCTATCGCAATTTCACGAGTCAGCACGTCTACTTCATGCCGGTTCTTGTTCCATGTCATCTGCGGCAACATAATGGCTGTCAATATCCCCAAAATACACAATGCCATCATTCCCTCTGTTAAAAAAAATCCATTAGTCTTCATGGCTGCCATCCCAGCCATGCGGCACAGGTCTGTCCGAAAAACAGGGCCAGCCACCACCCCGCAAGCAGGCAGGGACCAAAAGGCAGCATGGTCTGCCTTGCTCTGAACCAAATTACTCCGGCAGTAATCAAAGCAAAGAAAACCGCAAGGAGGATCATGACATAGGCCCCCTGTCCCGGGCAGCCCAGACACAGCGCCAGGGCCAGCTTGACATCACCAGACCCGAGACCGCGGGGATACAGGATATATATCCCTATAAACGCCAAGGCTATGGTCAGAACCGTCACGCCATCCGGGTGGACCAGGCCGGCTGCCCAAGCCGTGACATTGCTAACCGCAAACACCACTACAGCCCGATCCGGAATCCAAAACCAGCGAATATCCGTATATATAATGCCGGCAGTACACCCAGCTGCCAAAACAAGCCAGCTGCTCACCGCCCATGACCATATAATCGTATTTGTCCCATCTACCATTTACAGATATTCCTAACCAGCATTTTTTCTATTGGTTGCCGAATCATACATAACGTTTTCAAATGTTCCTGAAACAATTCCATTCTCATCAATGCCGTAAGCGGTTCCATCAGGGAGCGTCGGTTCAAACTGGAGATAGGATTTGCCGTTTGCATCTTTCGTCACTAAAGCAGAAATATTCGCAGGATATGTGCCGTTGTCGATTTCATAAAGAGCCGCCGCATTGCTGATTGTACGCAGGTCCGCTTCAATTTTGGCTATTTTGGCAGTTTTGCTGGCTGATGTAAATTTAGGTACAGCTACTGTTGCCAAAATCAATATAATACTGACCACGATAAGCATTTCCAGAAGGGAAAAACCGTTTCGTACCGGTTTCATTGTCTTAATCATTTTTTTTGTTTGAATAGAAAGCAACATGATGGAAAACTCCTTTCACGCACATGTATTATTTTAAGATATAATCCCTGCTGCCATATCCAACAAGGGAAGCAGCAGACAAAGAACCAATAATCCAATCATTGCGCCAACAAACAGCAGCATGACCGGGGCAAAAAGCTTTTGAACCGTTGCCGACCAGGACGCAATTCGCCAGCCGTAATAATCAGCAACTGACTGCAATGTTTCTTCATATTTCCCCGTCATTTCCCCTACAGACAGCATCGTTTCAATGTATGTTGTCCCAAATCGGCCTTGTTGAACGGCTTTACTGAAGGATACTCCATTTTCCAACCGGCGTGCAGCCTGCGCAGCCTGGCTGCGAAACCAATAGCTCGGCACGGCAGCGCCAGCTTCCTGAAGTGCCTGCAAAAGAGGAATACCGCTGGCGATTTGCATACTCAGCAGCTGACTGAAGCGCTGCCAGCATACTATAATACAGGCTCGGCGCAGATACGCTACCGAAAAAATTTGCTGTTCCAAAAATTCCCGTCTGACCGGCTTTTGCAAAAAAAATCCCACTCCGACTGTCAAGCCGGCAATACCCATCAAAAAAAAGATACCATAGGAACGAGTCAAGTGAACGAACTTCAGAATATATTGTGTAGGTACTGGCAGGGGAACCGCCATTTGCACAAACATCTCTTCAAAAACCGGCAGTATAAAAAATACGGCACCCGTAAACATCCCTATTGTACATATAATAAGAAAAACAGGATAAGCTAACGCGTTTATCAGTAAACGGCGCTGCTTTCCGATGTATTCATAATAATCACCCAAAATTTCAAATATTCTTTCCAAATTACCTGTATTTTCTCCGGCCTTTACCATATGACAGGCCATGATGGGAAACAGTCCGGACTGCGCCATGGCCTGAGATAGGATCATACCGCTTTCCATACGCTTTATGATTTCTTCCATACGCTGCCGCTGTTTTTTATGAGCTATATCCTGCATAAGCAGATGCCATGCCTGAACCAGCGTAACACCGGACTGTATCATAATACTAAGCTGATGAAACAGATACGCTGAGGTCAAATAAGTGAAGGAACTGACCTTTGGCCTAAAGCAAAGCAAAGGCTCCTTCTTCTCAACAGACACAATAGTCCAGCCTCGCTTTTCTGCTAACGCATATACCGCAGACGCTGCCGCCGCAGATATGCGGCAGGTAACGGTGCGTCCTTTTTTATCAGAAGCAACCACATCAAAGCGGGTCATGACCGCCTCCTGAACTGTTGTATGGCCTGTTCCATCGTGCGCATCCCCAATGCCGTGCCAGTTTGCATCACCGTAGGCAGCTGATGTTCACGGCCACTGCGAATAAGCTGCGCTACGGCCGGACTATGCAGAAGAATTTCTCTGATAATATACAATTCTTCGCCATCATACCCGCGCTGCTGTGCGACAATCGCCTGCAGCACCAACGCCAGCCGGCAGCGCAGTTCATCCTGCTCATCTCCGGGGTATGCGCCGGCAAGACGGCTTACTGCTTGCGCCGCCGACCGCGTATGGAGTGTAGAGAGTACCAGGTGCCCGGTCTCTGCCGCCGTAATCGCAGCATTCATAGTCTCTTTATCACGCATTTCTCCGACAAACAAAATATCCGGATCCTGCCGCAGCGCCTCTTGGACGCCTTCTCCAAATCCCTGAAAATGCCGCAGCCGTTCCCGCTGTGTAATAAGCGCTTTTTCTCCTGACAGGACATATTCGACGGGATCTTCAAGTGTAATAATATGACAAGGCTTCCTTTGGTTTACATATTGGAGTATTTGCCAAATAGTAGTTGTCTTACCGCTGCCCGTGGCTCCGCAAACTAAGACTAAGCCATCCTCCAAATCGCCTAATTGCCTAAAAAGAGCCTCGTCTCTGTCAGGCGGCAACGTATCCAGCGGGTACAGAATACGAATGACAACATGAAGTCCGGCATACTCGCGGCATACCTGCACGCGACAGCGCACGCTTTTATTCCAGGAAAATGCCAGACTCCCTGCTGCCGTCAATTCACAGCTCCCTCCCACGGATTGCAGCCATACATCGATATCATGACGGGTAACTGCAATATTGCCATCATGAAAAAGTCCCCGCACCAGTCGAAAAAACGGTGGCCGTCCTTCCTGCAAATGGATATCTGCCGCTTTTTTTTCGATTGCCCGGGATAGTACTTCACACACATTCATACGGCACCTCACATATCATAAATTCGTTCAATCTCCGCCCGGTCCGTTTTATTTTCCTGCAACGCTCGTTTAATCACAGCCTCCATGAAAACAGCGCCGTCTGCGGCAGCGGCTTTTCGTATATTGTGTATGCCGCCATTTTGCCGTATCGTCGCCCTAACATGCGTTTTGACAGGAATGATTTCACACAAGCAAAACCGCCCGGCATAGCCGCTGTTAAAGCAGTACGAACAACGCAGATCCGCGGCTGCTGCTTTATCTTCGTTCTGCCGCTTTCGTCCCAGGCATTGCGGGCAAAATCGCCGAGCCAGCCGCTGCGATGCAATTCCAATCAAAGCATCTGCTACCAGATACGGCTCTATCCCCATATCAATCAGCCGTACCGGCGCTTCAGCGGCGCTGGCCGCGTGAAGCGTCGTAAATACGAGATGCCCGGTCAAGGCCGCCCGAATAGCAATACGCGCAGTTTCCGCATCCCGGATTTCACCGATAACCAGAACATCCGGATCTTGTCGCAGCAAGGCGCGCAGACCGTTTTGAAACTCCAGTCCGCTTTTAGAATTAATCTGACTTTGAGAAATCCCCTGCAGCCGGTACTCTACCGGATCTTCCAATGTCGCGATACTGATTTCCGAGCTATGCAGTTCCTGTAACGCCGCGTAAAGAGTCGTTGACTTTCCGCTTCCTGTAGGGCCGCTTAGAATAAACAAACCGCTGTGACTGTGTATTAGCTGACGGAGAAGCCGCACCGTCTCCGGTTCCATTCCCAAACGATCCAGGTGAAGCGCTACGCTGCCGGCATCCAGCAGGCGGATAACCGTTTTTTCTCCCCGTATGGTCGGCATCGTACTGACTCGCATGTCAATCACCCGACCGTCCTTACGCCAGACCAGCCGTCCATCCTGCGGCAGCCGTTTATTTGCAATATCCAGCGCCGCCATAATTTTTATCCTGGCCGTTATCGTCTCCAGCGCTGTCTTTGGCAGTTCGCCTGCAGGAAACAGCACACCGTCCCGGCGAAAACGAATGCCAACGGTCTCCTGCAACGGTTCAATATGAATATCGCTGACTCCCAAACAGGCCGCATGCTGAAGAAGTGAATCAACAATTGTCTGTGCGGATCCTTCTAAAGAGATACGTTCCATTTCCCATGTCATACGTGCACATCCTTTATGATAAATGATACTAGCCATACTGTCATCCTAACACAGTTTGAAACCGGCTTTCGAAAACTTAATCTAATTTTAATGTTTTTTTTTCCTATTTTAATGTTTTTTTAATCATTTTTTAATCAGTCTCTCATTTTCGGGGGGAAAGCCTGTGTATTCCAGGCAGGTAATACTGGGAAGTTTTCAAATGACATGCTATGATAATAGAAAGATAAAACGAGAGGAGCCTTTATTATGGATGTATTAGAAGGTCTCAACGAGGCACAGCGTGAAGCGGTGCTTGACTTAGATCACAATATACTGCTCAGCGCACCTGCCGGGACGGGAAAGACAAGAATTTTAGCCTGCCGTACGGCTCAAATTCTTGCAGCGAAACGCGCCGAAGGAGCGCAAATTCTCTGCCTTACGTTTACCAACAGGGCCTGCAAGGAACTGCAGCGCCGTATCTTGACAATTGTAAAAGAAAAAGGCCTTGACGTCATTGTCAAGACCATACATAGTTTTTGTTACAGCATATTGAAAGAAGAAACCAAACATACCGCCGCTATATTTAGTGACTTTCTTGTATATGATGATCCGGACTGCAAAACCATCATCAGCACCCTTACGGCATCCGCCCCAGTCCCTCTCTATGAATCCAAAAAATTGCAAAAGCTGCAGAACTTTATCGAACAAATAAAAAAATTCCGTGTCCTTAACGGCCCCTGCACTCGTAATAGGCAGGAAGACTACGCCAGTGCCGTTCATACGCTGCTTTGCGACAGCTGCCAGGTACAGAAACTGTGCCGTAACTATGACGGTTCCTACGACACGGCCATGGAGCAATGGCTGGCAACAAACGGGCTGACGCTTCTCTGCCAGTATGATGCGGCCCTGTCCGCCAATCATGCCGTCGATTTTGCCGATCTCATCACCGGCGTATGCGAGCTTTTTCATGACCCAGAAATTTGCCGGCGCTGGCGTGAACGTTTTGCATATATATCTGTTGATGAAATGCAGGATACCAGTGAAATTGAGTACGCACTGATATCCCAGCTCTTCCCGGGACGCAACATTCTTTTATGCGGCGATTACTTCCAGACAATATATGAATGGCGCGGTTCCTATCCTGACCTGATTCTACGTCGTTTTACGGAAAGCTATAAGCCGCGCCGCATTACCTTTACCGTTAATTATCGCTCTACACAACTGTTACTTCACGCAACGGCTGCTTGTCTTGTCAATCTTTTTGGACCGCCAGCGGCATCTGTACGGTCTGTAGCAGCTGCTTCAGACCCAGGCCTGCCTATCATCGTTCATGAAGCGGCCCAGTTCATGGATGAAGCACGTTGGATTTTTCAGGAAATCCTCAAGCTGCCACCAACGGATTGGCCCCATATCTGTATCATGACACGCACGAATCCCCAAAACAAGCAGATTTGGAACGGTGTCCGTTCTCACAACGAAACCCTCCCGCCTGATCGCCGCCTCCCCTTTACTATGATTGATCAATTTCAGCTTTTCAAGCGGCAGGAAAGCAAAGACGTGATTGCCTTTCTGCGTCTTCTGATCCATAAAAATGATACGATAAGCTTAACAAGAATCTTGAAACGTTTCTCAAGTCGTATCGGATCCCGAACTATCATGGCAATTGAAAGCCCTTCATACCATCAGCTGGGAATTCGTCTTACTGACTTTATTGATCCATCCGCACATACCTTTCATGATCCGTTCGGTCTTCTCTTACACGCGCTGGAGCAGGAACGGATTGTGGTTTTTGATGTAGAAAGCACCGGCACGGATATTATTCATGACGAAATTATCCAAATTGCCGCTATCAGACTGAATACACAGGGCAGAACAGCAGAGAAATTCACTGCCTATGTCCGCCCCAGCCGCAATGTCGGCACCTCCTTTTACGTCCATCATATCAGCGACGAACAACTGGCCCGCGACGGCAAAGATCCCCGCATTATTTTACCAGCCCTCCTCGATTTCATCAAAGATGGGGTTATCGTAGGTCATAATGTAACATATGACCTGTCCATTTTGCATAGCGAGCTGCGCCGTCTGCATATTCCTGCTCCTGCAGGCTTGCCCTATTACGATACGCTTGACCTATTCCGGCGATTTTATCCTAATCTTCCTAATCATACATTAAGCTTTCTAAGTACTTATTTTGCTCTTGACGACAAACCTAGCCATGACGCCTTAGACGACATTCTGGCCACGGCTGCCCTGCTTCGCTATGCAATCCGTCAGCACATACGCCCGCAAACCGGACAGCGCTGCGCCGCTATGGCAATATATTTACCGCTGTTCCGTCCCGTGAGCCAAGAAATGCAGCAGCTTTACAGGCAATCCTATGTTAAACGCCCTTACGAAATGATCAGTGCCGTGATGAATGACTGCCGCATAAAAGAATATTATGAAAAGCACGCAGATAGAACTGACGGGGAAAATCATATTGACCGCATTGAAAATATCCGCAGGCTGTACCGCGTTGCCCAGGAAACAGACTCACCTGATAAAGACCCGCGTGATTGTCTGAATGAATTTATTCAAATGACAGCACTGTCCAACAGCGAACTCGACAGTCTGCTTGAAAAAAAGCCCCAAATCCCGATTATTACAATTCATCAGGCCAAGGGACTCGAATTTACATATGTATTTTTAGCCGGACTTCAGGAAGGAACATTTCCTTTGTCCCGTTCACAGTCCGGCCGCGAATTGGAAGAAGAGAAGCGGCTTTTTTACGTAGCTGTTACACGGGCCAAAAAGCGTCTGTACCTATCCTGGCACCGGCAGGATGGTAGCCATCGCCGCCAACCCAGCCGTTTTATTGCGGCCATTCCAGACTCATACAAAGAAATACAACCATAAGCCGCCTATACCGTAATCATTCCAGTCAATCCCAAAATCAGTCCCAGCACCCCGGACCCAAGAAGTATCTGAATAACACTCTTCTTTTTACGGACGGCGATAAGTGCCAATATAAGAATACCCAGACATCCGGCACTAAAATTGCTGAAATCGTGAGGCATCGTTTCCGTATTCCAAAGCGCCAGAAAAATAAAGCCTATGCTGGCTGAACAAATGAGTGCCACAACAGCGGGGCGCAACCCATTCAGTACCCCGCGGATCGGCCCGATATCACCATATTTTAAAACTAATTTTGATAACAGAATCCCGATAAACAGCGAAGGCGTAACAAACCCGGCAGTAGCGCAGACCGCACCGCCTAATCCGGCAATTTTTGTACCGGCAAAGGTAGCCGCATTAATTCCGATTGGTCCCGGCGTCATCTGTGAAATCGTAAAAATATCGACAAATTCACTCATGCTGAGCCAATGATAGGTGTCAACTACACTGGCCCGAATCAGCGGCATCGATGCGTACCCGCCGCCGACACAAAAAATACCGATTTTGCAAAATTCAAAAAAAAGCAGTCCGTATATCATGGTCATCCTCCTCAATTATATTTTGCCGCCCGCAGAACCAAAAGACCGATAAGGCCATCGATAATAACCAGCAGCATCACGTTAAAATTAAAGAAAGCACTGCCAATAAACGTCGTCAAAATAATAAGCAGAGGCAGGAGAAGTTGTTTTTTGATCTGTTTGACCAATAAATCAATACCAACATTGACAATTAACGCCGTTGCACCGCACTGCATCCCCCGGAGAATCAGCCTGATCACATGACTTTGAACAAAATAATCATAGCAATACGAAATCACCGTCAGCGTAATAAGCGGCGGCAGCACCGTCGCTACCAACGCAATCAGCGTCCCGGCAATACCTGCCATGCGGTATCCTAAAATAACGGCGCTGTTGACAGCAACAACTCCCGGCATGGACTGGGCAATTGCCACCATGTCGAGCGCATCTTTATCCGTAATCCATTGGTATTCGTCAACATATTTTGCCCTCAGCAGCGGAATAATGATAAATCCGCCCCCGATGGTAAAAGCACTGATCATAAAGGTTGACTTAAAAAGCGTCCAGAAGAAACGGAGATTTTTATCAGGACGTTCATGGCGTTGTTCTTTCATAAATATACTCCAGTATCCGCCGGTACGGATGCGCAATCATTGTATTGCGTGTACCCCGGCATCCTTTATTTATTTTCCTTTATTTCAGTTTTCTGATCCGTTGCTTCTTTAGTTTCGCTCTTTACGACATCCGCCTTTTCAGCATTGTCTGTTTTATTGATCTCTTCTTTAAATTCACGCAGGCTTGTGCCCAGTGCCCTCCCCAATCCGGAAACTTTTTTGCCGCCAAATAAAAGCAGGACAAGCAGCAGGATAATAATAATTTCTTGCGCACCTAAATGCATAATCATACCTTCCTTCACAAAAAAACTTTGATTAGCTCTATTGTATCATTGTCACGCAAAATAAAAAAGAGCATAAAAATAATTGGGCGTTCTATATACCAGCGACCAAACCGCGCTTATGTATCGCCATGAAATCGATAGCCAGCACCCCAAACTGTTTCAATATACCGGGGATGAGACGAACTTGTCTCAATTTTTTCACGAATCCGATTCACATGGACAGATACGGTAGCCGTCTCTCCCATCGCTTCTGTGCCCCATACCCGGTTAAAAAGCAATTCCTTACTAAACACGATGCCGGGATTTTTAGCCAAAAAAAGTAACAACTCAAATTCTTTATTCGGAAGCAAAATTTCCTTATCTCGTAAAAATACACGATGAGCCCCTTCATCAATTGCCAGTTCGCCGCAATGTAAAATATCACTGCGGCTTTCTTTGGACGTCAGTTGTTCATACCGCGACAAGTGTGCCTTAACGCGGGCAACCAATTCGTTGGGGCTAAACGGCTTGGCAATATAATCATCGGCGCCCAACCCCAGTCCCCGTATTTTGTCAATATCCTCCTGACGCGCCGATACCAATAAAATAGGAATGTTTTTATGCTCTCTGATATGCCGGCAAATTTGAAATCCATCCTGTCCCGGCAGCATAATATCAAGCAAAATCAAATCAAAGGAATGCTCTAACGCTGTTTTTTCACCTGCCATTCCATCTGTAGAAATATCAACAGTAAACCCGTTAGCTTCCAGATAATCCCGCTCTAATTCAGCGATTCCCCTATCATCCTCAATAATCAACACTTTTTTCATGCTGTGCTCCTTTCACCTCGGGCAAATCAATACATATTGTGAGACCATGGGGAATCGTTCTCTCCGCCCATATACGTCCCTTCATTTCCCTGACAATTTGATTTACTACTGCCAATCCCAACCCGCTCCCTTTGGCAACATCTGTTCTGGCCTTATCTGTTCGGTAAAAGCTTTCAAAAATTTGCGACAGCTCTTCTGTACGCACCCCCGGGCCGTCATCCATAAATATCAGCCGTATCCGCTTATCTTCTACTCTTTGTACATGAATCTGTAAATGCCCATATACCTCTTTTTTATATTTTATGCTGTTCGCGATAATATTTTCGACAACGCGCTGAAATTGAGTCCGATCAATGGAAACCATCGCCCGAGACGTGTCGCGTTGGAAGGAAAGTATCATTCCGCAGCCGCGAAAATGCTCATCCTGTTCACTGATATAATCATCGAGATAGGTGCATATATCGACAGTTTCCCAGTGAAACGGAATTTGTCCCAAGTCGAGCTTAGAAAACAAAAACAGTGTCTGTACTAATCGTCCCATATTCTTGGATGTATCCAAAATCATCTGTAAATAATGCTTCCTCTTTTCCGGTGTATTGGCAATTCCATCAATAAGCCCACAGGTATACCCTTCTATCTTCGTCAGCGGTGTCGATAAGTCATGGGAAATACCGGCAATCAATTCTTTCCGATTATGGTCATATTTATTGCGGGTCTCCTCTGCTGCTTTCAACTGCAGACGCATTTTCTCAAAAGCCCGGCAGGTATCGCCAATTTCATCATAATTTCCGGCAACAACAGGATGATCTAAATTACCCTGACTGATATCATCAGCAATATTGCGTAAATTTTCCAGCGGCCTGATAATTTGTATCGCCAGCCATCGCGACAAATATAACCCAATAAATACGGTTAACAGCAGGGCAATCAAAAAAACTGCATAAAAAGCTATTTTTAAAACATCTTTAGATTCAAGGTTAAAAAACTCATCAGAATGCCGGATAGGAACATCTCCGACTACGGCAAAACGTACATTTGTTTTATCTGACAGATAGTGAAATACCAAGCCTGTATCTGACCAGGAAATAGCCGCATTTTCAGATGGCCGTTCCTGGTATGCCCGTTCCATTACTGCGTCAGCATCACTGCTGCGGGTATGATACAGCAGCATATCTCCTTGATAAATGGCTACCTTCAGCCCTTGCTCCTCTAAATGATTGCTGGATTGTTTCAGCCGGTTCAGGCTTCCCGCATACTGATCCGCCCGTACCCGAAGACGACTTAGTTCAAACTGAATGGAAAGTGTCGATCCACTTTCCGGCCATATAAAGGAAATAATACTAGCTCTGTTGATGTTGCCAAACTGCAAGGATAAAAATATAGCAATACTCAAGGTCAATAAAAACATAACCGGAATAAAAATCATAATGAAATTAGAAAGAAGAAGCCTTTTTCGTATAGGCAAATCCCGTATTTTCATATATACTCCTGCCTCACTCTATTTAAAATACCATAAAAGTTTTCTGCCGATTCACAAAGAATATACTCACACGTACATGAGTATAGTATATAAAACGAAGTTAAATATTCTATAAACAAAGCAAAAAAAATATACAAAGCACGATGGAATCATGCCACCCACCCATGTTCCGAAAAACAAGCAGATCTGCTTCCTATTTCTTTGGTTTAAACTTTTTTTACAATTAAAACATTATAGAACATAATTATAGCAGATTTCATATCTGTATAGTAAACTTATTTTTTCAAAAGAGAAAAAAGCAATATGGCCCTGTTTTTTAATACAAAAAGCATTAATTTTTAATTTGACAACACGTATTATTAGTGTTACTATTAAATGCAACAACAAGATAAAGAATTCATCCAGAGCAGCTGAGGGAATGGCCCTATGAAGCTGCGGCAACCCCCTAGCGGGAAGGTGCTAATTCCAGCGGAGTGTTCCGGCAGATGAAAGGAATGTATACAATGTTTGGCCGCCATCTGTTGACGGCTTTTTTTGTTGCTGTAAATTTATGTGTTTTATTATACATAACAAATCTTCACATAGGAGTTGATACTGTGATTAAACTGGAAAATATTACCAAGACATACGGCGGTAAAGCGCAGGTCCACGCACTGAAGGGAATAAATCTGACAATTCAGGACGGTGAGATCTTTGGTATTATAGGAAAAAGCGGTGCCGGAAAATCAACACTGGTACGCTGCATCAACATGCTGGAAAAACCAACCAGCGGCAATGTTATGATTGATGACAAAATGATGACCCACATGACCGATTCACAGCTGCGGGCAGAACGAAAAAACATAGGCATGATATTTCAGCACTTTAATCTTCTTTCATCTCGTACGGTTTTTGACAACATTGCGTTTCCGTTGGAACTGATCGGTGCGTCCAAAGACGGTATCAAGAAAAAAGTAGCCGACCTGCTTGAATTAGTCGGTCTGACAGACCGGCAGTTTAATTACCCTTCCCAACTTTCAGGCGGCCAAAAACAGCGTGTCGGTATTGCTCGGGCTCTGGCCAGTGATCCAAACATTCTTTTATGTGATGAAGCGACGTCGGCATTAGACCCGCAAACGACAAAATCTATTTTATCACTATTAAAGGATATAAATAAACGCCTGAATATCACAATTGTTATTATTACTCATGAAATGGCTGTTATCAAAGAAATATGCAATCGTGTTGCGGTTATCGAAGGCGGCATTATTAAAGAAGAAGGACGGGTTGTTGACGTCTTCACCAATCCGCAATCCCAGACGATGAAGGACTTTGTCAAATCGGTCATCAATATAGAACTTCCCAAAGGCATCACCATGCTCGGTGTCACCGATCAGCCGGCACCGGATAGAAATATGCTGGTCCGCCTCCGCTTTAAAGGTGCCGCTACCAACGACCCTGTCGTCGCCGCCGTTGTCCGCAAGTTCAATACCAACGTCAGTGTTCTCTACGGCAATATTGACTATATTCAGGATGAACCATTTGGATATCTCATTATCGTCATTATGGGTGATATGGAAACCCAGGCAAAGGCATTTGCTTATATCAAAGAATTACCAATCGGAAGTGAGGTTTTAGGCTATGTCCCAAGAAATCATTAAATTAATGCTCCAAGGTATTGAAGAAACGCTTTTTATGGTATCTGTTTCTACCATCATCGCAGCAATTATCGGCATTCCTCTCGGCATTACCTTAGTTATAACCGGCAAGGGACATATTCTGGAAAATCGCGTTATGAATCAGATTTTAGGAACTATTGTCAATATTATTCGTTCGGTTCCTTTTATTATCCTGATGGTAGCTATCATTCCGCTGACCCGTCTTATTGCCGGCACCTCCATCGGTACAACGGCAGCCTGCGTTCCCTTGACAATCGTGGCTATCCCTTTTCTCAGCCGCCTTGTTGAAACATCCATCCGCGATGTGGACTTTGGTCTTGTCGAAGCGGCGGAATCTATGGGGGCTTCCCCTTTCCAAATTATTCACAAGGTTCTGATCCCTGAAGCTTTGCCTACTATTATCAACAACATTACCGTCCTCATCGTCAATCTGATCGGCGCGTCAGCTATGGCCGGTGCTATCGGCGGCGGCGGTTTGGGTGATATTGCTATCCGCTACGGGTATCAGAGATTCCGTGCAGATGTCATGCTTGCCACAATCATTATTCTCATTGTCGGAGTTAATTTGATCCAGGCGATCGGCGACTTCGCAGCCCGCAAGAAAAACAAAAAATAAGAAAGGAAAACCTATTATTTATGAATACCTATATCAAACGGGCGTTTGCCTTCGCTGCCCTTGCCTCTGTATGCCTTTTTGCCGCAGGTTGCGGCAATACAGACAGTACAGGAAGCACACCAAAAGAAAAAAAAGAAATTACCATCGGTGTTACGCCGGGACCACACGCTGACATTATGGAACAAGTAAAAAAAGAAGCAGCGAAACAGGGAATTATGATCAAAATCATGGAGTTTTCTGATTATGTTACACCGGACGTAGCCTTGTCCAATAAAGAAATTGACATGAACTCCTACCAGCACAAGCCCTACATGGATAATCTGGTAAAAGATAAGGGCTTGAAAATCACCGCTATCGGCCAGACAATTATTGCACCAATCGGTCTATATTCACATAAAATCAAAAGTCTGGATGAAGTAAAAGAAAGCGACACAGTAGCCGTCCCAAATGATCCGACAAACGGTGCCCGCGGGCTCCTGCTCTTGCAAAAAGCCGGTTTTATTAAAATACAAGACGGCGTTACATATCCGACGGTAACAGATATTACAGAGAATAAAAAGAATTTAAAAATCAAGGAATTGGACGCTGCCCAGATTCCCCGTTCTCTTGATGATGTAACCTTTGCTGCCGTCAACACCAATTATGCGTTGGATGCCGGACTGAATCCGGTCACGGATGCCTTACTCCGTGAAGATAAAGACTCACCGTATACCAATATCTTAGCCGTACACGAAGATGATAAAGATAATCCCACATTAAAAAAGATTGTGGAAATATATCATTCCGACGTGATCAAAAATTACATTACAGACCATTATAAGGGCGCATTCATTCCAGCTTTCTAATTGGATATACTAAAAAACGAACTATTTCACCACAGAAAGCAGTTCGTTTTTTAGTATCATTCCACTCGTATATTAACGGTAACGCTCTTTATTCTCTATATAATTTTTGCTATAATATAAAAGATAAGCATTTAAGGATTTCAATGAACAGAGGTGCATTATGACAGCTATTTCTGAAAAGACAAAAGAATCTTTTATTGACAGTTATCCTGAATTTGAAAAAGCATGTCACGCTTTTTTCCGTCAGGAATTGGCCCCCAATATATACAAGGGGATTTCCGGAAAATTTGGCAGCTATGCGGAACGAGGCGCAAAAAGCGGCATGATTCGTCTTCGCTTTCCCGGCGGGCGTATTACCAGAGACCAGATACACTATCTTTCGACGGCAATGCAGCAGCATGATCTGCAATATGTCCACTTTACAACCGGCCAGACAATCCAGTTCCACCATCTTTCTGGTGAAACGATTCTGACCATGTACAAAGAATGTTTTGATCACGGCATCTATTGTATCGGCGGCGGCGGTGATAATCCGCGAAATGTTACGGCCAGCCCGCTTCGCGGTATTGATCCGAAAGAATATTTTGATATTTCGCCCTATGTCAATGCCGCATCAGATTATGCATTGACGCTGATTCCTCAGCTGCATTTACCACGAAAATATAAAATTGGTTTTTCCAACGGCACGGACAATGAAGGACATGCCACATTTAAAGACCTGGGGTTCTTAGCCAAGGAAAATGGGCTCTTTGATGTGTATGCTGCAGGCGGTCTGGGAGCGGGAAATCCCCGTCTCGGCCTGAAGGTAGGCGAAAATGTAGAACCTAAGGATATATTATATTATGTAGATGCCTTTGGGCAGATATTTATGGCCTATGGCGATTATGAACATCGTGCCAAGGCACGTTCCCGCTTTATGCCTACCCATCTTGGCGATAAAGAATTTCACACGATTTTCCAAACGTATTTAGCTGAATCCAGAAAAAAAGATTTGGATATCACACCGGAATATACAAAAATCACAAAAGAAGGTTCTGCGGCTGCAGCATCTCCTGAAAATCCACGTATTCATCCACAGCGTCAATCCGGGTTATATTATGCGGAATACCATCCCATTGCCGGTACGCCAGACCGAACGGTATTTTTCAAGGTACTGCAGTTTCTAACACATACAGAAGGTACCGAAATCCGGCTTAATACAGATGAAACGATGTACATCATCAATCTGACGATACAGGAAGCTGAAGAAATCGCGCGTCTGACACAGTCTGACGCGGCCGCTAATGCTTTTGAAAAGTCGGTTTGCTGCATTGGTGCTTCCATTTGCCAACAGGGGCTGCGTGACTCCCATGGTATGCTGACCCGCCTCGTCCATCAGCTTCGCAAAGACGGCGTACTGACAGATGTGCTGCCTCAAATTCACATATCCGGCTGTCCTTCTTCATGCGGTACACATCAGATTGGCTCCCTTGGCTTTCGCGGTGCCGCAAAAAAAACGGCTGCGGGAATGAAACCGGCCTTTGCTGTTTTTACTGGCGGTGCCTATAAAGCAACACAGGAAAGTCTGGGAGAACAGGCAGGAGTCATAACAGAGGATGCTATTCCTGCGTTCCTCACGGCACTTTGCCACGTTCTGGAAGACAGCGGTCAATCTTTTACTGACTGGCATGCCGGCCATGCGGAAGAATTTACAGTACTTCTCAGTCAATTCGAATAAGATAAATAATGCCCTTGCCGCACAGAGCGGCAAGGGCATTATTTATCTATGAATCAACGCAGAAGAGACATTCTTCCCGTCAGTGCGTTGACCTTTTTCTTCTCACCGCACAGAGCCAATCCTATGTACCGCAACTGTGTTTCGCAGGTTTTTTCCATTTTTTTTACAAATTCATAATAGGTTTTGCAATGCTGGGCCAAATCGGAGAAATCAACAGTCAAGATATCCTGAAAATCCTCAGTATACAGCGTTTTCCGTATCTCCCGAATTTCTTTTACAGAGCTTTGCAAAACAGGAACGGGAAATTCAATAATACCGAGATGAGCCTGCCCGCTTCCATCCCATACATCCTGTCCGACAACTTCGGGAAGTTTCTTTCCCAACGTAATTCCCAAAATAGCGGCTGTATTGGCAATAATCCCCAACGGGAGATTTTCGTCAATTATCATAACGCATTTTTGATTTTGTATATTCATTCGTACCCTCTTTTCATTTTTTATATTTTTCCAGAAAGATATCATGATACATCCGCGGAGATAACCCCATAAAACGGCTAAAGCAATTTGTAAAATGACTTTGATCGGAAAATCCAGTCTGCAGTGCTGCTTCCATAGGACCGACACCTTTTTCTAACAATTTTTTAGCCTTATTAATACGAACATTCAGTAAATACCCATATGGCGTAATTCCTTTTTCCCGGGTAAAGGCTCGCAGTAATGTAGATTTGCTCAGACCGGCATAATCACATATTTCGGTTAAGCTAAGCGGTGCCGCGAAATGTTGCTCTATAAAAAACACATGTTTTCTCGATTTCATCCTGACACACTGGAATACACACGGTAAACGGGCAGCTATATTTTTGCAGCACTTGCGACAACAAAAACAGCAGTTGTTCATCTTTGCCAAATTCACAAATTCTCGTCATCACCATATCATGCAGCGTTTCCATATAATGTGCAATTTCACCATCTCTGGCGACATGCCGGGAAAAAACAGGAAGCTGGCTGATTCCGGTAGTTTCTCTGGATAAATCCAGCATCATCTCCTGTGAAATATTAAATCCCCGGTAGACTAATTTTTGTGTTCCTTCTTGCACGCAAATATGATTATCACCCGGATTAAGCAGCACAATATCACTTTTGTGCAAAACATACTCTTCTTGCCGGCACGTAAGACGCCGGTTTCCTTCTTCCATCAGTCCCAAAACATAATATTCATGAAAATGATTAGGAAACGACTGTATAATGCCATCAAATCGATACGCTTCTATATGCAGCGTATCATCATATACAGCACTTCTTGTTTTCTGCGCCACATTCTTTCATCCTCCCTTCCCTTCCTGTCCCGTTATTATACTATATACTGACAGATTTCGCCTTGTAAAATATCTCCATACTATAACAGCCGTCATTCCATAGAAAATTTTTTCTGCAGAATGACGGCTGTATTCCATTTTTTAAAAGGATTCATATTCACCCGTTTGACGTTTTCCCGACGTTTTTTTAGAAATATAGGATCCCAAAACAACCGGATATCCTTTACGTACCATTATATCCTTTAAATATTGTAAATGAGGACAGGGAGGCCGATGATAGTTATCTGAACAAACACAAGACGCAAAATGTACGACCACATCGTCTTTGTTCTCACCGCTGCGACGCAAATGGTGTGTCACATCTTCAAACTTAGCGGCTAATTGAGCACCGCAGCAGCCGCCGCAGGTAATAAGCATATAACGCGTATCTGAACCATAAGCGGAAAATGTTCCTTCCCGCTTATAAAAGGCATTCATACAATTATAGCCGCTGCACCGATTCATGACCAAATGACACTGTACAACAATAATAAGCTTACTCATACTGACCCCTCCCAAAAACACCCTGCTGTCTGATTTTTATATTTCATTATACCTGCCCGTCTTTTCTCCGTCAATATAGACCCAACAGACTCTCCGAAAAACCAAACGTACAACACAGCCCCAACTATCCTCCCCAAGATACCGGGGTTGTCTTTACGTATCATCGCCCCGCTTTTTTCATTGTATGCTGCACATAAAAATAGCATCCCGAAGTAAATAAACAGGCCGCAATCCAACAAATAGGACTGGCATAGCAAATTCCTAAAAAGCCCCACATACCGGCAAGAATAAATGCTGACACAGCTCGCAAAACTAATTCTAAAATACTGCTGATAAGGGGAACACTCGATATCCCCATCCCCTGAAGGGCATTGCGATATACAAAAATCTGACCAAGAAAAAAATAAAAAGGAACTGACAGAGATAAGTACAGTGTAGCCTGTTCCATAAGCAGCTCATCATAGTCAGTCGTAAAAACACTGATAAGTTCATGACTGTAAAAAAACATCCCGGCAACAGCAAACGCACAAAAAACAAAAGATACCAGGGAACATTGGCGCACGCCCTTGCGAATACGGTCATATTTCCCAGCTCCGTAATTTTGAGCCGCATATACAGCCATCGCAATACCAAACGAAATCATAGGTTGCAAGGCCAGCTGTTCGATCCGTGTTGCCGATACAAAACCGGCAATCGTTTCTGGCCCGAAGGTATTGCACACGGATTGGATTGCCAAAATTCCCAGTGATATAATCGTAAACTGTGCCGCCATGGGAAGTCCCAGCCGCAGGTGCTGCCATGCAAAGGATGCATCAAAATGCCAATCACTTCGCTTAAAGTGCAGCATGGGAAATCGCTTGGCCATATAAGCAAAACAAAGAACAGCTGATACGCCCTGCGCAATAACGAGCGCAATAGCCGACCCCGCTACTCCCCAGCCAAACTGTGTAATAAACAGCAAGGCTAAAAAAACGTTCAAAATAGATGATAAAATCAAAAAATACAAGGGCGTCCGGCTGTCTCCCAGGGCCCGGCAGATACAAGACAAGAGATTGTACATCATCATCGCAATAATGCCATAGGCAATAATGCTTATATAATGGTATGAATCATTATAAAGTTCATCAGATATATTCATAATCGCCAGCAAAAAAGGCAGACACAAGGAAGAAAGAATTGTTAAAATAATCGTGATGATAACAGACAGCATAGCCGCCATAGCCGCCGAGCGGCGAACTCCGGCTTCATCTCCGGCTCCAAACCGCTGTCCTGTGACTACGGAAAAGCCAGAAGCCAAGCCAATAGTCAAGCCCAGCAAGGCCATAAACAACGGAGCCGACGCTCCGACAGACGCCAAAGCATGAACACCAATAGTACGTCCCACAATAATAATATCTGCAATATTATAAAACTGTTGAAATATATTACCAATTAAAAGAGGAATCATAAACGTTACAATCAGCCTGATAGGATTTCCCTCTGTCATATTGCGAACCATGTACACACTCCTTTAACCTAAAAAAAAATAGAATAATTCGAATCATACCATAATGCCATTATTTTTTTCAGGCAGTGCTATTATTATAACATAGCCCTATTAAAAAACAAGAAGAGATAAAATGTATATTTTTAAGATAGTAATCCAACGTAAAATTTCATCAAATTCTAATAAAACCGCTGTTTTTTATACTTTTTCTAATTGAATTTTAATGCTGGATATCTAATTTTTAATTCATTTATCATGTTTATACGTTACTCTATACAAAGAGGTGATACATATTATGCATATTAAAACTAAAAGCAGTTTCTTATTTCAAAATACACTTCCCGTCTCTATTATTCGCGTGCAGTTCCTGACTATTTTTACATATAACCGGCAAACCACAATGGGGGCTATCCATCGCACCAAAAACGGAAATATTTGGACTCCATCCAAATGGGGGCATGCCGCCACAACCGCCATGGAAGAACTGCAGCGTTTTAACAAAGCGATCCTTATCGAAGAATATGCCATTATGCCAAATCATATTCACATGTTGATTCTTTACAAAAGCTATAAACCCAAAATGACAAATTGGTTTGTTTCATACTGCAAGCAATATTTATCTCATAAAATGCTGGAAACCTATAAGACAAGCGATCCTATTTGGGAAAAATCATTTGAGGCGCAATATATACGAAGTGAATACACACAATACATTTTGAGTCAGAATTTAAGAGAACATCAGGCCCATTGGCAATATGATCCGCTTTACAGACCTAACCAAAAAAATCGTTTCTAGAAATTATACATCCGGGATTGGATAGGCTGCAATAAACGGACCCGATTGCATACCGTCATATAAAACGGGAAACCTTGCCAAAAAATATACGAAAAGAGTACTATCCCCTTGAATCTTCCTCTCATACATAGATTCTCTATTGTATCACCTCAACCTTTGATATAGAACCTAAAAAAATATATACAAAAACAGAGCTGCCTGGATAGAATTTGCCACAGCTCTGTTTTTATCTTACAGATCATTTTTTATTTCCAGCAAGGAGACTCCTTTGAGGGGTTTATCACTGCATTGCTCCACATAGCTATACAGCAGATATTCCAACAGTTGGAGTCCACGAACGTTCATATGCAGCGTTTCTTCCTGCCCCCAGCGATATGTCAGAATTTGCTTCCACAAACGACGAACAGGCAGCGGGATGCTCTCTTTTCTCGCCGCCTCCTGCGGCTCATCTCCCAGGTAATACAACGGTATACCGCCTCTCATGCCATAGCGAAACAAGCAGACAGAATCCACGTCAGGTTCAAAACCTGAATATACGATAAGCTGCCACCCGGCGATAATAGTAACTATACGTATATCCTTTATTTCAATGGCCCGGCCATAGATCTGCAAAAGCCGATATACCTCCCAATCGGTTTGATGTACCGGCATTAAATACATCACCATTTCAGCAAAAATCTGCGAGTATACATATCCCTCCCAGGTCAGTGAAGTCATCGCGCTATTACTGCGGCATTCATATTCTCTTAATGTAAAAAATTCCTGTTGCTCCACAGCATCAAAGGTGATCTCGCCCCATGCCATAAGGAGTCCGAAGCCCTGGCTGCTTTGACGCCTTTTTTGCACCAGCACGCGTATGCATCCCTCTTGTTTCGTGAACACGGTCATGATCTGCTGCAGCGCTCCGGCCTTCCGTATCTGCAGAATAACACCATCATACCGTTTAGAAGGCCGTTGAGCAAACGAGCTATTCCTTCGTCTCATTTTCTGATTCGCTTTCTTCACCCTGGCTCGATGCAGTCTCTGGAATAGGTACCGCCTTCAAACGAGCAATACGGAATCGCTGCATCTCCAGTACAATAAACCGGTAGGCGCCTATTTTCACTTCTTCATGAACAACAGGAGAATGTCCCAGCAGATTGAACACATATCCTCCAATCGTATCTGTATCGACATCTTCTTCTACAGGAATATGGAGGATTTCTTCTACATCTTCCAATAGTACGGTTCCATCAAACTCATACGCCCCATCAGCCAGAGGCTGTATTTCTTCTTTTTCCGCAGTATGTTCGTTTTGGATTGTTCCAACTAATTCTTCCAGAATATCCTCCAACCCAATTAATCCCACCGTGCTGCCGTATTCATCGACAACCATCGCAAGATAGGTTCGCTTTGCCCGCATAAGCTGAAGCAGCTTCGAAGCCGGCATAATTTCTGGAATCATGAGAATAGAACGCTTTATCAAGTTGAGATTGCTGCGCTTATGAATATATAAATCCATCAGATCCTTGATATGAATAAGGCCCAGAACATGATCCTTATCTTCTTCACACAAAGGATACCGCGTATGACGGGACTGGCGGATCGTGTTTAATATTTGGTGCATACTTTCCGCCGTATATAGGCAAACAATATCCTGGCGGGGCACCATGATTTCTTTTGCCAGCCTGTCGGCAAAATCAAATACATTTCCAATAAGTTCACTTTCCACCTGATCAATTTTTCCTTCTTTATGGCTCGCAGTGACAAGCATGCGAATCTCATCCTCTGAATGAGCCATATCAATTTCATTAGTGACCTCCATATCACGTCCCTGAAGGATTTTTTTGCCAATCCAGTGTCCTGCTATGATGAACGGATAAAAAACCCGACTCCACCACAAGATAAAGCGCCCCACTGCTTTCAAACTTTTTTCTGCGCACTGGAGACCGATAGATTTTGGTATCAATTCGCCGAATACCCATAAACTTAGACACAAGAGAAAACATATGCCCAAATACAAAACGCCTACGAACCACGTATTTCCTATGTAATCTGAAACATACGGATAGCCGTCATACAAAGCATAAAAAACAGTTGCACCGGAAATAAGACCGGACAAAGCCATCCCCAATTGCGCGGTTCCCAAAAACAGGACAGGTCGGTCATATAGCGTTAAGAGAAAAGCAGCTTTCTCATCACCGGCCCGTACCAGCTCCTCAATATATTCACGCCGCAGCTGAGCAAAAGCAAATTTACCAATCACACATACAGCACTGAAAGCAATACAGACAAAATATATGATGATGCATAGCAATAGTATCTGCGATTCGATAAGTCATCTCTCCTATTCATTCTTATATCCCAATTCACTAAGATCCGAAGATCGGTTACGCCAATCCGGCTTAACTTTTACCCAAATATCCAAAAACACAGATGAACCCAGTAAGTTTTCTATTTCCTGACGGGCCCGATGGCCTACTTCCTTCAAAACGGCGCCTTGCTTGCCGATAACAATACGCTTTTGCGAGGCTCGTTCAACATACACCGTCGTGCGTATATATACCTTTCCTTTGCCACGTTCTTTCATCTCTTCTACAAACACGGCAATCGCATGGGGCACTTCATCGTGCATGCATAATAACAGCTTTTCCCGCACGATTTCAGCAACCAAGAGGCGTTCTGGCTGATCTGTAATCATATCATCCGGGAAATATTTTGGGCCCTCCTGCAGCACAGTCTTCAATTCCCGGAGAACCGCCTCCACATTATCTCCTGTCAGAGCTGAAATCGGGATGATTTGATCAAAGTCGTACAGCGCCGCATACTCTGTGATCTTATGAAGAATTTCCTCCTTCGTCATCAGATCCACTTTATTGATCAGCAGAAAAACAGGAACCCCTGTTTCTTTTATTTTATCCAGGACAAACAGGTCACCTGGTCCTTTTTTTTCATTTCCTGATACCAGAAAAAGGACTGCATCGATATCTTTCAAAGACTGATAGGCCGCTTCATCCATAAATCTTCCCAGTTTATGCTTTGGCTTATGAATACCTGGCGTATCCAGAAAAACAATCTGACATTCGTCATCTGTATGAATACAAAGAATGCGATTCCGCGTCGTTTGGGCTTTATCCGACACAATAGACACTTTCTGTTTGATAATATGATTGATCAATGTCGATTTTCCAACATTAGGCCGCCCTACAACAGCAACAAAACCAGATTTAAAGTTAGTTTCCAAATAAATTCTCCTCATTTCAACAGATACTTACTACATATATTCCGAATAGGTTCATTTCAGTGTTCCAATACAAATGCATCCGGAAACAGTTCTTCCAATGTGACGATTTTATACGTATCGTCATGTTTCACCATAATAATGTACGGAATACGGAATTCCGCCATTACCTGCCTGCAGGCCCCGCAAGGCACCGTGTAGTCAGCTCCGTCACCGGCCACTGCCAACGCCTGGAACTGCAAACATCCCATGACCACAGCATGGGTCAGGGCATTCCGCTCAGCACACAGCGTGAGTCCATAAGAAGCGTTTTCTACATTGCACCCCGTATATATATCATCGTTTACTCCCAAAACCGCCGCCCCGACAGTAAAATGTGAATACGGAGCATAGGCATGGTGCTGTGCATTTCTGGCTGCTGCCAGCAGACGCAGGCAGGCCTCCCTGCCAATCATAATTCCTCTCCTTTACGGACATATCCCATACGTTGAAGAATAAATTCTTCTTCCTTTCTCATTTCGGCTTTGTCTTCTGGGACCATATGATCATACCCCAGAATATGAAGCATTCCATGAATAGTCAGATAGGCTAATTCCCGTTCAAAGGAATGTCCATATTCTTCAGCCTGCTCCCGCACCTTTTCCAATGAAATAATAATATCACCCAGCAACGCCGTATCAGGACCGTCATAGCCATCTTCCTCTCCCTCATTAAGGGCAAATGACAAGACATCTGTTGGCCGGTCTATATTCCGATACTGCTTATTCAGCTTATGTATATAATCGTTGTGGCACAAAAGAATGCTGATTTCCGCATTGGGTCCCAAGCCATATACTAACGCGGCCTCCTGGCAAACCTTTTCAATGACCTGTTCAATGACCTGTTCATAAAGGTCCTGTTGAAATGACGGATCTTCATAGTTCACATTAATGTTCATATGCCCTCCCCCTTCTTACTCGTGCTTGTAAAAGCTGTCGTATGCCCGTATGATGCGGCCCACCATATCATGCCGCACAACGTCCTCATCGGTGAAATTGATCATGCCGATACCGCGTACATGCTGCAGCACCCGTTGTGCCTCTGTCAGTCCTGACATCTTACGATCCATTAAATCTATTTGCGTGATGTCACCGTTAACGACGACAACGGAGTGATTGCCCATACGGGTCAGAAACATTTTCATCTGCTCCCGTGTCGTATTCTGTGCTTCATCAAGAATAATAAAAGACTCCTCCAGCGTACGGCCACGCATATATGCCAGCGGAGCAACTTCTATAATATTACGCGCAACCAGCTTCTGAAACTGTTCGTAGCCAAACATATCCGCCAAGGCATCATACAAGGGGCGCAGATACGGATCAATTTTTTCCTGCAGATCCCCAGGAAGAAAGCCCAGTTTTTCACCGGCTTCTACAGCCGGGCGTGTCAATATGATCCGCTCCACTTCCCGATTTTTAAGGTAATAAGATGCCAGAGCCACCGCCAAATATGTCTTGCCGGTACCAGCCGGCCCAATCCCAAACGTAACCAGATTTTTACGGATCGAATCAACATACATTTTCTGTCCCAGCGTTTTCGGTTTAATAAGACGTCCCCGGGCAGAAATGCTGATCGTATCGCTGTAAATTTTCCGCAATACGTCTGCTCTTCCCTGGCGGATGAGCGAAGCCGAATAACGGACATGCTGCGTCGTCAAATATGTATTCTCCCGATATAAATATCGCAGCATATTAAGCACGCCTTCTGCATAGCTGATATCCGGGTCCTCCCCCGCCATAATGATTTCATTACCGCGTGCCGCTATACGGCAGGCAGGAAATTCCCGCTGCAGCGTTTTTAAAAATTCATCCTTCATTCCCAATATTGCTTTGGCTTCTGATATATCCGAAAAAATAAGTCGTTTTTCCATTGGCAATGTTCATTTCCCCTTTTTATTGATCCGTAAATTTTCGTACGGCCTTGCCTTGCAGATAATCACACTTTTTCCCCTGAAAGGTATCGCGCCGTTGCAATTCAGCATCAATCATATCCCGTATTTTCCACCATCCCATGCCCCAATTGGCAAATTCTGTCGCTTCTTTAGGCGCTCTGCCGATCAGTCTCTGAAATACGATATCGCTGCGTGTATACTCAAGAAACGTAACGACGCGGTTCACATATTCTTCAACCGGTATTAATGATATATCTCCTGCATGATACCACTTGGCCATGACCGTATTTTTAATGATATACAAGGCATGCAGCTTAATTTCATGCGTCGGCAGTGCTGAAATAACTTTAGCCGTTTCTACAACGTCCTCCATAGTATCCCAAGGAAGGTCCAATATGACGTGGGTACAATTTCGAAAGAGATATGCACGAAGCATCATCATGGCATCAATATATTCCGCCAGTGTATGTCCCCTGTTTATTTTCTGCAAGGTTTTATAATTCACAGTTTGGAGTCCCAATTCCACCAGAATATCCACTCCGTATTCTTCTCTGATTTCAGCCATAATATCCAAATAAACCGGATGAATACAGTCTGGCCGGGTAGCAATAGCAATCCCGACAATATCCGGCTGGCAGGCAGTTTTTAAATACTGTCGGAATACATCCGGCCGGATATAGGTATTGGTAAAATTTTGAAAATACGCAATAAATTTACGCGCTTTGTATTTAGGTCCTATATGCGCAATATTGGCCTCGATCTGCTGATCGACAGTCAAAGAGGCAGGCAGGTTTTCATAGCCGGCCCCAATCGTACCGCAAAAGGCGCAGCCGTAAGTCCCTAATGTGCCATCTCTGTTTGGGCATGTATCAGGAATGCTGATTGGCAATTTATACACCTTTTCACCATATGTTTGTTTCAAATAGGAAGAATATACATTATATCGTTCGTCCATACTATCCCCTTCCCGAACGCTTGTCATAGTATTTAATTTCAAGATATCATCATGGTTTTCTGCATATGGCCTGCCGCTTACACACAACGCCCTGCCTCACTATCCCCAGCGCCTCCAGCCGCTGCAGGCAGAAAAGCGGGGCCCACCGGCCCGGCTGGTATCAGCTGCCATGCTGCACGGTTGCGCCGTTTTTCGGCAAGAACATATACGGCCCGTGCCGGCACGGAAACATAACGCTGCAGTTCTGTCGCTGCCTGCTTGCTGACCGGCCATATACGACAGCGCATTTTTATATCCCGCCAGTTCGTAAAACGGTAATTGGGAATATACTGCCGGAGCCATTCTTCATTTTTGAATATTTCATCAGTAACAGCACGGTCGGCTTCCTGCCAGTAAAGAAAATCCGGATTGAGACGAAATCCGAAAAAAGTCAATATATCCAAGCACAGCAATTCCCGTGCCGTCGCTATTTCTTTTTCACGCAGCCCCAAGTTTTGACAGATGCACCGCCACAAAAAGCGGCATAGGTTTTCATCTGAAATAGCATTTAAATCCCAATGCTCTGCTATCCATGCCTGCGTCACAATATCATACAAGCGAAAAAAATCCGCTGTGAAAAACCGTTCCAGAAAAGACAAGGTATAGCGGAATTTCCCGGCATTATACGTCCGTTCAAAAACATCTTCAAACACTTTTAAATACTGTATTCGTTCATACGGCAGCCACGCAGTTTCCAAAACCTCATAGGGGCCGCATGGGTCATACCGATATTGTCCGGGATAATCGCGGCGTATGCCTGAACCCTTCAGCAGTTTCAAAAAACCGATTTGCAGCTTGTGTGGATGCAATGCGTAAATATCGTTAAAAGATTGCCTCAGATGCGAAAATGTTTCATACGGAAGGCCTACAATTAAATCTAAGTGAAGATGTATTGTCCCGTAGGATACTAGTTTTTCCATAATATATTCAATATGAGGCCAATCATTATGCCGGTGAATGGCTTCCAACGTCGGTCCATATGTGGATTGGATTCCCAATTCCATCTGAATACGTCCCCGGGGAGCCTTTGCCAGCAACGCTAAATCAACCTCTGTCAATACTCCCGGTTCAATTTCTAAATGAAAATTAATTTCTTTTTTCACGTGTATCATATACTCGATCAACGGACGGTAATGCCGGGGATTGCAATTAAAAGTCCGGTCCACAAATTTGATTTGTCTGACGCCGGCCTGAACAAACAGCTCCAGCTCATGAATCACGCGGGAAACAGAACGGAACCGCACGGCATCACTCATGCCCGAAAGACAATACTGACAATGAAAAGGACACCCTCTGGAACTTTCGTAATACATAATCTTGTGAGACAACGCGGACAGGTCTTCCCCTTCATAAGGAAACGGAAGCGTATCCAAATCGTCTACCTCCTGAAAGGTTTCATCCCCGCATATGTGCCCCGCAGCATCCCGTCCCAGCACGCCGGGAATCACCAGGCCCTTTCTGCCGCTTTGCAGTGCACGGATCAAGGCCGGCACCACAACCTCTCCTTCTCCCTGGAGTACATAGTCGATGTCTTCGTGCTGCTCCAATATGCTTCGCGCCGTATAAGAAACCTCCGGGCCACCTGCAAATACCGTCACCTGCGGCATCACTTTTTTAATCAGGCAAATAAGATGGCATGTCATTTCTATATTCCATATGTAACAGGAAAAACCGATAATATCCGCATGAAACTGATATATATGCCGTAAAATATCACTCGCATTTTGATTGATCGTATATTCTGCCGTAAAAACAGGTACCGCGCCTTTTTGAAGACAGGCAGTGCGGAGACAGCGCAGTGCCAATGAAGAATGAATGAATTTAGCGTTTAAGGTTGTCAGCAGTATGGTCATGAAAACTCTCTTTTCGTGTATGAATAGAAAAAATGCTTCTACGTTTAATTATACTACAGGAACGAGCGACTATCCAGCGTTTTCTTCGGCTCTCCTTCTCTATGATTTTACTGCAATATATGATAGTATAGTAACATATATTGGATAATAGGGAGGCATATATATGCTGAAAATTGGTCTTGCCCAAATCAATGTGCATGCCGGCGATCCGCGTTATAATACGGCCGTTATAAAAGATAACATTATACAAGCCAAAGATGCCGGCTGTGATATCATCATTTTTCCCGAGCTTTCTATTCCCGGATATTTTATCGGTGATATATGGGATCAGCCTGACTATATTGATGACTGTGTCCGCTTTGGAGAGGAAATTCAGGCCGCATCGGACGGCATTACCGTTATTTACGGTAATGTTGCCAAGGAAGCCGGACGGGTCAATTTGGACGGCAGAACAAGAAAATACAACGCCATGTTCGTCGCTCACAATGGCAGACTGATTTCCCCGGCCCGTTCCCCTTATCCGTTCTATATTAAAACCTTGCTTCCAAACTATCGGGAATTCAGTGATATTCGTTATTTTACATCTCTTATGGAAGTTGCTCAGGAACGGCATGCCTTTCCTGAAGACTTTCTGTCCCCGGTGCAAATCACCTTTGATGACGGACGTACCCTTTGTATGGGACCCCTTATCTGCGAAGATAGCTGGGATGAAAATTACCCCTTTAAACCTATGTCGTATCTGGGTCAAACCTATGACATTGATCTCTTTATCAATATTTCCTGTTCTCCATTTACACTGGGAAAGACAGGACGCCGTCATCGGCTTTTCGGCCAAGCCATCGATAAAATCTCCAGACCCGCTCTCTATGTCAACAGTACGGGAATCCAAAACAACGGCAAGAACATTTATACCTTCGACGGCGCCAGCGGTGCCTATGACCGCGACGGCACCCTGCATTACGAATGCCAGCCTTTTAAAGAAGAACTGGCTTTTGTCCAATATGATGAAACCCTGCGTAAATTCGTATCGCCCGCTCATATCAACGCGCGGCAGAACGATACCGCCGATATTTACACCAGCCTTCATTTCGGAATGCAATCTTTTTTAGAAAATATTGGTGTCGATAAAGTCGTTATCGGCGTATCCGGCGGTATTGACTCGGCTGTCAACGCAGCTCTTTATGCGTCCATACTTCCGCCGGAGCATATTCTGCTCGTCAATATGCCCAGCTGTTACAATTCCGAACTGACCAAGGGCCTGGCCAGGGATTTGGCAGATAATATCGGCTGCCTCTATACCGTCGTACCGGTACAAGACAGCCTGGAACTGACACGCCGGCAATTTGACGAAACTCCCCTGTACCGTCAGGATACCGCGGCAGGACATTTAAAACTGACCTCCTTTATCGAAGAAAATATCCAGGCTCGTGACCGTTCAAGCCGTATTCTGGCCGCTGCCGCAGCAGCTTTCGGCGGCGTATTTACATGCAATGCCAACAAAGCGGAATCAGCCGTCGGCTATGCGACTCTGTACGGCGACAGTGCCGGATTTTTAGCAGCCACGGCAGATTTATGGAAGCATCAGATATACGATCTGGCCAGTTACCTCAATGAGCACGTCTTTCAGCGTGAAGTTATCCCGCAGGGCAGTATCGACATCGTCCCCAGCGCGGAACTATCGGCCAGCCAGGATGTCACCCAGGGACAGGGCGACCCTCTTATATATCCGTATCATGATTATCTCTTCGCTGCTTTTATCGAACGCTGGCAGCGAGCTACTCCGGAGTCTATTTTGGACTGGTACCTGCAGGGAACGCTGGAAAAGCATATTGGCTGCCCCGTAAATGTCCGCACGCTTTTTCCTCATCCGGCTGATTTTATTGCCGATCTGGAAAAATGGTGGCGTCTTATTGCCGGCTTTGCCGTCGCCAAACGAATTCAAAGCCCGCCGCTTATCTCCATCAGCCGCCGCTCCTTCGGCAACGATCTGCGTGAATCCCAGCTTGGACCCTACCTCACAACACGTTATCTGGAATTAAAAAAGGAATGCCTCCGCCATGCATAGCTGATTATAAAAGGATCCCGTCAAACAGAATTCAAGCTGTTTGACGGGATCCTTTTATCGTATTGAATGTTCCCCTTCATACATAGGTCTGCTATTTGAGCCATCCCAACATTTAACATAAAACCCCTATTTTTTAATTTTTTAATTTCAAATAAAAAAAGCGGTAACAACGTCAAGTGATATCACCTGACGTTGTTACCGCTTAACGCAGTCATGCCGGTTATGCGAATTATATTTTTTTGCGAATTGGCTTATGCCCTATATTTTCAACAAGGATAAATAACATAGGAATAAGCAACACTCCCAAAACAGTCGCCATCGTCGTACCAAATACAACGGTAATCCCCATGGTAACACGAGATGCTGCACCAGCCCCGGTAGCTAGTGCCAGCGGCACAGACCCTACGACAAAGGCCAGGGATGTCATGATAATAGGACGAAGACGAATCTTGGCAGCTTCAATGGCCGCCGACACGGGATCCATGCCCCACTTGTCCACACGAACCTTAGCGTATTCAATAATCAGAATAGCATTTTTAGCAGCCAAACCAATAACTGCTAGAATACCGATTTGAAAGTAAATATTGTTTGTTTGATCAAATAAATAGGTAAACAGCGTGGCCCCAAACAAACCAGTCGGGACGCTGAATAATACGGCAAACGGTACCTTCCAGCTTTCGTATAATGCCGCCAATACCAAGAATACGAAGAGAATCGCCAGTCCAAAGACATAAATCGTCTTGTTGCCCGCTTCCACTTCTTCACGGCTCATGCCGGCCCATTCATAAGTATAGCCTTCACCAAGTGTATCCTTTGCAACCTCTTCCAAAGCCTTCAGGGCATCACCGGAGCTACGTCCTGCAGACGGCGCCCCCATGACCTTGATCGAAGGATAATCATTAAAACGGTTCAGAATCGAAGCAGAACCAATCAGTCTGGGCCGCACGAAGTTTGCCACAGATACAAGATCATCATTGGAATTCCGGACATATAAATGATTATTATCTTCAATGGTCTTTCGGAAATCAGGTGCAGCTTGAATGATAACCTTAAAGTTACGGCCAAAAATAGTAAAATCATTGATTTGATAGGAACCATAAAAAGCTTGAAGCGTAGTATATAAAGAGCTCAAGGATACGCCCTCTTTTGCTACCTTATCTCTGTCAATATCCAAATGATACCCTGGGGTGTCATTAGAAAATGCCGTATACACAGAACCAATTTCCGGACGTTTTCGAGCTTCCCCAATAAACTTCTGTACAGTTGCATTCAATTCATCCGTCGTGTGGCCGCCCCGGTCTTCAATCTGCATCGTAAACCCTGAGGATACACCCATGCCGTCGATCGGCGGCGGATTGATAGCTACGATGGAGGCCTGTGGAATCTGCATTCCGTGTGCCATTATTTTACCGACCAGCGTATCAACTGATAAATCCTTCGTTTCACGCTTGCTCCAGTCTTCCATAGATACGAAAGCAACAGCACCATTCGATTTAGCGCCGCCGGCCAGAATATTAAAACCGACAACATTCATGGCCTGTGTGACACCTGGCTGCGATTCGATCCATTTGCCCAAGTCAACGGCAATCTGTTTGGTCTCCGTCTGTGAGGTTCCTTCAGGAAGAGTGGTATTAACCATGACAAACCCATTATCTTCAGCAGGGACAAATCCGGTAGGGATAATCATGAAAAATCCCACGGCTATGCCGGAAATGAGAATGAGGAACGCAACGCACCATTTCAAGCGCATCTGCAAATATGCCAATCGGATGCCATACCAATTGATCAGCCGATCAAATTCCGTATTAAATTTCTGGAAGAACTTGAAGAGCCCTCCGGCATTTTCTGTCGGTTTATGTACCTTTAAAATAGTAGCGCACATCGCCGGAGTCAGTGTCAGGGCAACAAAAGCCGAAATAGCAACAGATACCGCAATCGTCAACGCAAACTGCCGATACAGTACGCCGCTCATACCGCTTAAAAATCCAACAGGTACAAACACCGATGCCAATACGCAGGCGACCCCGATAACCGGATTCTGCACATTCTGCATCGCAATAATCGTAGCCTCTCGCGGCGACTTACTATTATATTTTATTTCATATTCCACCGCTTCAATAACAACAATGGCATCATCGACCAGCAGGCCAATAGCTAATACCATAGCAAACAGTGTCAATGTGTTAATGGAGAATCCCAATACCTTGAAGCAGGCAAATGTACCAAGAAGCGATACCGGAACAGCAATCAATGGAATCAGCGTAGAGCGTCCGCTCTGCAGAAACAGATACACAATCGCTGCTACAAGCAGCAGGGCTTCAATGAATGTTTTGATAACTTCTTCAATAGAAGCTGTTACAAATTTTGTACTATCGTAAATAATTCTATAATTCAAATCAGAAGGAAAAGACTGACTTGCCTTTTCCAATACACTCATAACCCCTTTTACACTTTGCATCGCATTGGCATCAGAGGTCAGACTGACCATAAATGCCGCATTCGGCTGTCCGTCGAAATTCCCGGCTACGGAATAATCCTTAGAACCGAGATCTACGGTCGCAACATCACCGACACGGACCATCGTACCGTCAGAATTAGTACGAATAATAACCTTTTTAAACTCGTCAGCAGTCTGCAAACGTCCGTCTGCACGCAGACTATACTGGAAAGCCTGGGTGCTCGCCGCCGGCTGAGAACCGAGCGTGCCGACAGCTGCCTGTGTATTCTGCGCGGTAATAGCCGAAATAACATCGGTCGGTGTCACCTTGAGGATATTCATCTTCATGGGATCCAGCCAAATCCGCATAGCATAATCAGAGCCAAATTCCTGCACATTCCCAATACCCGGTACCGATTTCAACGCATCCATAAAAAACTGCGTAGCATAGTTTTTCATGAAGGTAGCATCATACGAGCCATTCGGCGAATACAACGCAAATACCATAGCCGTTGAACTTGTAGATTTTTTAACAGTAACGCCGGTAGTCGTGACTTCTTCCGGCAACGTAGATGATATCTGACTGACACGGTTTTGTGTATTGACCATATCCATATCATCGTTGCTGCCCGTTTCAAACTGAGCCGTCAGCGAATACGTCCCGTTATCGTTACTGGAGCTTTCCATATTGACTAAATCATCGACACCAATCATCTGACGTTCGATAACACCAGCAACGGTATCTCCAATAACCTGTGAATTCGCACCTGTATAGGTTGCGGATACGCTGATCTGCGGCGGCGTAACATTCGGATATTTAGCGATAGGCAGGGTTGCCATTGACAATAACCCCAGAATAGAAATAATCAGGGATATGACAACTGCAAAGATGGGCCTGTCAATAAAAAATTTTGATATCACTGTCTCGCCCCCTATTTAGACTTAGTGTCTGCCGTCGAGTCATTTTCAATATCTGCTTTCGTAAGCAAATGCTGATCCAGAGTTGCCCCGGTTGCTTTCTGATACCCGTCAACAATGATCACATCCCCATCGGCAAGACCTTCATTAATAATCCAGAATTTACCGACTTTTTGACCTGGCTTGACTTCTTTTGTCTGTGCTTCACCGTTTTCATTGACAACGGAAACAAAATATTTACCCAACGTCTGCTGCACCGCACGCTGCGGAACAAGAAGAGCATGCTGCTGAATCTGTGTATCCGAAACAACAGTAGCATACAATCCCGGAATTAAAAGATTATCCGGATTATCAAATACGGCTTTTACTGTAATCGAACCGGAATTACTATCCATTCCATGATTGATTTGTGTAACGTGCCCTTCATAGGGATACATAGAACCATCACTCAAGCGCAGCTGCAGGTGATCACCCCAGCTGCCCGGAGAATTCGGCGTTTTTTTCGTCATCTGCAGATATTCTGCCTCACTGACAGAAAATTCTACAAAAACCGGATTCGTTGATGAAATGGTAACCAATGCTGTCGAGCCGGCTGTAGCATACGTTCCAATAGGAACATCATCCACATTTAGCTTGCCGCTGAACGGAGCATAGACAATCGTATCATCCACATTATCCTGCGCCGACTGTACTTGTGCAGCATTAGCGTCTAAAACGGCCTGCTGCTGCTGTGTAGCCGATTCTTGATTGGTGACTGTTTGTTCGGCAATCGCGTCCTGACCTGCCAAAATCTGATACCGCCTTAAATTGAGCTGCTGATTCGCCAAATTGGCAGCTGCCTCCGCCTTATTAGCTTGGGCAGACTGCAACGCCGCATCATATTCACGGCTGTCCAGCCGGAATAACGGCTGACCGGCAGTCACTTCCTGACCACCCTGTACATATTTCTCAATCACGCGTCCGGAAATTTTAGGCCGTACCGGCACCTTATCCGTCGCCGTAACACTGCCGCTGTATTCTGCTGTAACAGGAGTATCTTCAGCCGTTACTTTATACGTGTTAACAGATACAGCCGCTTTGGTCGCACCCTTCTGTGCACCGCAGCCCGCCAGCAATGCCGCAATAGTCAACACCGTAATTCCCATCGTAAAAAACTTATGCTTTTGTATCATTCGTTGATTGCCCCCTGTCTTTTTTTATTCCGTACAATATGATGCGGATACATTTTTCCATGTATTCAGAAAATGAGTAATCATGGTCTATTTCATTAAAGTATTCAATGATATCATCAGCTGCGCTGCGAAGCATATGCATGAGCAGAAATCTGTCAAATTGCTTAAATTCCTTACTTTGCAACGCCTTATTGAGCAGCTGTTCCAATAATTCCCAGTCTTTCTTTGAGCGTTCTTCAAGTTCGCTGCACAAATCCGGCATTTTCACAAGAAGATCATTCATATTGCGTACGGAAAGTACTTTGATGTTCGGCGATTTTACATTAAAAAAACCTATGATTTTTTCTTCCGTCGTCATCTGAGTGTCTGCCAGTAATTTCATGTGCTGTTCGTGTATTTCGGCCATAAGACTGTAAATAGCTTCTCGGACAATTTCCTGCTTGGATGAAAAATGTTCATATAACGTCCGTTTGCTGATTCGCAGATCCCGAGCCAAATCATCCATATGAAAATCTGAACCGCGACAGTTAATTTCACTTAAGGCTTCTATGAGTATTCTTTCACGAATATCCTTTGCCATGTAAACACATCCTAATACAAAAAATAAATACAAGTTCAGTAAAAAAACTAAAAGATAAAACTCAGTACCAATGTATAGTTTAATATACTGTTCATTATAAGTCAATAGAAATTATGTATCAAGACAGTACAGCAAATGTAAATATTCCCTTCTATCCGTTCTGGTTCTCCCGCCTCCTTTAGGAATACTACACGGCATCATTGGGAAACCGGCAATATATGTCATGCCGCTTCTCTTTTCCGTATCCAGTTGTCAGATATAACCGCACCGGTCGCTTTAAATATGTATTTTCATGATCACTTTACGTATGGCTCCGCCCGTACCATCAGGGGCACAAAGGCATCGATGACCATCAGCCGGTGTAAATATAGCAAACGTGCCCGGGGTCATACGGATTATTGTATCCAAGGATGCACGGGGATTATAAAACCAGGCGTCATTCTGCGGACAGCTGGTGATAACAGCGCCGGCCTCGAAAACCGGCTGATATCCAATACATTCCTCTCCTCTTATTACCATTTGAATATCAATATACTGACGGTGTGCTTCCATATTACGCTGAGCCGCCGGGGCGGTCTCCGTCACATCGACATTCATAAAATGCGGCCCGCCCAGTTCATGCCTTCCCGGGGGTAGTTCTTCCAACTTAAAAGACGCTAATTTACGAATCCATTCTGCCGTTATGGGCGGTACAAAGGGCAATTCCAATTTCCACTGCTTTATATTTCCGACATACATATGATCGCTCCCTCTTTCTGATTTGCGCTATTCAATACGTCCCGCATCCATAGATATTACTCGTTTTCCTGTTCCCGCGTTTCTACATTTCTATCAAACAATGCATCTGCAAACTGTGCCGCATCAAAAGGCCTCAAATCGTCTGCACCTTCACCTACACCTACCCAGCGAACGGGTACTCCCAGCTCGCGTTTCACAGAAATAATAACGCCGCCCTTTGCTGTTCCGTCAAGTTTTGTCAAAACTGCGCCAGTAAGCGGCACCACTTCGCCAAATAATTTTGCCTGGCTCACCGCATTTTGTCCCGTCGTCGCATCAAGAACCAATAGGGTTTCATGTGGTGCCCCGGCAATATTTTTTCCGGCGATGCGAGCCATTTTCCGCAGTTCCTCCATCAAATTGGATTTGGTCTGCAGGCGGCCTGCCGTATCCACAAGAAGAACATCAATATGATGCGCGTTCGCAGAAGCTGTCGCATCATACACAACCGCCGCCGCATCCGCTCCCTCCTGATGCTTGACAATAGGTACCCCGGTTCGTTCTGCCCAAATAGTCAACTGCTCCGCTGCGGCAGCCCGAAAGGTATCGCCGGCTGCCATCATAACAGACTTGCCATGCTCTTTATAATATTTGGCCAGCTTGCCGATTGTCGTCGTCTTTCCTACTCCATTGACACCTACGATAAAAATGACCTCGGTAGTACCGGTGCGTTCTGCCATAGGCGTATTATTTTCCTGTAAAAGCGCAACAATACATTTTTCTAAATACGGTACAACATCATTACCTTCTTTAATTTCTTTCTTTTTTACGCCTTCGTGAATTTTATCCAGCAAATATTCTGTCGTTTCCACACCAATATCTCCAGTAAGCATAACAGCTTCCAGGTCTTCATACATTTCATCATCAATTTGCGCATACCCGCGAACGACCGTTTCAATATTCTGGATCAGCGAGCTTTTGGTCTTTTCCAGACCTTTTCGTAATCTTGAAAAAAATCCCATTATTACGTTCCTTTCTCTAAGAGTTCATCTATTTTAACAGTCAACAGTCGGGAAACACCTTTTTCTTCCATAGTTACGCCCTGCAGCGTATTGGCCGCTTCCATGGTTTTGCGGCGATGTGTAATAACAATAAACTGCGTATTGCCGCTGTAATTTTTTAAATACCGTGCCATACGCTCCACATTCGCTTCATCCAGTGCTGCGTCCACTTCATCAACCAAACAAAACGGTGCCGGATGATATGCCAAAAAGGCTAACAGCAATGCAATAACCGTCAAAGCTCGTTCGCCGCCGGAAAGTAAGGTCAAAGGCTGCTGTTTTTTACCGGGAGGCTGAATGAGGATTTCTACACCAGCATGCAATATGTCTTGTTGGTTTGTCAAATTGATATGGGCACTGCCGCCGCCAAAAAGCCTGTCAAAAATACGTTGGAAATGGACGCTGATTGCTTTAAAGGCTTGTTCAAATTGCTCCGACATGGCATCATCAATTTCAGCAACGATTTCTTCTAATTTAGTACGCGATTCCTGCAGATCCTCACATTGCCGCTTGTAAAACTTTTCTTTTTCCATAGCGGCATAATATTCTTCCTCCGCACTTGGATTAATTTGCCCCAATCCGGCAATACGCAGTTTAAGATCTGCTACTTTTTCATGCAGCTCTTTTAAAGAGCCTTCCCGCCGCCGGTCCATTGCTTCCTGGCGGCTCAACCCCTGCAACGCAAGGAGTTCTTCGTTATGCCGTATTTCATTACGGTATTTTTCAAGCTGTATATCCGCAGCGCTGATACGTTGGCTCCACTGCTGCACCCGTTCCCGCAGTTCCTTTAAAGAGGAATCTAATTGTTGGCTATGCCGAAAATTAGATTCCTTAGCCTTGTAAAAAGCCTCTCGATCTCCATCTTTGCTCTTTACCTCTGCCGTTTTAGAAACAATATGCACCGCTAGTTTTTCCAGCATGGCTGCGGCTTCTCGTTTCCGTTCCAGCAGCTCTGTATACCGCTGTCCCAGCCGGTTTTCATCCTGGTCCGCCTGTGTCAGCCACTCTCTGTTCTGCCGAATTTGTTCTTCCATATGCCGCACCTGTTCATTTAAAGTAGCTTCGGCAACCTGTCGTTCTGTCATTGTCTTGCGGCATTGTTCGGCCTCTGCTATTGCTGCGGCGCGTGCTGATTCCAATTTCTGCGTGCTTTGAGATGGTATTTCCTCCCATGCGGCAATGGCTTCTTCTTTTTGCACAAGAGTCGCTTGAATATCTGCCCGCACATGCTGAAGTGCCTCCAACTGTGTATCCGCTTCGGTAAATAACCGTTGTTCCTGACTCCGCTCTTTTTCAATGGACTGATATTGCCATATCATTTTCTCCAGATCCATAGCCGTCTGCTGGCTTAGCGCTTCCTTTTCCTGCACCGCACTACGAAGGCTGATCACTCCCTGCCGCAGACGCGTTCCCGCAGATGCCGCCGCTTCCATTTCTTTGCGGCATGCAGATTCTTTTTCCTGCATTTCTGCCAGCAAAGCCCTGCGGCTGATCAATGAAGCTTCTTTGTTTTTTACACTGCCGCCGGTCAAAGCCCCCCCGGCATTGAACTGGGTTCCGTCAAGACAAACGATCCGCAGACGATGTCCATATTTTTTCGCTGCATAGGATCCGGCCTCCATCGATTCAGCAACCAGCGTTTTCCCCAGTAAAAAAGAGAATACCGGGGCATATACCGCATCATACTGAATAATATCATTAGCAAAACCAATAATGCCGTTTTCGTGAGATGCGCTTTCCTCTTCACGAGTACGCTTTCTTTCTTTTACTGTATCCAAGGGTAAAAAAGTGGTTCTGCCGGCCCGGCGTTCCTTCAAATATACAATAGCCCTTTTAGCCGTTTTTTCGTTTGCCGCAACAACAAACTGTGAGGCACCTCCTAATGCGGCATCGATAGCTACTGCATATTGTCCGGAAATGGAACATAATTCACCGACAAGCCCACAAATATGTGTACGCCAATCCTGAGCCGCGTCCAGCACCGTTTTAACCGCTCTGGCAATCCCTTCATGCTCTTGTTCCATGCTCACCAGAACCCGAATACGCTGTTCCAGTGACTCAACGGTATTGCGCAGCTTATGATATGTTTGTTCAGCTGCCGCCAGATCTGTTTCAGCTGCCTGCAGTGCTTTTTTTGCCTTTTCTGCCCCAGCGGCTGCCAGGCCCGCCTGCTGACGGCTTTTTTCCACGCGAGCAGCCAATATATGATATTGTTCTTCGACAGCCGCAAGCGCGTCTTGCTTTTGAGAGACACGCTGCTGCACAGCCTCACACGTATCTGTATTTTCTTCCAAACGGCGCCGCAAATCATCAGTATCTCGCTGCAGCATAAAAAGCTGCTGCTGCCGGTCTGTATTGGAAGCCGTCACCTGTTCTAATTCCGCAGCCGCCTGACGGGCTTTTACTTCTGCCCGGCCAAACAAAGCCTGCGTCAGTTTCAGCCCCTTCCTGGCGGCATCCAGTTCTCTGCGTTTGGCTTCCAGGCTCTGCGTCAAGGTCGCTCCCTGTGCCGCTATCGTTTTTTTCTTTTCCTGCAGCGCTTCTTTTTCTTCCGCAAGCTGCTTTTCCGATTCAGATAATTCAGACTGCCGCTGTGTAAATGCATCCGCACGGTTCTTCATCCCATCAAGCTCATGATGCGCATTTAATGAGTCTTCCTCCAAACGGCGCAGCGTTTCCCCTTCCGTTTCCATCGTTTGCAGCAAGGTGTTTCGTTCCTGTTCCATCTCAGACAATCGTGCGGCAGCCGCTTCCTGCTCAGTAACAGCTGCTCCACGGCCGTTTTCTGCTTTTTCCAGGAGCCGCTCTCCATTGCGAAGTTCCTGCAGTGTCAAGGTGCCTTCATAGGAAATACGCTCACCGTCCAGGTGTCGAAAGGTTTTCAATTTTTCCGCCTGCTCTTGCATCGGTACCAGACGTTCCTCCAAAAATCCCATCATATCACGGATTCGTTCCAGATTTCGCTCTGTTTCAGCAATCTTCCGCAGCCCTTCTTCCTTGCGCCCTTTATAACGGCTGATACCGGCTACTTCTTCAAAAATAATACGCCGTTCTTCCGGGCGGCTGTTCAGTATGCGATCTACACGATTCTGCCCGATGACCGCCATGGAATCCTGCCCGATGCCGGTATCCGCAAAAAGCATGTGAATATCCTTCAAACGGCAATTTCGTTTATTAATATAAAATTCGCTTTCACCGGAACGAAATAATCGTCTGGTAACGACGACTTCCGAAAAATCAATTTCCAATGAATGATCAGAATTGTCGAAATATAATGATACTTCTGCTGCTCCCTGCGGCCGTCTTTTTTCCGTACCGGCAAAAATAATATCTTCCGATTTCTGCCCTCGGAGCTGGCGGACATTCTGCTCGCCCATGACCCAGCGGACGGCATCAGAAATATTGCTTTTTCCGCTTCCGTTTGGACCGACAATAGCGGTGATTCCCTTATCAAATATGAGTGTCGTTTTATCTGCAAAAGATTTAAATCCCCGCAGTTCCATTTTTAATAATTGCAACGAAATGTTCCTCTTTCATCTAATACTATATTACAGCAAGACAATAATATGATAATATATAATAGGTATAAACAATCCGGGAAGATAATCGGCTACCTTGATTTTCGTCAAATTCAGCATGTTCAGTGAAATAGCCAAAATCATAACGCTGCCCACCGCATTAAGCTCCCGGATAACATCGGGTGTCATAAACGGCGATACGATCGAGGCCAATGCATAAAAGAAAAGCTGATAAACGATAATAACAATACCAATAGGTATCGTACCAATACCATATATAGCTCCGAATATAAAAGATGAAATAAAATCCAAAACAGCCTTAAAATATAAAAGCGATGGATCATCCAATAACGCTGCCTGAATGGGACCTAAAATAGCCATGGCACCGGCAATCTGCATAATGGACAAGGTAACAAACCCATTAATAAATTTTGAATCATTATCCGCATGCAGTTTTTCTTTCAACAAGGCGCCGAATAGCTGCAGCCGTTCTTCAATCTGCAGCACCGTGCCAATGAGCACTCCCGCTGCCACAGAAATCAAAAGCAGCAGTAAATTTTCCGTTTTAATCGCTCCCTGCACTGCCATCACGGCAACACATAAGGCAATCGCTGAAAACAGACTGTTTGTCAGTTTTTCCGGTATTCCCTTTTTCAGCATCAGTCCGAGCAGCGCGCCGGCAGACGATGCCAGGCCATTGATAAGTACAGCAATCAAACCAAGATCCCCTCCTCCACCCATACCTGTACGATAATCGTTCCGTCAGGCACATGGTATCATCTAGATAGATAATACTATCGGATATACTTATTTATTATATCAAATTATGCCTTATTATAAAAGATTATCCTAAAATGCCGGGAAATCTTCCAGAGAGCATCCAGATTTACCTTGATTTTACACAGCCTTCTCAAAACCTTGCAGATATATCTTGACTTGAGTGCTATTTATGATTATATTATAATTTGGGTTTAAAAGATCCGCAATTACAAGAGGAAACGGAGAAACGGTATGCTTCAAGTTTATAAACATAACAATGGACATTTAGAAGATAATATTTCATTAGCCGCTGCCGAAAAAGGCTCATGGATCAATGTTGTAAATCCGGATTCAGAAGATTTGCAGCTCGTATCCATGGTGACAGAAATCCCTACGGATGTACTGAAAACCGCGCTGGATACAGAAGAACGTTCCCATGTTGAATTGGAAGATAATTACATATTTGTTGTCATAAATATACCGATTATTTTAGAAACAGACAGCTATGACACACTGCCTCTGGGTATTTTTATCACTCCTGATTTTATTATCACGCTGTGCATAGAAGATACAGAAGTCATGAGAGCCTTTACACACAACAAATATCCTCTATTTTATACCTTTAAAAAGACCCGTTTCTTATTTCAGATCTTATATCGTTCTGCAACGCTCTTTCTGCGTTATTTGATGCAGATCAACCACAGGACAGATGATATCGAAAACATTCTTCGTCATTCCATGCAAAATAAGGAATTTTTCCTTTTACTGGAATTGCAGAAATCTCTGACCTACTTCACATCGGCACTGCGCAGCAACGGCATTGTTATGGAAAAGCTGATGCGTCTGCGCCGCAGTACTACACCTCACCCATTGCTCAAAATGTATGAAGAGGATGAAGATCTGCTGGAAGATGTTATTATTGAAAACAAACAGGCTATTGAAATGGTTGAAATGTATTCCAATATCCTGATGAGCATGTCCGATACCTTCGCTTCCATCATTTGGGAGTGTAAAATGAAGTGTGTAAGTTACCGGTAACCAATTTACTAACTTACGCACTTCATTTTTTTGTCGAGGTGCGGTACACTATCAGAAAGCAGGTTGAAAGGAATTGAGTACAGCACTGATGAAGAAACGTAGAAACCCGAGTGAGAAAGGCCAGGCAATCGCCAAGCTCATCATGGAACAATACCAGCCGAAGACGCAGGAAGACATGCAGATAGCGCTGAAGGACGTGTTCGGTCCTATCT
>NZ_LEKT01000051.1 GCF_001045675.1 Megasphaera cerevisiae DSM 20462
CCAAACCACCGCTTTCGAAGAAGGCGAATGGTTTGAAAAAGAGCACATGCGAGGAAACGACGAAAGACTCACAACCAAAACATACAAACTAAGTAGATGACATTAGAGTCACACCGATTGTTAAGATCCGAAATACTTTTCGATGTAGTTGTCAGGATACGAATCCTGAAACGAATTCAGTGGTGATGGCTGCAGGGATCCACCTGTTCCCATACCGAACACAGCAGTTAAGCCTGCAAACGCCGAAAGTACTTGGGTGGAAGCGCCCCGGGAGGATAGGAAGCCGCTGATTCAGCAGAAAAGACACGCACAGTGATCATATTGTGCGTGTCTTTTGTTTTAGAAAGCAGATGACAATAAAGCGATCTTGCATAAGCGATGAATTATTCCGAGTGCTGTATACCTGTTTTTTTAATAAAAAAGCAATATCTGGAGGTGTTCGTCAGAATACGTATTGTCATGTATTTTGCAATATGGTAATATTATAGTATCTGGCTTTATGAAGGAAGCGTACACTTTGTAGGTAATTTGTTGTATAAGCGCAGCAGTGGTGAAGAGAGACTCCTGACAGTAACATAAAGAAGACAGGGAGCATGTACCGGAAGGACAAAGCTGAATTATTTTGTTATATAGTCGGATTTTTATAATACGTAATAACAGGAGGCTTGCGAATGGCAGATGATCGGATTATCACGGCTTTGGATGTCCATTCAGTAGAAGAAATGAAAACGCTGGTAGAAATACTGGGAGACAGTATTTCTTTTTATAAGGTGGGCATGGAACTGTTTTATAGTGCCGGCCCGGAGGCAGTACAGTATTTAAAATATGAGGGGAAAAAGGTATTTCTTGATTTAAAGCTTCATGATATTCCCAATACAGTAGACCAAAGTATACGAGCCTTGACTCGCTTAGGTGCTGATTTGATGACGCTTCATGGGACCGGAGGCAGAACGATGATGGAAACTGCAGCGGCCGCTGTCCGGGATGAGGCTGCCCGCCTCAGTATTCCCCGGCCGCGTTTGCTGGCGGTTACGATACTGACCAGTATGGATGATGCCGGCTGGCAGGAGATTGGCGGCAAATATGCTGTTGCTGAAACCGTTGCGCATTTGGCAAAACTAGCAAAGGAAGCAGGCATAGATGGTACTGTTTCTTCACCATATGAAGCGGGCGAAATCCGCAGACTGAATGGAGAAGAGTTTCTTATTGTTACACCGGGAATACGTCCGGTATTTGCTGCAGCTAATGATCAGAAACGATTTACAACGCCAGCGCAGGCATTACAGGATGGGGCTTCATATCTTGTTATTGGCCGCCCGATTACGCAGGCTGCCAAACCGCGCGAAGCTGCTGAAAAGATCTTAAAGGAAATTCAAGGGGGATATTAGCATGATGACGGAAGATGAAATAAAGCAATTATTAGTAAATACAAAGGCAGTCTTGGAAGGACATTTTCTTCTTACCTCAGGACTGCACAGTCCTCTGTATGTAGAAAAATTTAACGTTCTGCAGCATCCGAAATACACAGAAACACTTTGTAAAGAATTAGCAGACCGATTTCGGGATCAAGATGTGCAAACTGTTATGGGACCGATGACGGGCGGTATTTTATTGGCTCATGAAGTCGGTAAAGCGCTTGGGACGAGAGCTATTTTCACAGAACGTGAAAAAGGTGAGATGACGCTGCGCCGGGGCTTCCGTATTGCACCGGGCGAACGGGTGCTCATCGTTGAAGATATAGTTACAACTGGAGGATCTGTTCAAGAAGTGGTAGATGTGGTTAAAAAAGCCGGTGGTATCATTGTCGGTGTGGGACTTCTTGTGGATCGCAGCGGCGGCAAGGCGGAATTTGGCGTGCCGAAGGAGAAGGTGCAGGCCTTACTGCATTTGACCGTGCCGACGTATCAGCCGGAGGATTGCCCGCTTTGCAAAGAAAATATTCCCATGACAGAACGGGGAAGTCATCATTTAAAATAAACAGAACTTAGGAGATGTGAGTATGGAAATGTTATCTGCCATACTGCCGTTTTTCACAGCCGGCTTGATTGGTACGGTATTTGCCCGTTTTACAGGAATGAATATGAGCATGTGTGTTCTGTTGATTTTATTGTACAGAGGCGCAAGACCGGTGGAAGCGGTAGTAGCTATGTTGATCTTTAATGTGTTTACGTATTTTACGGTCTATTCCCAGATTCATATTATGCGTTTAAAAGACTTTGTCATTTTCCCAGGAGTACGTATTGCGATCCCCGTTTTACTGACCGTGGCATTGGCAGCACTTAATCCTTTTTTTGGCATTATCTTTTTTGTTATTGTTTTTCTGCTGGAAATTTTTGTCAAAATGTATAAGGAGATGGATGTTAAGGTCCGGCCGTCCAAGCAGAAGTTAATCCAGATGTGCATTGCCGCGGGTATACTTCTCAGTGTGGGTGCTGTTGTCGCCGCTTTTATTCCGGATCAGTATTATTATCTTCTTGTTAGTATCGCCATCTTAGGATTTGCAGCTCTTATGTGGTCAGCTGGTGATCGTCGGAAATGGGGACACATATGGGACAAGATCCTTTATGGTACCGTTTTGGTGACAGGGCTAACCGGAATTGATGCAACGGATTGGCTTGTGCCGATGCGTCGCAGTAATGAGTCAAATCTATCCCGGTGTTATCCTATTGTCATTAATGCCGCCATGATTATTGGGCTTATTGTTTTATATGCCTTGTATCATTATTTTTCTTTAGGCGCATTATTTACGACTATCGGGGCAGCAGTGGGAATTCGACTATTTGGTCTATATGAGCACAGCCACAAAAGTGGATTTTCGTATGTTACACTGGGACTGACCGTTCTGGTAGTACTTATTTTTATGTTGGTTCAGCCGGAAGCGACAGGATTTCCTGTGATACCTATGGCGGATCAGGGAACGAGCTTTTTTAATTTTTAATAGTAGTGGCACAGTGATTTCTGCGGGGTGCATGCAGAACTTACTGTGCTTTCTTTTTATTCACCTGCTGGCTTCGGTTAGTGCATCGTGTTACAATATACGTATAGTCGAGCGTTGTATTTTCACTGCGAAATGTGATATTTCGGACATTCGCCATAAGATATGATAACCGGCTATTCGTGTATTGTAGTCGCTGTTAATCTATTTGGGCATCAAAAGCTGCGGCAGGATAGAAGGGGCTTAGTATGACAGAAAAAGAGAAAATGACGCAGGGGAAATTGTATATTCCTCAGGATACAGCGCTGATTCGTGACTACAAGAGAGCCAAAGAATTGACGCATTATATTAATACGAGCACCGGGGAACAGGAGGAAGAACGGCGTAGATGGTATCAGGAGCTTTTTGGCAGATTAGGCTCTCATGCTTGGATTGCGCCGCCTTTATATTGTGATTATGGTTTTAATATATTTGCCGGGGATTATTTGATGGTAAATTATTATTGCATTTTTCTTGACGTGTGCCCCATTTATATGGGAAATCATATTTATATAGGGCCGCATGTGGGACTGTATACCGCTTTGCATCCCATTGATGCATCCGTTCGCAATCAGGGGCTGGAATATGGCAAACCGATTTCTATAGGTGACAGTGTATGGATTGGCGGGCATGCTGTCGTTAATCCGGGGGTAACGATTGGCAGCCGGGTCGTCATTGGGTCCGGTTCGGTGGTGACGCATGATATTCCCGATGATGTTATTGCTGTGGGAAATCCCTGCCGCGTACTGCGTTCTATTACAGACGAAGACCGCCGGTATTGGGAGACAGCAGCGTACGAATATTGGGATAGCAGGAAGCCTTGATATGGTAACGAAACTGCATAAATGGGGAGGGATAGAGAATGAAAAAGGCAGCTGTAGCAGGAGTGGCAAGTCTTTTATTATGCATGGGACTATCTGTATATGCAGAAAATACAGCAGACACCGTGGTGGAAATAACACAGAATACAGCTGGGCCGCAGGAAGTGACGGCGTTGCCTTCGTATCGGATTATTGCCGGACAACATCTTGTCGATACGGTGAATTTACCTGCACCGGTTTTTCAAAAGCGTGATATCCTTCTGATTCCGCTCCGAAAAGTGGCAGAACAGCTGGGGTATGCGATAACCTGGGATTCCGGTGATGGGTACGTGCGTATGGAGACAACGGTAGCATATATGCTATTCAAGCCGGGCGAAGACTGGTATGAAAGAATTGGCACACTGAAAACAATTAATTTAAATCATATTTATCAGTATGGAACGGCACCGGTCAATATAGACGGCACCATGTATGTCCCGGCCCAGGTATTCCGTGAGTTTTTTAATACGGTAACCATCGATAATGATCAGATCACAATTTCACCGCAGAACTTTTATTTAACGGGCGGGCAGATGAAAATGTAGATCATACTGCATCAAAATGCAAAAATATCTTGACTTTGGGCGGGCATATATATAAAATAGTATAAGAATATGACGGTAGTCCTGTGAGGCTGCGACTATTCCCGTTTTTTAGGATTGTACCTTTAATATAGTCCAGAGAGGCTAAAAAGGGACATATTTTGCCATGCTTAGATATGACCTTTGCCTTTCGGCAGAGGTCTTTTTTATACAAGGAGGATTCCAATGGTTAGTATACAGGGGAAAAGCCTGTTAGGGCTCCAAGGAGTACCGAAAGAAGAAATTGAATTAATTCTGCGTGTGGCAAAAAAAATGAAGTCCGTCGTCAACAGCGGTAATAAGAAATTGCCGCTGCTTCATGGCAAATCCGTTGTCAATATGTTCTGGGAACCCAGCACACGGACCAGAGGCTCTTTTGAAATGGCTGCGAAATATCTGGGGGCCGATGTTATTAATTTTACGCCGCGTGGCAGTTCCATTCAAAAAGGTGAAAGCTTTCGGGATACCTTGCTTACGGTCACGGCCATGGGTGTCGATGCCATCGTCATGCGGCAGAAGCAGGAAGGCTCGCCGTGGTTTGCCCGTACTTGTGTAGACCCGATCATCATCAATGCCGGTGATGGTGCGCATGAGCATCCGACGCAGGGACTTCTCGATCTGTTTACGATTCAGGAAGTCAAAGGACATCTCGACGGGCTGAAGGTAGTTATTGTCGGAGATATCGATCATGGACGTGTAGCCCGATCCAATATATATGGTCTTCAGGCTATGGGTGCGGATGTCCATCTTGCCGGCCCGCGCACCTTGCTGCAGCCTGAACTGGAATCAATGGGGGTTACCGTCCATTATGATCTGGATGAAGCGCTTGAGGGGGCTGATGTTGTCAATGTACTGCGCATTCAGCGGGAACGTCAGGGGATCGGATTCTTCCCCAGTGCCGGCGAATATAATTCGTTGTTCGGTATCAGTGAAAAAAGACTGGAACAGGCGCAGAAGGATGTCCTCGTGCTTCATCCGGGACCGATGAACCGGGGAATTGAAATTGAGCCGGATGCGTGTTATGGCGGTCATTCATCTATACAGGAGCAGGTCAAAAATGGAGTGTCTGTCAGGATGGCAGTATTATATTTGACGATTATAGGGGGCGATGATGTTGACATTACTCGTTAAGGGCGGCAGAGTGATCAATCCAGCTGTACAGCAGGATGAAATTTGTGACATTTTGATTGAAAATGGTAAAATAAAAGCTGTCGGGGCCAATTTAGCTGCCGATGGCGCGGAAATATACGATGCTTCCGGGCTGGTTGTGGCTCCCGGATTTATTGATATGCATGTTCACCTCCGCCAGCCCGGCCAATCGGAAAAGGAAACTATTGCGTCGGGAACTCGGGCGGCGGCTGCCGGTGGTATTACGCGCATTGCGACGATGCCGAATACCAAGCCTGTTATCGACAAGGCTATCCTGGTGGATGGAATGAAATATAAAATAGAACGTGAAGGCGTGGTAAAGGTCGAAATCATCGGCGCTATTTCCAAAAAATTGGAAGGACAGGAATTATCCGGTATGGGTGGTATGGCCAAAGCCGGTGCAGTCGCTTTTTCCGACGACGGACGCTTTGTGGAAAATTCTGATTTTATGCGAAAAGCGATGGAATATGCCAGCATGTTCCATAAGGTGATTATTGACCATTGTGAAGAACAGAATCTGGTTCAGGGCGGACAGATGCATGAAGGTGCCGTATCCAATCAATTAGGATTGAAAGGCCGCCCGGCAGTAGCTGAGGACATTGCCGTTGCCAGAGATATACTGCTGGCAGAAGCGACTGGTACGCCGGTACATATTGCTCATATCAGTACGAAAAATGCGGTGGATATGGTGCGGTGCGCCAAAGCCAGAGGCGTACAAGTCACGGCAGAAGCTACGCCGCAGCATTTGATCTTGACAGATGAAGCGCTGCGCACATATGATACGCGGTTTAAGGTTAATCCGCCGCTGCGATCGGATGAACACCGTGCTGCTGTTGTAGAAGGCTTAAAGGACGGAACGATAGATGCTATCGTTACAGATCATGCACCCCATGAATGGGAAGAAAAGGATCAGGAGTTTAATTTAGCGCCGAGCGGTTTCGTCGGTCTCGAAACAAGTATCGGCGCTGTACTTACCTATTTGTATCACACCGATACTGTCGGGTTGATGACGATCGTTCGGGCGATGTCCACAGCACAAGCAGAAATTCTTGGATTGGATGCCGGTATCATTGCGCCTGGCAAGGATGCGGATCTGACGGTTATTGATCTGGATCAGGAGTGGTCTGTCGACGCGGCAGCCTTTTATTCCAAAGGCAAAGCTTCGCCTTTTGATGAAATGATTTTCAAGGGCAAGGCCGCGGCCACAATTGTAAATGGCAATTTTGTTATGAAGAATGGGGAGGTTTTACGATGAAGGGTGTTCTCATATTAGAGAATGGACAAAAGTTTTACGGTAACATGCTGATGAAGGAGCCGGCTGTTGGTGAAGTCGTTTTCAACACAGGCATGACAGGCTATCAGGAAACATTTACAGACCCTTCGTATGCAGGTCAGATTATTACTATGACCTATCCACTGATTGGCAACTACGGACTGTTCCATGAAATCGAGCAGGCTGACCGGCCGTATGCGGCAGGTTTTATTGTCAGCGAACTTTGTGATGAGCCGAGCAATTGGCAGAATGAAGGAAAATTAGCAACCTTTATTAGGACACACCATATTCCCTGCCTGTATGGTGTCGATACGCGTGCTGTGACCCGGGCTATTCGCAGCCAGGGGGTTATGAAAGGCGTTATCGTGCCGGCAGCGATGGCAGAAAGTGCTGTTCGGGAATTGTTTGATACACCGCTGGAAACACAATTGGTGCGCCGTGTAACCACGCGGGAAATCCGGCATATGGGCAGCGGCAGATTTCATGTTGCCGCTATGGATTATGGTGCAAAAACGAATATTTATAAGGATTTTATCTGTAATGACTGCCGGCTTACTATTTTTCCGGCAGAAACGAAAGCAGAAGAGGTACTGGCCGTCAACCCAGACGGTATCTTTCTGAGCAATGGGCCGGGAGATCCGGAAGATGTTCCGTACATTGTGGAAGAAGTGAAAACGCTGATTGGGAAAAAACCTATTTTCGGTATCTGCCTGGGTTTGCAGATGCTGGGCCTGGCTTTGGGCGGCAAAAGCCGTAAGCTGGCTTTTGGGCATCGCGGCGCGAACCATCCTGTCAAAGATGTCCGTACCGGCCGTGTGTACATCACGTCTCAGAACCACGGATATATTATAGATGAAGCGTCACTTCCGGATACAGTCATCGTCACGCATCGCAATCTTCACGATAATACGCTGGAAGGCTTTGAATGCCCGGACAAGCATATTATGTGTGTGCAGTATCATCCGGAAGCATCGCCTGGACCGACTGATAATTTGTATTTATTTGAACAATTTATCAAGATGATGGAGGAAAACTAACATGGCAGATGGATTGAAGAAGGTACTCGTTATTGGATCCGGCCCTATCATTATCGGTCAGGCCGCGGAATTTGACTATGCAGGTACGCAGGCCTGCCGGGCGCTGCGGGAGGAAGGATTGCAGGTAGTCCTCATCAACAGCAATCCGGCGACAATTATGACGGACGAAGATATTGCAGATCGTGTTTATGTAGAGCCAATCTCGCTGGACTATGTGACAGAGGTTATTGAAAAAGAACGCCCGGACGGACTCTTGGCAACCTTGGGCGGACAGGTTGGTCTGAACATGGCGGTGGAGCTTTCCAATGCCGGTGTGTTGAAAAAGTATAACGTACGTCTTCTGGGGACCCGTTTATCGGCAATTGAGGAAGCAGAAGACAGAGAACTGTTTAAAAAAGCGATGAAAGATATTGATCAGCCTGTACCGGAAAGTGATATCTTTGAGGATGTTCATTCTGCAATTGCTTTTGCTGATAAAATTGGTTATCCGATCATTGTCCGTCCGGCCTTTACGTTGGGTGGTACAGGCGGCGGCATCGCCAAGGACGAAGATGAACTGTTCATGATCGCAACACGCGGTATTCGCCTCAGCCCGATCAATCAGATTCTTGTTGAACGATCTGTAGCCGGTTGGAAAGAAATAGAATATGAAGTCATGCGCGATAAAGCGGACAACTGTATTATCGTCTGCAATATGGAAAACGTTGATCCCGTCGGTGTCCATACGGGTGATTCAATTGTCGTAGCGCCGAGCCAGACTTTGAATGATTTGCAGTATCAAATGCTGCGAACGGCTTCTTTGGCCATTATCCGCCGTCTGAAAATTGAAGGCGGCTGCAATGTGCAGTATGCCCTGGATCCGGATTCCAATCAATATTATGTTATTGAAGTCAATCCCCGTGTCAGTCGTTCTTCGGCGCTGGCTTCCAAGGCAACAGGGTATCCTATTGCCAAGGTTGCCGCAAAAGTTGCGACAGGACTGACGCTGGATCAGATTACCAACGCCGTTACAGGCAAAACGACCGCCTGCTTTGAACCGACTTTAGATTATTGCGTTGTGAAATTTCCACGCTGGCCCTTTGAAAAATTTGCCCTTGCCGATCGTACCTTGGGAACACAGATGAAGGCAACGGGCGAAGTCATGTCGCTGGACCGCTGCTTTGAAGGGGCGCTGCTGAAAGCTGTACGATCTTTGGAAATCGGGGTCAATTACCTAAGTCTGAAAAAATTAGAAAGCAAATCCATTATTGACATTGTTGAACTCCTGCAAAAGCAGGATGATGAACGAATTTTCGTCGTCGCGCAGGCTCTGCGGCTGGGAATCAGCGGAGAAAAAATCCACTATATTACAGGATATGATATGTGGTTCATCAATAAATTGAAAAATATTATTGATCTGGAAGAAGAATTGAAGAAGGATGGTCTGACGGAAGATTCTCTCTGCAGGGCAAAACGCTACAGTATGCCCGATGCCATTATTGCAGGATTGACGAATCAGACCGAAGAGGAAATATACGCTTTCAGGGAGGATCATCATATTACACCTACCTTTAAGATGGTAGATACCTGTGCCGCAGAATTTGAAGCGGCAACGCCATACTATTATTCCTGCTATGCGGCGGAGGATGAAGTTAAGCCGCTTGGCAGCAAGAGCGTTATTGTCCTTGGATCCGGCCCCATTCGTATTGGTCAGGGGATTGAATTCGATTACTGCTCTGTCCATTCCGCCTGGGCATTGCGCAAGGCAGGAATGAACAGCATTATTATCAATAATAATCCCGAAACGGTAAGTACAGATTTTGATACATCTGATAGTCTGTATTTTGAACCGCTGACGGTGGAAGATGTTATGGCTGTTGTAGATAAAGAAAGGCCGGTCGGCATTATCTGCCAATTCGGCGGACAGACGGCTATTAATTTGGCGGCACCACTGGCAAAAAAAGGTGTCAAGATATTGGGAACATCTGTAGAAGGCATGGATCGTGCCGAAGACCGGGAACGGTTTGATGAAGTGCTCGCCAAACTGAATATTCCTCGTCCGGACGGCCGCATCGCTACTAGTGATAAGGAAGCCATGAAGGTTTCCCAGGAATTGGATTTCCCCCTGATCGTTCGACCGTCTTATGTTCTCGGCGGACGGGCAATGGAAATCGTATATAACGAAAAGGAATTAGAACGATATCTTCGGGAAGCAGTTATCGCATCTCCGGATCATCCGATTCTTATTGATGAATATATGGTGGGCCGAGAAGTAGAAGTTGATGCCGTTGCAGACGGCACGGACGTATATATTCCCGGCATTATGGAACAGGTTGAACGGGCAGGGGTGCATTCCGGAGATTCTATTGCCGTATATCCACCGCAGCATCTCGATCAGGAAATGATTGGGCAGATTATTGATTACACAACGCGCATTGCACTGGAATTACAGGTTCAAGGAGCCGTCAATATTCAATTTGTCGTATCCAAGGGCAAGTTGTATATTATTGAAGTCAATCCTCGATCCAGCCGTACGGTTCCGTTCCTGAGCAAAGTGACTCATGTGCCGATTATTGAACTGGCAACGCGTATTGCTTTAGGCGAAACATTGCAGGACATGGGCTATCACAGCGGTCTTTTACCGGCGAAGGATCATGTAGCCGCTAAGGCTCCGGTATTCTCTTTCAGCAAGATAGGGCTGGCTGAAATTGCTTTAGGACCGGAAATGAAATCGACAGGCGAAGTCATGGGTATTGGTAAAACCTACTCCGAAGCATTGTATAAAGCGGTGAATGGCGCTAAAATGCGGATTCCTGCCGGCGGTACGATTCTGGTTACTGTCGCGAACAGGGATAAGGCGGAAGCGCTGCAGCTGGCCCATGGATTTAAGGATCTGGGATATCATATTATTGCTACAGAAGGGACCGGTCAATATTTCAATGATCATGGCATGCCTGTAGATGTGGTACGAAAAATTCATGAAGGCGGGCAGAATATTGCCACGCTGATCCGTAACGGCAAAATTGACCTTGTATTGAATACACTGACATACGGCAAGCATCCGGAACGAGACGGTTTCAATCTGCGCCGGATGGCTGTAGAATTAGCGGTACCTTGCCTCACCTCTTTGGATACGGCACGGGAAGTTCTGCGTGTCTTTGCCAATAAGGGCAAAGGCGATGGCTATCATCATGTCGCGGCATTGCAGGATTATGACATGGATCGATAACTGCCGCTCTCACATCAACTGTATACCGTAGATGAAAATATATACCGCAGGGATTTGCCGCCAAGCGTTCGGTCCCTGCGGTATGTTGCCTAGATGATTAAATTACAAATAAAGTTATTTTTAATAAATTCTAATTATATTATTAAAAAATATAGCAGATCATAAAATTTTATTGACAACCCTGGATCTATGGGATACACAAATGTAAATTAATAATTGACGACGGCGCCACGATTTGCAGTGGGCGCCGTTTTTGATTATGTGGAGGGGGATTTCTATGAAACAGGGTGAACTTAGTCAATATACTAAAAAGACCAATCAGCTGCTGAAAAGGTATGGCGTAAAATTCGGTATTTATAAAAACAATATTTTTCATGAGCAATTATTTCCCTTTGACTGTATTCCCCGCATTATCGGCAAAGACGAATTTGTTTATTTAAATAAGGGACTGATACAGAGAGTTAATGCATTTCTAAAAGATATATACGGAGAAAAGAAAATTATTAAGGATCGTATCATTCCCGAGGAATTTGTATATTCCTCTAAAGGCTATTTAGTGGAGGTAGAAGGCTTGATGCCGCCGCAAGGTATTTATGCGCACATTGCAGGCATTGACCTGGTGCAGGCTAAGGAAGGAACATGGTATGTTCTCGAGGAAAATCTGCGTATTCCCAGCGGCGCTTCGTATCCCATGATTGCCCGGACCCTGTGCCGGCGGGCAAGTCCGATGACGTATGTACAGAATCATGTAGAGGATAATCGGGATTATGCCGTTTTACTGAAGGAAACGATGGATTATGTCAATACTGGCGGCATCAATGCTGTTTTTACGCCGGGGAGAATGAATGCGGCATATTTTGAACACGCGTATCTGGCGGAAAAGACCGGTGCCGTCCTTGTAGGGCCAAAGGATATTGTCGTCAATGAAGACTATCTGTATTTTAAAAATTATACGGGATCCTTGGAAAAAATCGGGGCTCTGTACCGGCGGATATCAGATGAATACTTAGACCCGATGACCTTTATGGAGGATTCCCTTATTGGAATTCCTCATTTGATGGAAATTTATCGAAAGGGAAATGTAGCCATTGTGAATGCACCGGGCAATGGAGTGGCTGATGATAAGGGAATTTATTATTTTGTACCGAAGATGGTTGAATATTATTTTCATGAGACACCTATTTTGCAAAATGCGCCGACCTACCTGCCATACTATGATGAAGACCTGAAATTTGTGTTAGAAAATTTTGATCGGCTGGTGATTAAAGATGTTTCCGAAGCTGGTGGATATGGAGTATTTTTCGGTAATACGCTTAGCCGTGATGAAAAAGAAGTCTTTTTGGAAACTATTCGTACGGAACGGCGCCGTTTTATAGCCCAGGAGGTTATTGATTTCAAAGATCTGCAAATTCAGGATGAAGACGGTATTGTAGAACGAAAAGCTGATTTACGGGCATTTGTACTGACTGGGAAAACAACGCGGACGTGGAAAAGCGGATTGACCCGGTTTTCACGCAATCCCGATAGTTTTATCGTCAACTCATCACAGGGAGGAGGCTTTAAAGATACATGGATATTATCTCGTTAGACAAGGTGAATAATTTGTTATGGCTGGGAAGATACAGCGAACGGGTGTATGTAACGATCCGGGAATTTTTTGCAGGATATGATCAGATGATTGAACACCATGATTTTTATATACAATACTGCCGGAATTTTCAAATACCCAATATATACCGAAATTTTGATGATTTTATTTATAGGTACATAAAAGATGCAACCGATGAAAATTCGATTATTTCTAATTTAGATCGAGCCTATGATAATTGTATGGTGCTGCGAAATGATTTGGGATCAGAAACGATGTCTTATATGGAGGTTGCGGTCAATAATTTAGAGGCTATTCAGGATTTTGATTCTCTTATTATGGAAATGCAGGACGTAGTGGACTATATTCTGGCTTTTTTGGCTTGCCTGGATGATAATGTGCAAAACTATGAGATCCGAAATATTGTAAAATTAGGGAAGCGTCTGGAACGATTGGATATATATCTGCGTCTGCGCAAAGACCGGGAGGATCTAACCAAAGCCTGCATCATGCTGGACCATCGACTAAAAAAATCTAATCTTCCGTATAATCGAGAAAATTTTATTACAGTCCGAAAATTGATCGAAGAACCGGAAATTGATTACGTCAAGGCTATTTTTTTTGTGGAAAATATACTTTGACAGAAAGCATGGTGCACTCTGTTATGAAAACTTTTCAGCTTGAATATACATTGAAAATCACATTGGACCACGAAATCCATCATCATTATTTTTCTCTCCGGTGTCTTCCCAAGACCGAAGCTTGTCAGGAATTGATTTTTACTAAAATACGGCTGAATGCTGATTATTTTTCATACAGCCAGGATTGTTTTGGGAATCATTTTCTGTATGGGTATAAGGAAGAACCCAGTCATATGCTGGATGTGTATGTAAAGTCGCAGATTAGGACAGACTATTGCTCCTATGACTTTAATAATCATTTGAACAGCGTATTCTGCCGGCCTACGGAAAAAACGGCTGTAGGGGAAAACTTATATCTTTTCTATGAAGAGTGTGCGTCAGCATGTATCAGTCTTCCCAATAATTACGAGAAAGCGCTTCGTATCATGAAACTGCTGTGCCGGCGGATGAAATATGAAAAAGGAGTTACGACGATCCGGACTGCCGCGGATGACGCCTTTGGGCCGCATTGCGGCGTATGTCAGAATTATGCGCAGATTATGATAGCCATTCTGCGCAGCATGAGAATTCCTGCACGGTATGTGGCCGGAGCCGTAAAGAATTTGAATCTGACCCACGCATGGGTAGAAGTGTTTTCGGAAGACCGCTGGTACGGGCTGGATCCGACCAATGATCTTCTTGTCAATGACGACTATATCATTTTTTCACGGGGACGTGATTATCGGGACTGCCTGGTAAACAAGGGGATTTTTTACAGCAGCGTGCCGGTTCAGCAGAAGCAGGACGTGCTGGTGCAAATTCAGGAAATGCAGAATAGTATATGTATGCCGGCAGAACGATAATGCCAGCGTAGGAGTAAGGGAATGAAAATACGCATAGAACGTATTTCACTGCCGGCGGGTAGCATCAAACGGCTGGCCGATGTTAATGACAAGGTACGTAAAGAGGATACGGCAGCTGAAGTATATGATAAATAGATCCTTCGGTTTTAGAGGAACTGACAGCTCCGCAGGATGGCATCGTCTTTTCGGCCGGCGGCAAAGATATGGTCTGCGCGCACATACGGCGGTCGTTGCCTTCATATGAAGTATAGGCAGGATGATTGGTTTTAAAGGGACTTCTGTGTCACTGGCAGAAGTCCCTTTGCCATGGAACAGAAAGAGTAGCAATAGAAGAAATAAAAAATATGTTATTTTTATGTAAAGATAACGCATAAATCTTGACAAAATATTAAAATGCAATTATAATGAATAAAAATTCAAATATAAATACAAAAAATGCAGCGATGATGTATATGTGACATCAGACAGTCATAAAGTGGGAGTGTATGTGCGGTGAAAACGAAAATATTTATAGATGGACATGAAGGTACGACAGGTCTTAAAATTCATGAACGGCTTAGCTTGCGGGACGATATCGAACTGATTTCTATTGCCGAGGAATTGCGGAAGGATCCGGAAGAAATCAGAAAATGCATGGCAGCGGCAGATATTGCGTTTTTGTGCCTGCCTGATGCGGCAGCCCGGGAAGCAGTAGCATTGGCCGAAGGCTGTGATGTGCGGCTTATTGATACTTCGACGGCTCATCGTACGGAACCGGGCTGGATCTATGGGTTCCCCGAATTATCCGTACAGCAGACCGCGCAGATTGCCGGCAGCGCCCGTGTCGGCAATCCCGGCTGCCATGCCAGCGGCGTTATTGCCATTGTACAACCCTTGGTGCATGCCGGCTGCATGCCGGCGGATTATCCCGTATCGGCTGTTTCTATTACCGGCTACAGCGGCGGCGGCAAAAAGATGATCCGGCAATACGAAGAAGATAAAGGCAGTGAGCTATATTCGCCCCGTCAGTATGGTCTTTCCCAAAAGCATAAGCACTTAAAAGAAATTGTTACTATATGCGGCTTGACGCAGCTACCTATTTTTTCTCCTGTAGTCGATGATTATTACAGCGGTATGGAAGTAATGATTCCTGTGTTCACCAAGCTTCTCAAAGGTTGCCCATCTGCCGAAGCGATCTGGCAGATACTGGCTGATCACTATGAAGGCTGCCCGCTGGTGCATGTTCTGCCGTTTGGTGAGGACAAGGGCGGATTTGTAGGAGCTGATGCGATGAGCGGGTTTGATGATATGGAAATCATGGTAGCAGGAAATGATGAACGGGTAGTTATTACTTCTTTATTTGATAATTTAGGAAAAGGTGCTTCTGGTGCGGCCATTCAGAATATGAATATTATGTTGGGACTGGATTCCGGAACCGGGCTGAGTCTTTCGAAATGATACGGAAAGGTGGAGATAAGTATGAAACAGGTACATGAAGATAGTTGCATTCCCGAGGGTTTTTGTGCTTCCGGTACATATAGCGGTCTTTGCGGCAGCCGGGTACGGTTGGATTTGGCAATGATCGTGAGCCGAACAGACTGCTCCATCGTGACCGCTGGGACAGAAGGCGTCAGCCAGTATATCTGCAAGGCCCTGCTTCTGCATAACGGTATGACGTTGCCCGAGGGAAAACGGGCTCAGGAAATTACGTCAGAGGTGTGTCAGGCAGCCGCACAGGAATTGAACATGCCGGCAGCCTCGGTTTCTTTTGTTGCCAACGGTGTTAAAGGACAATATTTCCGTCCTTCCCGCATTATCAACAGTCTGAAAACCTTGACGTCAAAGCTGTCACAGCAGCAGAGCGGGCAAGTTTGTCAGGTTATTGATAATTTAGGAGATGTGACCAGCGATACGGTGACCTTTGAGGGAAGCGAGGCATTGTGTCATATGGCAGGAATGGCTGCCGATGGAACAGAGATGCAGCATGGTTTATGTATTATTACGACGGATGCAGCGGCGGCACCGCAGCAAATTCAAGACGCGTTAAAAATGTGTAAGTCTCTTATCGATACAGAAGAATACACCATCATCGTCATGGCTAATGGCATGTCTGCGGCCCGGTCTATCAGTACCGGTGCGCTGGTTCAATCTATGGAGCGGCTGTTAAAACAGCTGGGTTTTCAGGATGCCCTGCAGGCTTGCTGCTAAACGGATTTACAAGCACTCATTTGTGTAGTAAAATAAATTGCGATGTGGTACAATGAAGCAATCGTACAATACGTTGTTTCTTGTACCACGTTTTATTTCTAAACATGGGGGAACAAAGTGATGTTTGAAAAAAAAGACATACTGTCAAATGATTTTCAATCTGTGACGAACACACAAAAGGCACAGATTTTGATGGATGCGTTGCCGAATATCAAGAAGTACAGCGGCAAGATTATCGTTGTTAAGTACGGCGGTAATGCCATGCTTAATGAGGATTTGAGAAAATCTGTAATGGGAGATATCGTTCTCCTGAAACTGATTGGAGTAAAGGTCGTGCTGGTTCATGGCGGCGGCCCCCACATTCAGGAGATATTGAATAAAATTGGCGTAGAATCTAAGTTTATTGATGGACTGCGGGTAACGGATGCCGAAACCATGAAAGTCGTACAGATGGTGCTGGCCGGGCAGGTAAATAAGGATCTGGTCAACCTTATTGGTACTAGTGGCGGACAGGCGATCGGTCTCTGCGGTCTTGACGATCAGATGATCAAGGTTCGTAAGCAGAGCGATGAGCTGGGATTTGTCGGTAAGATTACCAGCGTGGATGTGTCGATTATCAAAGACAATCTGGACAAAGGATATATTCCTGTTATTGCTACGATCGGAACGGATACGAAGGGGCAAGCCTATAATATCAATGCCGATACGGCGGCAGCTGAAATTGCCGGAGCTCTGAACGCGGAATGCATGTTGTCCATGACCAATATTGACGGAGTGCTGAGAGATAAGGACGATCCTGAGTCCCTTATTACTGATATTACGCTGGAACAAGCAGACGAACTGAAAAAAAGCGGCATTATTGCAGGCGGCATGATCCCCAAGGTACAGTGCTGTACCGATGCGATTCAAGCCGGGGTCAAACGGGTATTTATTCTCAACGGCACCGTGCCGCATGCTATTTTGATTGAGTTGCTTACAGAAGAAGGGCTGGGTACCATGTTTGTCGGCCACTATTTTGTTGCAAAATAAAAATCATCGTAAGGGCCCGAAGGAATCGAGTCCGTCTAACAGGGGGAATTGACATGGCGTTAGATTTTGAAAAGATGGACAAGGAATATATTGTCAATGTGTATCATCGGTTGGATGCCGTGCTGGATCATGGCAAGGGATCTGTTGTATATGATGTAAACGGCAAAGAATACGTCGATCTCAGTGCCGGCATAGCCGTTAATATTTTTGGTATCTGTGACGATGTGTGGAAAGATGCCGTCATCAAACAGCTCAATACCTTGAGCCATATTTCCAATGTTTTCTATACGGAACCGCAGGTCATTCTGGCTAAAAAGCTCTGTGAAAAGACGGGGATGAAAAAAGTATTTTTTTCCAATTCCGGAGCTGAATCCAACGAATGCGCTATTAAGGCGGCACGAAAATATTCCCATGATAAATATGGGGACGGCCGTTATACGATTATAACCTTGAAGAACAGCTTTCATGGCCGCACAATGGCGACATTGACCGCCTGCGGACAAGATTCACTGCACGAAGATTTCGGCCCGTTTCTGGACGGATTTGTATATGCCGAACCGGATAATTTCGAATCGGTCAGGGAGCTGGCTGAAAAACATCCGGTTTGTGCTATCATGATGGAAATGGTGCAGGGAGAAGGCGGCGTACATCCGCTGGATAAGAAATTCGTCCAACAGGTAGCAGCGTATGCCAAGGCTCATGATATTCTTATTATTGTAGATGAAGTACAGGCCGGCAATGGCCGTACAGGCGCGCTGTATGCGTATATGCATTACGGCATACAGCCGGATATTGTAACGACGGCCAAGGCAATTGGCGGGGGGCTGCCATTGGGAGCGACGCTGTTTGCCGATTCCTGCCAGTATACGCTGACAGATCATACGCATGGATCTACTTTTGGCGGTAACCCTATTTGTGCGGCCGGTGCGATTACGATTATCGACCGTATTGATGATGAACTTTTGTCGGAGGTTCAGAAAAAGGGCGACTATATCAAAAAAGAATTGGAAAGCTGCCGTAATGTAGAAGGTGTATCCGGTATGGGACTGATGATCGGCGTCCGCTTGAAAAAGGATTTGACAGAGGTTGTCAATCGCTGTATTGAAGACGGCGTACTGGTTCTTACAGCCAATGGCCTGCTGCGCCTGCTGCCGCCTCTCAATATTCCCTGGGACATACTGAAAAAGGGCATTGCTCTCGTAAAAGATGTCATTGACGAATAAAAAACGGCACGATTCCTGACGTATGAAACGTGTACTTTGATTGATAATCAAGGTACACGTTTTCTGTATAAAACCTGTCTTAAGATTGATATATAAGTCTTGCTATTACGGGTTATATTGCTTACAATATGTCTATATCAAAAAATATAATGCAAAGGAAGAGGATAAGGAGACCTAGATATGAAACATTTAAAGATAGCGTATAGTTTTGACGTGCAGTACTACTTTGTAGACAGCGATCGTGAAATTGTACCGGTTGAACAGACCGATTTTACCGATATTGCCGTTGCGGTGTTATCGGATCAGGATTTTTCCTATATCGATCGGATTGATGCTACAGGATTTGGCATTCCCATCATGGTAATCATGCCGGGTGGTGAAAAGCTGCCTTCACAGTATGTGGGAAAAGTAGATGCCGTCATTACGGAGGAAATGGTAAATAAAAGCCGCTGCATTGCTACGGCAGAACGGCTGGCCAGTAATTATGAGCAATTTGTGCTGCCGCCATTTTTTGCCGACCTCGTGGAATATGTCAGTGAGAAAAATAATCCCTTTGACTGCCCGGGACATCAGGACGGAGAATTTTTTAAAAAACATCCGGCCGGGCGCTATCTGTATGATTTCTATGGGCCTCATATTTTTCAATCCGATATTTGCAATGCCGATGTGACATTAGGAGACTTGCTCATTCATGAAGGACCCGCGTTGGATGCGCAGGATTTTGCTGCCGAAGTATTTCATGCAGATAAAACCTATTTTGTTTTAAACGGTTCATCATCTTCCAATAAGGTTGTGACCAATGCGCTCTTGACGCCGGGAGACCTGGTGCTGTATGACCGGAATAATCATAAATCAGTTGCCCTGGGGGCGCTCATGCAGGCCGGCGCGACCCCGATATATCTGGAAACAGCCCGTAATCCGTATGGCTTTATTGGGGGAATTGACGCACACTGCTTTAATGAAACATACCTGCGTACGTTGGCAGCAGAACGTGATCCTGAAAAGGCCAAGGCAAAACGGCCATTCCGTCTTGCCGTTATCCAGCTGGATACCTATGACGGCACCCTCTATAATGCGCGCTATGTTGTCGATAAAATTGGCCATCTCTGCGACTATATTCTGTTTGATTCTGCCTGGGCAGGATATGAGCAATTCATTCCCATGCTCCGTGACAGCAGCCCGCTGCTTCTGGATCTGCATGAAAATGACCCGGGCATTATGGTAACGCAGTCCGTCCATAAACAGCAGGCCGGATTTTCTCAGGCATCACAGATTCATAAAAAAGATAACCATATTCATGGACAGGAACGGTACTGCAATCATAAGACCTTTAACAACGCTTTTATGGCGAATGCGTCGACGAGCCCTTTTTATCCGATGTTTGCTACCATAGCAGTCAACGCCAAGATACATGCCGGCGAGGCGGGACGCAAAATGTGGCGGGACTGTGTGAAGCTGGGAATTGATGCCCGCAAGAGTATTTTGAATCGCTGCCATTATGTACGTCCCTTTGTGGCACCGACAGTTCACGGTAAACTCTGGCAGGACGGTGATACAGAACAAATGGCTGATGATATTGCCTATTTTACCTTTGAACCGGGTGCAAAATGGCATGCTTTTGAGGGCTATGGACCGGAACAATATCGGGTAGATCCCTGCAAGCTGCTGCTGACTACGCCGGGAATTAGTGCGGAAACAGGTGAATATGAAGATTTCGGCGTACATGCGAATATTTTGGCCACCTATTTGCGAGGCAACGGCGTGATTCCGGAAAAATGTGATCTCAATTCGATTTTATTTCTGCTCACGCCGGCAGAAAATAAAAATAAGCTCCGCTTTCTTACGTCACAGCTTGTACGCTTTGAACGGTTTGTTGATAACGACGTACCCATGCAGGAAGTGCTTTTAGGCGTATACAACTTGCATCCCGCGCGATATGCGGGCTATTCCATTCGTCAGCTGTGCCAGGAAATGCATGATTTTTATAAAGACCGAAATGTGAAGGAATTGCAGCGGCGTCTTTTTCGCCGGGAATACTTTCCTGAATACGCCATGAATCCACAGGATGCGCAATATGCCTTTATCCGCGGCAATCGGGAGCTAGTACCGTTGGAAGAGATAGAAGGCCGGATTGCCCTGGAAGGAGCGCTGCCGTATCCGCCGGGAGTCCTCTGTGTCGTTCCGGGAGAACGCTGGTCCCATACGGCGGTTCAGTATTTTAAGGCTTTGGAAGACGGTTTGAACGAGCTGCCCGGTTTTGCATCAGAAATCCAGGGGGTCTATTTGGAAAAGGAAGACGACCATATACGTGCATACGGATATGTGCTGAAGGAATAAGGATCAGCCTGGAACAGGATGGTGAGCATTGTTCTTTCTCCCCGTATTTGATTGTATAGAAAAAGAAGAAGCTGCGGCTTCTTCTTTTTTTTTGGAAATAAATATCTATAAGTACAGCAAATTACAGCAGGTTTTTTACGGCTGCCGTGATTTTTTGAGCGATATATGGATTATTCATGGTATAGACATGAATTCCGTCTACGCCGTTGGCGAGGAGATCGGCAATCTGATCTACCGCATAGGCAATACCGATATCTTGAATAGCAGCAGGATTACTGCCGTATTTTGCGATGGCACGCTGAAATTTGATGGGAAGCGTAGCGCCGCACATAGTGACCATGCGTTCGATCTGCTTTTGGTTTGTTACGGGCATGATGCCGGCTTCGATGGGGACCTGAATACCTGCGATTTCACACCTTTCCAGAAAGCGGTAAAATAGAGAATTGTCAAAAAAAAGCTGGGAAATCAGTTCGTCAGCCCCGGCGTCTACCTTTTCCTTCAGATGACGGATGTCAGCTGCCGGCGTTTTGGATTCCAAATGACCTTCTGGATAGCAGGCCCCGATGATATTGAAATTCGGAGCTTCTTTTTTGATAAAGGAAATGAGGTCGCTGGCGTATTCAAACACATGAGCAGGCTCACGTCCCGGCGTTTGATCACCGCGCAGGACTAAAATATTTTCAATCCTGTTTTGGTGAAGCGCTTCCAGCGTCTGCCGGGCTTCTTTTTCCGTCAGATAGATACAGGGCATATGTGCAGCCGTTTCACAATGATATTGGTTTTTGATGGCGGCGGCTACTTCTACGGTCCGGTTGCCGCCCTGACCATTGGCGCCGCAGGTTACACTGATAAAGTCGGGTCTGAGACTGCTCAAGGCACGCAGTGTTTCATATATTGCGGTGAGAGGCATATCACGTTTGGGAGGAAATACTTCAAAAGAAAATACTGTTTTTTGCGCAAATAAATTATTCGTATGCATGGGCGTAACTCCTCATCGTGGGATTATTAAATTGCATCATGACTACATTATAGCATGGAGAAAAGAATATGTGTAAAAAAAACAGGGGCTTGATCTATTCGTGCCGATAGAGATGGCAGAATAGTATCAGGCCCTGTTGAAAAAAAAGGAGGGTTTGTTAAAAGCTTGGGAGAATTGCGCCCTGGTATTTATCTTCAATAAATTTCTTGACTTCCGGAGATTGCAGCGCCTTGAACAGCTTTTGGATTTCCGGACGGTTTTCATCGCCGTCGCGTACGACCAGCACATTGGCATAGGGAGAATCCTTAGGTTCAAGGAAGAGTGCGTCCTTCAACGGGTTGAGACCTGCTTCCATGGCAAAATTAGTGTTGATCAGCGCAATATCTACATCATCGAGAGAACGGGGAATCTGGGCGGCTTCGAGCTCCACGAACTGAAGCTGTTTGTCATTTTTCGCGATATCCTGTACCGTGGACGAGATGGAGCCGCCATCCTTCAATTCGATTAAGCCGGCCTGCTGCAGGATAAGCAAAGCCCGGCCGCCGTTTGTCGGATCATTCGGGATTGCTACCTTGGCATTGCTGCTTAACTCGTTTAACGCCTTGATTTTATGAGAATACACGCCCATTGGTTCGACGTGAACCTTGCAGATTGCTTTTAATTTGGTGCCTCGTTCCGCATTAAATTTGTCGAGATACGGCGTATGCTGGAAAAAATTAGCATCCAGCTCTTTATCATTTAATGCCAGATTCGGTTTGACATAGTCCGTGAATTCGACGATCTTCAAGTCTACGCCCTCTTTGGCCAGCAGGGGTTTGATTTCATTCAAAATTTCTCCATGGGGAACGGGAGTCGCGCCGACTGTCAAGGTGACGTTTTTTGATACCTCTGTACCGCCGGGAGGCGTACTGCTGCCGCAGCCGGCGGCTAAAAGGGACAGGGAAATAAGGGCCGATGCGGCTAAGACTGTGAATTTTTTGATGTTTTTCATATATAATACCTCCTGATAATGAATTATGTAAGACTGGATCTGATCCCTTTTTATCCATAAAAAAAAGCTCCTTCCGGAAGAGAAAGAGTTACTGTACGGTTCTTTATCTCTCGGAAATCAATCCGCAGGAATTGGCACCGTCGTTATCGGTTGCCGGGCTTCATAGGGCCAGTCCCTCCGCCTCTCTGGATAAAAGCATCTGAAATTGTCTTTAAAACAAGTGTATCATGAAATACGAATTTGTCAATACCTTCTTAACCAAAATACATCATCACCATGCCGGTGCTGTTTCAAGCGACAGGCATGAATGCTGCGTAGCGATGCCTGCTGTGCGGTCAAAGCCCGAAAGCTATTTGATCGGCTGGTTCAAATTAAATGTCTAAATAGATCATTTTTATGTCCGAATGGAGTAGAAGGATTGGGCCGTATTTGATATAATGGTAAACAGAAAATGATTACTGGTATCGAATAGCGATACTATGTGGAAATGGAGAAGCCTTATGAACTATACAGCAGCAAGAATGCCTCGCCGTGCCTGGTATGTCGGCCTGTCCTGGGCTGTCGCACTGTGGCTGACGGCTCCCGTCATGGCGGCAGAAAGTCCAGTGGGGGGGGGG
>NZ_LEKT01000052.1 GCF_001045675.1 Megasphaera cerevisiae DSM 20462
GACCGGACCTATGGCGGTGGAAGTGAAAATCTTTGGTATGAAAAATTTAAGCCGTCGCTGCGATATTACGGTGACGTGAAGAACAGCGGCGTCAGCGGTGCCTACGGATTTAATCCAGATCATAAAATAAATTTTAGCTTTAACAGGGAACGGGAAGATGTAGAGCGGCGCAATAAGTCAGCGTTGGGTATCGGCGGCATTTTTGAACCCATGCAGGTCTTCAATCAGAATATGAAGCGGGATACCTATGTCTTTTCGTATAAGGGACGGGGCGGCAATACAGATTGGACTGTTGATTTCAGCCACGGCAAGTCTAAGCAAAATGATATAGCTTTGTTGGATTATGGGATGGGCAGTCAGTATGGTGGTCAAAATGCATTGGCCAGCGTAGATTGGCTGGAACACGAACGGACTGATATCAATGTGGGTATGAATACGGCCATTAATGATAAACATTTGTTAAGTTATGGGTTTGGGCATACGCGGGAATGGGCAACAGGAACTCGGTTGAAAAATGCCCCTAAAACACATGTGGAAACAATTAATCCTTGGGATTATGATAAATCTTTGTCTGTACGAAATAATACAGCAGATAATGCAGACGAACCACGTTCCTACGTACATAATTTCAAATTTATTCGCAATGATAAGGGCTTTGAATGGGATAAAAATAGAGAGTTTTATGGAGACAAAATACCTGGATTTACGTATGAAGATGCAAAAAAAATAAGCCAAACGGACCTAGGTACTTTGTCTAGTTTTAAAATGCTTACAGATAAAGAAAATACGTTGAAAACTTTACGGGAAAAGTATGAATCCATTATTGATAAATATGATGCATTTAATGAAGAGTTAAAAACAAAGAATGATATGCAGGAATTAATGAATAGCGGAAAACTACAGGCTACTTCTGAATATATTTCTCCAGTACTGGCATATTATGGACTTATTCAAGGACAAAATAAAAATAAATATATTCAATATAACAATCAATATTATGGACAAGGGTATGATGAACGAGATAATCAGGTATCTATAGGAGAGGCAGAAATCAATAAGACCTATGCCTATGTACAGGACACGTGGCAAGTGAATGATCAGACTACGGTCACGCCGTCTCTGCGCCTTGACCACAGCGATCTTTTTGGCAGTCGGGTCACAGGGAACGTAGGCTTGTTACATAATATCCATGGCAATCCCAAACGGCGTTTCAAAGCCAATATCGGCACAGGCTATGCCGAACCGGGTATGGGAGAGCTGTACTACAATTGGGAAATGTTCGGTGCCGCCGGCAGCCATCTGGGCTGGTATTGGATCGGCAATCCCAATCTGAAGCCGGAAAAATCTCTCAATTTTGATGTGTCCCTGGAAGGGGAAAACAACAAGACCTTTGCCAAGGTCAGCCTGTTCCACAATGAAATCAAGGATTATCTGACAAGTTATTTTACGGGGCAGCTAATCGATTTCAATTATAATGGGATATACACCACTGATACAATGGGATATCATCCTGAACCGGATAGGGTATACAGCTTCCGCAATATTGGTAAGGCTAAGATTACGGGACTGGAAGCGGAGATACAGCAGAAATTCAACGATCGTTGGTCAGGCAAGCTGGGCTATACGCTGCTCCATGCAGTTAATGCCAGCGACAGTGATATGCCCCATAAATTACTGGATCGTCCGACCCATAAGGTAGACATTGGACTGAACTATAAAAACACCAAAGGGGATTTCCGCGGCGCTCTCTGGGGCAGCTACTACATCCACATGCTGGACAGCAATTCCGTGTCGACGGAAAGCCTCTTTGACAAAGACGAAGACGGCAACTATATCCGTAAAGATGGAAAGTATCAGGAAAAGACTTTTGGCGTCTGGAATGTCCTCTTCGAGAAAGATTTTGGCAAGGATATGACGGCCTATGTTGGCGTCGATAATATCTTTGATCACCGGGACGATGACCGGGCCTTTCAGGATCGGGTGTACCGTTTTGGCGTCAATATCAAGCTGGAAGATCTGGGCGAAACCCTGTCTCAACCGTTCCACATTCGGAAGGATGAACAGGGGAATCCCATCATTACCAACGTCTATGGCGGCGACTGGTTCTTGAGCCGTCCTGTCGACCTGTCGGAACAGCGTAAATCCGGCGACGTTCGTTTCTTTGGCGATTATCGTGTCCGCAGCAACATGTTCAAGGGCGAAGACAAGACGGCCATGCGGGATACGAAGACGACCCAGCCCAGTGATGCCGCAGCGAAGAACTATGCTGATAAAGGAGCTCACGGCCTGGAACAGCGCCTGCGCATCGGCGTCGATTACCAGATTGCCGACGGCCTGAACCTGCAGGTGGCAGGTTCCACGGCGAAACGAGATACATCCTACAATGTAGCGGACAAACGGGGGCTCCACGATCCCTACCTGGAACAAGCGGAATTGACGAAAAGTACGAAAAAATGGGACTGGTCTGTCGGACGTATTTCCGAGCCCATGGGCGTGACGGGATATTGGTTTGGTAAGGAATATGACGGTGCCCGCGTCGTCTATACAGATCACAAGACGCAGGTCAGTCTTGGGTACGGTGATTTTAGTCAAACAACCGGTATTACAGATAGTGCATACAATCACAATGAAGTAGCAGTGATTCAGCGAGCACCGAATTTTGAAGAATTAATTGGACTAAATATAGCTATTACTGGGGGAATATATTCGGGATTGACATATGATCCAGAGGGGAAATTTAATTATCGTGAAAAATTTGATAATGCCAAAACTCCGGAAGAAAAACTGCAAGTGGTTAAAGAAATGCTGCATATACTCAAAGATGTAGATGCAGCGGCAAAACTAGAGGATGCTTCTTGGCAGGGATTTTATGGAAAGCTTGTAGATGTTGTGAATCCGAATGGGATTAGTGGATCAAACTTGCTTCATTTCAATAGTCTGAATTTACAAATTAAAACAGCGCAGGGAACCGAAATAGATCTTACGGATAGAAATCAGGTAGATTTAATTGTCGGAAAGACACAGTATCAAAATCAGTCTAATATTTTATCAGGGTTCAGTTTTGAAGATACTTTCAATGTTGATAAGGTTAAAGCTAGATTTGCTGAAATATTAGATCAGGCCGGTGCGGTTGCGTATTATACAACCGATGGAACACAATTGAATAATAAAAATGAAGCGGTTGATCATATATTTGCGTCATATGTGGGTACAAATACCTCATATAAAGTAACCGATTTTAGTAAACCGCTTAAAGATCGGGTCACATTTTATGGGGATGGCAAAACATATAATGCAATCAGCAAAATATTCAATGCGGTGTATACTGAAGATTTAAAAGAGTATGTGTGGAATTATCAGAATAAAGATACAGTGCCCTTACCGGGAGCCCCGATTACTTTTTCCCAAGAAGGCTATCTCCTCAAGCAAGACGTCATCCCCGCCATGGACCGGGCCGCCTACATCAAGGTACGCCGCCAGCTCAGCGACACCGTCGGCGTCGAAGCGTGGAAACTCAATTCCTTTAGCGAAGGCGCCCAGGATGCCCACGGCCTTCACGACATGCAGATCGCTGACGTCCTCGGCATTGGGACGCAGATCCGCCTGGGCAAGAGGTCTATGCTGTCCTTTGATTACGGACAGAACCGCGCTGACATGGGGGAATTCTTCCATGGCGGCCGGGATATCTATGGTGATTACACTGGCGGCGGCCACACGCCGGACTTCTGGGTGGCCCGCCTCGATATCGGCATCGCCGATACGGACATGCCCGGCAGCTGGCACGCCTACCTGGATTACAAGGCCTTTGACCACGGCTCCTTCGTAGGCGGCACCGGCGCAGATCTGCCGGACCGCTACCTCGACGGCATCCGTTCCTTCACGACCGGCATCGGCTACGTTCCGGCACGAAACTTGCTCCTGGAAGCGAGCTATACCTTCGGCGCCAAGAGCATGCAGATGCGAGATACCCTCTATACGCCGGAAAATTTCCGTCTGGGAGATTATACGAGAGTCCAAATGACGTATAAGTTCTAGTTAACAAATCACAGGACCGACCCTGGGTATGGCAGGGGAGGGCTCGATGAATCGAACCCTATGGGGTTGCCGTTCCATACAATGCGGCAAGGTCCCCGACAGGGCCTTACGACAAACCGCCCCGTGCCATTGCTTTGCCCCTTCGTGCGCCCCATTCATGGTGCCGCTCACCGATAGGAACTGGCATCAAGCAGTCCGCATACATGGGAATGGCACGCATGCCCAGCCAGGCTATGTTACTCGCTGATACCGGCGGAGTGGTGTTTATACGCAGCAGCATTTGCCGTATCATATAGGCCTTGCGTTGCTTCCTTTCTGTAAAAGGACAATCATTTTCTCGGAAGAGACCGGACGGTGTGTTGCCGGTCTCTTTTGTATGACAAAAAGCGCTTGTGCAGGTGCGGATTTACCTTTTCAGGCAGTCGGGGTAAAAACGCCTCCTTTGAATACTGCAGAAGAGCGTGATATGCAAAAGCAGTAAATGAAACAATAGTAAAAACATGCTATAATAGAATAATAGAAAAACGATTTGGTAATAGAATGAGGAGACGAGTGATAGATGGAACATGTAAAAAATTTGGCAATCGAATACCATAAAAAAGGAAATAATTGTGCGGAAACGGTTTTTAAAGCCTGCAATGAAGGACTTAATCTGGGTCTTCCTAAATCGGCGGTGCGCATGGCCGCTGTCATGGGCGGCGGCATCGGCAGATCCGGCTGTGCCTGTGGGGCGCTGACCAGTGCTTGTTTGATTCTGGGAGCTTTGAGCGGACGAGAGGAACCTCAGGATAAACCCGTTGTGGATATGTACAGCTCGGTCCATGAATTTTATGAACGGTGGATACAGCGATTTGGTGTAGCCTGCTGCCGTATTTTAAAAAATCCGCCGGAGGGTAAGCCGGTGTCCTGTGCGGTACTTATGGTAGAAACGGCTGATATGATATCTGATTTTGTGCGGGAAAAAGGATTGAAATAAATCTGGAATAATTGGTACGAAGGGTTCTTGGAAAAGGCTATTGACATTAAACTAAAAGACAGTATAATAAGAGGTAATATAATAATCGTCAATGAACGAAACGAGTATATATGCAGCGACAGGTACAGCGAGCCGATGGCAGTGGAAGTTCGGCCCAGATCAGCGTATAGAATGGATTCGGGAGATGCGGCCTGAACGGAGACAAGTAGGGTGCGACGGTGTATTTCCACCGCTATCAAAGAAACATGTATCGCCTTTTGCTGTACATGCAGAGATGGACTCATATAGTCAAATTGGGTGGTACCGCGGAAGTATATATAGCCTTTCGTCCCTTGAAACACAAGGGATGAGAGGCTTTTTTTATTTTTTATGAAGAATAAGCGGAGGAAACAGACATGCTGGAGATGCGAGATGTCAGCTTTGATTATGGCAGCGGAGTACCGGTGCTGGAGCATATAAATGTACAGATTGAAGAAGGAGAATTTATTGGTCTGGGCGGTCGCAATGGCTGTGGCAAGACGACGGTAACGCGTCTTTTGATGGGCCTTGAAAAACCGGCAGCGGGAGATATTATGTATAATGGCAAGGTAATCAATCACGAGGAAGCGGCAGTACGCAGTCATTTTATGGGCTATGTCTTTCAGCGGCCGGAGCGTCAGATGTTCCGGCCTACTGTGCAGGCAGAGGTCGCCTATGGACCGCAGCAGCTGGGGATGAGCCGTGCAGATGCTGATGATGCGGTCCGAGAGGCGCTGGAATCTACTGATTTGACGAGTCTGGCCGATGCCTATCCTCCGAATCTGAACCGGGGCGAAAAGCAGCGCGTGGCGATTGCATCTGCGATTGCTATGCATACGCAATATATTATTCTTGATGAACCAACGAGCGGGCAGGACAGCGCGGATAAACAAATGCTGATGGAGCTGCTGACGGCGCTGAATCAAAAGGGCATGACTATTTTACTAATTACGCACGACATGGATATTCTGGCACAGTACTGCAAGCGTGTTCTTGTGATCGGCAATCATACGAAGGCTTTTGATGGAACGCCCGAAGAGCTTTTTACCCAGCGGGAGGACTTGTATGGGCTGGGCCTGAGCCGGCCGGAAGCCGTCACGCTTTCACTGGCTGTGCCGGGAATGAAGTATTGTTGTTCTATGAAGGAGTTCACGGCGGAAATATTGACAAAGCTGGGAGGGAAATCTGTATGATGAAGAAATTTGTGCCTGTTACAAAATTGATCGGTACCTTTGCATTTTCCTTTTGGGCATTGGTGCTGCATACGACGCTGCCGCTTGTCATTCTGGTTCTGATAGAACTGCTTTTGCTGGCTTTTTGCGGCAGTCTGGGACGTAACGTCAAGGCTGTTTTCAGTTTGGTGGTTTTTGCTGCTTTTCTGGCGGTTGTTCAGCTGCTGGGCGGCGGTTCGTTGGAATCGGCCTACGTGACCGGCCTGCGTATGCTGGCTATGACCATTGTGTTTATTATCCTCTTGACAACTACCCGGCTCCAGGACTTGACAGCAGCCTTGGTCAAGCAAATTAAAATTCCCTACGAGTATGCTTTTATGTTTACGGCAGCGCTTCGCTTTGTTCCTGATTTTATTGCGGAAAGCCAGGCGGTACAGGAGGCGCAGGCTTGTCGGGGGCTTTCGACAAAGGGCAATGTATTTAAAAAAATGATTCATTATATGAGCGTGATTCAGCCCCTTATGCTCAAGTCTCTGGGCCGGTCTGAAACAATGGCGCTCAGTCTGGAGCTGCGCGGTTTTGGCAGCAGCGAACACAGCTTTATGAGCAATGTCCGCCCCAAGGGCGTCGACTACGCTGTTATAGCTTTATTGGCGGGATTGAGTTGTCTGGCTGTATATATGCGCCTGCAGGGAATCGTATAGGAGGACATTATGGAAAAAGTGGCAGATATTGCAACGTTAGAATTTCATCACAGACAAGGCGGTCAGTTCCGGTGGATTACGATTACGACACTGATGCTGGCTATCGGTACGATTCTCCATTTGGTATCGCCCAGCGTGGGCGGCGTGACACCAAATTGGACAATTGCCACGTATTGTGTTGCCATTTGTCTTACCAAGCCGTCATATAAGCAGGCTTTGGGAATTGGGCTGGTGGCGGCGCTGGTCAATGTGCTGACCTCTAAATCGGGATTTCCTTACGGCAATCTGATCAGTGAGCCGATCGGGGCGCTGACCTGTACATTTATTGTGAAAAATCTGGCAGGTATTAAAATTAAAGGCCATTCCTGTCTGCCGGTTTTGACCGGTTTTGCCGCGACCTGCATGAGCGGCGGTGCATTTGTGACGATTCTAAAATTTGTCATGGATTTGCCCAATGTGGTTTATTTCACGGCCATACTGCCGCTGGTCGTTATTATTGGACTACTCAATGCTGTGGTGACGCCGGTTATGTATTTTCCAGCCTTGCGTCTGTTTGTATCCAGGGGGATCCTGGATTCGCTGGAAGAACAGGAGGTGGCTTCGGATCACAGCATGTATGAGCTGCATCCTGAAAAAGAAGGGCTCATTTCTTTGGAACACCTGACGTATATTTACAATAAGCAAAAAGAACCGGTACTGGATGATGTCAATCTTAGTATTCAGAAGGGAGATTTTCTGGTCATTACAGGAGAAAGCGGCAGCGGCAAAAGTTCGCTGTGTATGGCTATGACAGGGGCTATTCCGCATTATTTTGGCGGTGTCATGAAGGGAATGGCATATGTGAATGGCAAAGCGACGACGCAGACAACTATTTCTGATCTTGCCGGCAGTGTTGGGGCTATGCTGGATGATTATGACAGTCAGCTTGTAGCCATGACCGTAGAAGAGGAAATTGCTTTCAGTCTGGAAAATCAGGGCGTGGCTCCCGAAAAAATCGAAACGGCCATTACAGAGGCTTTGGCCAAGGTGAGCATGTCGCCATATCGTACCCGCCTTCTCAGTAAATTATCTGGCGGGCAGCGGCAGCGGTTGGTTATTGCCGATGTGCTGGCAACGAATCCGGAAATCCTTGTTTTCGATGAGCCGACTTCTGCGCTGGATCCAGAGGGAACGCAGGCTTTTTATGAGCTTGTTCATGATTTGAACGTTACGTATAAGCATACGATTGTGGTTATTGAACATAATCTGGAATCAGCGATTCCTTATGCCAACCGTTTGGTCTTGATTGATCACGGGCATATTCTTTGTGACGGAGATGTTGAAACGACGCTGCGGTATATGCACGAAAAAAACATATATAAGACAGCCGTGCCGCCGGTATTTGCCTGCCAGCTCGATTTGGAACAGTCCGGATGTTCGTTCCGGCAGCCGTGGCTTTCCACGCAGGCGGCAGTAACGGCGCTGCAGGAACTGCATTCCTGACCGGAGAAGGGAGCCGGGATGAAACTGTTTTGTATAGGCGATAGCTTGACCTACGGCTATGGCGTCTCGTGGGATGAGACGTGGACGGCGATATTGTCCCGAAATACGGGTATTCAGATTCAAAATGAAGGCGTCTGCGGCGACACGTCGGCTGGTATGCTGTACCGTCTGGAACAGATATCTCTTGAAGATATGGGAGCCGGTTTTGTCATGGGAGGTTCCAATGATATTTTATTGGATGAACCGGCGGTTTGCACCCGAAAGCATATGCAGTCGATGACAACGCTGCTTGTGAAGACGTCAAAACCAGTATATGTGGGGATACCTCCTTTGACAAAGGAAGAAAGTGCTTTTTACGGATGGCAGGCGGCAGGAGATGTAAGACGCCATAATCAGGCCTTGGCGGATTATCGGCAATGGCTTTTAGCACTGTGCCGTGAAAAGGGCTGCCGGGCAATCGATTTTTACGAAGCGCTGCATTGCGCGGAGATGCAGCAGCAGGTATCCTTATATGCAGATGGTGTTCATCCTAACGCGGCCGGCTATGCCGTACTGGCTGCGGCAGCAATGAAAATAATTATACACTAGGATTATAAAAAGAACCGGTACGAGGATCATGATGACTCGTGCCGGTTCTTTGGCGTACAAAAAATTGGGTTATTCTGATGTTTTTTGTCTTTCTGCAATTTTGCTGGCAATATATTCGCGTAAGCCGCCGACATGGCACATCATGGAATTATATGCGCTGATAGGATCGTGATGGGCGATTGCTTCTACTATTTTGCGATGATAAATGTAGGTGTTGTTATCGCGGAGAGCATCAGATGTGGCGATGATAGTCTTCTTGATGGAGGAATGGAGAATATAGGATAAATTGATGAGAATACGATTGCCGCTGGCTTCGCAGATTTTTTTGTGAAGCTCAATGTCCTCGGCTTCGTATTCTGTATCGCTTCGGATCAGACGCTCCACAAGGGAGCATTGGCCGCGCAGCTCGCTGCATTGCTGGTCCGTGGCATGCATAGCCGCCAGCATAGCAGCCTGTGGCTCGATCATGGTGCGGACATCAAGCAGATCAATGGCCAGACGGTCAGCATCGTAAATAAAGGTCAGACCGAGCGGATCGTCGGGAACACCGCGGCGCGGCGAAATATACGCACCAGAACCTTGCAGAATTTCCAGAATATTGCGGGCGCTCAGTATTTTTATGGCTTCACGGATTGTGGAACGGCTGACTCCCATGCTTTCCGTCAAAGCAGCTTCTGTCGGCATTTTGTCACCGGGAAGCATTTGATTTTTAATAATGTAATCAATTATTTTATCGGCTGTTTCTTTTGCCATAGAACCCGCCGCTTTTGGCTTTTCCATATAATCCTCCCAAAAAATATCAGAATATTCAATATTATGCTATCGTGTTTACATTATACCATTTCATGGAATAAATAGTATAATATCTAAATATTTATCATACCAATTAGATATGACTATTGATAAAATTATTACGATTCATCATACAATAAATAAAATATAAAGAATATATTGCACTATTTTTCGATATAATATATAATAATCTCGATAATTCATCATACAAAAATAAATATAAAGATAGGATAAGTTGTTAGAAAAATAGATTTTTTAGCACTTCGAAATATCAGGGTATGAGGTGATTGACCGAAGTGGACTTATATTATTTTGTAATAGGAGGGAACATGAATAAGGTATATCTTACGGATTACGATTATCCGTCGTTGGCTGTGGAAATAAAAGAATTTCAACGAGCCGGGATTTCCTTTATACCGACCCAAAGTCATAGTGCGCAGGAAATGATAGATACCTGCCGTGACGCAGATGGACTGGTCGTGCAGTATGCGGAAATTTCGGCAGAGATTATGGACGGGCTGCCGCGCTTAAAGGTAATTTCCCGATATGGGGTCGGTGTGGATACGATTGATTTAGAGGCGGCAACCCAGCGTGGAATATGCGTAGTAAATGTGCCTGATTATTGTATTGATGAGGTTTCTAATCAGGCGTTTGCATTGCTTCTTGATTGTTGGCGCCGGGTTACTTTTTTGAATAGCGCCGTACATCGGGGCTGCTGGAATTATGCGATAGCCAAGCCGATTATGCGTCTGCGAGGCCAAAAGCTGGGATTGATAGGATTTGGGAAAATAGCTAGAGAGGTAGCAATTAAAGCGACCCCCTTTGGCTTGGATATTGCTGCATATGATCCCTTTATCAAACCGGAGGCTATGACCGCGCTTGGTGTTGCATATCAGCCGCTGCAGCAGCTGTTGCGGGAATCGGATATTGTTTCGGTGCATGCGCCGTTTACGAAGGATACGTATCATCTTATTAATGACGATGCTTTGCAGCTGATGAAGCCTGCGGCGATTCTTATCAACACCTCCCGTGGTCCGATTGTAGACGAACAGGCTGTTGCCAGAGCACTTCATCAACATAAGATTGCCGGAGCCGGCCTGGATGTACTGGAACAAGAACCAATCCGTCCGGATGACCCGCTGCTGGGAATGGAAAATGTTATTTTGACGCCCCATATTTCATGGTATTCCGAAGAATCGGAACAGGAATTGAAGACAAAGGTGGCGATGGGAGTCATTGAGGTGCTGAATGGCCGTATACCGACATATTTGGTTAATAAAGACGTACTGGCAGGATTGTCGCTGCGTTGATATTATATATTGCATTTATGTATATTTTTTATATTTATTTAAGGAGGATTTATTTTATGGATATTCGTTATTCAACAGGACCGGAAGATTTTAAAAAATACACGACAAAAGATGTTCGCCGTGAATTTTTGATTGAAACGCTGTTTAAACCGGATGAAGTCATTGCGACGTATTCCCATGTGGATCGAATGGTGGCAGTGGGCTGCATGCCAGTCAGTGAAGCGGTTCCCCTTGATAAAGGAATTGACTGCTGGAAAAATTTTGGCACGCATTATTTTCTGGAACGCCGCGAAATTGGTATTTTTAATGTTGGCGGGGACGGTACGATTGTGGCCGACGGCACGACCTACAAAATGGGGCCGAAGGATTGTCTGTACGTTACCATGGGGACGAAGGAAGTCGTGTTTGCCTCTGCTGATCCGGCGCATCCAGCTAAGTATTACATGGTCTCCGCACCGGCACATAAACCCTGCCAGACAAAATTTATTTCTATTCAGGATGCCAATAAACGCCCCTGCGGCACAGCTGAATTGTCTAATGACCGTGTGATCAATCAGTTTATCCATCCGGACGTAGTCGAAACCTGCCAGCTTTGCATGGGAATGACCGCACTCAAGCCGGGCAGTGTATGGAACAGTATGCCGCCGCATACACACGAACGGCGGATGGAAATTTATTTTTATTTTGAGGTTCCCGAAGATCAGGCTGTATTCCATATCATGGGACAGGAAACGGAAACACGCCATATCGCTCTGCACAATGAGCAGGCTGTTATCAGTCCGTCCTGGAGCATGCACTGTGGCTGCGGCACTCATAATTATACGTTTATCTGGGCTATGGGCGGCGAAAACAAAGAATTTGATGATATGGACAATATCGAAATTCAAAATATCAAATAATCATTCAGTATAGTAAACGGAGGATGACATCATGCATATACTTCAAGCTGTTAAACGGGTTCCCGGCGGACTCATGCTAGTGCCGCTGCTTATTGGCGCGTTATGCCATACATTTACTCCAGAAGCTGGCAAATATTTTGGCTCTTTTACCAATGGGCTGATTACAGGCACGGTCCCTATTTTATCCGTGTGGTTCTTTTGCATGGGAGCTAGTATAAATTATAAGAATGCCGGCTTGGTGCTGCGCAAGTCGGGGACTATTGTAGTTACAAAGATTATTGTGGCCTGGATTGTTGGTTTTATCTGTGTACTGTTTATGCCGAAAGGAATGATACAGACGGGATTTTTTGCGGGTCTTTCTACCTTGGCTATCGTTACGTCTATGGATATGACCAACGGTGGACTCTATGCTTCTCTGATGCAGCAGTATGGTACCAAAGAAGAAGCAGGGGCATTCGTGCTTACTTCTATCGAATCGGGACCTCTCGTGACGATGATGATCCTCGGTTCCACTGGTGCCGCATACTTTGAACCGCATCTGTTTGTGGGAGCTGTGCTGCCATTTATTATCGGGTTTATTCTTGGCAATCTCGATCCGGACCTGCGTGACTTCTTCTCGCCTGCCGGGACGATTATGATTCCATTCTTTGCTTTTGCGCTCGGCAATACGATCAATCTGGCAGTTTTGGGACAGACGGGCCTTCTTGGTATTTTGCTTGGTCTTGGCGTCATCGTCGTAACCGGTATTCCGCTGATTCTTGCTGATAAAATAATCGGCGGGGGGCATGGCGGGGCCGGCCTTGCCGCATCCAGCACGGCCGGAGCCGCAGTTACCAATCCCTTGATTGTGGGACAGATGATTCCGGAATTTCAGCCGATTGTGCCGGCAGCCACAGCGTTAGTTGCTACCAGCGTAGTTGTTACATCTATTGTGGTGCCGATTATTACGGCGTTTTGGTGCAAGCGTTTTGGCGGTTTTACGGAGGATGCACCGAGAGAGACTGTCTGATGCCCTATGTATATATTGTTAACAGGAGGAATAAAAAGTGAGTTATTTGGATCAGTTTTCGCTTGAAGGGAAAGTCGCTTTAGTGACAGGCGGTTCGTATGGAATCGGCTTTGCAATTGCTAGTGCGCTGGCTCGGGCAGGCGCAAAAATTGCTTTTAATTGCCGCAGTGAGGAACATCTTGCTCAGGCAATGAAAGAATACAAAAAGGCCGAGATTATCGCCCAAGGATATATTTGTGATGTAACGGAAGAAGCTGCTGTACTTGCTCTGGTAGCCGAAATTGAAAAAACACTGGGAACGATTGATATTCTCGTCAACAATGCCGGCATTATCAAACGCATTCCTATGTGTGATATGGCTGTGGAAGAGTTTCGACAGGTCGTTGATATTGATCTTGTGGCACCTTTTATTGTTTCAAAGGCTGTTATTCCGGCAATGATCCAAAAAGGGCACGGGAAAATTATCAATATTTGCTCCATGATGAGTGAATTGGGACGTGAAACGGTATCCGCTTATGCGGCTGCCAAGGGCGGACTCAAGATGCTGACTCGTAATATTTGCTCAGAATTCGGCGGTGCCAATATTCAGTGCAATGGTATTGGTCCTGGATATATTGCTACTCCTCAGACAGCGCCGCTGCGTGAACTCCAATCCGATGGGTCTCGGCATCCTTTTGACAAGTTTATCGTTTCCAAGACTCCTGCTGGTCGTTGGGGTGAAACCAAAGATTTGGAAGGTCCGGCAGTCTTTCTTGCATCTGATGCATCTGATTTTGTCAATGGACAAATTCTTTATGTAGACGGCGGTATCCTTGCATATATCGGCAAACAGCCGTAAAATAATACGTAGGAAAATTAGAAAGGCACGGCAGGAGACTGACGTGCCTGTTTTCTCATCATGACGAAAGAGGTGTGGCATATTATGAAATCTGGTTTAATTCTTGCCGGAGAACCGATGGGGCTTCTCATTGCACAAAGTGAAGGGACACTCGATAGTGTGAGCGGGTATGATTTGGCTGTGGCAGGAGCCGAATTTAATGTAGCTGTTGGAGTTGCTCGTTTGGGGCATCGTGTCACGTATATGACGAAATTGGGTAAAGACCCATTCGGTCAGCGCATTATTCATGTGTTGGACGATAACAAAATTGGCAATGAATTTGTGGCGTGGAGCGATGAAAAAAAGACTGGTTTTATGTTGAAGAGCCGTGTCAGCCAGGGCGATCCGTCTATTTTCTATTTCCGGGCAGGGTCTGCTGCATCGACACTGTCAGTGGAAGACGTTGAAAAAATTAATTTTGCAGACTATACACATATTCATTTGACAGGTATTTTACCGGCGCTGAGCGAAGCGACACGGGCGGCTGTAAATCTCATGTTTGACAAGGCCCGGCAGGCCGGTCTTTTGATCAGTTTTGATCCTAATCTGCGGCCGCAGTTATGGCCCAGCAGGGATATGATGATCCGCTCTATTAATGAAATGGCAGCTAAAGCGGATATTGTTCTTCCCGGCACGGCAGAAGGAAAAATCCTCATGGGCAGTGAAGATCCCAGGATTATTAACGCGTTTTATATCAAGAACGGCGCGAAAGCCTGCATTACTAAATGCGGCGGCGATGGCGCTTTTGTTTCTGAGGAACAAGGGGAATATATGGTCCCCGGGTTTAAAGCGGATAAAATCGTAGATACGGTTGGTGCCGGAGATGGTTTTGCTGCCGGTGTCATTACCGGTCTGATGGAACGATTGCCATTGAAAGAGGCTGTTCGCCGGGGCAATGCTATCGGAGCTATTCAGGTCATGAGCCGAGGGGATAATGAAGGACTGCCATATCCTGATCAGTTGAAGCATTTTATGCAGTAATGAGGAGGTAACTTCCGTAAATGATTAGTGAAAATATGAAAACAATATTTGATATTGGTCTCGTCCCGCTGGTTGTGCTGGATGATGCGGCAGATGCCGTTCCTTTTGGCCGCGCTCTGGCAGCAGGCGGAATTCCCGTTGCCGAAGTCACCTTCCGCACCGAGGCCTGCCTGGACATTATCCGGGCTATGTCAGAGCAGGTGGAGGGACTTATTGTCGGTGCCGGGACTGTCCACACGGTACAGCAGGCGGCAGATGCGGTTGCGGCGGGCGCAACGTTTATCGTGACGCCTGCCTTTAACCCTGCCGTTACGGAATGGTGTGTCAAGAAGCATGTAGACATTATTCCAGGCACCGTATCTCCCGCTGATATAGAAGCCGCTAACGGTTTTGGCATTGAAGTATGTAAGTTTTTCCCAGCAGCAGCCTACGGCGGCATACAAACGCTAAAGGCGTTGGCCGGTCCTTTCGGCCATATGAAATTCCTGCCAACGGGCGGTGTCAATTATGACAATATGAACGAGTATCTGGATCTGCCGAATGTGGCAGCTGTAGGTGGCAGCTTTATGACACCATCTCAGATGGTAAAGGATAAGGATTGGGCAGGAATCGAAAAGGCTTGCAAAAATGCAGTACGGCATCTTTTTGATTTCTCGCTGGGACATATAGGACTTCATGCGCAGGACCGCACAGAAGCGGAAATGATTACAGAAGGACTCTGCGGACTTTTGCTGCAGGATAAAATTCCTGGTTCTGATAATTTCTTTGCCGGGACAGTCGCAGAAATTTGTGATCATCCTATGCCAGGTGAAAAGGGACATATCTGTATTGATACACGGGATATCCCGCGGGCGCTGGCCTATTACAAACGGCATGGCGTGGAAGTAAACGAAGATTTGTGTTTCAGAGATGATAAGGGGGATATCAAAGTATTTTTTCTGAAAGCTATTGTAGGTGGTTTTTCCATTCACCTGCGCCGCAGGGCTAAATAATATATTGAACAATAAGCGCATCGTAACGGCTGCCGTGAGCACATGTTATGATGCGCTTTGTTGATGATCTGCCAAAAAAGCGGCTGAAGCATTTGTGTGCAAATATGAAAAAAAGTTCGCCCGTTTTTCCGAATATGATATAATATAACAACAGATGATATACAAACTAAATATTAGGAAATAGGTGAATATATATGGATTCTGCCTCTACAATATATGGAAAATACGCGCCGGCACTGCAGGCAGTTCTGGAGGATCTTGTCGGACGGATTCAGGCGTATAATGAAAAAGAAAAAAATGAAAATGGTGAAATGGCTTATGAACATTTAATTTATCGCGTAAAGTCCCCAGACAGCATGAAGGAAAAATGCGGACGCAAGGCCCTTCCTTGTACGGCCTATACAGCACTTCGGGAGGTAAGGGACTCTATCGGAATCCGTATTGTCTGCCGGTTTATTGATGATATTTATGTTAATGTCAATTATATCAAGGCAATGACAGGATGCCGTGTTATCGAAGAAAAAGATTATATTAAGAATGTCAAGCCTAATGGGTACCGCAGCTATCACTTAATTATTGAATTTGAAGCACCGTATGAAGATGTAACCGGTGCCAGGCCCGGACATTTTTTTGCTGAGATACAGATACGTACGATTGCCATGGACTCATGGGCCAGTCTGGAGCATCAATTGAAATATAAACATGATATAAAAAATCCTGAAATGATAGTAAGGGAGTTGAAGCGTTGTGCCGATGAGCTGGCAGCGTGCGACGTTTCTATGCAGACGATACGGGATTTGCTTCGTACAGAGCAATAGTTTAGCATATAAGGGGTGCATATATATGAAAATATTACTGGCAGAAGATGAACGGGAGATGTCGGCTGCGCTGACAGCCATATTAAGCCATTCGGGATATGAGGTTGATGCTGTATATGATGGGATTGCAGCCGTGGAGAAGGCACAGGCGGATACGTATGACTGTATGGTCTTTGATATTATGATGCCTAAATTGGATGGTATTGATGCTTTAAAGAAGCTGCGCAGCAGCGGTGACGTGACTCCCGTCATCATGCTGACGGCCAAGGCTGAAGTAGATGACAGGATTACAGGTCTTGATGCCGGAGCTGACGATTATTTGACAAAGCCCTTTGCCATGGGTGAGCTGCTGGCCCGTATCCGGTCTATGACACGGCGTACCAGCTCTTTTACGCCGACTAAGCTTTCTGTAGGCGCTGTTGCACTGGACGTGGAGGAGCAGGAATTGTCCTGTAAAAATTCTATTCGTCTGGCTAACAGGGAAACGAAGCTTATGAAATTTTTTATGCTCAATGCCGGCAAGGCCTTGCCGACAGATGTGATTTTTACACATGTTTGGAAAGATGAAACCGATGTAGATGAAACTATTGTCTGGATGTATGTATCTTATTTACGGGAAAAGCTGGATTCCATCAATGCAGATATTCAAATCAAGGGAGATAAAGGTGAGGATTTTCTGCTGACAGAAAAATAAACGTCAATCAAACTAGGAAGGCAGGTGGCCATATATGGATATGGTAAAAAAACTGCGATGGAAATTTATTTTGGTCGCTACCGCTGCCGTTGTTATTATTGTCGTCGGGGCGCTGGGTATGATTAATGCAATTGCGTATATGCGTATGCATTCGCAAATCGAATCAGTGCTTTCCTACATTTCCAAAAATGGGGGAAGCGTGCCGCCTAAGCAGACGCCTCAGGACAGCAGCTGGCTGGGAGATACGGATTGGGCTGATGATACGCCTGAATTTGCATATCAAACTCGCTTTTTTAGTGTTCTTGTCAATTCTGATGGATATGTAAAGGAAATTAATATAAAAAATATTGCGGCTTTTACAGAGAACGAAGCGATTCAATATGCGCGGACTACAGTGCAGGAGGGAAAAATTCAAGGGTTCTTTAAAAAAGAAAGGGCCAGCTATGCGTATATGATTACCAAGGAGCCCAGTGGTAATTTTCTTATCGTTATTATGGACTGCACCCGTGATGTGGGAGCGGTTCAGTCTTTTTTGAGATATTCGGCCCTATTTGGCTTTATTTGTATTTTGCTGTACGTTTTTATTCTGGCGGTATTGTGTAATTTGGCGATTAAGCCGTTTGTCCGCAACATGGAAAATCAAAAGAGATTTATCACCAATGCGGGACATGAGCTCAAAACCCCGATTGCTATTATTTCGGCAAATGCTGAAGCTATAGAACTCATCAACGGGAAAAATCAGTGGACAGAAAGTATTTTAAAGCAAGTCAAGCGCGTATCTAATTTGATTAATGATCTTATCATGTTGTCTAAAATGGGAGAACGATCTCAAATCGAACTGTCCATTAGAGAGATAGACGTGTCAGAAATGGTTGTGGCTGTGACGGAATCATTCCGGCAAATGATAACAGACCAGAAAAAGAATATTGTTTGCCATATTACTCCACAAATTCATGTCAGATCAGACGCTAAATGGATATATGAACTTATTAATATTCTTGTAGATAATGCGGTTAAATACTGTGATGACGGCGGTACGATTAATGTCTCCTTGATAAAGGGAAAAAAGAAATCCGGTGCGTTGATCTCTGTTTCCAATACCTATGTGGAAGGGGCTGGTATTGATTATTCTCGCTTTTTTGAACGATTTTATCGGGGTGATGAGTCGCATAACAGCAAAAAGAATGGATATGGAATTGGATTGTCTATGGCATCGGAGCTGACCCAGCTGCTGAAAGGAAAAATGAATGTATCTTATGCAAATGGCAATATTACGTTTACAATAAAAATAAGTTGAGTCGATGTTGGCGATCCCTGTTTTATGATATAATTAATACGAGTTCAGCATCAAAACGTGTAAAAAAAAGAACTGATAAATGGGGATGACGCAATGGAAATGCAAATGGAATTTATCCGTAAATTGCCGGCACCGCAGGACTTGCAGGTACAATTTCCGGTAACAGATTACATACGGAACATAAAAAGCAAAAGAGATGAACAGATTCAGCGCATTTTATCCGGTAAAGATTCCCGGTTTTTGCTGATTATAGGCCCTTGTTCGGCTGATAACGAAACGGCTGTCCTGGATTACATGAATAGATTGGCAGCTGTTCAGGAACAGGTTGCTGATAAAATTTTTATTATTCCCCGTGTATATACAAATAAACCCCGGACAATTGGGGTAGGATATAAGGGAATGCTGCATCAGCCGGACCCGGAGGGAAAAGAAGATATGCTGGCAGGTATCATCGCGATACGGGAAATGAATGCTCGTATTGTCAAGGATACGGGGTTTACCTGTGCCGAAGAAATTTTGTATCCTGAAATTTACCGGTATCTTTCGGACCTGCTGTCGTATGCGGCTGTTGGTGCCCGCTCTGTAGAAGATCAGCTGCACCGTATGGTTGCCAGCGGCACGGGTATCCCCGTAGGAATGAAAAATCCTACCTCCGGAGATATTTCCGTTATGCTGAATTCCATTGAGGCAGCGCAGCATTCGCAGGAATTTCTTTTTCGCGGCTGGGAAGTACGCACAGAAGGGAATCCGCAGGCTCATGCTATTCTGCGGGGCTATGTGGATAGCTTTGGGAATAGCCTGCCCAATTATCATTACGAAAATCTGCAGGTATTGCTGGAAGCCTATCATGAACGGAAGCTAAAAAATCCGGCAGTTATTGTAGATACCAATCATGCCAACTCCGGCAAGAAATATATGGAACAAATTCGGATTGCCAAGGATGTCATGCATAGCAGGCATATGTCTGCCGATATTCGCGGTTTGGTAAAGGGGCTGATGATTGAAAGCTATATTGAAGACGGCAGTCAGAAGATCACAGAAGGGGTATATGGAAAATCTATTACAGATCCCTGCCTGGGATGGGAAAAGAGCAGGCAGCTTATTTTAGAATTGGCCGATTTATTATAAAAAAAACATCGTTATCCCATATAAATCGTACCTAATCGCTAGATCTGAAAAACTAATGATTGGGTGCGGTTCAATATGACGGATACCGATGTTTTTGTCTATAAGGTATTGACTAACACATAGCCCTTGCCTTGTAAAAACGTTTCTGCCTCTGGTTCTGTCGTTTTAAAAATGGCAATGGGTGTTGCGGTCTGCCGGTTGTATGAGATATACAAATAGTCTACAATTACATTGGCCGCTTCTAAGTGCGCTAAAATTTTATCTAAGCTTCCCGGCGTATCTGCCATATCAATCGCAATTACTCTGTCCAGACGGCATTGATATCCGGCGCTCTTCAATGCCTGCAGCGCAATGGCGGGGTCAGTGACGATCAGGCGAATGATGCCAAACTCTGCACTGTCATTGGCAAGCATGGTGTAAATATTGATATTGGCATTGGCTAATACCGTTGTAATATTATGTAAGGCACCCTTGGTATTTTCTGTAAATAATGATACTTGATTCAGCATAACAAACTCCTTTTGTTTTTTGATTATCAATAGCTTTATTCTATCACAGTTGCCGTGTAAGTGTAACTATTATTTACGAATAGTTCATAAATAATGTTTTTGTTTTTTAATAAAAAATGAACTATATTCTGTGGGATATTATATTACTTTCAGATCGTGCTGCCAAGAGGTACGGTGTCTTTGTTTACAATTCACCAATACCGTGATGAAAAATAGTATGTTGTATATTTATAAAAGAACACAAAAAATAACCATATGGTCCATAAACCATATGGTTATCATAGTTGAATCTGGTGGAGATAAGCAGGATCGAACTGCTGACCTCTTGAATGCCATTCAAGCGCTCTCCCAGCTGAGCTATACCCCCATGTGCAATGATAATATAAATATATCATGAACTTGAAAAAAAAACAAGATATATACAGCAGTTTTTCCGAAGTCGGAATGGGGATGCAGTTGCTGGTGCTGCATAGGTGAAAACATCGTGTGAGAATTGAATTCTCATGGAAGGACAGAAGAATAACGGATCAACAAGGGCATATATGCCGGCTCTCTTTTTTTCGATATATGATATAATAAACAGACAAAGAAAGGATGGCATGCCAATGATGAATTATTTGCGGTCTCATCAGTATCAACTATTGTTTTTATCGCTGATTGTGTCGTTTCTCATCAACATTATTCCGATGGGAGGAACAAATCATAATGAAATGTGCAATCTCGTTATACAAACGCTGGCTGGTACCAATATATTCCTGCAGCGGCGTAAACGGTTTTGGCTTATACCGGTGCTGGTGCTGGCGGGGATTCTTTTAAATTCGGTTGGCGGTGCGTCAACGACATTGGTTTCCCTATCCCGCATTTTATATCTGAGCTTTTTTGCCGTCATTACGTATGTTGTGTTGAAACAGGTTGTTTTTGCGGCGCGCAGTGCGACGGCTGAATCAGTATTTGCTGCACTGAGTGGTTTTCTGCTTATTGGATATATTGGTTTTTTCTTATTTGCCAGTATTGAGGTTAGCATGCCTGGTTCTTTTAAAGGTGTATCATCGGATGTCACAATCATGGCTAATGATTTATTTTACTACTCCTTTATCAGTATACTGACAGTAGGGTATGGAGATATTGTCGCTGTATCCTGGACAGCGCGAAATGCGTCTATTTTTATTGATCTTATGGGGGCAATTTATAATCTGATATTTATTGCCCGTATTGTCAGCGACTTTTCCACCAAGCATCGCGGTGTCTAGCGTTATCGTTTCATGACCGCCGGCATTTTTTCCAAGCGGGTCAGGGCTTCGTTAAGAAGTGCATCGCTTTTGGCAAAATGCAGGCGGATAAGATAATTTACTGGTTCTCTGAAGAAAGAGGATCCCGGAACGGCGGCAACACCCGCTTTTCGGGTCAGCATTTCACAGAATTCGGTATCGCTTTCGTAACCATATTCGGCAATATTGAGAAGAACATAATAAGCTCCCTGTGGTTTTGTATGAGCGATGCCCAGGCGGTCCAGTCCGTCGCAGAACAGCGTCCGTTTTTGGGTATATATGGACTGCAATTCATCATAATATTGCTGTGGAAATTTGAGTCCGACGATGGCGGCTTCCTGCAGAGGACTGGGGGCACCGACGGTGAGAAAATCGTGGACTTTCTGTATGCCCTCGATAATGGCCGCCGGGGCGACGACATGACCGAGACGCCAGCCGGTGATGGAATAGGTTTTGGATAAGGAACCGCAGGTTACGGTGCGTTCAAACATGCCCGGCAGAGAGGCAAAATAGGTATGTACATTGGGTTTATAAATGATATGTTCATACACTTCGTCCGTAATAACATAGGTATCATATTTTTCTGCCAGCGACGCAATAAATTTTAATTCGCTGTACGTAAAGACTTTACCGCAGGGATTTGAGGGATTGCATAAAATCAGCGCCTTGGGATTTTGTTTAAATGCGGCTTCCAGTTCATCCGGGTTGAAATTAAATTCCGGCGGATATAAGGGCACATAGATCGGTTCAGCTCCTGACAAGATCGCATCGGCGCTGTAATTTTCATAAAACGGTGAAAATACAATTACTTTTTCACCGGGATTGACGATCGTCATGACGGCGGCCATCATAGCTTCCGTACTACCGCAGGTGACGACGACATTTGTATCGGGATCGATCTGACGGCCAAACTGCCGGGAACGGACCTCGGCCAAGGCTTGACGGAAATTGGGTGCGCCCCAGGTGACTGAGTATTGATGGGGACCTTCATACGCAACCTGGGCCAGCCGGTCCATCAAGGGTTTGGGCGGATCAAAATCAGGAAAGCCCTGAGATAGATTGATTGCGTTGCATTCATCAGAGATACGTGTCATATGACGTATAACAGATTCGGTAAATAGAGACATTTTTTTTGATAATTCTTTCATGGATATATTCCCCTCTCATGGATAACATGTCTATGTGTCAGGATTTTTGGCAATGTGACAATATCGTTATAGTAAACAGTATTCGCGGGATTGTCAATACTATATGTAACAAGCGGCAGCTATTTGTACCGAGTCTGAGGCAGCAATCCATATGTATTACGTTGATTGCTGTGCATATTCCTGCTTTTTTACTATACATTTTACCATATATTATATATAGTATATAATGTTTTTATATATTATACAAAATTATACAAGAAAACGGATAGTGTCAAGATAAATATGTAAACGTTCCTGCAAGCATTTTAGGCTGTTCTTACCGATTAGGATTATCAAACATATTCACTAAATCACTTTCGGCCGCATTGAACCCTAAATGGATTCGAGCAGCTTGCTTTCGATTATAGTCACTGTAATATGTACAAACGAATCGTTCCAGTGATGCCTCGTTTGGGAATTGTTCTTTTAACTTCGCATGATGTTTTAATCCTTTATTATTATTTTCAATGAGGTTCGACGTATAGATACTCCT
>NZ_LEKT01000053.1 GCF_001045675.1 Megasphaera cerevisiae DSM 20462
GTATGGAAGGGCCCTCTGAATAATGGGGAGTTTCTTAAGGATATTACTGAAATTTACGTAAAAAGAGAACTAGAACGAACGCATAAAAAATTTGTATTTATTCATAAAATAAAAAATCGCTATTTTAGTGCTTTAACATGGGCTACTGAAAATATGAAAAATCACTATACGTTTGCTATTTATATTAATGGTAAAATTGCCGCATTTACTACTGGTTTTGCAACAAACTTTGATGAAATTATTTTTCCTAGATTAGCTATAGACAGCAATTTTAACTATTTATCACCGGGGAAATTGTTGATAAATGAAATGGTTCACTGGCGGCAAATCAATAATCAACCATATAATTTTGATTTATCACGTGGAACGGAACGCTATAAATTTGAAATGGGTGGCATTAAGCATCTTAATTATAGATTTATTATTAGTCATAAATAAATTATAATCCGTTATAGATATTTGGAGAGAATAAAATAGCCGGAATCAAATTGAGTTTCTTTTATTTGGGTGTATTTCAACAAATTGATAGTATTAAAGAGGAAAAAATTGCTGATTAAGTTTTTGTTATAAAAATATATTGGCTGTTGAATTATATGATATTTGCAAGCCTTGCTTTTACAGAAGGGCAGGAGTGTATAATGGTGCACTTGTCAAGACAAAAAATCAGATATTTTATAATGAACCTAATAATTTAGGCTACAGCCGCTGCATCATCTAGCAGCATTGCCGGGAAGTAAGCTTTTGCCGGTTGAATGTTGCCAATAGCTGAGTGGCAGCGTTGAAAATTGTATGTTTTGATGTAGTTCTTAATAGCTTTTCGTGCTTCCTTAATATTGTTATATTGTGTCAAATAAGCCTCCTCATATTTAAATGTACGAAACCACCGTTCAATCATAATGTTATCAGCCCAACGGCTTTTGCCATCCATACTCTGCCGGATATGATTCTGCTTTATGAAATCAATGTAACTGTTGCTGGTAAATTGACTTCCTTGATCCGAGTTTAAAATTAATGGTTTAGCTACTTTAAAAGCCTTTCTAAGTGCCGTAATGACCATTCTGGTATCAAGCGTGTCATCAACTTCCCATTCCACAATACAGCGGCTGTACCAGTCGATTACAGCAGTAAGATACAAAAAGCCATGTTTCATTGGGATATAAATAATATCGATTGACCATGCCTGGTTAGGACGATTAATAACAGTACTCTTCAACAGGTATGGAAAAACCTTCGCTTTTTGTTGACGTTTTGATAGGTTCATTTTAGGATAGATAGCACCAATGCCCATTTCCATCATATAGCGGCTTGCTTTACGGCGGCTAACATTGTAGCCATGATTCTTAAGCTGATATGATATCTGTCGAGCCCCCCAAGCTGGGTGGCCTGCGTGCAAATGATCAATGATATCCTTACAAGCAAGTTCCTCTTCTGATACGGGTGAAGTGTGATAGTAAATACTGGTACGGTTGATGTCAAGCAACTTCGCACCTGTTTTTACAGATAGTTTTTTAGTCTTCAAAAGGTTTCGGACTATATTGGTTCTCGTAGTCAGGTCCGAGCAATTCTTCAGATTTTTTTTCAACCAGTCCACCTGCATGGTGAGCTGGCCGACTTTCTTTGCATAGGATATCTTCTCTTTGCGTTCAACTGCGAGCTTTTCTTTTAAGTTTTCTTCGCGCGAATCGTCAAAAACGATACTGGCCTTGTCGAGAAATTCTTTCTTCCAATTGCGAAGAAGATTAGGCTGGATTTTATTTTCTGTTGCTATTGTGTTTAGATCTTTCTCTCCTTTTAATAGCTCAAGGACTAGTTCTGATTTTAATTTGGCTGAGAAATTTCTTCTTGTACGCGACATATAACGAACCTTCTTTTTATGCTTTTTCCAGTATAGCAGATTTATTATAAACGTGTTCAGAAAATGTCTTAATTTATGATACCATTATAGTGCTCAAGTGAGACGCATTAAGTACAAACAGATACAATCTAATTTCAATAAATGTTTAAAATATGGTAGCAAATGTGATATTATAATATAGTAATATTATATTGAAATTAGTGAGGGAAATGACTATGTCTAAAATTACAGCTTTAATTTTGGCTAAAAATGAAGAGACAAATATACGAGATTGTATACAGAGTGTTCACTTTGTTGATGAAATATTAGTTATCGATGATTTTAGTATAGATTTGACAAGCAATATTGCCAGAGAGATGGGAGCGACAGTTATTCAACGGAGTATGGATGGAGACTGGGGGAGTCAACAAACTTTTGCGATTCAACATGCTCAAAGTGATTGGGTTCTCTTTATCGATGCAGATGAACGCATTTCGGAATTATTGGCAAAGGAAATTTTAGATGTTGTTGCCGATGGGACACCCCAGGCGTATTGGATTCTTCGTGAAAATAAGTTTCACTATAATCAGGCAACACACGGGGTACTTCGGCCTGATTATGTAAATCGGTTGTTTCCTGCCAAAAATTCTTATGTAACGGGGTATGTGCATCCAAAAATTGTAACGCCATATCCTAATAAAAAATTGCAGCATGTTATGTATCATTATACATATGACAATTGGGATCAATATTTAAGTAAATTAAATAATTACACGCGTCTGGCAGCAGAAAAATATAAAGAAAATAATAAAAAATGTGGGTTTATGAGGGATATTGTGTTAAGACCATTATGGGCCTTTATTAAAGTGTATATTTTAAATAAAGGTTTTTTAGATGGGAAAATGGGCTGGATTTTATCTGTTAATCATTACTTTTACACGATGAACAAATATGTAAAATTATATTATTTATATAAAAATAATGGCAAACTGTAAGTATGGAGACTCAATATGCGAATAGCTATTTTAGAATCGATTGTCATGCCGGCAGGGCATGAAGTAGAATTTGATAGAATATTGGTGGACGAATTGAAACGGCAGGGGCATATTCCGGTGTTTTTTGTACCGGAACAATTTCCGTTCAAATTAGACTACCATTGTGATGTAGATTATTTGGAAGGCGGAGAGGTTGTTACGTATGCAGGGGCGGGTGCATTAAAAAAAATTCTGTTGTCCATACGGCGAGAACGGCGGCGCATTGCATGGTTTAATTCGGCATATGATAAAGCATGTGCTGGAACGTGTGATGCGATTATTATTCCTACTGGAACATGGCGATATATTCGAACGGCAATGAAAAGTAAATTAAAAAATTCTCCTGTGCCAGTATATATGATTTTTCATGGTATTAATCCCAAAGAGCAGCCAAAGTTTGAAAAACAGGCTCATCGCATTGAAGCATATAAGCAAATCCACCTTAAGATTATTACATTGCGCAATGATTTTCAAGATAGTGGATTGCATAATATTGATTTGATTCAGCCTCCGGTTTTTAAACCACAGGATATGCCAGTAAATAAAGACGTACATATTGTGCCTCCTATCAAAATCGGTTTTTTTGGTCAATTTCGAAAAGAAAAAAATTTAGGATTTTTTCTGGAAGCATTTGTAAAAGCAAAATTTAAAGTTCCTGTGGAATTAATCGTGCAAGGCGCGACTGTTAAGCCCGAAGATGCGGCTCTTTTTGAAAATCTGGCGAAAGAATATGCTGCGTATTCTAATATTACGTTTTGGCATAAAAATTTGATTGGGGTAGAGTGGCAAAAAGCCTTGTTAAGTGTGGATGCGATTATGATGCCATATGCTGCAGAACGGTATCGATATCATTGGGGAGCAATGCTCTTTACCGCAATTGGTTTTTATAAACCAATACTTATATCACCGGAATTAAATCCAGAAATACTGCGTAAATATAAAATCGGAATGGCGATAAATTTGAATTCAGTCGATGATTTTTGTATTTGTTTAGAAGATTTTATTGCTGATTTGGTAAAAAATGCAGATGGTTATAAAGAAAATTTTGATTTGGCGAATGCAGAATATAGTCAGACCGCGTTAATTTATAACATTTTAAAATAATGTAATTATAGATAGTGAAGAAAACTATATTCTTGCATAAGGAGCGATTAGATAATGCTTTGTGTATCAAACGAAAAACTAGTGAAATATTTAGCTATTACGCTCACCATTATGGTTTGTATTACGAGAATTTCTATGGCAGCTGGCGAAATCATGCTGGGTATATCCGTTCTTATTGGATTAGTCTTGTTTTATAAAGAAAGAAATGAAATCAAACTTTCGAATGAAATAAAGGGATATTGTGTAGCGGCTCTTGTCTTATTTTTGTGTACAGTGCCTTCTGTGATACTAGGAGAAAATCCTCTCAATAGTATTAGGGAATTTTTAAATATGTGGATATGGCGGTTTTCAGTATTTATTCTTATTGTTTTTTTTATTAAAAAAAGACTGTATTTAGTAAATATGTTATACGCTTTTCTTGTAGTATTTGGCGTGGATTGTTTGACTGCTTTATATCAAGTGGTTACACATATGACTGATCGTGGCTGGGGGTTCGGCAGTAATATGCTTGCCATTGCTGGCATTATGTGTATGGTTTTTCCAATCGTGTTGGTTATTCTTTGTGATAAAAGATTTGATAGAAAACTAAAGCATGCTGCTGTTTTTACACTTACTTGTACTATTATTGGCTTGTTAAGCAATAATAGCAGGGGGGCATGGTTGACTTGTTTTGTTGTAGGCCCTGTTGCTGCTTGGAAATATATTATTCAGCATGTAAAATACATATTGGCCTTTGTTTTGGTGATAGGAGTCGTAGCAGGCTTTTTTATATCACAGCCGACATATTCGTCTCGGCTACTGTCTGTTACTAATACGACAACGAATACTTCTAATACGCATCGACTATTGCTGTGGCGATCTTGTATTGATATGTATTTGGATCATCCTGTGGGTGGAATTGGATTAGGGAATTTTCAGAAAATATATGAAAATCGGTATAGATATCCTGATGAAACGGAACATCTAAGTCATGCGCATAATAATTTCATGCATTTACTAGCAGAAACAGGGACTTTTGGAGCCGTGGGATATATAGGATTTGTTTTATATTTTTTAATTACAAGCTTTAAAAGCTGGAGGCGGCATCAAGATCCTTATGATATTTTGGTTTTTACCACGGTATTGAGTTTTATGGGATTATTTGGACAAATAGAATATATTATTGATAATTCTTCAGCTGTTCGTATATTCTGGTTTTTATTGGCGGTTTTATTACAAATGAAACAATCTGATAAACAGGTTGTTGATTAATGGCTCGGTATTGATTATTTGAAAAATGATATCTAATGGATGCTGTTTATTAGCCAAAATATCTGATTTCATGAGGTATTAAATTTATGAGGATTGCTTTATTGTGTTTTGGAATTTCTTCTATAGCCAATATATCGGGAACGGAAAAGGTTTTTGTTGATATGTCCAATGCTTTTATACAAAGAGGGCATATCGTATATTCTGTATGGAATGATGAACCTGGCGTCCAACCTTATTATCCATTGGATAAAGGCGTCAGACAAGTGAATTTAGCAATAGGAAAAATTCAAATTCCTTTTCTATATAAGTTACAGAGAGAAATTTGTAAGGGGTTTCATATTCATGCTGTAAATCGGGTGGATAGGTATAAAGCAAAACTGTTGTGCCAGGCATTCTTGAAGCGTATAAATTTAAATGATATTGATATATTTATTTGTTACGAATTTAATAGTGTTATGGTAGCCAATCGATTATCTAACGGGAACATTCCAGTTATTGCAATGGTTCATAACTCCATAGAAAATCAAATTGAAACATTAACATATTTACAACGTAAAGAGGCAAGTAAGGTAGATGTTTATCAAGTCCTGCAACCTAGTTTTGTAGAGAAAGCTCAAAAATTATTGAATACAGAGGTCTGTTATATTCCCAATATTGTCCCTCAAATGGATTTATCAAAGGTGGCTAATATCGCTTTGCCCAAGGATGTATATAAGATTGTTTTCATAGGCCGAATTAATAAAGTACAGAAACGGCCTTTCCTGGCGATCAAAGCGTTTGGCAGATTGGCACGAAAATTTCCAAATTGGAAACTGTTTTATTATGGGCCGATTACGGATGAGGCGTATAAAAAGCAAATAGATTCATATGTTGCTAAGAATATGCTGCAAGATCAAATACAGTATAAGGGCGTGACATCTGCGCCATTGGATATTTTGCGTCATGCAGATATATTTGCATTTCCTTCCGCGTATGAGGGGTTTGGCTTAGCCTTGGGTGAGGCCAATTCATTAGGGATACCAGCTATAGGGTTTTCATATGCTGCTGCGGTTAAAGATTTGATTGTTGATGGGGTCACGGGTTATTTGGCACAAGATCAAGATCAATATAGTGAGAAGCTGGAAATATTGATGAAAGATCAGGAATTACGTGTTCGTATGGGGAAGAATGCCAGAGAATATATGAACCAGTATTCTGCAGAAATTATATGGGAAAAATGGGAATCGCTTTTGCATAGGGTGATTAGCCGGTATCCCTAATTATCCAAAATAAGTTATAAAAATTCAAGCTATTTTGTTAGGAAAATAAATTTAAATAAATTTGATGTATAATGAGGAGAGATCTATTTGAAGATACATAATCCTTCTTTTTTTGAAATAGAACATTTTTTAGAAAAGAAACAAATATTTAGTTTTTTACCTTTGAATTCAGATAAAAATAGTTGTCATATTTGTTATAATGTGAATGACTCTTATTTTAAAATTATGGGAAGTTCTATTGTTTCTATTCTCGATAATAATAAAGATCTGAATTTTATAATTCACATCTTTACAGACGGCTATACGCTGGAAAATGAACGCAAAGTAAAGGAATTAGCAAGAAAATGGAATTGTTGTTGTATATTATATACATTAAATATGCAGCCATTTGAGAATTTTCACATAAAAGTAAAGCGATTTTCTGGGATTACATATGGACGTATTTATATGCCTGAAATTTTAAAACATGTAACATCACGATATATTTATATTGATTCGGATACGATGTGTATTTCGTCTTTGCGTAATCTTTGGAATTTAAATTTAAAGGGAAAGGCCATAGGCGTTGTTTCAGAAAGTCCAGCGTCTGTTTCATATCGTGCTAAATTTTTGAAATTGAAGAACAATATATATTTTAATGACGGGATTATGTTGGTTGATATTGGGCAATGGAAAAAGCAAAACATTACAGAAAAGGCTTTTTCTTATCAAAATGAACCGAAGGAAAGATTTTTAGGGCATGATCAAGATATATTAAATATTGTCTTAGATGGGGATGTTTTATTATTGCCTCATATATATAATGCGTATGGCGGTGGCTTAGATTTTGAAAATAGAGCTGATGTTGTCTTTGTTCACTGGACCGGTCGCCGGAAACCCTGGCAGATGGTTCTGACAAAATTTGATCAGCAGTGGCGGCACTACAATGCATTATCCCCATGGGAGACCATTACTAATATTTTGCCTGTCAAAAAACCGGAAAATTATCATGATTTTCAGCAGTGGGGGAAGTATCAAAAAAGAAACGGGCACATGAGTGGCTATTTAAAGGGAATGTTTTGGTATTCTTGGCTGAGAATTCGATATAAGATGGGTTTGTAATACCCTTGATGACATACGGCAATATACATTTTTCTTTACTTTCGCAGTGTATTCATACTATAATAAACGGTATGTGATGCCGTATATATTGTTTCTTTTATAGTGTAAGAGGTGTATGCCGTGTTTGAGCAGTTTTTTTTGTCTATGCAGCAGGATATCAAGCTTTTTTTATTTTTTCCCATTGTATGTGCCGTTTTTCGTGCTATTTTTATTCAAGTATATTGTCCGTATCATAGTCTCAAGGGACGTTGGAATGTCGTGTGGCATTGTTTTCGGTATGGATTTTGGTGGGGCATGGATTTCAATGCCTATGTTTTTTTATTGCCGCTGATTTTTGTATCTCTGCCAGGATTGTTTTTTGATGGTTATTTTGCGTTGGGCAACAGTGTTCGGCTGGCTGCCGCTATGGTATATGCCACTGTGTTATACGGTGCGTTTGCCGGTAAAATGATTTTTTACAATCATTTTCATGATACGTATAATCAGATTTTACGGTTAGGAAAAAAGGCAGAAAAGCATAATTTGCTGGATATATTTTTTCACCAGGATCACGGTGGCTGGATCCTATTGGGGTTGATTCCATACTGGATGCTATGCAGGCTGTGTATATCTTTCTTTTTGGGATTGCCTAGTATAGGATATCCGCAGTTTTCCTTTGCCGGGATTGCGTATGCTTTTAATGTGCTTGTCTGCGTGGGAATTATTTTGGGATTTTATTGGTTTCGATATGGCGGAACCTTTAGTCATGATGATAAACCGGAATGGGATACAATTCCCAGCATCGTCAAGAAGGATATATTCTTTGCCAAGGCAACTGTGGATGACCTTGTCGCATTGGAACAAGTCAAAAAGCATAAATTGAATGATGCGTATCATCATACGGATGAACAAGATTTACAATCTATCCAGCATACGGTGTGGAATAAAGACGTTTCTTTGACCGCGTATCCGAATCCGGTATATGCCTTTAAACGGATTGCCAAGGGGCCTAAGATTACCAAGCCGTCCCATATTTTTTTACTTGTCGGAGAAAGCTATTTACAGCAATTGTTTGATCCGGAATTTGCGTGTCTCAATCTTGTATCTGGGGGCCGTAAGCTGATGGACGATCCGCATACGGCGATGTTGCCGAATTCGTTGTCTGCCGGGATTATTTCCCGCCCGTCTATTGTAAGCCTTATGTCCGGCATTTTTGATGCCGGATTGGAATTGAATGAAAAAGAACCTTTTTGGAAAGGGACAGTGCCTACGGCATTTTCGCTTCAGTTGAAAAAGTTGGGATATACGTCTACGTATTGGTATGGCGGCAATGTAACGTATGGAAATTTCAATCAGTTTGCACCTGCCTGCGGTTTTGACCGGGTTATGACGGCTACCGATTTTTGTGGGCCCCATGCACCTAAAACATGGGTAGGTGTATATGATAATGTGTTTTTGGAACGGGCAGCAGAACTGATTCAGCAGACATCTACGGGCGGACCGGAATTTCACTTTGTGTATACGACGTCGTATCATGGGCCTTTTAAGATTGATTTGCAAAAATATGGATACCATACGGAGCAGGTCATGCCGAAGGCACCAGAGGATATAAAAAAAGATACGTCATTGCAGAAAAATTTGGGAACGTTTTGGTTTTCTGACCAAGCGGTCGGAAAATTTATTGACACTATGCGTCAGGCGTACCCTGATTCCTTGTTTATCGTAACTGCAGACCATGCGGTTACCATGACGGAATTACAGGCTACTTCCTTGATGAAACGGGACTGCACAATTCGAGAGCAGCATTGTCCTGTATTTATGATGAATCACCGTGATATAGATCAGCAGATTTTTGCAGGCAATACGATTGGCGGACATATGAACATTATGCCGACTGTGTTAGAAATGATTGCTCCGGAAGGATTTAGTTATTATTCTTTGTTTGCTTCTTTGACAGAAAAAATAGATCATATCGTAACGCCGTATCATTGGCTGAGAAAAAATGCCTATGGAACGTATGAAAATGATTTTTATCAACCTCTGGGCGAGGCGTATGGGAGACAGGAAGTCATGGAGGGGCCTAACCCATATATGGAAGAATATCATGCATGGAAGGATTTGACTGGGTATATGGTGCGGCATCCGGAATTGTTGCAGCCGGCTGCAGAGCTTTTGAAGAACTAAGAAGAAATGCGTTTTATAAGGGCAATTTAGCGGAAGCATATTGTGTATTGAAGAAGAGCTGGAGAAATCTATAGTAGTATCAACCCATATAAAAACAAGCAGGAACCGGTAATACAAAACGAATCGGGTCCTGCTTGTTTTTATATGGGAAATGGAGAAGCAATTTGCTTTTCTGATATACCTGTAACTTACTATTCTGAAACAAATAGAAAAGCGCGATTCAAGAGTCAGATTGGGTCTTGGGACGGAGGATCGGGATGGTTTTCATTCCCAGCAGTTCATATTGAGCAGAACCATTCGTAGCGTCTGCCAGTATTGTTTTTATGGTTACGGTTTGGCTTTGCGGAATATGGAGTGTAAAGAGAACCGTATCAGAAAAATCACGGCCGGCAATAATGATATGATAATCCAGCGCTATACGTTCCAGCAGACTCACAGAGGCATAGGTACTACGTACAGTTACAATATCGTAGGGCGTATAGTCGGCAATGTCAGCCGCATCCAGTCCCAGCGATACAACGTGACTATAGGCTCGTATTAAACCGCCGGCGCCCAGCTTAATGCCGCCGAAGTAACGCGTTACTATAACGATTGTATTTGTAATCCCTTTCTTTTTAAGGGTTTCCAGCATAGGACGTCCTGCTGTGCCCGCCGGTTCACCGGCATCACTATATTTTTGTACCATGCCGGTACTACCGATTTGATAGGCATAGCAATTATGAGATGCATCCCAGTATTGCTTGCGCAGGCGTTCTATAAAACGGCCGGCTTCTTTTTCATCGGTTATTTCCTGCAGGGTGACAATAAAACGCGATTTTTTGATAGTGCATTCTGTTTCAGCATGGCCGTATACAGAGGTTATACAAGGAACTGCCATCATTATCTATCCTTTGCTCTTTTTTTATTATAATGATATCGTACTTGAAGGATTTTTACAAATTTTTAAATATAAAATAAGAAAGGGTTTCCGGAAATAACCTTATTATAAAACAAACGATTTTGGATATAGACCCAAAACCGCACTTGTTTCAACACATATTGTATTAATTAGTTTTCATTGTCTTTGACGTGCAAGAGCACCTCAATGGCGTCTTGTTCTGCTGGCGTTAGTGAATGAAGTGCTTTGATGATTAGGCTGTCCTTTTCTGTAACTGATACACAGTAATTACAACCGTTTTCAGAACGCTTGTTGCTTTCGCAGAACATGCCCGGACGTCCTACTAATATGCAAATGGGGATTTGAAAATAATCAGCCATTTTCAGTAGAACGGTAATATCCGGTGAATACAGCCCCGTTTCCCACGAATATACAGCTTGCTTGGACATGCCAAAGAGGGCGCCAAATTCTGTTTGTGTGAGGCCTTTTTTCTTACGGTAAAACCTGATTTCTTGTCCTAATTTCATTCTTCACACTTCCCGTTATTGATGTTAACAAAATGTTATGATACATTTATGCTTATTATAATATGAATATAAATGCACGTCAATATATGTAAGCAATATTTTGATATGCCAACAGGACCCCGTATGGTTTACAATACGTGCATTTTTTGCTATATCAGTGGCCTTACGCTATATAAAGATAATTCATACAAATAAGTGAATACATAAACAATTCTGCTTTTGACACGAAATAGATGTATGGTGATACGATATTATTTGAAAAAAGCAGTAACCAGATTTTGCAATGATTTTTGATCTGCCGTACCCATTAGTTCACGGGCCGAATGCATTGCCAGGATCGGAATGCCAATGTCCATGGTACGGACCGGCAGATTGGCCGAAAGCAGTGAGCCCAGCGTGGAACCGCCGGCAATATCCGAGCGATTGACGTAGTGCTGGAAAGGAATTTTTTCCTGTTGGCACAAGGAAGTAATAACAGCGACGGCTTCTGCATCTCCCGCATAGGATTGACTGCACGCTGTTTTCAGAGCAATACCGTTTCCCAGTATTGGGACATTGGTGATATCGCATTTTTCCGGCACATTCGGATGCATTGCGTGAGCGACATCGATTGATAAAACGAATGCATCAGCCAGAGCGGTATAGTATTCTTCTATATCATAACCAAGATTTGTATATAGCCGCTGTAACAGATTGGGAATCACCAAAGACGCGGCACCTTGTTTAGTACGGCTGCCCACTTCTTCATTATCGAATAGCGCAATCATATTAATACCATCTGCGGCTGTATTGGAAGTAAGGCCGGTCAAGCAGGCCAGTACGGAGGTCAGATTGTCCAGACGAGGTGAGGAAATAAATTCATCATGCAGGCCAAGAAGGCATCCGTCTTCGGCTGGATAGACTGTTAGTTCGTAGGAAAGAATATCCTTTGGGGTACAGTTGCAGACAGAGGCAACAAAAGATAGAAAAAAAGCAGAGTCATCTTCTCCGGTGGTGCATAATGTTGTAAGCGGGAGCATATCCTTTTGCGGATTTAGCGTGATGCCTTCATTTATTTTATGATTCATATGGATAGCCAAACGAGGAATGGTCATGACCGGGCGGTGGGTGTCGATGAAACGGATGTCAGGATGAAATGGGCCGGCCCCGGTGATGGCTATTTTGCCGGCCAATGATAAGGGACGATCCAGCCAGGATTCGCGGATCATACCGCCGTAAATTTCTACATTCAGTTTGCCATAGCCGCCTGCTGTTACTGCCGCAGAAGGTTTGATACGCAGGCATGGAAAATCGGTATGAGCAGCGGCAAGACGCAGATGTTTGCGTGGATTGGCCCCAATGGAAAAGGCAAGAAGTGTCGAGTCAAAAATGGGCACGTAGTATAAGCCGTGGGGGTGGAGATGCCAGCGTGTATTTGAGGAAAGCTCGGTAAATCCGGCTGCTTTTAACTGATCGATTGCAGTCTTGACGGTGTGATATGGAGAAGTAGACTGATGAATAAATTGGAGCAAATCCTGTATGGATGTGTTCATGGATGGCAGCAACACCTTTCTGATAAGAAAATCAAGTAAAACGACATATCACTATCTTACTTATTATATCATATTATTTTTGATTGCAATAAAATCTATTTATTTTCCGGTAATATCTTAAAAAAAATATACAAAACAGATCGTTTTTGAAAAATGAATTGACGGTATTTGGCGTATGTGCTATAGTATTGCCAACAGGCTGGGATGGGTACCTGTTTGGTTACTTGCTAGGATATAGGTCATATTAAGAAGCAGCTGCTTATTCAGCAGTTGCTTTTCTACATTTGAAGAAGGATGATGGTGCATGGACGTATATCAGATAACGGAAAATTTCAAAAGAAGGCCTGTATGGGCACAGATTGATTTGGACGCAGCGGCCAGTAATATGCAAAATATTCGAAAAATGGTAGGGCCGGATAAAGATATTACCGCAGTGGTGAAGGCCAATGCGTATGGGCATGGCTCCGTCGAGCTGGCAAAAATATTTTTACAAAATGGCGCGGACAGATTAGCCGTAGCCTGTCTTGATGAGGCAGTTGAACTCCGGTGTGCCGGTATTACGGCCAGAACTATTATTTTAGGTCATACAGATGGCCGGCGCGCTGAAGAATTGATTACCTATGGTATTGATGCGGCCGTGTTTCGATATGAAGATGCTAAAATGTTCTCTGATGAGGCTGTCAGACGGCATCGGATGGTATGTTTGCATGTTGCTGCCGATACGGGGATGGGGCGTATCGGATATCAGCCGTGTGAGGAGAGCATTGAAGAAATTAAACGTATCGCCGAACTTCCCCATGTTGTTATCGAAGGCCTGTTTACCCATTTTGCTGTTTCGGATATGGCAGATGCGGAAAGCGTTGCATTTACAAAAAAACAGTTTGATGTATTTTCCTGGTTTTACCGCCGTCTTCATGAGGAGGGAATTTCGATACCGTGTTGTCATTGCTGCAGCAGTGCCGCTACGCTGGAATACCCTGACTTTCGATGTGATATGGTCCGGCCTGGTATTATTCAGTATGGGTATGATCCGTCCGGGGAAATCAGTGCCGCCCAGTGCCGGCTTACCCCGGTTATGTCGCTGCGGTGCTGTGTAACGCATGTCAAAACCATAAAAAAAGGTGATACGATCAGCTATGGCCGGCATTTTACCGCAGAAAAGGAAACTACGATTGCGACACTGCCTATTGGATATTCTGATGGATATTCCAGACTGCTGTCCAACCGGATCGAGGTGCTCATTCATGGTAAAAGAGTCCGTCAGGTAGGAAATATTTGCATGGATCAATGCATGATTGATGTGACCGGTGTGCCGGATGTCAAAGTGGGTGACGAGGTGGTGCTGTTTGGATCACAGGGCGGCGGAACGATTCCGGCAGAAGAATTGGCCCATACGGTTGGTACGATGGTGCATGAGATTACGTGCAACATCAATCGCCGCATTCCCCGTGTTTATATCAAAAACGATACGGTTGTACGGCGAATAGAATATTTATTTGATCATATGTAAGCAAAAAAAGAGTGCTCCGAAACTATGAATTTTTTTCGTATTTTCGGAGTTTTTTTTTATATACTTATTCTATTGACACTGATTTGGGGAAATGTTATATTGTAGGAAATCAAATATGCTTTATAGCGTATAAAATATTTTATAGGAATTTCAAATAAGGAGGAATCTCTATGCTTACGGAACGAATTCAAAAGGCCAAGGATGAATATGTAAATAACAAACCGGCTATTTCATATGATCGTGCCCGCATTTGGACGGAGTCATATAAACGAACGGAAGGTCAGTCCGAGATGATACGCCGGGCACAGGCGTTTAAGGATGTATGTGAAGAGCTTACGGTTACGATTTTTCCTGGGGAGCTTATTGTTGGTGCTGTCGGTGAATTTCGCAAATGCGGTATTTTGACACCGGAATTTTCCTGGACATGGGTTGACAAAGAAATGGATCATTTTTCTGACCGTGTGCAGGATCCGTATGAAATGACTGATGAACAGCGTCAGTATGTCCGTCAGCATATTTTTCCGTACTGGCAGGGGAAATCACTGGAGGAAGCTTTTTTGGCACAGATACCTGATGAAACGGCAACGGTTGCTGTTGATACCGGAATTGTTGATATTGATTCCAAATGGCGTCAATCTGTTGGAGAAATTACTCCGGATTACGAAGATTGCCTGTTAAAAAAAGGATTTGGCGGAATTATTGCTGAATGCAAGGATAAGATGGCTCAGCTTACATTATCGCGGCCCGGTGCTTTGAAACAACAGGATTTTTATCGTGCTGTTATTCTCTGCAGTGAAGGGATGATTACGCTGGCCCGTCGATATGCTCAAAAGGCAACGGAAATGGCGGCAGCCGAAACTGACAGCAGCCGCAAAAATGAGCTGCTGCAGATCGCAGATATTTGCAGTCGTATTCCCGAATGCCCGCCGGAAACATTTCAGGAAGCGCTGCAGATGATATGGTTTTATCAGCTGGGTGGGATTCTGATGGAAAATCCATTGTCGTTAAATCCAGGACGGTTTGATCAATATATGTATCCGTATTATCAGCATGATAAGGCAGCAGGTCTGCATGACGATAATGGGATTTTGGAACTTATCGAATGCTACTGGCTGAAATTATCGGAATGGGTATGGACTATTTCAGCTAATACGGCAGATTTCTTTGCAGGGTATAATCAATTTCAAAATCTTACCGTCGGCGGCAGCGGGCGCGATGGTAAGGATGCGACAAATGAGCTGAGCTATCTTGCATTGAAGGCTACCGCAGAAGTAAAAACACATCAGCCGGGTCTATCCGTGCGTATTTCGCAGAAAAGCCCGCGGGATTTTGTGGATGCGGTTATGGAGCTTGTCGCACAGGGGACGGGTTTTCCAGCCATTCATAGCGATAAGACGGGGTATCAGATGCTGAAAAACCTGGGATACGAAACGGAGGATGCCCGGGATTGGAATAACTGCGGCTGCGTTGTCCCGCATTTTCGTAAAACCTTTGAGTGGACCAGTACGGTAAATGTTAATTTCAGCGGCGCTTTTGAATATGCGACTAACGGCGGCAAGAGCCGTATAACCGGCAAGCAAATGGGGCTTCCCGTATATCAGGACCGGCAGTTTGCCTCTTATGATGCTGTCGAAGAAGCTTTTTTCACACAGTTTGATAATTTGATTGATATTTCTGTTACAGGTACTTTGGTGGCACAGCGGCTTCAAAAGGAAATGATTCCCCGCCCATATTTTTCGGCCTTATTTGAAGATTGCCTGGAAAAAGGGAAGGATCTTGTAGATGGCGGGGCTAAATATAATGTAGGACCTGTTCTTACCGGTATTGGCCTGGCCGAAGCGGCTAACAGCCTGGCTGCCGTCAAAAAGCTGGTGTTTGATGATCAGGTATGCACGATGGCCCAACTTCTCAAGGCTATGGATGAAAATTGGGAGGGATATGAAGAATTGCAAAAGCAGGCACAGCAGGCACCGAAGTATGGCAATGATCTTGATTATGTCGATGACATTGCGCAGCGCATTGCCAATCATTTTTATGAAAAAACACATAGCTATACAGATATCTATGGCAGTCCTTTTACCAGTGCTTTTATGGGAATATCCAACTTTATTCCGACGGGCCGCGTGATTGGTGCGACCGCCTGCGGGCGTAAAGCTGGTGAGCCTATTTCCGAGGGGGTATCTCCGGTAGCTGGTACCGATATATCCACGCCGATATCTGCGATGAAGTCTTGTGCTAAACTCAATCAGGATATTCATTCCGGCGGCACGCTGCTTAACATGCGGCTGAATCATGATTTAGTCAGTACTAAAAGAGGCAGAAGCAACATAGCCTCTATGGTGCAGTCCTTTTTTGATATGGGTGCGTTCCACGTACAGTTCAACACTCTTTCGACGAAAACCCTTTTAGATGCGCAGGCGCATCCGGAACAGTATAAAGATCTGCTGGTCCGTGTGGCGGGCTATAGCACACAGTTTGTACATTTGTCCAAGACACTGCAGGATTCCATTATCCGACGGAGTGTTCATGATGGCATGTAAAGGCCGGATACTGCAGCTTCAGCACTATTCGGTCAATGATGGGGAGGGTATCCGGACGATTGTATTCTTTGCCGGCTGCCCTCTGCATTGCCGCTGGTGTGCTAATCCAGAGGGCTATACGCCTGAAAATCAGATTCTCTTTATTGCCTCACGCTGTGTGCAATGCGGCCGCTGTACTGCGGTCTGTCCGCAGCATATTGGCTGGGATTTAAATGATGCAGCGGCCAGGCATGCCTGCATTGGCTGCGGTGCATGTGTTGATGTATGCTTGGAAAAAGCACGGACACATACGGTAGCAGAATATACTGTGAAGGAAATTGTAGAAAAGCTTGCATCACAGCAATTGTTTTTTCGGAATTCCGGTGGTGGTGTGACCTATTCCGGCGGAGAATGTACAAGTCAATCCCAGTTTTTATCTGAGTTGGTGGATGCTGTATATGATATGGGATTGGATCAGGCCATAGAAACCAGTGGTTTTTTTGATCTGTCATTGCTGCGGCCTGTATTGGATAAAATTGATTTATTGTTTATAGATATTAAACTGATGGACAGAGAAAAACATAAACAGTATACCGGTGTGGATAATAGCCTGATTTTACGCAATATTGCTGAAATTGGTACACACCGTACGGGTGTCGTTATTCGTGTGCCGACGATTATAGGGATCAATGGCGATGATGAAAATATCCGGAAAACAGCCCGGTTTGTCAAAACACATCTGCAGGACCCTAAAATGGAATTATTGCCATATCACAGCTATGGTGCTGATAAATATATGCAGCTCGGTATGACTTATGATGAATCCTCCTTTGGTACACCGTCTGAGGAAGATATGGCCCGGCTTAATGCGATTATTGAGAGTGAAGGCGTAACGGTTGTATCCTACCGATAGAAGGGATCGTCTATCTTTTCAAAGACAGCTTATGATGTCGAAATCCCCCTCAATGCGCAGACGGTGTGTCTGCGTTTGGGAGGGATTTTATGTTGTGTATGGCGATATTAAAGCGTAAATCGTAAAATCCTGCTGGGGCGGCCTCCTTGATGCTGAAATTTACGGCCGACTTCAAAACAGTATCCAGCATCCATCAGTTTCAAAATAGTACGGCTGATAGAGCGGGCTGATATGTTTAATAAATCAGATATTTCAGAAGCCGTGAATTCATTTTTTCCATGCTCGGTAATAATTTTATGAATTTGCCCCAGTGTGAAGGCGCTGATTCCTGTTTTAGAAGAGATGGATAAAAAGTGATCCGATATATTAAGAGAAGGATCTGAAGCGGGGTTGATGGGGCCGCGAACCGTGTTTTTGTCATAGACGAGAAACAGTTGATTACCACCGCTTTTCCAGGCTCTTTTTACGCCTATCCGGGCATGATGCTTGGCTTCCAGCGCTGTTTTTCCAAAGCCGATGCCGACGCTTATTGTACTGGCCGTATTTTTTTGTATTTCTTCAATGAGAGAAAATCGGTGAAACTTATCTGTCTTATTTTCGATGATTGAGCGAGTCGAAAATATGAGAAATTCCCGTTCTGTAACAGGAAACACGGCTCCTTGTATTTTTTGTGCAAACGCGTAAATATATTTTGCCACATTCAAATTTTCTAACGTCATTTGATATTCATCCGCCGTTAAGGGAGAATAGTCATTTATTTCATCAATTGCCGCATAAATAATAACAAGTTGGCTTTCCCGGCTGGCTTGCAGTAAAAAGTCAGCATGCGTTTTTTGAATACTGTTACAAATATCGGGCAGAGAGGTGAATAAAAATAAAATGGGAAAATGTTCGGCCTTTAACTGGCGGTATACATCTGAAAAGATAGTAATACAGGTTACATCCTTCTGCTGCTGGCGGCAGCGATAATAATATTCCTTCATATGGGAGCTGAAGGTTTCGTCAAATGTATATGGCGGTGCATAGGTAATCGTAATTTTAGATGAATCTATGCCGGCTTCTTGATAGGCATCGTGGAGAATTTCTCTTTCTGACATAGGGATATCCGTGGCAATTTTATATACATTATGTCCGTTTAATGCGGCTTTAAATAAAAGCTGCAGCAAGCTGGCATTTGTTCGAGGAATAATATCCCAGGGAATTGTCGGAGTGATTTTAGATGTAGTATAATTCATCGTTGTTTTGCCGAAAAACAGAAGGTAATCGAGCTCTTTCTGTTTTCCTGCTAGTAAGGAAGGAATATTAAATACAGAAGAATATGGAAAGAAGTGCATGGAAATAAAAGAGAATCTTTTTTTTAAGATGGGAATTTCTTCAATAAGCATATTTTTAGGAACTAAAAGACCTAGCTGCAAATGAAACACCTTCTTTCAATGTAATAGCTGAAGCACATAGACATCATACATGAAGCGTCATGCGTAATAAACGGCTCGATACGCCTTAGCGAATTAAAAACGCGATAAAGTAACAAACGAACATGCAAAAAGAATGAATTTGCGAATAATGCGTAAAAATGTTGTAAAAATAACCCATATTATGAATTATAGCATAATTGAATTGTAAATTATAGAAAAATAGAATGTATAAAAACAAATGTTAGATTTCTATCTATGCGTTTTTCGGATGCAGCATAACGAAATATAGCTCTTCTGCATCAGTCGGGCCGGTGCGAAGAGCTAATACTGGCGTATCCTTCATATGAAACCATATGTCAGTATTTCATGATATTTTGAAATACAACACGTTGATCCGTATGATTGGCATAGCAGTGTGTTACATTAGAATGAAAATTGATTTTAGAAGGAGCTTCCATCGTAAATAGCTGTTCCCCTATTTGCAAGGTCAAGGTTCCTTCTGTGACGATAATATATTCCTCTACAGAATTGCGATGGGGGTCTGAATAATGGATAGCGCCCGGTTCGAGAATGATATAGAAATACTCAAAGCCACTGAAGGGGTTGAAGGGAAAAATATTATACAGCAGCATTTGATTATTTTCATCATAAACGGGCTGCATATCTTCGAGAATATTTGCCGGGGTGTATTGCTGCGTCGGTTCATTGAAAAGTGTGGATAAAGAAATTTGAAGTCCCTTGGCAATCTTCCACAGCACGGAAATGGTTGGGACAGAAACGCCTCGTTCGATCTGTCCAAGCATGGTCTTGCTGACTCCTGTCAGCGTGGATACGTTATCTAACGTCAAATTGCGTTCAAACCGGATTTTTTTCAGTATCTTCCCGATTTCCTTAACTGGGTCACCGGCATTCATGTCGTGAATCATATGTATTGTTTCTCCTAATATATACATTATAATATAGTTAATATAAATTTCTGCATGCATTCAATGTACACTAAAATAAAAAAAGCGTCAAGATTTTTTTTGTGCGCTGGTACAGGAAGGGCCCTGCATATTTTAAATATACGTGCAGGCTGAAGTCATAGAAACAGTAGAAGTGTTCCTATATATATGCTTTTTTTATAATTATAAATAGATGCAAAACGCAATATGAAAAAAATACTATATGTAAGCCGGTAATGAATTGACACACGCCACATAATTTAATATAATTTAATTAAATAAAATAATATTAAATTATGCGCGAAGAATATCTTCTTTTGAAAAGACAGGAGCTCAATCTATATGAAAATCAATGAAATACATACCCCGGCTATCGTATTAAATTTAGATTATATGGAGCATAATCTGCAGAAATATGCGCGTATAGCAGCTGCCTATGGCAAAGAGATCTGGCCTATGGTCAAAACACATAAAAGTACTGAGCTGGCCGCATTACAGAAAACATATGGCAGTACTGGATTTCTCTGCGGCACGTTAGATGAAGCAGAGGCTTTATGCACGGCCGGAATAGAAAATATTATGTATGCCTATCCAGCAGCTACGGCTGTATCTATTGATCGAATTATTGCACTGGCCCAAAAATGCAATTTCATTGTGCGATTAGACGGAACCGCTGCGGCGGAAGCAATTCATGCCAAAGCGGAAGCTGCTGGGGTGATAATCAACTATACAATCATCATTGACAGCGGTCTGCATCGATTTGGTGTAAAACCGGATATGGCAGCGGTGCTTGCTAAAGAACTGCAAAAATATAAAAATTTAAGGTGTAAAGGTATTTCAACGCATCCCGGACATGTATACGGGGCACGTACGCATGAGGATATCGCTGCGTATTGTGCAGATGAAGCGCAAAGCATTGCCATAGCCGCGGCGGCAATGCGTGAAGCCGGATATTCGCTGGAGATTATCTCCAGCGGAGCAACGCCTACCTTTGAAGGAACTATTGCTGATGCCAATATTTCTATATACCATCCGGGAAATTATATTTTTAATGATGGTATCCAACTATCGACTCGTACCGCGACGGAAGACGAGTGTGCCTTATATATTCTGGCTTCGGTTATTTCACATCCCGCTGCGGAGTATTTTATATGTGATGCAGGCAGTAAATGTCTGGGGCTTGATCAAGGAGCGCACGGAAATACGTCTATTGTTGGCTATGGCGTTGTCAAGGGACATCCGGAATTGACGCTCGAAGGTCTTTCGGAAGAGGTTGGCAAGCTTCATGTGCGCGGCACTACTGATATACGGGTAGGAGATAAAATTTGCATTATTCCTAATCATTCCTGTTCCAGTGCTAATTTGACAAGCTATTTTGTGGGAATACGCGGGGATATGGTTGATCATTTGATACCCGTTGATATCAGAGGAAATTCAACAAAGAAGAATATCAGATAGTCAAGCTGCCGAATCGCTATATGTAAAAAAGACGTACCCGTTATAGTATTATGGGCACGTCTTTTTTAGGACGTATTTTCCTGTATGTTTAAAAAGAGGGAGGCGTGACGGCGAAAAGAATAATCACCCTCTGCTGACTTGTATTGGACCATTTGTGCTTAATCTCATTTTTTATTCTGACGCTGTCTCCTGCATGGAGTAAACAAATTTCTGTTCCCAACGTCAGTTCTACAGCGCCCTCTTGAATTAATGCCACCTCTTCCCCCTTGTGTCCCAACGGTGTTTGACAGGACACGCTTCCGGCAGGCAGCGTCAGCTGCATCATTTCGATAGCGCCATTCATATCCGGAGTCAGAATTTCATAATGGATCCCCTGATCGATAATTTGTTTTCGATTGGTTTTGCGGACAATATCATGTTGTATATCAGGATCATTTAGAAAAAAACGGTATATAGGTCTATCTAAGGCGATTGACAGCAAGCGGATTGTATTTAACGAGGGTGTCGCTTGACCATGCTCTATCTGGCTGAGCATGGAAGCTGTAATTTGCGCTTGTGCAGCCAGATCCTTGACCGTCATTTTTTTCTCTATTCGGCAATTTCGGATTTTTTGTCCAATTTGGGAAGCAAGATCCATAGTAACTCCTTTTGGAAATAATGTAAGTATAATTGATAGTAGCAAAAAAACATGCAGAAAGTCAAATGATAGTTTGGGAATCGTCCGGATGGAAAACATATATATGTATTTATAATGAATATTTAATCTATTAGATAAATAAAGTAATTATAGAAAAAATGAAAAAATAATTAAATATAAATTGATAAATTGAATATATAAAATAAATAATAAACAAAATGATCGTTTATATAAACGATGTGGGAGTGTAAAATGAAGTGTGTAAGTTACCGGTAACCAATTTACTAACTTACGCACTTCATTTTTTTGTCGAGGTGCGGTACACTATCAGAAAGCAGGTTGAAAGGAATTGAGTACAGCACTGATGAAGAAACGTAGAAACCCGAGTGAGAAAGGCCAGGCAATCGCCAAGCTCATCATGGAACAATACCAGCCGAAGACGCAGGAAGACATGCAGATAGCGCTGAAGGACGTGTTCGGTCCTATCTT
>NZ_LEKT01000054.1 GCF_001045675.1 Megasphaera cerevisiae DSM 20462
CCTTCGACCAAAACGGTATTGATATCCCATATCCACAGCGTGTAGTGTATGTACAAAAGCAGGAGGATATCCTGCCGCCCTCAGAAGATACGGGATCCTCTTCATAAAAAACACATATTTATAGTATCTTAAACGACCTGCAGTCTATATAAATAAAACAGGCGGAAGGTGTCATGAGTTGCTCATGACACCTTCCGCCTGTTTTATTTATATAGACTGCAGGTCGTTTAAGATACTATAAATATGTGTTTTTTATGAAGAGGATCCCGTATCTTCTGAGGGCGGCAGGATATCCTCCTGCTTTTGTACATACACTACACGCTGTGGATATGGGATATCAATACCGTTTTGGTCGAAGGTATCTTTTACCTTGGACATGGTGGCATAGTAGACTGATAAATAGTCGTGGTTCCGTACTCGTGGATAAGCGGCAATGCGGACAGAGTTATCGGCAAATTCCTTTATGCCAATTTCTATCGAAGACGCATTGAGAATGCGCTTGTCTTTTTGAAACACTTCCTTGAGCAGGTCAATGGCTTTATGGTGATCATTGTTATAACTGATGTCAAATAAGAAGGGAATATATCTTTCTTCCAGATAGGAACTGTTCGTTACCTGTGATGACGTAATAACCGAATTGGGAATAAAAACGGCCTTGTTATCTTTGGTAATGACTGCGGTGTTCAACATCTGTATTCCTTTGATCGTGCCTTCAATACCACTGATGGATACCCAATCGCCGGCCTTAAAAGGTTTGAATATAAGAATTAGCAGACCTGAAGCAAAGTTTGAAAGATTACTCTGCAGCGCTAAGCCTACTGCCAGACCAAAGGCACCGAAGGCAGCCAGAAAGGAATTTGTCGGAATACCGGCCTTATTCATAGCAGATAAGACAACGAGGGCCATAATACCATAGTAAATAATTTGACTGACGAAGGTATTTACTGTCGTATCATAGTTAGCATGAGTCATCATTTTACTGACCAGATTTTTGAGAAATTGAGCTAAATACCGGCCGGCAATAAAAATAATAACGGCATAAATAACATCGGGGCCGTAAGCTAATATAAAATCTTTTAATTGATCCAGTGCGGTCACGCTTTGGTGAACCTGCTGCTGAACGTCTGCCGTAACACTGTTGGCTGCTGCGAATGTCATGGAATATGTTCCTGCCTTTCATTAGATGGGTATAAAGCTATTCTGTCGAATAAGAAGGGCCTTTTAGATTACGTTGGTAAAAGCGCAAATCAAGCCAGCGGCCAAACGTAAAGCCTGCTCTATGAATTACTCCGGCCTTGTAAAATTTCAGCTTTTCATGGAGGGCAATACCGGCAGCGTTGCTACTGTCTATGCCAGCGACGATAATCGCATATTCCTGTTTTTCAGCGATCATGATCAGCTTGGTCATAAAATCCAATGCGATGCCCCTGCTGCGGTAATCCTTGCAGACATATACGGAATATTCTACCGCATAGTTATATGCCGGCCAATTTTGAAAAGTATCAAAGGTAGCAAAACCAGCAATTTCGCCGTTTTCTTCAGCAACTAGCAATAGCCAGCTTCCTTTTTATGTCATTATAATATATTTTATTGTACCTCTTTATAGGAGAAGTTGCAAAAAAAGAGAATAACCTTGACTTCTAAAAAAATATCAATCATAAGAAAGCACACAACGAAAAGATATATTGCATTTGTATTATGCCAACACAATATTTGCAAATATATATCAAAACCTGTTATAATAGATTTGTAAAACTTTATCATATACTAATATGATGAAAATGTAAATACTTTTTTTGTTATTTTTGGGGGTTTTACTATGAAAACTATGTACCCGAACCGTTGTGAAAATCGTTGGATCGGGCGTAGTGATTTCGGCAAGTGGCAGTGGAATGTTCTTCCCCTGCACATGAACCAAAAACGAACGACAAGACGGTATTACAGCGCATACTTAGGCGGCCTCATGCAAATATAGTAGTTTTGTGTTTGTATGGAGGTCTTATTATGGGCAGAAAAAAAGCGCACAGAGAAGAGAAGCGGTTGTTGGTTTTATCAGCGAGTATGATGGGAATTGTAGCGATTGGTGGTACCGTGACAGGGATATTGAGCGATTCTCAGGCTATCCTGCTGGACGGAATTTTTTCTTTTGCGGCGATTATTATCAAGGTTCTGATGATGGTCACATCAGATTTGACGCGGCGTGAGTCGAGCCGGCAGTTTCAGTTTGGATACTGGCAGTGCGAACCGGTGGTCATGCTTCTTGAAGGGTTGTTTACGGTATTTATTGTCATATACGCACTGGGAGCCGGCATTGCCGGTATTTTTTCGGGTGGGCATACTATGTCTTTCCAGCTGGCGTTTTACTATGCTGCTTTTTTTACAATAGCGGATTGGCTGTTTTATTTTTATGTCCATCATACGAATAAAAAGGTGCAGTCCTATTTGGTATATTATGACAATGTGAGTTGGTTTGTCGATGCCTCGCTGGCAACGGGGCTGTTAGTCAGCTTTGGCTTGGTACGGATTATGGAGCAAACACGATTTGCTTATTTGGGCGTCTATGTGGATCCGGTTATTATGATCGTGTTGGCGCTGCAGATGATCCTGCCGGCCATGAAAATTCTGACACCTGCAGTAAAGCAGCTGCTGGGAGTGGCTCCGGCTGAATTGCACAATCATGTGCAGCAGGTAATGGATGCTGCAATGAAGAGATATCATTTCAGCGATTATGTTTCCAGCGTGCAGGTATTCGGCCGGGCTAAAATTATAGAAATAGATATTTTGTTGCCGAAGGATTATCCGGTTCAGAGCGTAGTAGCATTGGATATGATCCGCAATGAAATTGATGCATCCCTGGGATATTCCCGGTATGAAAAATGGGTGACGATCAGTTTTACGACAACGAAGGACTGGATGGCTAAAGATTATGATTTAGCCGAAGCCGGTTAATCGTGTAAATGGGAGGTGCACACGGCAATGAATGCAGCAGAACGGTTTACAGGGTGCATGTTAGGCGGCGCCACGGGAGATGCCTTGGGATATCTCATTGAATTTGACGATTTGAAGACTATTCGTAAAAAATATGGTCCCTATGGGCTTCGGACAGTACTAAAACTGGAAGCCAACGGAAAAAAGGGAGTCATTTCGGATGATACGCAAATGTCCCTGTTTACAGCAGATGGGCTGTTATGGGCAGACCATGACGGAATAACGCCACAGGAAGGATTATATCGTTCGTATATGCGCTGGTACTATACGCAGACAGAACGTATTGTCAAACCGGAACAGATGTCGTGGATGAAAGCGCAGGAGCATGAACAGGAGTGGGGCTATGATTTGATGAATGATGAAACGCTCTTTGTTCGCCGGGCACCTGGACGGACCTGTTTGATTGCGTTGGCTTTGGGGAAATGCTTTGATAAAGAACACAAGGCCAATAATAGTAAAGGCAGCAGTACTGTAATGCGGGCAGCCCCTATCGGGCTTTTTTATTCCGGTGATCCAGAAAAGGCATTTGCCGTAGGCTGCCAGTCCGGCTGGCTGACACACGGTAATCCTGCAGCTTATTTGGCGGCAGGGACTCTCAGTGCGATTATTTCCTTTTTGACTCAAGGGCGGGAATTGAATACTGCTCTGGCAGGAAGCCTGGCAATTTTACAGAAACAAGAAAATAATACCGGTCTGCTGAAGGGGATTCTGCGTGCGATTGATGAAGCCGTTACGGATAGAAATCCTGTTCATTCTATGAAAAAAATCGGGCAGGGATGGGCTGCTGATGAGGCCATGGCTATGGCTATTTATTGTGTCTTAAAATCCGAAACACTGAAGGATGCCGTTATTATGGCATGCAATCAGGATGGGGACAGTGATACCTGCGGGGCCGTATGCGGCAATATTACGGGAGCTCTTTATGGGGCGGCTGCGATTCCCAAAAATTGGCTCAGCAATCTGGAATGCCTGGATCTTCTGAAAAAAATGGCCGGATGCATGTATGAACGATCTTTACATACGACAGAAGACGATTCACTGGCAGAAATGTAACAGAAAACAGAAAATTGGTTTTTGAAAGATAAGCGCATCCTTTCATGTCGGAGATATAAATGATATGGGGGGACGTGCTTCTTTTATATATCGGGCAGGCTAGTTGCTTTGCCTGCGGTCTTTTTATTCTTCGTCAAAGAGTGGATTGACATCCTTTTGATTCTACGTATAATGAGACATGAAATCATACACCGCAATACATGTTGCTTTAAGAGGAACGGCTGCGGATAAGGAGGGATTGGTATGATAGAATCCATTGACAGAGCGCTGGCTATTTTGCAGTTGTTTTTGCAAGAAGAGGCGCCGTTGAGTGTTACGCAGATCAGTAAGGAAATGGGTCTCCATAAAAGCACGGTGAGTCGCACGATGGATACGCTGGAAGGACGCGGTTTTGTGCGTCGGGAGGAAGATACGGGAAAATATTGGCTGGGACTGCAGGTGTACTCGCTGGGCATGCTTTTTCGTGAAAAAGAACCATTTCAGAAAATGGCGTATCCTTATGCCAAGGCACTGGCACTTCAGTGCAATGAAAGCGTTCACATGACAACCTTTGCCAAGACGAACATGCCGTATCCACAGCATGTGATCCTGGAAAAAATCAAATCACCGCAAACTGTCGATATGGCACCTCCTGCCGGGGCTATCCGCCCCAGCTACTGCGCTGCATCCGGAAAATGCCTGCTGGCATTTTCGAAAGCGTACCGAGATCAGTATATTGGCTGCAAGCTGAAAAAATTCACAGAATATACTATTACCGATTGGGAGGAGCTGCTGACTGAATTGGATCTTATACGAAAACAAGGGTATGCTGTTGAACGGGAAGAAGTGGAACTGGGAATGACCTGCATCGCTGCACCTATATTTTCCAATGGGGATGTGATTGCCGCCATCAGTGTATCCGGACCTGTTTCGCGAGTCACAAGGGAGGTGCAGGAGACGTTTATACAGGCTGTGCGGAAGACTGCATCAGAAATTACGCAGGCTATCCGATAAAGTAAAGTAGCAATGAGAACTATTTGCCATAAAACACATGCTATAAAAGAATGGATGATATGTATTTGACGAAAACTCTTTTTATGGTAGAATAAATATGGATATATCTATACTTTTATTATGTCTGCTATGTCTGATAAGAAAATTTTTTTATTTTTATTGCACATGGCGGTGTGGGAGCGTAATAAAGAGATATACCAGAATTTGAGGCGAAGAGTATGAGTAGCAGAATAGATACCGTAACGGAACCGATAACCGTTACGAGGCATCCGTATAAGACACGGGAGGGAGGCGCGACGGTTACTGTTTTTGTGCCGTATAACTGCCGTAATCACTGCCCGTTTTGCATCAATAAAGAAGAATATGCTGATATGACCGGATTTTCAGCAGATAAGATTTGTGACAGCATTATCCGGATGGACGCGATTACTCCGTCCTGTGACTTTGTGTTTACCGGCGGTGAACCATTTGCCAATATAGACTCGCTGCAGCGTATGCTGGATATTATTCCGCCGACGCACAAGGTATATATTAATACGACTCTTCCTGTGTCTGAGTTCCAGACGGAGGAGGATATTATTGCGTTTACGGAACGAAATAAAGATAAGATTACGTGCATTAATGTTTCTCGGCATATGCAGCGGTATGTCGTTGAATCTAATGACCAACTGTTGAGCCGGTTGGCTGTACCGTTTCGGATTAATTGCGTCTTGTATAAAAATTATGATCCCCGGCAGCTAATGCCATATTTAGACCGGTTCCACGAAATTCCCGGGGCGTCCATTCAATTCCGTTTTGATTATACGGAAACGACTCCTGACAATTTATATGATGAGCGGCATGATAAAATCCTTCGTGATCTGAAGGCTATTGCCGCATATACCGGTCTGGACGGTTGCCGTATGCGCTGTGGATTTCATTTTGATTACAAGGGGATGGAACTGACATATCATAAAACACTGCCGTACAGCACGATTGTGGAAAAAGATATGAAAAGCGGTCTCACGTATGATGTTTTATATGATATTTTAATCAAACAAAATGGGGATATTCACTCTGATTGGGACGGTACGATCATGAATGTGGAAGCATACCGGCAAGTTGTGTTCGAGCCTTATGACTTAAAATGGTTGCAGCGGTGCGGACATGCCCGTATGTCCTTTTTGAAATCAGCATGTGCAGTTATATAAATATGATAAAGAAACAGCCTGGCAAAGACGGAAGCATACTTTGCCGGGCTGTTTTGAATATGATACAATGTTATAAAATGTAGTTTCAGAGGATACAAAAGGGAGGAACAGTTGTGGCAGTAACAGTCTTATTTGGAAAAGGCGGCAGCGGCAAAACGGCCCTCTGTTATTCGCAGATCAGAGAGTGGGAAGAGCAGGGAGGGAAGGCCTTGCTGATCGTCCCGGACCAGGCGACATATGGGGCAGAACGGCGATTTGCGGAAACCATGCCGGGTAAAGGTTTTATGGGTACGCAGATTGTAGGTTTTTCCCGACTGGCATATAGGGTTTTTCAGGAGCAGGGAAAAGAACATGACTCTTTGTCTGAACTGGCCCGGAAAATTATTTTGCAACGGCTGCTGCGAAACCATGAAGAAGAATTTACGGTATTGCAGACCGCCGCCCGGCAGCCTCATTTCGCTGCCACTGCCGGCCGGTTTATTTGGGAATGCCGTTCGTTCCGCATCGGTCCTTCTGAACTGCGCCGGGCAGCTGCAGCACTGGAAAATGGAACACTGGCTCGCAAATTGCGGGATATTGCGCTTTTGTATGAAGGGTATACAGCGTTTCTTCAAACTCATTTTGGCAGTGCCGATGACATGATGACTCTTTTGGCACAGGAAATCTCTAACTATACATTTTTGCAGGGAGCCCGGATATGGGTTGACGGTTTTCAATGGTTTACGCCGCAGCAGCTGGCAGTACTGCAATCAGCTGAAAAAGCCGCCGCCCACATGACAGTCACTTTGACGATGGATGCGGATAACATTTCGTCTCAGGCCAGGGAAACAGCCTTGTTTCATCGGCCGTATGAAGTGTATCGGGATTTGCGGCATGTGTTTCCGCATTTGGAAACAGCTGTGGCTGACGCAATGCCGGGTAGCGGCATACGAGAATTTGCCGGGGATTTTTTCCGGGTAGTGCCAGCTGTGCGTCAAACGCCCGTGCCGGGACTTGCGGTTCTTGAGTGCAGTAATCGCGAGGTGGAAATAGATGCCATTGCCCGGCAGATCAGACGATTATCCCGGCAGGGATACCGGTACCGTGATTTTCTCATTCTGGTCAGAGCGAGTGATATGTATCAGCATGTTGCCGAACGAGTATTGGCAGCCTATGAAATCCCTTGCTTCAGTGATTACCGTCGGCCTATGACCGCTCATCCGGTAGCAGAGGCCATTGCGGCGTTATTGGAAGTATTTCAATCGCGCTGGGCGTATGAGCCGCTGTTCCGGCTGCTGAAGACGGATTTGTTTCCTTTAAGTCGGCAGGATGTGGATGAATTGGAAAACTACTGTTTGGCATACGGTATTCAGGGGAGTCATTGGATCAACGGCAGAGCATGGCAGTATGGAAAAAATGACTGTGAGAATAAGAATGACTGGCTGTCTCATATTAATGGTATCCGGCAGGCTGTCTCTGATATTCTTATGCCCCTATGGGAGACTGCGCAGAAACCACATACTTTACGGGAATGGTGTACATTATTATACCAATGGCTGGCGGCTATGAAGGTGCCGGAAACTTTGAGTGGCTGGCAGCAGGAGGATGAAGCAGCAGGACGAGCTATGGAAGCTAAGGAGCACGAACAGGTATGGAAGCGTGTAGTTCTCTTTCTTGATGAAATTGTCCGTCTCTGTGGCGATGATGTGACGACGTTAGATGAGTTTTCTCAAATTATCGAAGATGGTATGGGTGATCTGAAATTCAGTCTGATCCCGCCGACGTTGGATCATGTAACGCTGACCTCTGTTGAACGCGGTTATACGATGCAAGCTGCGGTAGTATTCCTATGTGGCGTTAATGATGGCATATTTCCACAGTATAATGGTGAAGACAGCATTTTAAATGATACGGAACGGCAGCGGCTTGGGGGCCTGGGTTTGAAATTAGGGCCTGGCAGCCGGTTTCGTTCGTTTCAGGAAAAGTTTTTGTTTTATTTGGCTGCGACACGAGCCGCTGACAGACTGTACATATCCTATGTTCTGGCTGATGAAGACGGCGGTGCCATGGAACCGTCTTCCTGGATACGGCAGATTATTGAACGGGGATATGTTACGGCTTTGATTCGAGAAACGGGTGATCTGGCCGGTGGCAGTGAAGCGGCGGGCATTGTTGCGCTGCCGGCGGCTTTGACCTATCTGCCTGTTATGCTGCGGCCGGCTCTTGAAGGGAGGCCGGTCGCGGACGTATGGTGGGCATTATATGATTGGGCTTGCGGGCATGGCTGGAAGGAACAGGCTGTGCGGGCTGTGCTGGGCCTATTTTACCGTAATGTGCCGCAGCGACTTCCGAGTGCTGCGGTACGTAAATTATATATGCCGGACGGCAGGCTGCGCGGTTCTGTGACAAAATTCGAACAGTACCGGACGTGCCCCTTTGCTTATTTTTCCCGGTATGGTCTTTTGCTGGAGGAACGTCCCGTATATCGATTTGCCGCGCCCGATTTGGGAATGCTTGTTCACGGCGCATTGCGGATATTGGGGGATGAACTGCTGGAAAAGAAGCAGCAGTGGCACGACATACCGGCGGACTGTATTTCGGTGATGTGCCGTGCGGCAACGGAGCAGCTGGCACCGCAGGTGCAGCATGATATTCTTATGTCTAATGCCTATTTTGTACAGATTAAAGAACGACTGATCCAAACGCTGACGAGGACGGTGCGCCGTCTTTGCGAATTCAGTGCCGCATCCGATTTTCATATGGAGGGATTGGAAAAATCCTTTGGACGGCAGGACAGTCCGTGGGAAGCGCTGCATTTTCTGCTGTCGGACGGAACGGAAGTCATCGTAACCGGACAGATTGATCGTGTCGATGCGCTGCGCCTTGGGGATAAAAAGTATGTTGTTATCATAGATTATAAATCAGGACGCAAGCAGCTTGATCTGAGTCAGGTCTTTACGGGGCTGGAGCTGCAGCTTTTGACATATATGTTTGTGGCGCTCCTAAATATGGGCAGCGATGCTGTCCCGGCGGCTGTTTTATATTGTTATGTCCGGAATGATAAAACATCTCTTAATCATATGGCAACGGAAGAAGAAAAACGAGACCTGTATAATAAAAACAGCAGGCTGAGTGGATTCTATCTTGAGGACAGCGAAGTTATGCAGGCTCTTGATACGTCATTGCAGGGATATTCTGCGTTTTTGAATCTTCATCTTAAAAAAGACGGTTCGTTGAGCAATATGTCCCGCAATATATATAATGAAGAAGGATGGCAGCATTTGTTGTCCCTGGCTTCACGGCGTATTTATCAGATTGCCGGGCAGATACGTCAGGGAGATATTTCTATCCATCCGGTACTGATGGGTCAAAATAGTCCGTGCCGCTATTGTCCGTATCATGCGGTATGCCGGTTTGATGTACAGATCAAGGATAATACCTATGCAGTCGTTGCAAAAACAGCAAAAGACGATATTATTAAAGAAATTTACAAGGAAGGAGATACTGAATATGGCATGGACTGAAGACCAGCAAGCGGCTATTGACAGCCGTGGACAGACGTTGCTGCTGTCGGCTGCCGCCGGATCGGGTAAAACCGCTGTACTGGTCGAACGCATCATCAGGCGTCTTCTTGATACAGAGCATCCCATCGATATTACGGAGCTGCTGGTCGTGACTTTTACGAAGGCCGCGGCCGCGGAAATGCGGGAACGTGTGTCGGCTGCACTGACCCAGGTTTTATCCAAAACAGGTGATCCGGCGGTAGAACGGCAGCTGGCGCTGCTGCCGTCGGCACATATTTCGACGCTGCACGCCTTTTGCCAGGATGTGATCCGGCGTTATTTCTATACGATTGATCTGGACCCGGTCTTCACGATTGCCGGTCAGGAGGAACTGAATCTTTTACGCCGCAGTATAATGGAGAACGTGTTTTTATCCTACTACGAGGATGATCAAAAAGCATCTGTGCTGTATCCGCTGGCAGATATGTTCGGCAGTGACCGCGGTGATGATGTCCTCATGGATACGATCAGCCGCATGTACGAGTATTCCCGCAGCATGCCTTGGCCGCGGCGCTGGCTGGAAAAGGCGGCGGCTGCATATGATGTGCCCCGGGAAGCCGATTTAGACGATATGCCATGGTGTGGCCCTGTAAAAGATCAGATCAGGCGCAGTGTGGAAAACCAGATTCATATGTACCGCCAGGTACTGGCGGGGATGAAAAAACGGCCGGCACTAGCTGCGGCATATGAACAATTTGCCGTGGAAGCGGCTGCGCTGGAACAATTGTATGGCTGCTCTGCGTGGGGGGACATGCAAAAGGCGGCGCTGGCTGTCGAGTTTCCACGTTTGAAAGCTGTGCGGAAACTGTCGGATGCGGACAAAGAATTCTGGGAAATTTGTAAAAAAATCAGAAATGATGTCAAAAAGGAAATAAATGAAACAGTGCAAGGCGTTTATTTTTCGGCATCTCCGCAGGATTGGCTGGAAGGAATACGGGCGATGCATCCTGTCATGACAGGTCTGGTATGCTTGACAGAGGATTTTGCAGAGGCCTATAGACAGGCGAAAAAAGAAAAAGGCTGGATAGATTTCAGTGATTTGGAGCATTTTTGCCTGCAGATCCTGCTGCGGGAAGATGCACAGCCTGGCAGTGCTGATGCGTCGCCGGCGGCAGAAGAGCTGCGCAGCATGTATAAAGAAGTGCTTATTGATGAATATCAAGATACAAACGGTGTGCAGGAATTGATTACGCAGCTTATTTCCCGTGAGGATAACCGCTTTATGGTCGGAGATATGAAACAAAGTATTTATCGGTTTCGTTTGGCCGATCCTAATTTATTTTTGCAGAAATATCGTACTTTCAGCCGGGAGATTGGTGCGGCTCAACGCTGTATTGATTTATCAAAAAATTTCCGCAGCGCGCCGGGAATTCTGGCGGGGGTAAATGAAGTGTTTGCTGCTATTATGACGGAAGCGGCGGCCGGTATGGCCTATGGGGAGCGTGAACGGCTCTATGCCGGACGAACGGAGCCGTCCGATCAGGATTGGATCGGGGGATCTATCGAAATCCACTTACTGGATACGGGAGACCGCGATGTGCCGGACGATACTGACGGTTCTGACGAGCGGGAATTGACGGCCTTTGAAAAGGAGTGTGCTCTCGTGGCCCGACGTCTGCAGGATATGAAGGCATCCGGGAAAAAAGTAGTTCGTAAGGATGGTAAGATGGAACCGGTGACGTATCACCATATGGTGGTTCTCCTGCGGTCCATGGCCGGCAAGGCTGATGTCATGCTGCAGGCGCTGCAGGCAGCGGGAATTCCTGCTTATGCTGAACAGAACGGCGGGTATTTTGCGGCTATTGAGGTGCAGATCATGATGGCGCTGCTGCGTTGTATTGACAACCCGGAACAGGATCTGCCGATGGCGGCAGTACTGCGTTCCTCACTTGTCGGATTGGATGAAACGGCACTGGCTGCACTGCGCCTGTCCGGAGAAGGAACGCTGTGGCAGAATTTGCCGCTGTATATGCAGACCATTCCTTTTGGAAAAGCACGAGATTGTCTGGAAAATTTTTGTGCCCGCCTGCAAAACTGGCGTACCTTCAGCCGGAGAAATGGTGTTGCTGAATTACTTCAAAAATTGTATGCCGATACGGCCTATTATGAGTATGTGGGCGGTATGCCCAATGGTACGGTACGGCAGGCCAATCTGCAGGCTTTGTACGATCGAGCAAGACAATATGAAAAGTCGGGATTCCGCGGTATTTTCCGCTATCTGAAGCTGATAGATAAAATGAAAGAAGATGGCCTTGACCTGGCACCGGCCAAAGTGATCAGTGAAAGTGAAGATGTGGTTCGTATTATGAGTATTCATAAAAGCAAGGGTCTGGAATTTCCCGTCGTAGTTATTGCCGATATGGGGAAACGCTTTAACCGGCAGGATATGCAGGCACCTGTTTTATTTCATAATATGCTGGGGATTGGCCTGAAACAGTACGATGCTTTCTGGCGTATGCTGTATCCCACTTTTATTTGGAACGGCATCAGCGCACAACTGGCATGGGAAAGCACAGCTGAAGAAGAACGCGTGCTTTATGTTGCGATGACCCGGGCCCGAGATAAACTGATTCTGACAGGACACGGCTCGCATCTGGATGTGGATTGGAGGCGCTGGCAGAGCGGCAGCAATCCCGCTCAGGCCCGCTCCTATTGGGATTGGGTCCTGCCGGTAGTAGCTGGAACGGCCGAAGGACAGCAGCTGGCGGACGCTGTCGGAAGTGCGCAGGCGGTACATTGCCGTTGTGGCTTATGGGAGCTGTTTGCCAGTCCCGGCACTGCCGGTCCCGACGATATGATAGAAGCATTGCGAGATGAACCGCGGCTGGAGAAGCTGCGTGTCGGAGATCTTACCGGTACGGCAGTACCGGTTTGGATGGAAGAAGCATTGTCTTGGCAGTATGAGTATGGACAGGCCGTACAGACACCGGCAAAATTTTCTGTATCAGAAGTTAAACGCCAATATGGCCTGCTCCATGCGGATGAGCTTTTGGAGGAAGATCAACTTGCTGTGCAGGATGTCCCGGGGACCGGACGGTCTATTGGAGAAAATGACGTATTCCGGCAGCTGCCGCCGTGGCTCGAAGAGGAAGCCGAACAAGTAAGCGGTGCCCGCCGGGGGACCGTGACGCATAAAGTTATGCAGTATCTGCCGGTTCGGCCGGATATGACGGAGCGGCGCTTACGAGACTATCTGGCTCAGTGGGAGGGAGAAGGTTTGTTTACGGAAGAAGAGACGGCACTGGTGTATGTGCCCGCCGTTCTCCGTTTTTGCCGTTCTCCATTAGGCCGGCAGATGGCCCGGGCTTCAACGGTGTATCGCGAATACCCCTTCAGCGTCCTCCTGGCTGGAGGCGGGGCATATCTGCCGGCGGTAGAAAAAGGAGAACAAATTTTGCTGCAGGGCGTCATCGACTGCTTGTTCTGCGAAGGAGAATCATGGATAATAGTGGATTACAAAACAGATCATTTGGCCAATGAAGACGCATTTAGGACACGATATAGCGTACAGCTGGATCTGTACAAGCGGGCTGTTGAACAAATTCGCGGTATTATTGTTCGGGATATATATATATACAGCTTTTATCTGCAGCAAGAAATACGGATTCCGTATTAGCATTTTGATGTGATGAGTGTAAGGAGGTACTTATGGGAGTATTTGATGTAGTCGGGCCGGTAATGATAGGGCCGTCCAGCTCGCATACGGCAGGGGCGGCGCGCATTGGGCTCATGGCCCGCGAAATCTTGGATGATGAACCGGTGGAAGCACAGCTTACCGTGTATGGATCTTTTGCCAAAACCTATAAGGGACACGGAACCGACAAAGCGTTGGTTGCCGGACTGCTGGGATTTTCCGCCGACGATGTCCGTCTGCGGACATCCTTTGATATTGCAGCACAGCAAGGCCTGAAAATAGTTCTCAGCCGTTCTGATGACGAAGTAGATCATCCCAATACGGTACGCATTGCCATGACCGGAAAAACAGGCCGTAAAATGGAAATTCTCGGCGTATCTTTGGGTGGGGGAAAGATTGAAATACGGGAAATCAATAAGGCTGTCGTTGCCCTCAGCGGTGAAGAACATACTTTGATCACCATTCATCGCGATCAGCCGGGAATTATTGCGCAGGCTACGACAATCATGGCCATCGGTCATATCAATGTATCCAATATGCGCGTGTTCCGCAGCGCCAAAAATGCGACAGCCGTAATGATTGTTTGTACAGACAGTCCTGTACCGGTGGATATGGTTAACATGATCAAAAATATTTCGGCAATTGAAAGCGTGATTACGCTGTTGCCGCTGTAGGAGGAATTATGTATACGTATGAATATAAAACCTTGCATGAATTAGTAGCGCTGGCCGGTAAACACCATCTTTCTTTGTCAGAAATCGTTGTCCGGCATGAAATGGAAACATCGGAACAAACGGAAGAAAAAGTACGAGGTGTTATGGCGTCACGTCTTCAGGTATTTCATGAATCCATTGAAGCTGGATTGCAAGACCAGGGAAAATCCGTCAGCGGGCTTGTCGGTGGTGATGCCTATAAAATGCTTCAATCTCCGGCAAAGCTGCTGGGATCCCTGTCTCGTAAAGCGGCTATCTATGCGCTGGCCGTCAGTGAAGCGAATGCCAAGATGTTTAAAATTGTTGCCTGCCCTACGGCTGGATCCTGTGGTATTGTGCCGGCCGTTATGACGGCCGTAGCCGAAGAAATAGGAACGGATCAGAAGGTTAGTGTCAATGCGCTGTTCACGGCAGCTGGCATCGGCGCGGTTGTGTCACGCAATGCTTCTGTTGCCGGAGCCGTTGGCGGCTGTCAGGCTGAATGCGGTACGGCCGCCGCTATGGCTGCGGCTGCTGCGGCTGAAATGGCTGGCGGGACGAATGATGAGATAATCAATGCGTTTGCGCTATGCATGAAAAATACGCTGGGCTTGGCCTGTGACCCTGTGGCGGGGCTCGTGGAAGTTCCTTGTGTAAAGCGTAATGCCTGTTATGCCGTTATGGCGGTCAGTGCGGCAGAAATGGCGCTGGCAGGGATTCGCAGCGTCATTCCTCCAGATGAAGTTATCGAAGCTATGGCTGAAATCGGCCGCATCATGCCTGTAGCGCTGAAAGAGACCTCTGACGGCGGCTTGGCTCGGACTGCGACAGGAAAAGCGATTGCTGCACGGCTGGAACAGGATATGCAGGAATAATAAAAACATAAATTCAAAAAAATGTAATGAAATGTTTAAAATAATTTTATTTGTAATATAATAATAAATGAGTACTTTTATTTCTATGGAATAAACGGCGAAACGCCGATTTGGAGAATCTACGAAGGCCACGGACATCCTCTGCTGAAGATATTTCTCACCCGTGCGAAGTACGACGGCAGCATGGATTTTACCTATAACGGGCAGAATCAGGTATTGGATATAAACGAAGTTACTGCGGCAGACGGCAAGAATGCCTACAACAATGCCAATATTAAACCAGTCTGCAACTGATTTGGACAGCCGTATTGATCGCGTAGGCGCCGGTGCCGCCGCATTGGCTGCGCTGCATCCTCTGGATTTTGATCCTGACGCGAAATGGGATTTTGCGGCTGAGTATGGCAATTATAAAGGTGCTGATGCGGTAGCGGTGGGCACCTATTATCGCCCTAATAGAAGATACGATGTTCAGTGTAGGCGGCAGCTTTGGCGGTGGGGAAAATATGATCAATACCGGTATCTCTGTCAAGCTTGGCAGCGGCAGTAATCATGTTTCCACCTCACGGGTAGCGATGGCGAAAGAAATCAAGGACATGCGCAAAGAAATGGAAGCGATGAAAGCAACAATGCTTGATGTTCATACGGGGAAAAAATTTGATGCATCCAGGCTTCAGCTGTTTCCTGATATTCCGAAGAATCACTGGGCGTATGAATACGTAGCGGTTTTAGCCGGCAACGGCATGATCAAAGGATATCCTGACGGTACGTTTAGCGGTGACAGGCCAATGACAAGATATGAATTTGCGGCTATGCTGTATCGGGCCATGCGTAATGGAGCGACTCTTTCTGATAAGCTTTTAGCTGAATTTGAACCTGAATTGGAACGCTTTACTGTGGATACTATTCATAAAGATAAAAATGGGAATCCGACCGTTGAACGGGTGCGTGTCAAAAAGTAATAAAGAGACGCAGCTGATAGTTTTATTAGATAGATGATAGAAACATATATTTTATAGTTGATAAGATAAAAATGAAAGAACAGCCTTTCACTCCGGCCATCTGCTGAGTAAAGGTTGTTCTTTTCTCAATTTTGAAATATGTCGTAATTATCTTATTTACTTTACATAAAATATAGTATAAAATATATTGGAAATGTAAGAGAAATATCGTAAACAAGGCATATAATGAAATAAAACCAGGAAGACGGTACTATAATCCGCTCCGTTTAAAAGAAATAGGGGGAGACGCTGTTTTCACTGCAACGCTGCTCCATATGCTGCGGAATTTTTTTAGCGTGTCTTTTGTTCATACAAGGGCTGTCAATAACATCCGTTGATAGGGGGGCAGTATATTTTTTATGATATGTGTTATATGTGGAAAAAAATTTGAAGCTTGCCGGTCAACGCAGAAGTATTGCAGCGCTGCCTGCCGGCGGTATGCTAACCGGCATGGCGGCAATGACCATGCAGAGTTTCCCGTTCCGGTAGAGAAACCTGTTATACGGGAATTTCGCTGTTTGAAATGCGGGAAAATAGTATATGTCACCGAACTGGAAGACTGCCGGTTGAAGTTTTGTTCTCAACGCTGTGAAAAAGCCTATTGGAAACATTCCAAACGGGTTTGCCCGCTTACGGTATATCGGGAATTTTGCTGTCGTAAATGCGGCAAACCGGTAGTTGTGACCGATCCGAAGGATCGCCGTACTGTGTTTTGCAGTCAATATTGCCGCACGCATTGCTTTGATCCGCAGAAAAAATATTCCCGGAAGAAAGTATAAATGTTTTCAGGAAGAAGAGGAACCATACTGCTTTTTAAATACCCTTGTATAAAGGGATATTGGTGAGTTATAGAAGAAGCGCAAAATATCTTGACAAGAGGTATTTCTATCTTGTACAATAAATAAAAATATAATTTATTTTTATGAAAAGTATTGATGGAAGAAAATAATGCTGCATGTATCTTTCAGAGAGCCGAAACCGGTGAGAAACGGCAGATTATGCAGTGTGAAGTTCCTTTCTGAACTGTGAGGCTGAATACAGTAGGCCGAACCGGTGTATCTGCCGTTATACAGGTCTAGAGTTGATCTGATTTCAGATAATCAGGGTGGTGCCGCGATATCTCGTCCCTTTCTTGTGAGGGGCGATTTTTTTATATATAAAAATTCAAGACAACAAAGGGGTGCAGGAAATGAATGAAACAGTAAAAAAATTAGTTCAGGAATATGGCAGTGAAATTGTGGAAAACCGTCGATATCTACATGCTCATCCGGAATTATCTTTTCATGAAACAGAAACGACACGATGGATACGAAATCGCCTGAAAAAGGCGGGGATTCCTATGCTGGAAGGAATCAGCGGCAACAGTACCGTAGGCTATCTAAAAGGCAGTAAGCCAGGACCGGCAATTGGTCTGCGGGCAGATATTGATGCACTGGGACTGGTAGAAGAGAATGACCTGCCTTATAAAAGTATTTTCCCCGGCGTCATGCACGGCTGTGGGCATGATGCGCATACAGCCATCTTGATGGCAGCTGCAGAATTACTGGCCCGGCATCAGGAACTAATAGAAGGAACGGTCTATTTTGTATTTGAACAGGCAGAAGAATTTCTGCCTGGAGGGGCGATTCAACTGGTCAAAGATGGAATTATGGACAAGATTGACTATATGTTTGCCATTCATGTGAATGCACTGAGTCCAATCGGTACGATCGACGTACATGAAGGCGTGCGTTTTGCTGCGGTGGGAACCTTTGATTTTAAAATTACTGGCAAGGGTGGCCATGGCGGATTTCCTCATGATGCCAATAATCCCCTTATACCGGCCGGAGAACTTATCAGTGCCATTCATCTAATTCCCGCGCTTAAGTGTGATCCGCTGGCGAATTGCACGGTGTCCGTTACCTACCTTCATTGTGGTATCGAAGGCGTAGCCAATGTCATTCCTGCCAACGTCAGTATGGGAGGGTGTGTCCGTGTTCTGGATACCAATCTGCGAACCTTTATTATGGAGGAAATCGAACGCCTCGGCAAAACCATTTGCGCCGCGCATCAGTGTGATATCAGTGTGTCGTTAGTATACGGATATCCGGCATGTGTTGTCCATCCCATATGTGCAGCCGTCATGCAGGAGGCTGCTCGTGATATGGAACTGGAAATTCTTGATGTACCACCCAGCCTGGGTGCGGAGGACTTTGCCTATTTCAGTCAGGAAAAACCGTCGGGAATTGGCTGGTTTGGCATGGCTGACCCAACCAAACAGCATGACCCTACACCGCATCATAATCCCTGTTTTTATCTTGAGGATGAAAATGGGCTGCCGCGTGCTCTGGAATATGTTCTTACGGTGTATTTGAAGGCTCTTGCCGCATATAAATAAACGTTTAAATATATATAGAAAAGAGATGATCCGATGAATGCGTTGCTTGCCCTTGCTCTTGTGTTTCTTGTATACTCCATTGGCGATTTCATTGCTGACAAGACGAAAGCTTTTGTGTCTTCTTTGCTTGTCTGCGCGATTATTTTTACGGTCGGGTTTTGGTTGGGTCTGCCGAAGACGATTTTTGCCGATGCGGGCTTGATCCCTTTTGCTAAAATTACGATTTGCATGTTTCTTATTCATATCGGCACAGCTATCCGAATTCGTGATTTTATCAAGGAATGGAAAACCGTGTTTGTCACTTTGTTTGCTACTGTGGCCGTTGCGGCGGGGGTATTCTTTGGCGGCCGACTTGTCATTGATGCGTATTATGCTCTGGTAGGCGCTCCGGTTTTGGCAGGCGGAGTTGTAGCGTATCTGGTAATGTCTCCTGTCGGCGATGTGCTGGGCCGGCCGGATGTCAAGGTATTTGCGGTGCTCGTTCTTGTATTTCAGAATTTTGTGGGGATTCCTGTTGCCAGTTACTTTTGCAAAAAAGAAGGCAACCGTGTGCGCGATATATTTCGGCAGGGCCGACTGCAGGCAGCAAAGACACCGCTGGGGAAAACGGGCGAAAAAAATACATTTCAGATATTTCATATTCCGGAGGCGTTTAGCACTCCCAATGTCATTCTTTGTAAGCTGGCTGCCGTATCCTATATTTCCCTACTGCTGGGACAGATGACCGGCCTGAGTTTTTTGATTTACGGTATGATTTTTGGTGTTATCCTTCATGAAATAGGATTATTGGAAGAAAATTGCCTGACAAAGGCGAATGGACTGGCCTTTGTGATGGCCGGAGCGATTGCGATGATTTTTGTGGGTCTCACTAATACGACTCCGGATATGCTGGTCAGTATGATCCTGCCTCTTTGTATTGTTCTGGTCGTTGGGACCATCAGTTGTTCTATTGTTGCGGTGCTTGCCGGCCGGCTTGTCCATTTTGATTGGCGGTTGTCTATTGCGATGGCTGTTACGGCGTTTTTTGGATTTCCGGGGACCTATCTGATTTCCTTAGAGGTTGCCAGGGCATGCGGGCAGACCCCGGAAGAGGAAAAAGCTGTTTTGGATTATATTATGCCCAAGCTGGTCATCGCCGGGATTGTTTCTGTATCTGTCGTATCTGGTGTGCTGGCAGGGATTATGGTACATTGGGTTTAATAAAAAATGCGGCACCATAAATGGCATCCGCATCTTTTTACGAAATATATTGTACCGTTTTGCCTGGTATTTGGCTATCGCGGATAAAACATGATGATCATGACGCCAATAAGGGCAATGGCTCCGCCAATGATATCAAAGCGATCCGGCGTGACCTGATCCACCCAATATCCCCAGAGAAGAGATAAAACGATAAAGATCCCGCCATAGGCGGCATAAACACGTCCAAAAGAGGCTTCCTGAAAGGTGGGAATAATACCATATACGATGAGCGTGACCGCACCTAGAAGAAACATGCCGAGTCCTTTGTCGTTTTTCATATATTGCCATATAAAATATCCCCCGCCGATTTCGCAAATTCCGGCAAGAATAAAAAATGCCAGTGATTTTAAAATAGATACCATTTGTGAAACTCCCTTCGTATATATAGTGTAAAATGAGAAAAATTATTGATTTTTAATATATGTAAAAAAAGACTGCCGCAGTATAGCATGCGACAGTTTTTTTTGCGATTCCCTAATGCCAGATATTACTTTTCTGCCATAGCAGTGCGGACAACACCGGTGTTTTTTTCATATACATTGATCCGGCTTTTTGCAAAGGCTGGCTGACCTTCCAAACGACGGTAAATAGTACGGCTTAATCCCGCTGAAACAGGTACATCCTTTGGCTGTTTCATAAAAGAAATGAGTAATTCCGATTCAAACTGGCTCAGCTCCACGCAACGTATTTTCATAGTTTCTTTTTCATCCCTTTGTGTTAAAATGTATTGCTACAACTACCACATATGGTTTTTTTTCTTATATTATTCTACTATAATTATATGTGTTTTACAAGAGATTTACGTGATGCGGCGTGAAATTTTGAAGTTTACAGCGTTGTTTTACTAATGCGGATTGTGCATAAACCAATGACAAGAAGGAAATTCTTGACAAAGAGGACTTTCCTTTGATACAATAAAGCCGTCAATTTCATAGGCGATGGAGTTCGCCTGTACATGACTATCGTGTTGATGACTCCTACCTTTTATATGGGGTAGGAGTCTTTTGATTTTTTATTCAGGAGGTATCGCTGTGGAAAAAGTACTGGCTGTCGCTGTCGGCGGCGGGATAGGATCGATGCTGCGGTATGGTGTGACCGTAGCGGCTAACCTGCATGGAGGCATTTCTTTCCCCTATGGGACGATTTTGGTCAATACCATCGGTTCGTTTCTTATTGGCATGCTCATGATGTATTTTGAATCGCAGACTCAATTATCACCGGCCGTGAAGTTATTTATTATTACGGGAATTATTGGAGGGTTTACTACCTTTTCAACGTTCAATATGGAATTTTTGACGCTTATTCGCGGCAATGCCATGTCTTTGGGGGTGTTGTATGGCGGGTTGAATATCGTTGGCGGTTTTATTTGCTGCTGGATTGGGATTGTACTGGGAGAGCTTTTATTTTGATTTTTATTCCCGAATCTGCAGATCGAGGATATCCGGGCGGGTATAGTGTCCGGTACTATCAAATTCCATATGGCTCATGGGGACATTATCCATGTCTAAATCCGCATAAATGATGGCCTCCTTGTTCCATACGGGCTCCGTCACATAATGTCCGTAGGGATCAATGATGCAGCTGCCGCCGACGCAGGTTTCTTCTTTCAGCCGGGAAATTTCATCCTGTGCCAAAAGAGATGACGGATACATGCTTTTTGTGAAGTATTGATCGACGTTGAATACGTAGCAATGCCCTTCAATGGCAATATGACGGATCGTATCCTGCCATTCAGGATTGTCATTGGTGTTGGGCGCAAGATATAGGGAAATACCCTTTTGATAGAGTGCGACACGGGCCAGGGGCATATAGTTTTCCCAGCATATAAGGCTTCCCATAGGTCCCCAGGGAGTCTGGACGATGGGAAAATACGTGTCTGGCGTATGCGAGTCAGCCCAGATATAGCGCTCTGCACCGGTAGGCTTGATTTTACGGTGTTTGGCGGCCAGCTGGCCGTCGGGAGAGAAAATAAGATTTGTGCAGTATAGCGAATAATTGACAGTGTCACGTTCTGTAATGCCGATGCTTACATATGCATGGGCTTTTTTGGCTGCTTCAGCAATACGATCCGTGTCGGCACTGGGAACGGTGACAGCGTTGTCATAATATAATTTCCAGTCTTTCCGGCCGTCGTCTGTACGGCTGCCGATGGTAAAGCCGAAGGTCAGTCCGTAAGGATAGCAGGGAATGATGGATTCGGGGAAAACGATAAGCTCCGCACCCTGTTGTCCGGCTTCAAGAATCTGGCAGGTGACTTTGTCAATAGAGGCCGTTTTGTCAAACATGACCGGTGATGCCTGCACGATCGCGGTACGCAGCTTTTTTTCTAATAATTTCATAGTAGAGACTCCTCGTATAATATATTTGTAAGCAAGATTTCCGCCTCGCTTACGGTGTAAAATAATTTTTCATGGGAACATCCTGATGCTACAATTACTAATAGAGATTGGTGGCCAGGGAACGTCTTTTTCTCCTTGCGGCCCGTCTTACGGTGACTGCTCAAAAAGCTTGACGCCTGCCTTAGTTGTCACATACTGCTTACACAGATATTGCGTCCCCGGGCGAGAATGGATCCAGCAACGTTGATTCTCACGGGTGAATGCTCATTCGCGAGGGTGCAGTCAGCCATTAAGATCAGGATAATCCCTGTTCACCCTTCTATCCTTAGCCGGAAAGGTGGTGTTTTGTTTGAAGAAGGCGGATCTTCTTTCTACTCTTTTTGTTGGGGTTGACATTGGCTCCCGCAGCCATGTTGTAGTACTCCTGGATTTTGAATCTCAGAAACCATTACAA
>NZ_LEKT01000055.1 GCF_001045675.1 Megasphaera cerevisiae DSM 20462
TGCCATATGGGTGCTTATGTGTGCAATGCCATTTTTCGAACCGGTACAACGGATTGTTGTCTTCGAGAATGAGGTAAAAAGCAATCGATAACATCTGTTGATAGTCATTGGGAAAGCAGGATTGAAGATCTGCAGTAAGACCAAGCGTATCAGCCACAGCTTCCAACAGATACGTAGCACCATAGTACAGATGTTTGCATTCCATATAAGGGGTAGTGCCATGCTTTACAACAGTTGGAACCGGAATCGATTTCTTTTTGGAGCGGCCTCTGGTTGGAATGATGTTTCCCGTATTGTCATCCACTTTTCCAACGCAGGTTCGTTTTGCTCGCGACTGTTGTTTTTTCTTGTCCCAGTAGTATGTGGTTTCGTAAGCATATGTAATGCCAGATCTTTTATCGGTTTACGTTATGATGGACATGTTTCACCTCGTCATGTTTTTGAGAATCCAGGATAAACCCCAGTTTTCTCATAATCCGTTTAAGGTGATGTCGCCATACTTGGAAATTTGATTTTTCTGATTCCATGTACAATACAGAGCAATCCCTATTACAATACCCTGCTGGATCGTGTAACGCAAGAAATAAAAAGCGACAGAGGAATCCGTCTGCGGACCAATCGCTCTATTCAAGTAGAAGGAGCGTTTGGGGGGGGGGGGCTGAAAGATGATTATCTGTATCACCGCATCCAGCGCCGGGGCAAAGAGAATGTATGGAAGGAATTACTTGTTGTTGCCATGGGATTTAATCTCCGGAAGCTACACGCACGGTTGCACAACGGACGAATGCATAAGCGATTTTTAGATAAAGACCCGAAGACAGCTTGATAAAAAAAGCATAACAAAGCGGGGCGTATTTAAAGTATGATATCGAACTCATCAATGAAGATACTGGGTGCGTGCATGTAAACGCTTCTTGGGGTCTGACTGAAATCAGATATGGCAGAAAAAAACCTAAAACGCAGGACAGCGTTCGCGTGGTACCTTTTAAATCGGGCTATTTGGTAAACCTATTAAAACAGGTCCAAACGCACGGCAAAAGTAAATGGGTTGTAGAAAACCGTACAGGTACCGGGCCTATTGATCCCCAAAACTTTACGAACCGCTGTTTCAAGGACGTCTCAAGAAAGCTTGGTTTTATTACCGTCATTACATCTCATGTTGCCCGCCATACATACATTTCACATTTAGTAGATGAAAGAGTCCCGTATACATTAATTGCTAAACTAGGGGGGAATAGGACAACCGAAATGGTGGCTAGGGTATATGCTCATTCGATTTACGATAATGAGAAAAAGCTTGACGCTGTCGCGAACCTGTATACTAGTTAATTCGAAGAAATAATTGCAAAAATGATGGTACAATTGATTGTACCATCACCATAATTTGAGAGGATAAGGACCTCTTATAAAAAAATAACCGCAAGGCCTTTGAAGCCTTACGGTTACTGGGTTTTTCATGGAGCCACTAATAGGATTTGAACCTACGACCCTCTCATTACGAATGAGATGCTCTGCCAGCTGAGCTATAGTGGCAAGTACTCCTCTATTATAGAGATATAGAGATCCTTTGTCAAGATATATTTAGTATGCACTTTGAGAAAAAATGATATTGCAAGAGGGATTTTATGGCAGACGGTTTGATATTATTAAAAAAATATGATAAAATTCAAAATAGAATTATGAATATTAAAAGAAAAGACAAAGGAGTCTCTTTACGTGAAGAAGGCTTCTTTTATTTTAACAAAGTGAGGGTGATATATCGTGCCGTTTCAAATGTTTGTTCCTACAAAAGCGCTGTTTGGTCAGGGGCAGTTGAATAATCTCCATGCACAGGCGCTTCCGGGGAAGAAAGCTCTTATTATTGTGTCTAATGGGAAGTCTGTCAAGGTCAATGGATATTTAGACAGGACGGAAAAAGAACTGCACCTGGCCGGAGTGGAAACTGTGCTTTTTGATGAGGTGGAAGCGAATCCGTTAAAGCCTACGGTAATGCGGGGCGGTCAGGCGGCTCGGGATAATGCCTGCGATTTTCTGGTTGCTCTCGGCGGCGGCAGCTGTATTGATGCCGCTAAGGCGATTGCTGTTGTGGCGACGAATGATGGTGATCTGTGGGATTATATCTCCCAGGGAACCGGTAAGGGAAAACCTATTGCCAATAAACCCTTGCCGATCGTTGCAATCACGACGACCGCCGGGACCGGTTCGGAAACAGATATGGGCGGTGTGATTACCAATGAGGAAACGAATGAAAAAACACCGGTGAAAAGCCCGGATTTATTTCCCGTACTTGCTGTTATTGACCCGGAATTGATGGCGACGGTACCACCGAAATTTACGGCGTATCAAGGGTTTGACGCTCTGTTTCACAATATCGAAGGATACTTGTCGAAAAAAGCAAATTTGATGAGCGAAATGGTGGCGCTGGAAGCGATCAAACAGATCAGTGCATACCTGCCGGAGGCTGTACACAACGGCAGTAATATGACAGCTCGTGAACGAGTCGCCTTTGGCAATTATTTGGGCGGCATTGAAATGTGTCTGAGTGGCAATATGAGTGAGCATTCCCTGGAACATGCCTTGAGCGCGTATCACCAGGAGCTGCCCCATGGTGCCGGACTCATTATGCTGAGCAAGGCATACTTTGCCTTTATGATCGATCACCATGCCTGTGATGATCGCTTTATCTGCATGGCACAAAAAATGGGAATCCCTGATGCGTCTGAACCGGCAGATTTTCTTAAAGCCTTGGAAAATCTTATCGAACACTGTGGTGTAAACGAACTCAAAATGTCCGATTACGGCATTCAACCGGATGAATTTCCGAAAATGGCGGAAAATGCAAAGAATGCTATGGGGATGCTCTTTGCCAATGATCGCATTGCATTAAGTATAGATGACTGCATCGCCATCTTTAAGGCTGCATATCGATAAATAATAGCGCTGCATATTTGTGAAACCGGTTTTCTATGAGAGCCGGTTTTATTTATATCATAACGGAGGGAGGGGCTCCGATGAAGGAATTCGGCAGTTTGAGGCAGGTATTTATTCCATATTTGGAGAAAAAAATCCGGCAGATTTATGCATTTGGTGAAGAAATCACAGTGCGGTATCTGACATTTTCTGAAAATTTCACATATGTTTTATACCGGGGACAAAAACCGATCGGCATTATCAGTCTTCATAAACCGGGATATCATACACCCGGGGAATTATATGATGAGCTTGTCTGGATGCATGAGGTGAGGCAGGAGACCGCCGTGCATGTTCCGCAGATATTTAATGGTCGGAATGGGGGTTTTCTCTATGCAGTGACTTTGCCGGATGATGGCGGGAGATATTATTTCCCTGTTACGGAGTATCTGCCGGGAAAGACCTTGGAATCGGCTGAAGATGGGTGTGCGGAGGCGTGGGCCGAACGGGTAGGAGAAATAACAGCAATGCTCCATGTTCAGTCCTGTCGCCGTGCGACTGCCCGTCCCCAGCTGAATTGTTTCCAATGGGATCTGCCGCGTACGCTGGGAGCGCAGGCCCGATGGGGAAATTTCAATCTGTATCCGGTTAAGCAAGATGAACAAGATATGTTGAACAAAGCAGCTCGGAAAATTATAGAACAATTGCAGATATATGGCAAAAGTGACGCAAATTATTTTCTTATTCATGCGGATCTTCATACGGGTAACCTGATGACAGAAGGATCTGAAGTATCGCTGATTGATTTTGATGACTGCGGCTATAGCTGGTTTTTATACGATCTGGGGGCGTTTATGAGCCGGCAGAGTGTTCATCTGCAAGCTGTTATCGACAGCTGGTGCAGTGGCTACGAACGGATTCGACCGCTGTCTGCGGCAGATATACAGATGATTCCTGCGTTTGTGCTTATGTGGCGTTTGGTCCGCTTGGGATGGCTGGCGACACGTAAGGACAATGATGTCGTTTCCCAAGATGAACGCCGCTATCTGGAAAAAACGCTGGAATTAGCCGGTATCTTTGTATAATTGGATTTTGCCAGAAAACGATTTTTTCATGATGGAAAAATGGCAGTATACATGCATTTAAAAGGGAGCGGATACATTTGAAAACACAAATCAATCCATCAGGTATGCCCAATGGGTTTTCATCAGAATTACTGCATAATTTGGATATGGATGAACAAAATCTGATCAAACGACGTATGAATGTATTAGGTTCGTCATACAAGCTGATGTATCATCATCCTGTAGAATTTGTCCGCGGTGACGGCATGTATTTGTATGATGCGGCCGGGGTGCCATATCTGGACTGCTATAATAACGTCGTATCTGTCGGTCATTGTAATGCTCGGGTCGCGGAAGCCGTGGCCCGGCAGATATCTACGCTGAATACACATACGCGGTATCTCCATCCGGCGATTCTGGATTATGCGGAACGATTGCTGGCGACATTTCCAGCACCACTTAAGCGGGTTATGTTTGCTTGCACCGGCAGTGAAGCTGTAGATTTGGCACTGCGGATTGCATTTTCCCATACCGGTGCTGACGGTGTGATTATTAGTGAGTTTGCTTATCATGGCACAACGATGACTGCATCCTCCGTATCTCCTTCTTTGGGACAGTCGGTTCCGCTGGGCCAGCACGTTCGTACTGTACGGGCACCGCTTGCTTACCGGGAAGAGGTTGCGGATGTTGGACTGCGGCTGGCACGGGACGTGGAGGAGGCTATTGATGATCTGGAACGCCACGGCATTCGTTTTGCCGCTTTTTTGGCAGACTCCATTTTTTCCAGTGACGGTCTGGCCAGCGATCCGGCAGGATTTCTGCAGCCCGTCATTGAGGTTGTTCATCGTCGCGGCGGGCTGTATATTGCTGATGAAGTGCAGCCGGGATTCTGCCGGACTGGTGATGCCTTTTGGGGCTTTCAGCGGCATCATATTGTGCCGGATATTGTTGTTATGGGCAAACCGATGGGAAATGGCATGCCTATTTCCGCATGTGTGACAGCTCCTGATTTTCTGGAGCAATTCAGTCAATGCCGGTATTTCAATACGTTTGACGGCAATCCTGTTTCTATTGCTGCCGCCGCGGCAGTACTGAGCGAACTGCAGGAACGGGATCTTTTGAAAAATTGCCGTACCGTTGGTGCGCTTCTCAAAGGAAAGTTACAGGCCTTGCAGAAAAAATATGACTGCATCGGAGATATTCGCGGTACCGGCTTATACTGGTCTATTGAATTCGTCAAAGATCAAAAAACAAAGGAACCCGATGCGGCATTGACGCTGGCAGCTGTCAATGCTTTGCGTGAGGCCCATATTCTTGTCAGCACTTTTGGACTGTATGAAAATTGCATGAAACTACGGCCGCTGCTTATTATGGAACCGCAGCATGTCGATCAATTTGCAGATTCCTTAGACTGCGTATTGGAACGGCTGACGGTTCAGCAGCACGCTGTCTATTAGCCAGATTTGTAAAAAATACTGTTGACTGCTTTAGGTTAGCAGCTAACGGTATTTTTGGGCTCTATGCCAAATGTTGGGGTGACTCAGTAGTTGCCCTATATATGAAGGGAACATGCAATGGGGTGTTCCTCTTTTTCTTTGTATAGCAGCATCCATAAACAATATATAGTTTCGAAAGCGAAAAAAATTACGAATACCAAAGCAAACCTGTTTTAATACTTTATATCTTGTTATATCCATTTATATCCATGGAAGTAGTGAAAATGGATGGCATTAATAATACTGTTAAACCAATCCGTAAAGGAGTGTAGCAGAGACTTGAATTCTACTACTAGTCAGGAAGCTTGTACCAATTCCAGCCAGGATTGTAGGAAATATATCGCAGACTGTTTCGTGGGCATACGTAATACCTTATAAAAACATTCTTTTAAAGTATAGGCAATGCGCAGGTCATCGGACTGTGCCAGTCTTTTAGACAAATGAGCTCATCGTCTGTCAGGGTACAGCCGGATTTGGTTAACATTTTTTTTGTTACGCTTGAAATAGAGGCGGCGATGATCTCATTGGTGCTGAATCCGTTTCTGTACGTTTTTTCATCACCCCGAGTACCTGACGAACAATATGATACTTGTCGCAGATAATAGCAGCCATGCGTTGTACGACCAAACGAAATAAAGGAGAGGAATCCATGACTATATAATTGACGGTCTTGCGCATGGCGTAGGGGTAGGTGGTAAAATAGTATAGTAATTGTTGGGTATTCCGTTGTGGTAAGATATCGAGTACTGTTTTTCTGGCGGGATCAACTAGGGCTATCTGGTATGTTTGCCCCTGTGCGTTCCCCCGGAATTCATCCAGCGACAAGATAGCAGGAAGCGCAACCGGCTTGCTATAGGAAATGCAGTCAAAATGCCGAAGGACGGTAGTGATCGACACGTGTAATCTGTCGGCAATATCGGTAAAACTTTGTTTGCGAGCGCATTCGCGAATTATGGTGAGTTGATGGCGTCGTTGGTATGGCTGCACTAAGGGAGTGCAGGATAAAAGGAATGACCGCAAGTGGCACCGACATAGCGGCGTTTATGGAGGCAGGCATATACGGGCACCTCATCCATCCATGTCAAGAGAATGTTTTGTTGCCGATAGTCTTTTACTCGGGAAGTCAGGGAATGACAGTAAGAGCACTGACAGGAAATGCGAGAAAATTCTATAAAAATGATTTGTTAAACCGGGATTTTAGATCGGATGAGCCGTTAAAAAATGCGTTATGGATATAACAGAGATCAAAGCGAAGGACGGTAAACCATCGCTCAAGTACTGCAACCGATATACGATCCACTATTTGCTGATGGTAGTTATGGATACCGCCCGAAACGGAATGCGCAACAAACTATTCGACAGATTATGAGCTATGCCGAACAAGGGTACGACTTTGCAGTCGTGATAGACCTGTCCAAGTACTTTGATACGTTGAACCTGATCTGCTTATAAACCTGATGCGCAAGACGATACAAGGTACATAAAGGAATACTGAGTACAGTATGACAAGACAATACGTGACAACTGTCTTGCCAATGATTGACAAGTACGGTATAATAGCAATAATTATTGAATACAAAGGAGATTGTCTTATGCCGTCGTTAGAAGAGGAAATAGAGGCGTTAAAAAAGGAAAAGCAGGCTGTCATTTTAGCTCATTATTATGTACCCGACGAGGTGCAGGAAATAGCGGATTACATCGGTGATTCCTTTTATTTGAGCAAGAAGGCCGTCGAGACCGACGCCCGGATCATCGTGTTTGCCGGTGTGCGGTTTATGGGGGAAAGTGCCAAGATGCTCAACCCGCAGAAAAAGGTGCTTATGCCGGATCGCACTGCCGACTGTCCCATGGCACATATGGCCACGGTAGCGGCGATTGAGGCCGTCCGCAAGGCTTGTGACGATGTGGCCGTTGTTTGCTATATCAATTCGACGACGGAGCTGAAGGCGGCGTCTGATGTGTGTGTGACGTCCTCCAACGCGGTGAAGATCGTGAAACGGCTGCCCAATAATAATATATTTTTTACACCAGATAAAAATCTGGGACATTATGTTTCCCTGCAGGTCCCGGAAAAGCATTTTATCTTGAATGACGGCTTTTGCCCGCGCCACGAATCTATTCGTCCGGAATTTGTTCGTGAAGCCCGGCAGGCGCATCCGCAGGCATTGTTTTTGGCTCATCCTGAATGCCCGCCGGCGGTGTTGGAAATGGCTGATTATATCGGCAGTACGTCGGGCATTATTGAGTATGCGGCAAAATCGTCTCATACAGAATTTATTATCGGTACGGAGGCCGGCGTCTTGTATGAGCTGACGACGAACAACCCGGGCAAGACCTTTTATCCGGCCATGGAGGACCAATATTGCATGAATATGAAAAAGGTCACGTTGGAAAAGGTGAGGAACTGCCTGCGTGACGAAACAAACGAGGTCGTCGTGCCGGCGGCACTCAGCCGGAGGGCTGTTGGCGTACTGGATAAAATGTTGGAATTGGCAAGATGAGGAAGGCGGACTATGAATACGAGACAGACAGATGTATTGATCGTGGGGACTGGTGCGAGCGGCTTATTTGCGGCGCTGCATCTGCCAGATCATAAAAATGTGCTGATGATTACCAAGGATGAGCTGGAAAACAGTGATTCCTTTCTGGCTCAGGGGGGGATCTGCGTACTGCGGGATGAAGGCGATTATGACAGCTTCATGGAGGATACGATGAAGGCCGGTCATTATGAAAACCGGCGGGAATCTGTCGATATCATGATCCGGTCCTCTCGGGAGGTTATTGGCGCGCTTATGGACTGTGGTGTCGATTTCGCGACGCAGCCGGACGGTGAACTGGATTATACGCGGGAGGGCTGCCATTCCAAAGCCCGGATTTTATTTCATGAGGATATTACAGGGAAGGAAATTACCAGTAAATTGATTGATGCCGTCCGCAGGCGTTCCAATGTGACAATTTTGGAATATACGACGATGCTGGATATTATTGAAGAGAGCAACCGATGTATGGGGATTGTGGCCCGCAGTCAGAATGGCTCGTATATGGCGATTCAGGCGTCACAGACGATAGTGGCCAGTGGCGGTATTGGCGGCTTGTATCAGCATTCTACTAATTTTCCGCATTTAACCGGCGATGCAGTGGCCATTGCCATGCAGCACGGTATTACGCTGGAACATATTGGGTATGTGCAGATTCATCCGACAACGTTGTATTCACAAAAGTCGGGCCGGCGGTTCCTCATTTCTGAGTCCGTACGCGGCGAGGGAGCCAAGCTGTACGGTAAGGACGGGATGCGTTTTGCCGACGAAGTGCTGCCGCGTGATGTCATGACGGCGGCGATTCGTAAGCAGATGGCTAAAGATGGGATGCCCTTTGTGTGGCTTGATATGACGGTGCTGGGAAGGGATACGATCCGCCAGCATTTTCCGCATATTTACGAGCGTTGCATGGAGGAGGGCATCAACGCGGTTACTGACTGGATACCCGTTGTGCCGGCCCAGCATTACTTTATGGGCGGTATTCGTGTCGATACATATAGCAAGACCTCCATGGATAATCTGTATGCCGTAGGCGAAACAAGCTGCAACGGCGTGCATGGCAGAAACCGTTTGGCCAGTAATTCCCTGCTGGAAGGGCTGGTATTTGGCCAGCGGGCGGCGCTGCAGATCGGCAAGCAGCTATGCGCGGCTGCCGGAGCGCGGGACGACAGCCGGTTTGACCTGTTGAGCCGTCGTGCTGTCGCAAAAATTGCGGCGGGCCGGGAGGCGCTGGAACAGCGGCACCGGGATGAATTATTGCAGGAAATACAGAAGGAGCAGGGCGCAGGATGAATACGGCAACGATGAAATTATACGCGGAACCATTGATTTTGATGGCCCTGCGGGAGGATATTACCAATGAAGATATATCGACAAACGCGGTCATGCCGGAGGATGCCGCGGGTACTGTCGATTTGCTGTGCAAACAGTCCGGCGTGATCGCCGGACTGTCTGTATTTGCCAGAACCTTTACGCTGCTGGATAAAGACGTGCGGTTTACATGTCAGGTTCGTGATGGTGACGAGGTGATGCAGGGACAGTGTTTGGGCTGCCTTACCGGTAATATCCGCACCTTGCTTTCCGGCGAACGGGTAGCGCTGAATTATCTGCAGCGTATGAGCGGTATTGCTACGTACACCCGGGAGATCGCCGGCCTGTTGGCAGGAACGACGGTCAAGCTGCTGGATACGCGGAAAACGACGCCCAATATGCGCGTCTTTGAAAAATACGCTGTCCGCATTGGCGGCGGCCATAACCACCGGTATAATCTGTCTGATGGTATTTTGCTCAAGGATAATCATATAGGAGCTGCCGGCGGCGTGGCGAGGGCCATACAGATGGCGCGGGAGTACGCGTCGTTTGTGCGTAAGATCGAGGTGGAGACGGAAACGCTGGATATGGTGCGGGAGGCCGTCGAAGCAGGAGCCGATATTATCATGCTGGATAATATGTCCCATGATATGATGAAGGAGGCCGTGCGGCTCACCGGTGGACAGGCAGAGACGGAATGCTCGGGCAATGTGACGCGGGAAAATATTGCCCGCCTGGCTGATATCGGCGTGGATTATATTTCCAGCGGCGCTCTGACGCATTCCGCGCCGATTCTGGATCTGTCTCTCAAGCATCTTCACCGTATATAGCGTCGTGACGGGGCCTGGTATTGGGCTTTTAGCCGTGCAGAGGAAAACCTAAATAAATCCTAAAGTATAACTATGTATATTGACAGATAGGCCCCGAGAGACTATGATATAGGTAAATTCATAAACGTGCGTACGGCAAAGGTGCTGTTGAAGAGATTTCAACAGCACCTTTTTCGTATGTATCAGGGAAAAAGGAGTTGAGTGTGTATCGAATTTAAATGCAGGGGATATTTTTATAGCATTCATTGAATACTGTATACAAAAAAGAAAAAAATATGAAAAAGTAGTTCATTATTGTAGATGATACGTGTGTGATTACGGGGGAAAATATCATGAGAACTGAACATGACTTTTTAGGGGAAATGAATGTACCGGACGATGTGTACTATGGTGTACAGACCATGCGTGCCATGGAAAACTTCCATATTACAGGGGAACATCTGGATCCGGACTTCATTAAAGCCATGGCAATTGTGAAAAAGGCAGCAGCGCTGGCCAATATGGACACAGGACGTCTGAATCCGGCGATCGGAAACGCCCTTGTTCAGGCAGCCAGTGAAGTAATTGAAGGGAAATGGAATGACCAGTTTCCTGTTGATCCGATTCAAGGCGGGGCCGGTACGTCCGTAAATATGAATATGAACGAAGTGCTTTGCAACCGGGCACTGGAAATCACGGGTAAGGCCAAGGGACGGTATGATTTGGTTTCACCGAACAATCATGCCAATATGGCGCAGTCGACAAACGATGTGTTCCCGACAAGTATCAAGGTGTGCCTGGTAATCAAAGGGCAGAAGCTGATGGAAGCGCTGAAGGAACTGGAAGGCGGTCTGGATGAAAAGTCCGATGAATTCCGGGATGTATTAAAAATGGGCCGTACTCATTTGCAGGATGCCGTGCCGATTACGCTGGGACAGGAAATGGGAGCCTATGCTTCGGCTGTCCGGCGTGGCAGAAAACGTATCGAACGGACTCTTGAAGGAGTTCGTGTTATCAATATGGGGGGAACGGCAGTCGGTACAGGGCTCAATGCGGAACCTGCTTATATCAAAGCCGTAGCCGCTAAGCTGTCGATGCTGACGGGAGAAATTTTTGTAACGGCCCGTAACCTTATTGATATGACCAACAATACGGATATATTTTCAGATGTGTCAGGCAGCATGAAAACGACGGCCCTTATGCTCATCAAAATGGCCAATGATTTTCGGCTGATGGCATCCGGCCCGCGGTGCGGCCTCAACGAATTGAAGCTGCCGGCCCGGCAGCCGGGATCGTCTATCATGCCTGGCAAGGTCAATCCGGTCATGGCGGAAGTATTGGATCAGACGTGCTATCAGGTCATCGGGAATGATACGGTCATCAGCCTGGCCGTAGAAAACGGGCAGTTTGAATTGAACGTCATGGAACCGGTGATGGCTTTCAATTTATTTCATTCCATGCAGTATTTGACGAATGCTATTCATGCTTTTATCAATAATCTGCTCAACGGACTGGAAGCGAACCGCAGTCAGTGCCAGTCGTGGGTGGATCACAGCGTCGGTATCGTTACGGCGCTTCTGCCCCATATCGGCTATGAACGGTCGGCTATGCTGGCAAAGGAAGCCTATACGACCGGCCGTCCGATTCGGGATATCATCTTGGAACATGACTATCTGACGAAGGAACAGGTGGATTGCATCCTTTCACCGGATGAAATGACCAAGCCCGGTATTGCAGGCAAGCGCGCGCTGGATAGAAGCTACGCAAAGCAGCAGAAAATTTCCGGCTGAGATAAACTATATAATATATATCCTAAAATAAAGCAGGGCAATGAGATATCAATATATTCTCGCTGCCCTGCTTTTTGGCAGCGGCCTAAAAAAAGTATTGCATCTTGCGCCGGTCTTCGTTATGATGGAAGAAAGGCGGTGATAGGATGACTGCGCTTGAAGAATTTATATGCCATTTTGCTGTTTTTTCACAAGCAGAAGCGGAGGATATGGGTAACGTATTTATCCGGCACGGAGTGATTCATTTGTTTATGGAGCAGTTTGATTTGGGCTGCCGGGTCTTTCAGAAGTGCCTGTGCCGTGATGGGCATGGCACGGCTGCCATGGGCTCACCAAGGGAAATTATTATGGCTGCCTATGAGGCTTATCTCTTTGTTGATGAAGATGTATGGCTGGCCATGCTGCGTGATCGGTATGAAACCGTGTCAGTGAAGGGAACCGCACGGGTTCAGCGGATCGTAGAGTACTATATTCCGGCGTTTCGGAATATGATTGCCATGCTGCGGTAATAACGGTGCATGCTTTGCTAAGAAGAGTGTTAAATGTCGTATCTATAGAAAATATGCATTCGTCAGAATGGAAAAATGACGAAATAAAGAAAGAGGGAGGACTATGGTTGTCAAATACATTGTAATGGGATTGATTATTATGGCTTTTGGGGGTGTTTTCACGGGATGTGCCTATGCAGAAAGGGCGGAGGACACGTCGAAAAACGGGTATATCCGTATTACACCGGATCAGGCAAACCAAATGCTGCAGGATAACCCGCAGGTTATATTGATAGATGTGCGGACGCCCCAGGAGTATGCGCAGCGGCATATTCCGAATGCCCGGCTCGTACCCAACGAAACGATTGCTGCTGATGCAATTGCTGGGCTAGATAAAGAAGACGTCATTCTCGTCTATTGCCGTACGGGGCATCGCAGCTGGCAGGCCGCGCAGAAACTGTTGGATATGGGGTATCAGCATGTCTGTGATATGGAAGGAGGGATTATCCAGTGGCCCTATGAAACAGTAACAGAATAGACGACCTTTGTAATGGGGCGTCTATTCTGTAATAAATCAATACAAAATGATAAATGAGAGGATGTATTTTAAATTAATCCTTCTTTTACTAAAAATTGATGGGCAACATCGGCAGGATCCTGATGCAGCTCATCTACTTGGTAATTAAGTTCCTGCATGGTTGTATTTGTTAGTTTTGTGTCGAGACTAGCTATAATGCCTCGTAACTCAGGATGTTTTTTGAGGATATCAGAGCGGATGAGAGGAACGGCATAATATGGCGGGAAAAAATGCTTATCATCTTCTAAAATATGGAGATTGAATTTTTTCAATAAACCGTCTGTTGTAAACGCATCTACAACGGATACGTTACCGTTTTCCAGGGCGATATACCTGTTGGAGCCATCTATACCGGTTACATTGGCAAAAGAAAAGTTATAAGCCTGTTCCAAGCCGGGTAATCCATCTTGGCGATTTAAAAATTCCAATGTGGTTCCTGCTTGTAAAAAAGGTGCAACGTTGGCTAAATCACTAATTGTGGATAAATGATATTGAGCTGCTGTCTGTTGAGAGACTGCCAGCGCATAAGTATTATTAAAATTCAGCGGGCTTAACAAAAGAATATTGTGTTTATTTTTCATTTCGTTGCTACATATTTTATATACTTGCTTTTCATTGGTTTCAGGGGAGTGTTTTAATATGTCTACTAATATTGTACCGGTGTAATCTACGTACATATCAATATCCCCGTTTTTTAAGGCAGAGAATAATACTTGCGTGCCACCAGCTCCAAAGTGGGATTCCACTTTTAAATCTGTTTTAGCTTCAATCAATTCTTTCAGCAGATTACCCAAAACTAATTGTTCTGAAAATTGTTTGCTGCCAATTCGGATAATATTTGATGTTTGATAATATGTTTGATATATATTGCCTCCAAAGACTCCTAGTAATACGCAAAAAGTGCCTGCAATAATCAGTTTTTTTATGCGCCGTTGTTGTTTTTCCTTCTTTTTATTTTTTAGAACTCCAGGACGAAGACTCATAGGAGTAACCAAATCTTCGACTAGAGATAGTATCCAGTCCACGGTAAGTGCCAGGATGCAAGCGGGGATAGCGCCAGCTAAGATCATAGCGGTATTGACTGAGGAAATACCGCTGAATACAAGGAACCCAAGTCCGCCAGCACCAATAAAAGCCGCGATTGTCATAAGGCCTACAGCCGTAACGGAAGAAATACGTACACCTGCCATCAGAATGGGTAATGTCAGTGGAATTTGTATTTTGTATAATATGTTGAAACGGGTCATACCGATTCCTCGGGCAGCCTCTATTAATTGTGGATTAATTTGCAGGATACCAATGTATGTATTTTTTATAATTGGCAATAGGGAGTATAAGAATACGACGACTACGGCGGGGACGGTACCTATTCCCAACAAAGGGATAGCAAATCCTAAAAGTGCCATGCTGGGAATGGCCTGTATCAGATTTGTGATCCCCAGGATAGGTCTACTTAGCGATTTGATATAGCTGATAAGTATTCCCAGAGGAACACCTACTAAAATAGCCAGCCCGACAGCAATTACGGTTAGACGGATATGGTCTAGTAGCAATCCCAATACCTGGTTTGTGTTGGTCACTAAATATGAGAAAATATCCATTACATCACTTCCGTTTCCGTTGTGTATTGTTCACCTAATGCTTTAAGTAAATTACGTTGTGTAATAACTCCGGCAACTGTTTCCTGATCATTTAATACGACCATATAATGAATGGGAGATTCCTTTATCAAATGAAGAACGGTTGTCAAGGTGTCTTCCACGTGAAGAATTGAAGGAGGACAATACATTATATCAGAAGCGGTTGCCTGTTCAGCTTTTTTGTTTTGTAGGGAGTTTATATCTAAAAATCCTCTGAATTTTTTTGTTTTTGGATCAATTACGATTATGTATGGATAGGACGTGTTTTGCACTTTTTTTAGACAGCGTTCCAACGAGTCCTGCGTATAACATGTGTTGACAGAAGGCCGCATGATATCTTTGGCTTTAATGAATTCGGGTGAATTCCAAATGCGATGTTTTCCGATAAAATTTTCTACAAAAGGAGTGGCCGGATGACGCAGCATTGTTTCTGTGGTGTCGTATTCTTCGATGTGCCCTTCCCGCATGAGACAAATATAATCAGAAATTTTAATAGCTTCATCCATATCGTGAGTGACGAAGACGATTGTTTTTTGCAATTTGTTTTGCAGGTGTTTAAGATCATCTTGCAGAGCAATACGTGTTAGCGGATCCAATGCAGAAAAAGGTTCGTCCATCAGAATTACCTCTGGATCAGTAATTAATGCTCGCGCTACGCCGATACGTTGTTGTTGCCCGCCAGATAGTTCAATGGGATAGTGATTCAGTAAATCAGGGGTGAGCCCCATTTTATCCATAATTTCATCAATTCTTTCTTTCCGTTCCCTTTTTGGATATTGATGTAAGGCCAAAACGAGTTCCAAATTTTTGTGAACTGTCATATGAGGAAATAATCCGATTTGTTGAATGACATAGCCTATATTACGGCGCAAATCTACTGGATTCATGTTTAAAATATTTTTTTCATTTACCAGTATATGACCTGATGTAATAGGAACTAGCCTATTGATCATTTTTAGCATAGTTGTTTTTCCGCAGCCACTTCTACCGATAATGGATACAATTTTCCCTTTAGGAATATTCAGGGATATAGAGTGTAATATTTCTTTTCTTCCGTAACGTTTTGTTACGTTTTCAAATTTAATCATATAAAACCTCCATTCGAAAATAAAAACAATAGTAACAACTTTATTATAACAAAGGGTTGTTACTATTGTCAAAATACATGTCAGTAGAGCGATAAATATTAAGGAAATACTAGTTGATTCTTAAATACAAAGGACTTGTTAAAAAGTCAAAAAATGAGTACACTAGACAACGGGCAGTACATTTTTTCAGGAGACGCTGCCGACTTTATTCTAAATAGTTAAGATACAAAGGAGTACCATGAAAGATTCAAATAGCATTTCCCGGTATCAACAGATTGCCGTCGATATCGCGGGGAAAATTGTCTCAGGAAATTATCGTGAAGGTGATAAAATTTTTGCCCGTTCTATGCTGGCTGCACAGTATCAGGTTTCTCCTGAAACGGCTCGGCGGGCAATTGCGTTATTGGCCGATTTGGAAATTATTTCTGTTATTCGTGGGAGTGGATGCACGATAAACTCTGTAGAGAAAGCGATTCGTTTCCGAAAGCAATTTTATAATTATGTATCTATTAGCACATTACGGAAAAATTTAAATATACAACTCGATCAGCAGATAGAAAATTTAATGGAGATCAAAAAAACAACAGGGCAATTGATGGAACAATTGGAACATTACCAACATATCAATCCCTTATATCCCATGCATATAAAAATTACAGATCAATGTCTGTATTTGGGACAATCTATTGAAGCAGTGCAGCTATGGCAGAAAACGGGGGCAACCATTGTAGCATTAAACCGATCTGAAAATTTTCAAATTTCGCCAGGGCCCTCTGTTGAATTACAACTTGATGATGAATTGTATTTTGTCAGTGATGCGGACGGATGGCAGCGCTTGCATCAATTCTTGTATGACACTTCACGAGAAAAAAATTTCAGTGTGTGTTCGGCAGATAGGAAAGGTGATTTTAAAAATAGGGATGAGTTGTAGATATGAAATTTGAATTGAATGAAAGCATTATTAAAAGGGCAGGGATGTGTATGGTTGAAAAATTTGATTTGAGTGGGACAGCAGAAGCTTTCAGGATATTTACTGATTAAAACAGGATACGAAAGGGAAAGCTTGACAAAATAGAGAACCTTTGATAGAATTAAAAAAGTTAGGTGATGGTCCGCCTAGCTTTTTTTAAGTTACAGTAATTATTTTCTTGACTTAGCTCAGCTAGTATGATACATTATATAGGCAGTCTTGCGCAAACGTTGAGCTTGTGATTATTTTTAAGAGAGGTGTAAGGAATGCGTACAGCGATTACATTGGCATGCACAGAATGCAAGCAGCGTAACTACCGGACCAATAAAAATAAGAAAAACAATCCGGATCGTTTGGAATTAAAGAAATACTGCCCGTTCTGCAAAAAAGAAACATTACATAAGGAAACGAAATAATTGAAATAAGATGTGCTTAATCTTATTTGGATGTGAGAGGTTATATGGCACTTTCAGCTAAAAAAGCAGCACAAAAGAATAAGAACAAAAAGAATCCGGGTAAATCATTTTTACAGGGTGTTAAGGTGGAAATGAAAAAGGTTATCTGGCCGACAAAAAAAGAACTGATCAACTACACGGTCATGGTTGTCGTCGCCACTATTGTGGTCATGGCAATTATTGCTGTAGCGGATGGTGTCTTTTCTCAGCTGTTTAATTTACTCCGCGGCGTTGTCGGATAGGAGGCCTGTGCTTAGATGGAATCAGATAAGAAATGGTATGTTATCCATACGTATTCCGGTTATGAAAATAAAGTAAAAGCAACACTGGAACGGAAGGTCAAATCCATGGGTCTGGAAAACGTCATCAACCGTATTCTTGTCCCGATGGAGGACGAAGTGGATGTGAAAGACGGGAAAAAACGAACGATAAAACGGAAGGTTTTCCCCGGATACGTGCTTGTCGAAATGGAAGTCAATGACCGCTCCTGGTATGTCGTACGCAATACGCCTGGCGTTACCGGATTTGTCGGATCTGCTACCAAGCCGATTCCCTTGGAACCGGGAGAGGTCAAGCAGATACTGAAAAATCAGGGGATTGACAGCGAAGCAAAGCCACGAATTTCTGTGGAAATTGGCGAACAGGTGCGTATTACTTCTGGTCCTTTTGAAAATTTCATTGCTGCGATTACGGAAATCAATGAAGAAAAAGGAACCTTAAAGGGCCTCATCGATATGTTTGGCCGCGAAACTACCGTAGAAGTCGACTATTCTCAAATCGAGAAGAGTCTGGAATAAATACTTCTAATGCGGCTATTGCCGCGAGTGGGAGAATCGAAGGATTCGCATACCACATTTTGTAATGTAAGGAGGTGTAAATCACCATGGCAAAAAAAGTAGCAAGAATGGTAAAGCTTCAGTGTGAAGCAGCTAAGGCAACTCCGGCGCCTCCGATTGGTCCTGCATTAGGCCAGGCTGGTGTCAATATTATGGCCTTTGTAAAGGAATTTAATGAACGGACTGCAAAACAGGCTGGTTTCATTATCCCTGTTGAAATTACGGTATATGACGACAGATCCTTTACGTTTATTACAAAAACACCGCCAGCTGCCGTATTGTTGAAAAAAGCAGCAGGTATTGAAAAAGCTTCGGGCGAACCGAATAAGAAAAAAGTTGCGAAAGTTGGCCGCGATAAGGTCCGCGAAATCGCAACGACTAAGATGCCTGACCTCAACGCCAATGACGTAGAACAGGCTATGAAAATGATTGAAGGTACTGCCCGCAGCATGGGTATCGAAATCGTCGACTAAGTTCGATGGATACCTGTGGAAGGGGTTATTCCCCGCTACATACCACAGAAGGAGGAAATGAGATGGCAAAAGTAGGCAAGAAATACGCTGAAGCCGCAAAGCTGTTCGATAAGCAAAAGTTGTACGATCCGGCTGAAGCAGTAGATCTCTTGAAGAAAATGGATACAGCCAAATTTGACGAAACAGTCGAATTATCTGTCAATCTGAACGTAGATCCGAAATATGCGGACCAGCAGGTTCGCGGTGCCTTGGTACTGCCTCATGGCATTGGCAAATCCAAGGTTGTTCTGGTATTTGCCCAGGGCGATAAGGAAAATGAAGCAAAGGATGCCGGTGCTGATTTTGTAGGTGCCGATGATCTTATAGAAAAAATTAAAGGCGGCTGGCTTGATTTTGATGTAGCAATCGCTACTCCCAACATGATGGGCAAGGTCGGCCGGTTAGGTAAAATTCTCGGGCCTAAAGGTCTGATGCCAAACCCGAAAATCGGGACGGTCACGATGGATGTTACCAAAGCTGTTTCCGAAAGTAAAGCCGGGAAAGTAGAATACCGTACAGATAAGGCCGGTAATGTCCACTCTCCTATTGGCAAAAAATCTTTCGATGCTAATAAATTGGTAGAAAACCTTACGACATTGGTGGATACTTTGATCAAAGTGAAGCCGTCCGGTGCTAAGGGCCAGTATATCAAATCGGTCACTATCAGCTCTACAATGGGCCCTGGTGTCCATATCAACCCATTCAGCGTAAAAGGTGTTGTGAAAGCTGAAGAAAATTAATATCTCTCTTAGCTGTAGACTGAAGGTATGTATAATGGACGAATGTCCGCCATCTGAGGCTATGAAACTAGCAGATATCTGAATCATGACTAGTTCCGGCCTCATGCAGAATGAGGCCGTTTTTTATTGCTAAGACGATATAAATCCCAGTTTAAGGAGGTGTATCGAAATCATGTCTATGTATGAAAAGAAACATGTTTCTCCGGCCAAAGCGGCTATTGTTGAAGAAATGAAAGAAAAGCTGCAGTCTGCAAAGGGTGCTGTATTAGTTGGTTTTACCGGACTTACAGTAGCTGATGTTACAAAGCTTCGCCGTAAATTCCGTGCCGGCAATGTAGAATACAAGGTCATCAAAAACACGTTGACTCGTATTGCTGCCGATGAACTCGGATATAACGCATTAGGCGAATTTCTCGAAGGACCGACCGCTATTGCTTATTCTACAGAAGATGTAGTGGCACCGGCAAAGATCCTGAAAGAATTTATCAAAGAAACCAAAACGGAGGCGCTGGCTGTCAAAGCCGGTATTGCTGACGGACAGGTTATTGATGCGACAGCCGTTGACGCATTGGCAAGCTTGCCGAGCCGCGAAGAACTTCTCGCAAAATTGGTTGGCAGCATGCAGTCCCCTATTTCTGGTATTGTCAATGTATTGCAGGGCAATATCCGCAATATGGTGTATGTGCTTGACGCTGTACGCGCTAAAAAAGCAGAACAAGAAAGTGCTTAATTAAAACTATTAAACTAAAAACCGATACTATTGGAGGTATTTTAAAATGACTAAAGAAGAAATCATGGAAGCCATTGAAAGCATGACTGTTTTGGAACTTTCCGAACTCGTTAAAGCTATGGAAGAAAAATTTGGTGTGTCTGCAGCTGCTCCGGTAGCTGTTGCAGCTGCTCCGGCTGCCGGCGCTGCTGCTGCTGAAGAAAAAACTGAATTTGATGTTATTCTTACCGCTGCTGGCGACAAGAAAATTGGCGTTATCAAAGTTGTCCGTGAAGTAACCGGTCTTGGCTTGAAAGATGCTAAAGCTCTTGTTGACGGTGCTCCTAAGGCTGTTAAAGAAGCTGTTGCTAAAGCTGACGCTGAAGCTCTCAAAGCTAAATTGGAAGAAGCAGGCGCTACTGTTGAATTGAAATAATTTCTTTGGAAATTAGAAATCCCGAAACACGACATAATTGTCCGTGTTTCGGGATTTTTTTTTGTTTATTACTTTATTTTTATAAAAATAAAGTAAATGTTTTGCATGGCAATGATCGGTTGGTAAGGTTAAATGACTTGTCCGTACTTAAATATTGCATGATATATATTTTTTATTGAGTCTTTTTTTTGTGCATGATATAATCCGAAATATGTGAAAAATAACTAATAATCGAAATTTAAACAGTATACCTATGTGCTATTGTGGAAAATTATCAATCTATTTATATTTTTATAGATAGCAATAAAACGATAGAGTACAATTAAGTTCGCAAAAGTAAAAAAAAGGAAAAAGCCATCAAAACTCCGAAAAGGTAAGTAGCGAGCAAACCAATAAGGAGTGAACAAATGATGGCTCACCTAAATTCTACCGTATCTTTTGAAAAAATGCTAATGAAATTTATATCAGAGGAAGATCCGATGCAATCTATGCTCAAATGGCTCTGTGAACGTCTCATGGAAGTTGAAGTAGAAAGTAAGCTTTGTGCCGAGAAATCAGA
>NZ_LEKT01000056.1 GCF_001045675.1 Megasphaera cerevisiae DSM 20462
ATTCGTTGATTAAACGGGAATGGCTGAATCGGTTCCGTATCCGCGATTATCGGCATGCATATACGCTGGTATTTGAATATCTGGAAACATTTTACAATACGGTACGGATTCACAGTCACTGCGATTACATGTCGCCAGACGAATATGAAAAGTTGTATCAGCAGTGTCAGAAAAAAGATGCCTTGAGGGCAAGTTAAACCGAGGATACTTTTCTCATTTTATTTTGTACTAAATATTGACATAGGACCAAGTTACCCAATAGGAAACGTCGCATCCTTCACGGGATGCGTGGATTGAAATAAATTAATCCGTAGCTGGATGGCCCCAGATGATACGTCGCATCCTTCACGGGATGCGTGGATTGAAATATGAGCGCATTTTACCGCTTATTGAAAAACGTATGTCGCATCCTTCACGGGATGCGTGGATTGAAATGGGAGTATACCATGCTCTTACCGGGGGGTGCTAGTGTCGCATCCTTCACGGGATGCGTGGATTGAAATTTTCCCCACCGTTCCAAATGCCATACCCATGCCGTCGCATCCTTCGCGGATTCAATGAATTTGCTTTGATTTATCAAAAGATTCACAGTAAAAAACTTTACACCAGTCACTGACTATAGTATAATATTTATGTCGTACGGGTGCTCAGTGTTTCGAAGACTCCGACGTTCACTTAGCGCTTTGCGAATAAATTTATTTTTATGGAGGAAGAAAAAATGTTAAATGTAGAAGAAAAGAAAGAAATTATTGCTAAATTTGGTGCAAACGAAACTGACACGGGTTCTCCGGAAGTACAGATCGCGCTTCTTACGAGCCGTATTATCTATTTGACAGAACATTTGCGCAGCCACAAAAAAGATCATGCATCACGCCGCGGTCTTTTGAAGTTGGTTGGTCAGCGCCGGAATTTGCTCGGGTATTTGCAGAAACACAATCTGGAACGGTACCGTGCGATTCTCGAAAAACTGAACCTGCGTAAATAATATTGCACACTGTGAGGCTGATGTGGACGCATCAGCCTCTTTTTTAAGGAAAACACAGGGTGGCAGGTAGTATCATGCAGGCCCGGCAAACTATTGCTGCGGGAGCGGCCTGTACGCTAGTGCCTGACACCTGTGAAATATAAGGAGGTAACGGAATGGAAGAACAGAAATTCCAAATGGAGTTTGCCGGTCGGCCCCTCGTCATTGAAGTGGGGAAGCTGGCAAAGCAGGCAAGTGGTGCGGCTTTGGTACGGTATGGTGATACGGCGGTTTTTGTGACCGCAACAGGTTCAAAGGATGCGCGCGAAGACGCGGATTTTTTCCCTCTTACTGTCGATTATGAAGAAAAAATGTATTCGGTCGGGAAAATCCCGGGAGGATTTATTAAACGGGAAGGCAGACCTCCTGAATCGGCGACGCTCTTTGCGCGGCTCATTGACCGCCCGATACGTCCGCTGTTCCCGAAAACATACCGTCATGATGTACATGTAGTAGCGTACGATTTTTGTGTGGATCATGACAATGCGCCGGAAATCGCGGCAATGATCGGGGCATCTGTATCGTTATGCATGTCCCATATTCCTTTTGCCGGACCGATTGCCGGTGTACGTGTAGGCCGTGTTGATGGACAATTTGTTATTAATCCGACGGTAGCGCAAAGCGAAAAAAGTGAAATGGATATCGTTGTTGCAGGTACAAAGGACGCGATTCTCATGGTAGAAGGCGGCGCTGAACAAGTACCGGAAGCAGATATTCTCGACGCTATTATGGTTGCACATGAAGAAATTAAAAAAGTTGTCGAATTCCAGCTTGATTTCCTTGATAAGATCAGCACGACAAAACAGGAATTTATTGAAAAAGAAGCACCGGCAGATATTGTGGAAGCTGTTCATGCCTATGGAGAAGATGCGATGAAAACGGCTGTTTTCACTCCGGAAAAGGTAGAACGGGAAGAAAAGATGGATGCTGTGGAAGCCGATATTTATGAACATTTCGATGGAATTTATCCGGATGACCGTATCGTTATTGTGGGCATTGTCCAGAAGATGATCAAAGAAATCGTTCGCCACATGATAGCTGTCGATAAAATTCGTCCTGACGGCCGTCGTGTCAATGAAGTGCGTCCTGTAAGCTGTGAAGTGGGATTATTTAAACGGACGCATGGTACCGGACTCTTTACGCGCGGACAGACGCAGATTTTAAGCTTTGCGACACTGGCGCCGCTTTCAGAAGCCCAGCATGTCGACGGAGTGGGTCTTGAAACGGACCGCCGTTATATGCATCATTATAATTTTCCTTCCTTCTGCGTTGGCGAAACGAAATCGTCCCGTGGGCCGGGACGTCGTGAAATTGGTCATGGCAAGCTGGCTGAACGGGCGTTGACGCAGGTACTGCCCAGTGAAGAAGAATTTCCGTACGCAATCCGCGTGGTTTCGGAAGTATTGGAATCCAATGGTTCCAGCTCCATGGGGAGTGTATGCGGCAGTACGCTGGCATTGATGGATGCCGGTGTGCCTTTGCAGGCCCCTGTTGCCGGCGTGGCGATGGGTCTTGTCACGAAGGGTGAAGACTTTACGATTTTGACGGATATTCAGGGGATGGAAGATGCTCTCGGGGATATGGATTTTAAGGTAGCCGGTACGATGAAGGGTGTCACTGCGATCCAAATGGATATCAAGATCAAAGGACTCAGCCGGGATATCTTGTCGCAGGCGCTGAAACAGGCTCATGAAGGGCGTATTCATATCATGGGAAAAATGCTTCAGGCCATCAGTGAACCGCGGAAGGAATTGTCCCAGTATGCGCCTCGCATTATTTCTATGCAGATACACCCTGATAAGATCCGCGACGTCATTGGGCCGGGCGGCAAAATGATCAAGCAGATTACCGAGGAAACTGGGGCTAAAATAGATATTGATGATTCGGGCCTCGTATATATTGCTTCTGTGGAAGCCGCTGGCGGAGACAAAGCGAAGGAATGGATCGAAAACTTGACGAAAGACGTGGAAGTAGGCCAAACATATGTAGGTAAGGTCACACGCCTTATGAATTTTGGGGCATTCGTAGAAGTTCTGCCGGGTAAGGAAGGCTTGGTCCATATTTCCCAGCTTGCGCTGGAACGAGTGGAAAAGGTAGAGGACGTCGTCAATGTGGGCGATGAAATCATGGTAAAATGTGTGGAAATCGACGGGCAGGGTCGTGTCAACTTGTCTCGCAAGGCTGTTTTGGGTGGTGGTGACGAACCGCCCCGCCGCAGCAGTGGAGGTCATGGCGGACCGCGCGGCAACCGCGGCCCCCGCGACGGCCAGAGAAGGTAGGCTCGTGATGGCAGGAAGAGGATTTGAAATCGTAACAGCCTACGCCCATGCAGATATCCGTCTTCCCATCCGGAAAACAGCCGGCAGCGCCGGCTATGATCTGGAGGCGGCGGAGACAGTGGTGCTGAAGCCCCATGTTGTGACTGTTGTGCCGACAGGACTAAAAGCATTTATGGAAACGGACGAGTACTTATCTGTTTTTATCCGGTCCAGTCTGGCTTTTAAAAAAGGACTTATGCTGGCTAACGGCACGGGAATCGTAGACAGCGATTACTATAATAATACTGATAATGAAGGCCATATTATGATTGCCTATTTTAATACCAATGATGCCGCATATACCATTGAAAAAGGTGAACGTATCGGACAAGGAGTGTTTATGAAATATCTGACTGTCCATGACGATGCGGCTGCGGAAATCCGTACAGGCGGTATTGGCAGCACAGGGAAAAAATAAGATATGTGGGGCGCCGGCGGCAGGGTATGGACTCTGCCTTGCGGCGTCCTTTTCGTATATGGACTGCAGGTCCGGAAATAGGAGGCTATGCGATGAGCATCAGTACAGAAAAAATGGTTTCACGTAAGGAAATTATGAAGGGTAAGGTGCTTCATGTCACCGTCGATACCGTACGCATTAATGACAGCGATAAACTGGCTGTCCGTGAAGCTGTATGGCATTTCGGCGCTTGTGCGATTTTACCCGTAGCCGATGACGGTAGGATCATTCTGGTTCGCCAGTATCGCTATGCGGCAACACAGCCTATGCTGGAGGTGCCGGCAGGCAAGATAGAGCACAACGGGGAATCACCGGATATCTGCGCGGCTAGGGAACTGGAGGAAGAAGCCGGCGTTACGGCCGGTGAAATCCTTCCGTTGGGATATGTGTATACGTCACCAGGATTTTGCAATGAACGGATTTATCTGTATTTGGCCAGACAGCTGCACAAAGGTGCTCAACATTTGGATGATGATGAGTTTATGAATATTGAACGATACACACCAAAGGAAATGGAAGAATTGATTGCCAATAATGAGATTGTAGATGCCAAAACCATTGCCGCCTTTGAAAAATCGCGTCGGTATTTGGCCGGTATATAAAGCCCATTAAAGGAGGGATTATGATGAAGTTCAATCGTGTCGTTGTCATTGTCATGGATAGCGTCGGCGCCGGAAATGCGCCGGATGCCGCGGCCTTCGGTGATACCGGAGCCAATACGCTGGGCCATATTGATAGTCACGTTCCAGGCGGGCTGGCTGCGCCGAACCTGCGTCGTCTGGGTCTGGGACAGGTAGCGCAGATTCATGCTGTCGAAACAGAGGTTGTTGGATCATATGGACTTATGCAGGAAATATCTGCCGGAAAGGATACGACGAGCGGTCATTGGGAATTTATGGGTAATCCGGTAGAAACACCTTTTCCCGTATTTCCTAACGCATTTCCCCAGGACGTATTGCAGTCCTTTACGGAAAAAACGGGCTGCTCTTATATCGGCAATGAGGTTGCCTCCGGAACAGAAATTATTGAACGCCTGGGGCAGGAACATTTTCGTACGAAAGCGCCTATTGTATATACCTCGGCGGACAGTGTTTTCCAGATAGCGGCCCATACAGATGTGATCCCTCTGAAAAAATTATATCGAATATGTGATATTACGCGCCATGAAGTATGTGTAGGTGACTATGAAGTGGGACGCGTCATTGCCCGGCCTTTCGTCGGTACGCCGGGAGCCTTTGTCCGGACCGGCGACCGCCGTGATTACAGCCGCATGCCTAAGCGGAAGATGGTCTTTGAATATTTGACCGAAAAAGGGCTGTGTGTCGTCGGTGTCGGTAAAATAGGTGATATTTATGCTCACATTGGCTTGACAGAATCATACCACACAGCCAATAATACGGAAGATATGGCCGAATTGACGAAGCAGCTGCTGGCGCATCGTCATCAATCAGGTCTCCTAATGGCAAATTTTGTCGATTTCGACAGTCAGTACGGTCATCGCCGCAATGTACCAGGATATGCCCAATGCATTGAAACTTTTGATACCGCCTTGGGAACCTTCCTTTCTCTGATGCAGGAAGATGAACTTCTCATCATTACGGCAGATCACGGTAACGATCCGACGTGGCACGGTACGGATCATACGCGGGAACGGGTGCCATTGCTGCTGTATAGCCCGGGACTGCGGGAGGCTGTTGATTTAGGTGTACGCCAGACGTATGCTGATCTGGGTCAGACGATTATGGATAATTTCCGGGCCGGCCGCCTTGCGGAAGGAACTTCCTTTTTATCAGAGCTGAGGTGATAGCATGTGGCCTGTAGAATGTATTGAACATAAACGGGATGGAAATATTCTGACAAAAATAGAAATAGATCGGTTTATTCAGGACTATACGAATGGAACAATAGCCGACTATCAAGCGGCGGCATGGCTGATGGCGGTTTTTCTGCGCGGCATGAATGCCCGGGAAACTACGGATCTGACCATGGCCATGGCCCATTCCGGGGACCTGGTGGATTTGTCATCTATTCCCGGTATCAAAGTGGATAAGCACAGTACAGGCGGTATTGCCGACACGACGACGCTTATCGTTGCGCCTCTCGTTGCCGCTGCCGGGGTTCCTGTAGCTAAAATGAGCGGCCGCGGTCTGGGATTTACCGGCGGCACCGTAGATAAGCTGGAATCCATTCCGGGATTTCATATCGAACTATCTGAACAGCAGTTTCTCCGGCAGGTGCGCAGCATCGGCATCGCCGTTATCGGGCAGTCGGCGGAAATCGCGGCGGCGGATAAACTACTCTATGCGCTGCGGGATGCGACAGGCACGGTGGAAAGTATGCCCCTCATTGCCAGCTCCATTATGAGCAAAAAAATTGCTGCGGGTGCCGATGCCATCGTACTTGATGTGAAATACGGTGATGGTGCGTTTATGAAAACTAAGGAAAATGCGCGCCGCTTGGCACACACTATGGTGGAAATCGGAACATTAGCAGGGCGTCCTACACGGGCTGTTGTTACGTCTATGGAAGCTCCCTTGGGAACCGCTATCGGCAACAGCCTGGAGATAGATGAAGCGGTGGAGGCCCTGGCCGGAAAAGGCGGCCGCCGTCTCATGGAAGTCGTCAGCGCCATTGGGGCACAGATGCTCATCGTCGGGGGCAAGGCTGCTGACGAAGCGGAAGGCCGGAAAAAGATAGAAGAACTGGTCCGCTCGGGAAGAGGCTTAGCCAAGTTTGCGGAATTTGTCAAAGCCCAGGGCGGCAGTACCGCGTGGATCGGCAAACGGCCCCTGACAAAGGCAAGTCAGGTATTTACGGCAGTCTGCACGGATGTAGGATGTATTACGGAAATTCATGGACGAGCTCTCGGTGATATTGCCATGTCCATGGGCGCCGGCCGGGCCCGCAAGGAAGATGCCATTGATCCGATGGTGGGAATCCGTCTCTTTAAAGAACTGTATGACGAAGTGCGTCCGGGCGAGCCGCTGTTTACGATCTATGGCAAGGCCGATGCCGATATGACCGCCATCGCCCAAAAAATAGCCGGTCATATCATCGTGACGCCGTCCCAGGCCGCGCAGATGGAACCGGTTGTCAGTGAAATGATTTTTTAGTAATTAGTAATTAGTGGTTAGTAGGTAGTAGGTAGTGCTTGGTAATTGGTGGATTGTGAATCTCTCTATCTGATAGCGCGTAGGGCGCTCGATGTATCGAGCCCGTTTTACGAACGACCAGCCACCAACGACCAGCCACTAACTACCAACTACTAGCTCTTACCTCGAAAGGATAGATTTCATGATTCCAAACAGGCCCATTCCCGTACAAAAAGGGAAAACCTATACGATAGATATACTGCGTCTCGGATCCAATGGAGAAGGCGTGGGACGATATGAGAATTTTACGGTATTTGTTCCCTTGGCACTGCCGGGAGAAACAGTGCAAGCCCGCGTTACGCTGGTAAAAAAACAATATGCAGGCGCGGTACTGACAGAAATCACTAAACCATCACCGGACCGGGTGCAGCCTCTCTGCCCCGTCTATGACTGCTGCGGCGGCTGTCAGCTCCAGCACCTCAGCTATGACGGGGAACTGAAAGAAAAACGGCAGCAGGTACAGGATGCGTTGGAACGAATCGGTCATTTGCCGGATGTGAAGGCTCTGCCCGCATTGGGGTCAGCCAGCCCTTGGGCATACCGCAATAAAATGCAATTTCCTGTCGCTTCCGCCGGCAAGGGAAAATTGGCAATCGGCTGTTTTGCGGCAGCGACACATCAAGTCATTGACGTGACCTCCTGTGCCATTCAAAAGGATGCCAATAACCAGATCGCAGCTATTGTCCGCCAGTGGATGAAAGAGTACAAAATTCCCGCATATGATGAAGATAAGCGTACGGGCATCGTCCGTCATATCATGGGACGAGTCGGCGTCCATACGGGAGAAATCATGGTCTGTCTGGTGACGGCCGGTGTCATGGTACCCCATATGAAGGATCTGGTGCGCATGCTCCGCAGCGCCCTGCCGGGACTTAAAAGCGTCGTGCAAAACGTCAATACGCGCCACACCAATGTCATCCTCGGACCGAAAACAAGGGTTGTTTTCGGCGCGCCAACAATTCACGACTCCATCGGTCCCCTGACCTTCAATATCTCCGCCCAATCCTTCTTTCAGGTCAACAGCGAACAAGCCCAGCGCCTCTATGAAACGGCCCTGGAATTTGCCGGGCTCCAGGGAAATGAAATCGTAGTCGACGTCTATTGCGGTACCGGTACGATCACGCTTTTCCTGGCGCAAAAAGCAAAACAAGTCTATGGCATAGAAATCGTAGCCCCGGCTATTAAAGACGCCATCCAAAACGCCAGAGACAACCATATCTATAATGCTGAATTCATTCTCGGTGACGCCGCCTATACCCTTCCTGAACTCATCCAAAACGGCATCCATCCCGACGTCGTAGTCCTTGATCCCCCCAGAGCCGGCTGCGATGAAAAAGTCCTCCATGCCATCGCCAGAACCAAACCCAATCGGGTCGTCTACATATCCTGTAACCCTGCAACACTGGCAAGAGACCTAGCCTATATGGATCAGCATGGGTATAAGATGGTAAAAGTGCAGCCAGTGGACATGTTTTCGAGGACCCATCACGTCGAGTGTGTAGCGTTGATACAACGCCGTACTATGTAGAAATCCTTAATTTCCGGTACTTCTACCGCCATTGCGTCTTTGTAAAAAAGGATGGTTTTGAGCGTAAAAAGGTAGTTAAGGACTACATCAATGTCTCGGTAGTTATCAACCTAGTATGAGTAGACACAATAAATTGCTTATTTGATCAGTCAAGAGATTTTGATTCTACAATAAAATAATGAGTTTATTATTAGACGTTCAATATTCGTATTGGGCGTCTTTTTTATTTACAAAAGGAGGAAATAGAAGTGTTGAAACAAGGTATGATTGAACGACTTAGAGAGGCTGCTCCAATAATTCAGGAACTTGTTGATGATTTAGCATGGATTCAAAACGAATTTAATCCGGAAAAAGCAACAGAAGAGGAGAGAACCTATGTGAAGCATTTATTAGGATTAGGCGGCAATTGTTTCGATGAAAGTGATTGGCGCTTAAAGCGAATGTATGCAGCTGTAGGAAAAACAGGGCGCTTAGTTCGAAATGCAGCCGGTAGGTTCGAAATGGAAGGCACAGACATTGAATTCACGTGTGGTAGTAGTTGTGAAGTTTATGCACCGTATTTCTCAGATGAAGAAGAATGGATGACTTGGCTTCCCACGTCTATTGAACATAGTGGCAATTATTATTTTACGGCACGGCCAGATATGAAACTGGAAGGTGCTTTAGTAAGGATCAAGGGCAGATGAAAATAGGTATGAAAAAAGCACTATCAGCGGCTAACTGATAGTGCTCTCGTGAAAATTTGTTATAAACAAATTCCGTTTCTTAAGATTTATTATAGCAGATTTTCGCTTGATTTGTATAGAAAAGTTAAGCGAGAGGACTTGAAAATTTATGAAAACATTTTCGTTCATCAACAAAAAAGGCGGCGTTGGCAAAACAACGATTACCGTTAATATGGCGTATGCCATAGCAGCAAGCTGCGATTTAAGAGTGCTGGTTATAGATAATGACGATCAGGGGAATGATTCACAGTTCTTTGATGCAGATCCGAAAAAATCTTTAGCAGATATCCTGTTAGGCAAGGCAGATATTCAAGATGTTATCCAGCCTACGCGCTATCCGAATATTGACATTGTTGCCAGTGGTGCCGCTTTACTGGATGCCAATGTGGCTGTCATAAAAGATGAAGAAATTGTGCAGCAGACCATTTTAAAAGAGTCTTTGGAAAGGGTTGCCGCAAATTACGATGTATGTCTTATCGATAACCCTCCGACAATTAATGCTTCCGTTATCAATGCCTTAGTAGCCAGTGATGAAGTCATCATTGTGACGACACCGGATATTTATGGGATTCGTGGTGTTTCTCAGATGGCCGACTATATAGAAGCAATTAAGGAATATAATCCTGCCCTGCGGTTTCGTGGCTGCCTTCTCAATAAATTTTCTTCTACCCCGCATGGGTTCCGCTGTATTGAGCTATTAGAAAGTCAGTTTCCCTTATTTAGAGCGAGAATTCGTTACACGAAAGATAAGCTGGAAGCATCGGCAGAAGAAAGAAAATCTATTTTTGAGTATTCGCCTAATTGTGGTTTTGCACGGGATCTTGTGCAATTTTTAAAAGAACTTTTAGCGGGGGAATGAAACCATGAAAAAACAGTCAGCAAGCTTAATTGCAAAGCTTTTAAATAAAAATTCTCAGCCGGGACAGGGCAGCAGTAATGACCTTAAGACTACGGAAGAAATCATCATGCGAGACGTTCATGAACTGGTGCCGAATCCTAAGAATGAAAAGTATAGTCTGGATAATATTGAAGATTTGGCGATGATGATCCAGCTTACCCATAATATAGAGCCAATTATTTTAAAGACGATGGAGGATGGCCGATTTATGATTACCAGCGGCCATCGTCGCCGCTTAGCACAGATATATCGTTTGGAACAAGGCATGATAGATAATCCAATGGTTCCGACCATTACACGGGAAATCATCAATGATTTTGAGGATGCTATAACGGATGACGAAATGGAAACGTTGAATATCGTGTTTCCGAATAAAGGGCAGCGCAGAAATTTGACACCTTCACAGGAAGCGGATGAAATTGCACTGATTAAGCCAATCATTAAAAAACTTTATGATTATCAGAAGGCAGCCGGGAATATTGACGGTAAGTTTCGTCCTTATTTTGCCAATATCCTTGGTATTTCAGAAACTTCTTTGCAGCGTAAAGAAGCGATTCGAAAGGTATCGGAGGAAGTTAAGGTCGAGGTTGATGCCGGTAATATTACGGCTACGGCTGCAGCAGAACTGGCAAGCATGGATACAGAAGAGCAAAATTCGGTAGTTGAAGCGATTAAGGACCGGGGCGAAGAAATTACGGTGCAGGCCGTAAAAGAAGAAAAGAAAAAAGTAGTCTTTGCGCCTAAAAAAGACTTTACTCCTGTTGTAAAAGAGAGTCCGGCAGAATGTGAACTAGAGGATGAGGGGCAGACAAAACTCTTCGATCAAGAGCAGAAAACGGAGCTGGATGAAAATGACGGCGTGAATTACGGGGGAAATGTGCTTAATGATATGCCGCCTATACAAAATCAAGAAATGACAGATAAAGATTTTTCTGCGAAAATGTGGCTTCAGCAAGAAATTGCTGAAAAACTAAAAGACGCTGAACAACGGCTTTCTATAGAAACTCATGAGAAAACAGAAGAAGAGTGTCAGGAATGGCAGGCACGTGTCAAGGTAATAAAAGATGTCTTGGCTTATTTAGACGGCGTTGGTTGTTCTGATGAATGCGAAGCGTGTTGTAATGATTGTGATCGGCCCTGTGAGCATTCGAAAAGCTTTCAAGCCACAAATACTATGAATAAATAAAGATCTGCAGTTGGGAGAGAGAAGAAAATGAGTAAATTATTGATTAATGAAGTCCCGTTGATGTGCCTTCCCAGCCTTGCAGTAAAAATCGGCTTGAATGAAGCGCTTTTTATACAGCAGCTGCACTATTGGGTAGATCGCAGTAAAAATATTATCGATGGTCGGCAATGGGTGTATAACACGATGGCAGACTGGTCAAAGCAATTTCCCTTTTGGTCGCAGAAGACTTTATCACGGACGATTTCAAATTTAGAAAAACAAAAATTGGTTGTCTCCGGCAACTACAATCAAAAAGGCTATGATCGTACAAAGTGGTACACGATTGACTATGGTGCATTGGAACGGCTAGAAAAGGAGGAGCCGGAAACGGAAAATCATGAAGAATCAGAGCCAGATGTATTAGGAGAAAATGATGCTGCCGTTAGTGACCAGTCCATAGGGACAAAATGTCCACATGAAGAAAATCAAGGGTTCGCAGGTACTATGGGCGATGCTGCTGTTGGTGACCAGTCCATAGGGACAAAATGTCCACATGAGGAAAATCAAGGGCTCACGGATACTGTGGGAGATGCTGCCGTTGGTGACCAGTCCATAGGGACAAATTGTCCTTATGAGGAAAATCAAGGCTTGCCGAATTCTTCGGTGCAAAATACCCAAAATGGTAGTTTCATAGGGACAAGTTGTCCAGATCCATCCGGTCATTTTGTCCCTATGGAATCAGACAATCTGTCCTCACCAATACCAGAGAATAACAACAGAGAATTCTCAGAAAAAACAACAACAAACAGAAGTGAGGAACTTGCTGTTGCTAAAAATATGGTTAATATAAAAGATTCATTGGAAAGCTTATTTTTGTTAATGCCAAGTTATGGTATTGCGCTTGCTACTGCAAAGAAATTTATTGCTGAATACGGTCTTGTTGCAGTTGAACAACAATTTGAACTTCTTAAAAAGGCCTTGCAGAAGGGAAAGATAAACAATCCTGCTGGTTGGCTCCATATGGCTTTACGGGAGGGATATGTCGATGTTCCAGCTGCGTTTAAGCAGCTTCAGGAAGAAAAGAAGGCTGCCATGCGAGAGAAGGCAGCAGAAATAGAACGGCAGCAAATTGCTGAGCTGGAGCGAGAGGCGGAAGAAGAAGCCAAACAATTTGAACTTCCTGAGAATAGTCCGTTTCATGCCTTTCTTGCAAAATTAAAAAAAGAGCAGGATGAAAAAAGTATGGTGTAAATGTCAAAAGTAGGTGTCCATAATGGACACCTGCCTGGCTATCGGCAAATTTAATCTTGGGGTATCACAGCAGTATCGTATAAAAAGTACCAACTTTGCTCCTGTTTCTTAGAATACGTCGATTTGATTGGGGTCCATAATGGACACCCGATTCGGTTTGTAATAATTTTTTATGGGGAAAATCAATGTGCTGGTCAAGGATGTGGATTGAATGAGGGTGGAATTTATTGAAAACGGCAGGAAACTTATATCGACCAATCGAGGCGTATTCAAGGATAACGAGCTTATTTGGTATGATAATGCCTATATTTTGAGTCTCAAATTTGATGAGGAAAAGGTCGAAATTGTGATGAAAAAGATACCAAAAGCAGGAGGTGAAGTGCGATGAAGGCGGAAAAAACTGCGGAAGATTATGGGATGGAATTAAATGAACAGGTACTGACCGAGGAAGAACAAGCAGAATTGGCTCAGGAATCCGATGAAGAAAATGCGAAACGTTAGGGGATGAAGATATGCCGTTACCAGAGCATGTGCAGGAGCAGCGGAATGCTCTTGTGGAAAAAGTAATAAAAGACATGGAGGCAGGGAAGCCGTTCTTTTGGGATTCTGAACACTTTGGCAGGCCTGCTCATAATATGGCGCTTGGTGCATCCTATCGTGGGCTTAATCGTATGAGACTGATGATTGCAGCAAAGGATAAAGGTTACACGGATAGTCGTTGGTGCACCTATAAACAGGCGCAAGAAAAAGGCTGGCAGGTCAAGAAAGGTGAAAAGGGCACTCATATTGAATGGTGGGCGAAGTCAGTCACAGTCAAAGAATTAAATCCAGAGACAGGCGAAGAAGAGAAAAAATTGAAAGAATTGGATCATCCCTTGGTTAAATTCTATACAGTATTCAATGCACAGCAAATGGAAGGGGTTCTGCCAGAGCATCCGTTGACCATTGATGAAAATGAGAAAAATAGATATATGGAAAACATGCTGAAAAACAGTGAGGCAAAAATTTTCTTTGATCAGAGCAATCGGAATTTTTATAGCTCTACGACAGATGAAATCCATGTATTACCGCGAGAAAAATTTAAGACGCTGGATGGCTTTTATGCGACTTGTGCTCATGAAATTGCCCATAGTACCGGACATTCTACTCGGATGAACCGGGATATGTTCAATTTTGAAAAAAGTGAATATGCGAAGGAAGAACTGCGGGCAGAGCTTGCCTCAACGTTTTTGCAGCAGCAGTATGGAATCAAATTTGATGAAAAGCATTATGAGAATCATGCTGCATATTTGCAGTCTTGGGCCAAAGTTTTAAAAGATGATCCCAATGAATTGTATCGGGCAGCTTCCAAAGCACAAGAAATGGCCAATTACATTGAGAAGAACATGCTTTTGAAAGGTCTTGAACAAGTAACGCCCAAAATGCTGGAAAGTGTCAATGAAGTACCGATTCTTAGTAAAGAAGTCAAGGAACCGGCAAAGGTATCGCCATTTCAGGAGATCGCAGATCGGGCAATGGCGAAGAAAAATCGGCAGCAACGTAAGCAAAAATTGCAAGTTTCGATAAAGGATAAATCCAAGCAGGCAGAAATGGCACGATGATACAAAGGGAAGGGGGTCTATAATGGACACCTTTGGAATTTGGAGGGAGAAAATTAATATGGAAAAAGATTTATGGCAAATAATTGATGAAGCTGATGCACAAAATTATGGCAACCTTGCTAGTCGGCTAAAACACGATATGGAAAAAAGCGTACAGGCTACGGTGGATAAATCCCCGGAACCCGTGCGCCGTGATATTGGTAAGGCCTCTGAGAATTTGTATGAAAAGATGGATCAGTTTTCGCAGGCAGAGCAGGAGTATGTACCATCGCCGAAAACGTGGCTAGAGTATGAACCAAAACATGAGGCTATTAAGGAAAATCTCCAGAATTTACGGGCGATACAGAAGAAAACAAGTTCTGAGCAAGATATTATGGCTGCGTCGAATAAAACGGTAGATTCCTTTCAGCAAGCCAGTATTTTTCTACAAACGGAATATGAAAAACTTGTGGAACGTGAACGACAAGTTCAGATGGAAATGAAACAAATCAAGAATATTATTGAGCAGATGCAGACAAGAGGCAGTTCGCCAGAAAATCTGCAGAATTTAATGGTGAATGGCAAAAAGTTTGTTTCTGATATAGAAAATCTGTGTGAAGATATTCATTGGCAAAAGCCAGTTATTGCGGCTGCTTTATGGAAAGAGGCGCGCGAGCAGGTAAAGCAGGTTTATACTGGCATTCAGGAAATGCCAGATAAAATAAAAACTGCAGTTCGAGATAAGGCCTATAGCATGGTAGATCAGGCTGTTCAAAAAACTTCTTCCATTTTTGATAAAGGTATTCAATATTTGCAGTTGAAGAAAGAAAGCATTTTAAATCTTTCACCACTGGAAAAGAAACGTCAAGCTGCAGAAAGAGGAACACAGGAAGAAAACCAAACAGTAGAGCAGCAGGTGGTTCAGCGTGTACCTGAGCTAGTGAAGGGAAAAAGATTGCCATCCATTCAGGATAAGGGTTTTGATAATAAAATTAGTATTAAAAAACCAAGAAAAGTGCTTTTGCGCGTTGAATCTAAAGCAAATATGCGTAATCAGGAACATGAACGGGAAAGATCTATCTGATTAACGTTTTATACAAACTAAAAGGATCTGTCGCATTTAATGTGACAGATCTTTTTAGTTTGTATAAAAATTAAATGTTTTATGGTGGTATAATATTACAGTAAAAAGATTTAGGAAGTGATTATATTGAACATAGAAAATTATATTGAATAATTTATAAAAATAGGAAAGGAATCTGTAAATATGTTCGTAAAACAGTTTCATATGATTTATGCTCTACATAATGGAAATCTGGTACATATATCAAATGTTTCTAATGGGTTAAAATGTGAATGTTTCTGTCCGGCTTGTAATGGAAAATTGATCGCCAAAAAAGGAAAAGTTATGATGCATCATTTTGCACATTATGACTCAGAAGAATGTAAATATGGATATGAAACATCATTGCATTTAGCAGCAAAACAAATGATAATGGAACATAAAAAAATTATGATTCCAGCTGTTTATCTTAATTTTCCAGGAAGCGGTAGGGAAAGAATATTGCTTTCGAAAGCAAAGGAAATCAAGGTTGATCAAGTGCTTTTAGAGCAGCGGCAGGAAAGTATTATTCCAGATGTTGTTTTGATTAGTGATCAGAAAAAAATATATGTAGAAATTTATGTTACACATGCTGTTGATACAGATAAGACATTGAAAATAAAAAATAGTGGAATATCAACAATAGAAATAGACTTAAGTGCTTATAAGCAAAGTTTAGAAAAAGAGGATTTGGAAAAAATTATCTTCGAAGATTCAGAACAGAAAAAATGGATTTACAATAGCTTTGAAAAAGAATGTCTACAAAAGTTTATAAGCGTAGCTAAGCCTATGCCAATTATTTCTCGTGGATATACTGAACATGTAGATTATTGTCCAATGAGCAGACGGAAATGGCATGGCAAGCCATATGCTAATTTTATAGATGATTGTTGTGGGTGTGAATTTTGTATCTCTGCAGCAGAAGATAAGATTTTTTGCTCAGCAGAAGCTGGGATAGCGGAGATGGAAGATTTTCGAAAAAATATGGAAGAGCGAAAGCTGTTTTATATGAATAAAGCTGACGATGAAAGATATGATTGTTTTTCAAAGAGAATTTGCCCCAATTGTGGAGGGAAACTTGTAGAGCGTATGGGGAGATACGGAGAGTTTTGGGGCTGTGACAATTATCCGCATTGTAGATTTACAGTAAATATTGATAAAGAGACAGGTGAAATTATCATGAAATCATGATTAACAAATTTTCAAAGTCTTGTTACGTAGGATATTGATTTTACTAAGTAGGAGTGTTTCAGCCCGAAGCAGGTGTCCTAAAAAAGCTTTACAACAGTGGCCAATTGGAATATGCTCAGGAAAAATGAGCAAAGGAAAAAGTCCCAACAGACAACCCCCTCCGACCAAAGACGTGGTTGCACTGCGGGACTCCCAAAAACATCTTGAGTTTACCACAGCAGAACCTATCTTCGCAAGAGGAAATTCAGTGCCCATATTGTCACGGCCCGGCTAGCGGAAATGGCTGGCGAAAGCGCCATGTGATTCGGCAAGGAGAACCGTGCTGGTATGAGGTAAGGCGCGGCATTTGTCGCGCAAGGTGCCGTAGCAATTTCACCATACTTTTGGAATGCATGCTGCCGCATAAACATTACTGCGCACAAGACATTGAAGATTCTCTAGCTACTCTGGAAAACGGTGCGGCGGTCAACGGTGTCTCTTGTGGAGCAGAAGAAAGTACATTGCGGCGCTGGCAAAAAGAATTTCGTTCGGTTTTACCAATCTTGGCGGCAAAACTGGAAGCATTAGCCCAGAATTGGTTTGAACGAAAAATCCCGCTTGGCATCGAGGTAGCCTCACCCTTGCTCCATCTGAAACATTCACTCGCGTTGTTGGAAGAAGCCCCGGATGGCTGGACGGTGTTGGGCCGATCTTTTTTTCAATCCCGGGCCCACCCACTTTGCCTTGGGTGACCGATGCAAAATCGGTAGACTGGTATCAACAGAAATAAAGGAGTTGATACCGGATGAAAAAAGACAAAGAGTTGGACTGGGGACGTGAAGAAGCCCTAAAACGATTTAGTCTTATCGCACCTTTAATGGAAGAAGATTTACCGGGGATAGAAAAAGCCCGCCGAAAAACGGTTCTTTTATCGGAAAAATCTGTTTCGGAACGCACGCTGCGGCGTTGGCTGGCCGCTTACCGCCAAGGCGGATTTGACGCCTTGGTACCAAAAGAACGCAAAGATAAAGGAAGTTGCCGGGCTATCTCGCCGGAGGTACTGGCACTGGCTGAGGAATGCCGTAAAGAACTCCCCCGGCGCAGTGCCGGTCTCATTCGAGATTGGCTAAAAACGCAGGGGTACACGGTAGCTCGTTCCACATTGGAGCGGCATCTGCGGCAAAATGGACTGTCCGGACGCGCGCTAAAAGCCCAGGCGCAAAAGGCGGGTCACCGACGGTTTGCTCGTATCGGACGATGTTCCCTGTTTCAGACCGACATCAAGTATGGTCCTTATATTCCCGATCCCAAACATCCAGCCAAAAAGATTCGGACCTACTTGCTGGTCATTATTGACGACGCCACCCGAATGGTGGCGCATGCTGAATTTTACGATAACCAAAAACTGCCCATTTTAGAAGATGTTTTGAGAAAAGCTATCCAAAAATGCGGCAGTCCCAAAGCTCTCTACGCAGATAATGGGAAAATATTTATCTCAACCTGGTTGAAGCTGGCTTGTGGTCGCTTGAATATTCGACTGCTCAATACCAAGCCCTACAGCCCAGAATCAAAGGGCAAAGTCGAACGGTTTAACCGGACGGTGGAACAATTTATCTCTGAAGTGGCACTTCAGAAGCCGCAGAGCCTCAAAGAGCTCAATGAACAATTTCGGATTTGGTTGTCGGAGGGCTACCATCATCAGCCCCACAGCGCCATCGGCGGCAAAACACCGGCCGAAGCTTTCGCCCAGGACACCACGCCGCTTCGGTTTCACACCCTTGAAGCCCTGCAAGATGCCTTTTTATGGGAAGCCGAGCGTACTGTGGACAAAAGCGGCTGTCTGAAGCTGGAAGGGCAGGTCTATGAAGCCGGGATCGAATACCTTCGCAAAAAGGTCATCTTGCGATATGACCCCTTTGACTTATCGGTTGCCCAGCTATGGTATCGGGGGCAAAAAGCCAAACTGATCACCCCGCTCCAAATCGGTGAAAGCAATCATGTTGGTGAAAAGACCTTGAAACATATGGAAGTAACCAGTGAATCAAGGATTTTAAAAGCCTACGCGCAAGAACATCAAAGGCGGTTCCGGCGAAATCTGGGCGCATTTAGCCTCCGTCAGGAGGTATCTACCCGTGTTTGAAGCCTTCTTTAGCTTTACAGGCACTCCCTTTAGCCGTAATATTCCAGTGGCGGAACTTATGCAAACCGACGGACGCAGTGAATTGCACGGTCGACTGCAGTATGTTGCCCGCATGCGGGCCTTCGGAGTATTTACCGGCGATGCCGGCACCGGAAAAACTACAGCGATTCGGAAATTTGCCCAGGAGCTTGATTCCAATCGCCACCGAATTTTATATCTTTCCGACTCCTCGTTGACACCCCGGAACTTTTATTGGGAAATCTTGCATCAACTCGGATGTCAGCCGCGCTTTTATCGGGGCGATGCCAAACGGCAACTGCAAAAAGCGCTGGCTGATTTGACAGACGCAGATAAGAAAACACCCGTCATTATTGTCGACGAGGCACATTTGTTGTCAAGGGAAATGCTGGAAGAAATACGTTTTCTCTTGAACCTACGAATGGATTCCTACAGCGCCCTGGCTCTGATTCTGATCGGCCAGACCGAATTGAAAGAGACGCTAAAGTTGCAGGTCCATCAGGCCATTTCCCAGCGGGTAGATGTTCGCTTCCACTTGCTCCCGCTGGAAAGAACGGAAACCACCGATTACGTAAAAAGACATTTGGCCGCTGTGGAGTCTCCTGCTGATATCTTCACGCCTGCGGCTTTGGGTGTCCTTCATGAATACACCGGGGGCATTCCCCGAAGAATTAACAAGGTTGCCACCGCCTCTTTAATGGCTGCATCCGGCGCACAGCAACGTTTGATTGATGATCATCTAATACGGGTCGTGATTGAGAGCGAGTTTGAAGCTTAACACCAAGCGGGGCAGGGCTTATCCCCTGCTCCGGCCAATTAGTTCAAGCGGATTTAGTGGCCAACAATTCCGAGTACTTCTCGGCCAAGCAAACCGAGCCGCTACAAGTAGGAGGAATGTATATGTTGCTTTTAGATGTTCCTTATGGGGAAAAAGATACTGTAAAGGCTTTAGGAGCTAAATGGAATTCTGAAATAAAACGCTGGTATGTAAAGAATCGTTCTGATTATTATAAGTTTTTAAAATGGATTCTTAACAAAACTAATAATGGAGAAATAGAATTTCTTTGTGATTATATATACATTGTGGAAAGTAAACAAATCTGCTATAAATGTCGGCAGGAAACTCCTGTTATTTGCTTTGGTGTAGAACGCTCTTTTTGCCTTGATTACGAAAGTTATTATGACGAAGATAATAACTTACTTAATCAAAGTGAGACTGAATCAGTTGAATTTGATAATGAAATTCATATAATGCCTGCATTTTCTCCAATTCCAGAAAGTTTATTAAAGTATTTGGAGCAACATTTTCATTATCATATGGGTTATTCAAATTTTCGTGGGTGTAGTTATCTGGCGAATCATTGCCATCGTTGTGGTAAACTTCAGGGAAATCATTTCTTATTTGATGAGCCGGAGAGTCCTTTTTATATTGATTCTGCAAAAGCTGCAGCACAATTAAAGCTATACCAAATCTTTCTGCCTTATGATTTACCAGTATATGCAGAAATTACCTTTGGTTCTGAAGATATGTATATAAAAAAATGTGCTCCAATTTATCGTTTAGATATTCATACCAATAAAGTAGAATTAGAATCAGAACCTGTACTTTCTTTAGATGAAATTCTTAACCTCTCTTCAGGTACATATTTCTCTATAAAATAAATTATGTTTATATAAAAAATATAGAGATCACTTCCATGGATAGTATAGTTTGGATCTGTGGAAGTGGTCTCTATCTATAAAAAAAGTTTTTTAAAAATTTATTTAATACGACATAGCCCAAGCCCCAATGGTAAAATAAAGTAAAGGCAATATTAATTAATGTAAACTGCACAAACCAATAGTGTGCATAACTGCAGTATTCATCAGTGTTTCGTAGTATAATACGTGCATGAGTATGGTGGAAAACAGCTCAAAATCCTTGCACACAGGTGATATAACATGTATAAAACTCCTTCTAAACAACTTTCCTTCGAAGATTTTAATCAGCCCTTGGGATTACAAATGGATCCGAACAACCGTTGGATCAAGAAAGCAGCATTCATTCCGTGGGACCTGGTAGAAAAG
>NZ_LEKT01000057.1 GCF_001045675.1 Megasphaera cerevisiae DSM 20462
AATTCTGTATCCATGATTTCTAACGCACAAACCAGTGCCTCTGTGAAAATCCGCATAAACAGCTGCAATAATTTTGTTTCGCGTATGATCGCGGTATCGGATTCCTTTATTGTTTTGATAATTTCTGCTATAATATATTCCATGAGAAGACCTTCGGTTGTGATATATTTTGCTGGCTAGGCAATATATCTATTATCTAGGTCTTTTCTTTTTTTTGCAATATCTTACCGAGAACTATTTTACACTAAGATGCAACCGGTTCATGCGGAAATTCTCCACCAGCTGCATAAAGTTGCGGCAGTGTATCGGATTATCCGTAAACCCAAACAAATGCGCTGAGCAATCACAATCCGTACATCCAAAACCTTTGATCTGCCAAGGAGCAATAGCACTGACAGCCGCCGCTAGTTGGTGTTCTAAATCATCAGCGGTACGGATAGGAATAACAGCCGTCACGTCAGCCTTCTGACGCAAATAATCGATATGCCAATGCAGCCGCTTACGTTTCCGCTGATGCCTTGCCAAGCGGGCGGCTAAGTTTCGTCTGGCTGATCCCACATACACATAGAATCCTTTAGGAAAATACATCATGCCCTTTGCTCCAACACGCAGCGCCTGCGATTCCTTTACTTCCAGCACCACCATATAATCACCGCCATCATGATTTTCCCGTTTTAAAATATAGTCGGGATATGTTAAAATCCGGACTGGCTCCGGCTTGGTAAAGGTAGTATCCCATCGCAGAGACAGTGCCTTCCATTCGAGCTTTGGCGCACTGGCATAAAAGGCAGAAGCAAATGCCGGATCCGTATGATAATCAGGTAAAAACCATTCCGCCCGGTCCCAATGGACCAAAAACAGCACTCCCGTATGAATTCCCCGGTCATGCATGTCCGCCAATTCCAGAATATGCTTCCTGCCCCGTTCTGTCACCGCATCGGGAAACATAGCGCCAGTTTTGCTGAAAAGAGTACACGATTTGACTTCTACGTAAAACAGTTCCTCATCGCGTGTCAGCAGCAAATCGAATCGGCTGTCACCGACAGTAACTTCCCGACGCAGCAGCTCCCACTCTTCCCAACCGGGAATGCGATGCTGCTCCACCAGCATTGCCGCCGTGTCGTTATTATACTGTGTATCCAGTAAAATAGGCACGCCATCCCTTTCTATACCGACAACATCATACGCGGTTTTGCGCCCCGGTTGCAGGGCCTGCCGTATATACATGACAGAATCAGGGAATAATAATTCCCACATCCGTCCCGGATTCGGCATATGGCAAGTCACATTTTTACCGTCTGCCCTGACATGGACGATAAATCGATTGGGCCTGTCTATAAATGTTCCCTTTATAATTTTCTGTCCATTCATTATACTCCCTCAACGTTATATACTCATCGTCAGTATGGATAAATATATCCAGCAACTCGTTTGGCTGGAACAACTTCTTTTACAGCAATGGTCGGCTGAATCAGTCCATGATATTCCCGATAGCCTAATTGCCCCTTTACAGCCAGCCATTGATATTCCTTCCAGTGTATATCTCCTGAATAGTTGCAGATCAAACCAAAGGGAGACACATCATTAATGCAGCAAGCCATAAGATACCGGGCCAGCGTAAAATTATTATTCGTCAGACTTTTATCATCATAAGAGACAAAGCCGATCATATATACTTCATAGCCTTCATAATCCTTTATATGCTGTGTAAGCTTTAAAATCAGAGGATAATAATTCGCCGTAGTAACCATGATTTTTTTGTGTGCCGCATCAATCCCATCTCCCTTTACAGTATCAAAATCAATACCAAAAGGACGTGGATCGATATTCTGCTGCTCTATCGTTTGAGACGCTGTCCGGCTGTCCGCTGAATACGCAGCGCCCAACAGTAACGGGCTGAAAAGCAGCAGCACCGGTATAAACAGTGCCAGACAGTGAGCGTATGCAAGTCGATATACAGGCCGTTTGACTTGAATCAAACTGGCAATTCCCCAAAGGATAAAAATAACTGCCGCCAAACAAATAAACAGCTTCATTCTGGGTACTACTAAAGATAAATATCTTCCTGTCACAACCAAGCCGGCCAATACCCCACCGGTCAGCAGTGAAATAATACCTTCCCATACAGCTTGTAAATTTATCTTCATTATACACCAACGCTTCCCGTCACAACAGCAAAAATAAATGCCGCAATACAGCAGGCAATGATAATGGTCACAACTAAACGATACACAAATTCCCGGGGAAATAGTGAAGACAGCAACAGGAAATTTTTTAAATCCATCATGGGACCGAACAAAAGAAAAGCCATAATCCCCGGCATAAGGATATGCGAGCTTAAATTTTTAGCAATAACCGCGTCTGCCGTGGAACAAAGAGATATAAAAAAAGCAAAAACGATCATAAGCTCAATCGCAGCAAACAGGTTGCTTTGCAAAGAATAAAACTGCAAAATTGAGCCGCCATAAATTTGAAAGAGAGAAGCCAGCAATGCCCCTAATAGGACATATGGCGCCATGCGGAAAAATTCCCGCTGTGAATGAATCAAAAAGCGAAGCGCTTTGCCATAAACATTTTTTTCTGATACCGCGGGAAAAGCAGTATAGCCGCATAAATTAATAGGAAGCTGTCCGGATGCGGTCAATTCTTCCAGGCCATGATAATTTTTGAAGGTAAGACTAATGCCAATTGCAGCTATCGTCCCCAGTACCACCCTTCCAATGACCACTTCCCAATTACCTGCAAAAGCATAGTACGTAGATAATATCACAACCGGATTTACAATAGGCCCAGCCAGCATAAACAGCATAGCCGCGGGGATCGGCACCCGACGGCCTATCAGTCCTCTAAATACAGGGATTGCCGCACAATCACAAACAGGAAATACAAAGCCTCCGGCAAGCGCGTACGCCATCCCTTTGACAAGGCTTCCTGATAAATATCGCTCTATACATGCCGGAGATATAAACAGCTGCAAAGCAGATGAACACAAAATTCCCAGCAGCAAAAAAGGGAAGGCTTGCAAAACAGTCGCCATCCAAAAGGTAAGCACTACGCGTATAGCCGCATAAGCCGGATCTGCCGATACGGCAAAAAAGCCATACAGAACCGTCATAAGCAATGCCAATCCCATAAAAAGAATACCTGAAGGCCGGGATGCGCCTTTATATATGGACGCTGCATTATCCAGAGATATATGCGATACATTTACACTATGTGTCTCCGGACAAATAGTCTTTAAAAGCCGCCTTGCCTTATGAATCTCTTCCGTCTTTTCCGGTGCCGCAGACTGCGGCGGAATACTATCCAGCAAGAAAATAGTATCGGCATTTAAAAGCTGACTGTATACAGCATCACCGGTTTTACCCAACATGGTGAGACAGAAGGACGGTGTTGTCACAAAGAAAATTTTTTTTATAACATAGTACCGAGACAGATTGGTTTGTAAAAACAATTCTTCCAGCCGCTGAAACGGGACCATCCCGTTCCATTCCAGCCAAACCTCGCTTACAGCATGTGCAGTAACACAGTTACGCAGCCTATAAGCGATTTCTTTTGCTGTGTCCTTCGTCAACAGCGGAAGTGTCACCACACAATCCTGCTGTGGTGCCGTCATACCTTCTTCCATCTGGACCACACAAATTTTTTTTCCATACCGCCGCTTCAGCAGATAATTCATAACAGTGGTCTTACCGGTGCTCAAAAAACCTGTGACAATATAGATCGGGGTCCGTTCCATGACCTACTGCTTCCAAAGACGCCGCAGCATCTTTTCATCCATACCAGCTCCAATGATGGTGAAAGTTTGATCTACTATATCCGTTTCCTCCATAACAATATTACCACCGTTATATTGCAAAGATATAAAGCCTTCCGGCGTAGGCAGAATTCCTTTCATCCGCACCACTTGTCCGGGTGCGCTGTTCAGCATCAATACAGCGCGCCGCTTCCATTCAATACCGGATCGAAGCGTTTCAGACCGAAGGGTCACAGCATTAAAATCATGATACGCATCGTGGTGATGATCGTGATGATCACAATGCATATCATGGTCGTGATCAGTACAAAGCGCTTCCTGTACTGTTTCTATGCACTGCACCTTTCTCGCAGGCTGACAGGGGAGCAACAGCAATTTTTTTAACGAAATGGTCTCCCAAGCCGTTTTATATATACTGGCCTCCGGATTGATTTTTCGAATGGCCGCCGCCGATTCCTCTGCCCGCAGTAAATTTTCATCGGCATGACTCAAAAAAATACGCTGGCCATGCTCGATTTGATCCGTAAAAAACTCCCCAAAATTATGAAGGTAGAGCAAGCTGCGCTGTGCATCCGCAATCGTAACAGGCGGCAGTACCGATATTCGATCCTGCAATGCAGCGCTGCGGCAAACTCTCAGCACATCAGAAAGCTTACCCACACCAGAGGGTTCAATAATGATCAAATCTACATCAGCCTGTGCTAATACCGTATGCAAAGACTTTTCAAAATCACCGGCCAACGTACAACAAATACAGCCTGAGGTAAGAGCCTGCAGCCGAATGCCCTGCTGCGTCAGCAGGGCAGCATCAAAGCTTACTTCACCAAAATCATTTTCAATGATCATGATTCGTTCCGTATTATCAAATTCCGCTAAAAACTGCCGGATAAAGGTTGTTTTTCCGGTACCTAAAAAGCCAGATACGATAAGAACAGGTGTTTTCATAGCACTATCCCTCTTTTTTATAGAAAATTTTATTTACTTATTCTATCACAAAATGTCATAAAACAAAAAACTATTCTCATTATAAGAGCCAAAAGCTGGCATACAGCCCTTCCGGGGATCTGTATGCCAGCTTTTGTTATATCATTATAACGGCTCAATCCGCAAGCCATTCACCGGTAAACGTAACAGCAGCCGGACCGGTCATATATACATTGCCGTCCTTTTCATCATATTCAATGTGAAGCGTCCCCAGATAGAGCTGGACATCAACACTGCGTCCGGTAAACCCATTCAGGTAAGAGCCGACGGCACAGGCACAGGAACCAGTTCCGCAAGCCAGTGTCGCGCCGGCACCACGTTCCCAAGTGTGAACCTTGATCGTATGGTTGTCCAATACCTGAATAAAATTCATATTGGTCTTCCGCGGGAATGCCTTATAGGTTTCAAATTGGGGTCCCAGATGATGAAGATCCACAGCATCGACATCCCGGACATATGTCATTGTATGAGGTACGCCCATAAGAAGACTTGTAATTTTATAGGTTTTACCGTCAATTTCAACCGGCTCATCGACAACCGGACCTGCCGGACCTGCCATAGGAATCTGAGCCCGTTCCATAAAAGGTTTTCCCATATTGATCGTGACCAGGCTCACTTTGCCATCTTTTCCCACTGTAACTTTAGGTTTCATGATCCCTGCTAACGTTTCCACAGCAAATTCACTCTTTGTAATAATACCATTGTCATATACATACTTTGCAAAGCAGCGGATCCCATTGCCGCACATTTCCGCTTCACTGCCATCGGCATTTATAATGCGCATACGCACATCGGCTTTTTCACTGGGAACGATGACAATAATCCCATCTGCTCCGATGCCAGTATGCCGGTCACACATTTTCACAGCCAGCTCTGAAAAATCGGTATTCACACCCTGTTTATCTTCAAAAAATACAAAGTCATTGCCCAAGCCATGCATTTTCACAAATTTCATAACAGATATATCCTCCTCACATGAGTTCACCATTACTATTTCATATTTTCTTCATTATACATAACCGAAAATAGCAATTATATGAAAATAATGCTATACTTATTGCAAATTCTGTTTTTATTTTATATTGTTACCATTTTTTTCACACAGGAGGCCGTATGTACGAAAAAACAGGGTATTTGGATACGCAGTTAAAACTATTTTACCTTTCCGACACCATGAACTGGGAATGTCCGTACCATTATCATGATTTCGACAAGCTTACGATATTTCTGCAGGGCCGCGTCACCTATGAAATAGAAGGTCAGTCTTATCTGCTGCAGCCCTATGATATCGTCGTCGTGCCGGCAGGGCAGATGCATCGCCCCATCATATCCGATACCTCCGTATATGAACGAATTATCGCATATATCGCGCCGTCTTTCTTCGATATATACAAACAGCGGCACTGTGATCTATCCGGTATTTTCACACAGCTATCTTCTCATGTACTCCGGCAATCACAGGAAGCGGGAAACGTATACGGAACTGCCTGCCGTCTGCGGCAAGCCTGGGCTGAAACAGACGAAGACGTTTCCTTGCTGCAGGAAACACTGTTTTTAGAGCTTATGATATATCTCGCCAAGGCCATCCGAAAAAAAAATGTAGATTACGTTAAAACAGGAAGCCACAACGTAAAAATACAGCAGATTATGCATTATATCAATGATCATATTGCCCAGCCTTTGTCGGTTCCCCTGCTGGCACGGCAGTTTTACGTCAGCCCGGATTATCTCATGCACCTATTTAAAGGAGAAACAGGGTATTCTCTGGGCAATTACATTACGACTAAACGATTGCTTGCCGCACGTACTTTGATGGAAAAAGATATCCCTTTGACAACAGTCTGTTACGATAGCGGCTTTAAAAACTATTCCACCTTCTACAGGGCCTGGAAAAAGTTTTACGGCGTATCTCCTAAAAAGGGGATTTCTAATACGCTTTCAGAAGGACCTATAGAATAATAATAGTATCAGCTCCGCAACCGAATTTTAATATTTAATAAAAGGGAAAATAAAAATGCAATACCAATCAAAATAGCCGCATTGCTTATGGAATAATGAAATCCGCTATACAACGCATGGATATGCAACGAAGAATCTGTTAATTTTCCCGCATATTGAGCAATATATTTTCTTTCTCCCGCATCCATAAGTCCGACAAAAAGTGGCGTTCCCAATGCGGATCCCAATTGAATAAATGTATTAATAATCGCCACCCCATGTGCTTGTTTGGACAGGGACAACTGTTTCAATGCATGAGATTGCATTGGTGACCATGCCAATGCAATACCCAAATAGATGATCATATTAAATAACGCGATCAGCAACACAGATGAAGATATTTGTATACGGGCCAATACCAACAAACCGAACCCCATGATCAGTATTCCTCCCGGAATAATTTTTTTTCCGCCAATATGATCATATAGTCTCCCAGATATAGGAGTAACTGCGCTGCATACTAAAACAGCCGGAAATAAAGTCAGTGCAGCCTGCAATGAAGTCAGCTGCATTCCTTTTTCCAATAATAACGGCAATACGATATTTATTGAAAATTGCACCATTTGCACAACAATAACAAGCAATGCACATACTGAAAAATATGTTTTCCTGAATGCTGTAATATTAAGCATCGGTTCCCTTAATCCCAATTGCCGTTTACAAAAAAATATGATAGATACAATCCCTATAGAAAATATAATTAAAATATCTCTCCAATTGCAATCGGAACTGACAATACTGATTCCGTAAACTAAAAAAGAAAATCCAGTCGTAGACAACATAATGGATATTCTGTCAATCTTAGGTTTCGAGCAGGGAATCACATTTTTTAAATATATCATTCCGCCGCCTATACAAAAAAGAATAAACGGCAGCAGTAAAACAAATAATGCCCGCCAAGTAAAAAATTGCAATACCAATCCAGAAATAATAGGTCCTGCAGCCGGCCCTATTAAAATAACACAGGTACATATCCCCATGATGTAACCATGTTGTTCACGAGGATAGCTTGCTAATGCGGTATCAATCATAATAGGAGCCAGCAGCCCTGTTCCTAATGCCTGAATCATCCGTGCCAGTACTAATACCATAAAATCAGGAGAAAAAACAGCTGCCAATGTCCCCAGTCCAAAGATTCCCATCGCTCCTAAATACAATTTTTTCGTCGTAAACGTATAAATCAAAAAAGCTGATATGGGAACCATAATGGCAACAATTAAAACATACCCTGTAGAAAGCCACTGTACCATAGTCGCAGTGACATTCATTTCTGACATAATAGGAAATAATGCGACATTCAAAATCGTTTCGTTCAATAAAGATAAAAAGCCTCCTAATAGCAATACTAACATGGTAACAAACAAAGAGTGTTCAGCTTTCATTTTATATGCCCCTTTATATATAGACCAACTTATATATTAATAGCCTGATTATTTTTCATTACGGCTATATTCGTTATTTTAAAACATGGATATCATACTGGGAAATTAGAAATTCGATTTCTTTAGACACAATTGTCAGCGGAGATGTATTTCCATGTGTAACGGAAAGCAATATGGAGCCTTCTACCATCGTTTGAATCGTAATTCCCAGTTCAGCAGCTTTTTCTTCCGTAAAACCAGATGCGATTAATTTTTCTGCATATATTTTCTCTATTTCATAAAAAGACTGACTGCAGGCTGTACGCAGCAACTCACTTGATAAATACGTTTCCAGCGCCACCAGACTCAGTGACGTGTTATTCAATTTTCGCTCTTTATCCAACGCAACTTTGATTCCCCGAATGACTTCCTGTATGGCTAATATAGGATCAGTGTGACGCTGCAGTCCATTTTTTATTTTTTGTCGAATAAAATTTCCTGCAAAGCGGACTGCCGCAACACCTAACTCCTCTTTTCCATGAGGAAAATAATAATACAATGATCCCTTTGGGGAATCACTATTCTTAATAATTTCATTTAATCCAGTTGCATGATATCCTTTAGTTTGAAAAAGATCTGATGCAGTTTGTATAATTCTTTCCCGTGAAGTAGTTTTCATTGGGTTACCTCTTTCCAAGACTATAATTATATAATTCGGTCTATATAATTATATATAACCATATTTTCCTGATAAGTCAATAGATAAATACCCTTATACCAAGATATTTTTTATACTATCTGGTATAAGGGTATTTGATATTACTTCAACTATGGTTTCTATATTAGTAACTAAACTGATTTTTCTAACGGCTGCGATTAAAGTTAATGAGGCAGCCTGCCTTTACAATACTTTTTTCATCTTCTGTCATATCTGCAATATACAAGGGAATTTCCCGAATCGTATCGCCCACGATATATGCCTTGATATCCTGCATATCCCCGTTTAAGGCCTTACGTATATCAGGAACGTAAATATAGTCGCCTATTTCAAAATCCGGATCGGCCTTCATCTGGAACGGTAGCATCCCCCAGTTGATGACATTAGAACGATACCGCTTTGTCGCATATTCTTTGCAGATATTAGCCAGTCCTCCTAATACACGCTGACAGCTTGCCGCTTGTTCGCGGGCCGAGCCATCACCCGGTTTGATACAGTATATCATGCTGCCGATTTCCGTCGTCTTCATATCTGCATCAGAAAATTTTTTCTTCAGTGCAGCGAAAACCGATCGGAGACCTTCATCCTTTTCTGCGGGACATTGTCCGTTCATGCGGGCCCGCTCCGCTTTATCAATGGCTTTAGCTCGTCCAACATATTCCGGGTCCCGGCGGGATAATGTAAATTCCGCCAGCCCCAGCGGATTGGAGCGATAGGAGGATGTTTCTCCGGAAGGAATCAATTCATCCGTCGTCGTTACAGGATCCATGATTTTAGCACATACCTTGAGAAGAATATGATCTGCCAACGGTTCCATTGCCGGCCAATCCTTGATATTAGGCCCGTATACCAGCTGTTTTTCTTTATCTGCCTTGCCAAATCCCTGGTATACTCTGGCTTCATAGGACTTGTTATCGTAGTCATACGGCGGTATTGCATAATCGTCGGCATAGGCTTCAGCCGACGTGAGTATGCCGCCATTGACAGCCGTCGAGGCAATGGATCTGGCGTCCATGAGAGCCACTGCGGAAAATTGGCCGCTGCCTGGCTTGGAGCCCTCCCGATTGGGGAAATTACGTGTCGTATGACGGATACTAAAGGCATTATTGGCCGGCGTATCTCCTGCGCCAAAGCAGGGACCGCAGAAGGCTGTTTTAAAAATAGCTCCGGCCTCCAACAGGGTGGAAACGGCTCCCTTCCGTACTAAATCCATGTATACGGGCTGCGAAGACGGATATACATCCAGCGAAAATTCACTATTACCACAGCTGGCATTTTTCAAAATATGCGCAGCCGCCATTACATTACAATAATTTCCGCCGGCACAGCCTGCTATCACTCCCTGCTGAACATGCAGCTTGCCATCGATTATTTTATCAGTCATGCTGTAACGGAGGTCTTTATTGCTCATGCGTTCATTAATGCTCACTTCCGCATCATGAAGAATATCATATAGATTCGCATTCAGTTCGTCTATCGTAAAGGCATTGCTGGGATGCATAGGCAGTGCTATCATAGGTTTGATTGTGCTCAAATCAATAAAAATCATACCATCATAATATGCCGTATCCGCCGGATTCAATTCCTGATAGTCCTCCGAACGGCCATGCTGCGCAAGGTAGGCCTTTGTATCTTCATCTGTACGCCATACGGAGGACAAACAGGTCGTTTCCGTTGTCATGACGTCAACACTGTTACGATAATCCGTGTCCATGGAGGCGACTCCCGGTCCGACAAATTCCATTACTTTATTTTTGACATACCCATTTTTAAATACAGCGCCGACAATCGCTATGGCAATGTCGTGCGGCCCCACACCAGGGTTAGGACTTCCCGTCAAATACACGCCGACAACACCCGGATAGGCTACATCATAGGTATCACATAGCAATTGTTTGACCAGTTCACCGCCGCCTTCTCCGACAGCTATCGTGCCCAGCGCCCCATAGCGTGTATGACTATCCGAGCCAATGATCATTTTGCCGCAGCCGGCCATCTTTTCGCGCATATATTGATGAATGACAGCCACGTGAGGCGGTACAAAAATACCGCCGTATTTCTTTGCCGCCGACAAACCGAAAACATGATCATCTTCATTAATCGTACCTCCGACAGCACAAAGAGAGTTATGACAGTTCGTCAGTACATAGGGCAACGGAAAGGTATCCATTCCCGAGGCCTTTGCCGTTTGAATAATACCGACAAAGGTAATATCGTGGGATGCCATGGCATCAAATTTAATTTTTAAATGCTTCATATCTGATGCTGTATTGTGTTTTTCCAAAATAGAATAGGCAATCGTACCCTTGCGCGCCTCTTCCTTACATGCTTTTTTTCCGGTGAGCTGTTCTACCCTGCCCGCTTCCTCTTCCGGCACAATATCAGTGCCATGGATCAGATAAACACCGCCGTCATATAATCGAATCATTACTTTCGCCCTCCTCTGCGTACAATAATGCTCATACTGCTGGATTTTCTCATACTGAAATTTGTGCAAACAACTTTCATAATATAAAATTTTCGTTGATTCAGTAAATATTATATCATAATTATTCTTCTCATGGCTACCCTTTTCAATTTCTCATTCTCACTCTTTTATTTTATTTTTCCCGTATTTATGCTATAATAATTTATGCTTAGCAAAAATGTAACCCAAGGTATTCTGAAAAGTATAATTATGAATATTTGAGAATAATTAAAAATTATATAAAAGATCTACCTTGTCGGAAAGAGAGGAATCACATGGACAAGAATATTTATTTGGCTCAATTCTATGGAAAGTCCCAAAATTATACACAGATTCCCCGTGAATGGTATTCAAAATACGGCGTAAAACGTGGCCTGCGCAATGAAGATCATACCGGTGTGTTGGTCGGACTGACCCGAATTGCCGATGTCGTCGGTTATCAACGAAATGCCGAAGGTACAAAAATAGACTGTGACGGCATTTTATACTATCGCGGCATTGATATCCGTGATCTGGTAAAGAAAGAAAAATACAACGGCTATTTATATGAACAAGCCTGTTTTCTTCTTTTATTCGGATATTTGCCAACCCGTGAAGAACTCAATGCATTCTGTAAGGTCCTGCAGGACAGCTACGATCTGCCGGATGATTTTCTGGAAATGAACCTGCTCCGGCTGCCCGGCCGTAATCTGATGAATAAGCTGCAGCATTCATTGATTACCTTGTATAACTACGATCCCGATCCTGACAATACAGACGTGTATCAGACACTGCGCAAAGGACTCAATATCATGAGCAAGCTTCCTTCCATTGCCGTCTATGCCTATATGTCTAAGGTACACTATTATAATAGAAAGAGCCTTGTCATTCATTATCCCCGCAAGGATTATTCTACGGCGGAAAATATCCTATCCATGCTTCGTTTGGACGGCAGCTTTACGGCCAAAGAAGCCCAGCTCCTCGATTTACTTCTTTTTCTCCATGCAGATCACGGCGGCGGCACGAATTCCACCTTTACGAATGTCGTCGTATCATCGACAGATACGGACATTTATTCCAGCATGGCCAGTTCTATCGGGGCCTTAAAAGGACCGCGCCACGGCGGGGCAAATGTTAAAGTATCACTAATGATGGAAAACATTATCGACGCGGTTGGTCTGAAAGCTACAGACGGGCAAATCAAGGATGTCATCGAAAAAATACTGCACCGACAATTTAAAAATCACAGCGGTCTTGTTTATGGCTTTGGTCACGCCGTTTATACCTTATCGGATCCCAGAGCTGAAATCATGCGCCATTACTGCGGCATGCTGGCAAAAGAAAAAGGTATGGAGGACATTTTTGATTTCTACAACCGCTTTGAAAAGATTGCCGTGAAAACTCTGAGCGAAGAAAAGGGCGCGAATATGTGCAGCAATGTAGATTATTACAGCGGCTTTGCTTATAATATGCTGGGAATTCCCCGCGATTTATATACACCGCTCTTTGTCATCAGCCGTATCGTAGGCTGGCTGGCTCATAATATTGAGCATAAACTATATGACAACCGTATCGTTCGTCCGGCAGCCAAATATGTCGGAGATTTGATGGATTATATTCCTATGGAGGACAGATAACATGAAAACAATTACTGTATTCAAAGGAGACGGCATCGGCCCGGAAATCACAGATGCCGTTATTGCCATTCTTCAGGCCGCCAAAGCCCCGCTGAATTACGAATTTTTCAACGTCGGTGCCGCCGAATATGAAAGAAACGGCGCGCTGATTCCGAAAGAAGCATTTACATCTTTTGAAAGGACACATGTCCTGCTGAAATCTCCTATTACAACGCCTATCGGCAAGGGTTTTCGTTCACTAAACGTAACTTTGCGCAACAAATATGATTTGTATGCCAATATCCGTCCGGCAAAATCCAATGATGCCGTACCCACCCCTTTTTCTCATATTGATCTGGTCACGTTCCGAGAAAATACGGAAGATCTTTACGTCGGCGTAGAATACAAAATCAATGCCGATACCATCCATGCCATCAAAATCATTACCAGACAGGCCAGTGAACGTATTATCCGCGCAGCCTTTGAATATGCTGTCGCCCATGGCCGCAAAAGGGTAACGTGTGTCCACAAGGCCAATATCCTAAAAATGAGCGACGGATTGTTCCTATCTATTTTTAAGGAAATAGCCAGGGAATATCCGCAGATAGAAAGCGATGACAAGATCGTCGACAACACGTGCATGCAGCTCGTTATGCATCCTGAAAATTTTGATATTATGGTAACTCCCAACCTGTACGGCGATATTATTTCTGACCTCACCAGCGGTCTCATCGGCGGTCTGGGACTCCTGCCGTCTATGAATATCGGTAAAGACTATGCTATGTTTGAGGCTGTCCATGGCAGCGCTCCCGACATCGCCGGCAAACATATCGCCAATCCAACAGCCCTTCTCTGGTCAGCCTGCATGCTCCTTGAGTATCTTGGTGAAACACAGACGGCGTTTGCTATCCGCAGCGCCGTAGATGCCGTATTGGCCGAAAAGAAATACCTGACGCCTGATTTAGGCGGTACGGCTACAACGGAACAATACCGTAATGCCGTTATTGCACATGTATAATAAAAATATCAAAAAAAACTCTGTTGATCTGATATCGATATCGTCAACAGAGTTTTTTTTTATTTTAAATCAGCATAGATTTCACTTACAATTTGCGGTGTAATGTCATAGGAGGTATTTTTGACAGCATTGGTCGGCATGGTGAGTTTCGTATAATCCAACAGTTCCTGTTCTGTCAATTTTACTGTATCCGGTATGATTTTTTTCATGCACCGGATAAAATCATCCATTCCGTCTAATTCCAACAGCTCCCATATCTTCTCTACCTTATCGGGCATAGTCTCTGCCATCAGTTTCATATACGAAGTAAACAGCATACCATTGGCTCGTCCATGGGAAATCCCTTTGTAATAGGTCAATTGGTAGCCCATGCCGTGAATCAGCGTCGTTCCGGTCTGCGCAATAACGATACCTGCCAAAGTAGATCCGTACATCAAATCCTCGCGAGCCTCATAGGATACCGGTTCTCCCAGTTCAGGAAGACGGGCTCCGATAAAACGCATCGCCTCTTCAGCCCACACATCACTGACCGGCGTCGCCGTTCTGGCCATGTACCCTTCAACGGCATGCGATAAAGCATCTACGGCCGTATCGATGGTTACAGGCACAGATACAGCCATGGTAAATGCCGGGTCTGCAAAAGAAGCCGCTGGGAATAGCATCGGATCGGCCACTGCCTGCTTTGTTCCGGCATGGGGATTCGTAAGAATAGCCGCCTTTGTCACTTCACTTCCCGTTCCTGACGTTGTCGGCACCGTAATAATAGGAAGCGGTTTCTTATAGGGTCCTGTAAATAAAGCCGCATCATCCAGTTCATTGGTGCATAGCAGCGCAATGACCTTGCCGGCATCCATTGGCGAACCGCCGCCAATGGCAATGACAAAATCAACGCCTTCCCTTTGCCCCGCAGCGGCTGCCTTACGAACCGTCTGGATGGATGGATTGCTTTCCACTTCATCAAAAAGGATCCATGAAATTCCCAATTCTTTCAGCTTATCTGTTACCGCCTTTTGCGAACCATTTATTTTTGCTGAATGACGTCCTGTCACTATTAGGGCTTTTTTTCCGAAGGATTGGATTATATTGCCCGATTCGGCAATACAATCTTTTCCAAAAAATAATGTCGTCGGCATTGCATACTGAAACATGGAATCCCTCCTAGATCATACAATCCACTTCTGTCAGTACGTCATCCATAATTGCCATGGCTTCTCGCAGCTGTTCTTCCGTGATAATGAGGGGCGGTGCTACCATAATTGTATTTTCATGAGAATAGGTGTAGAAGCCCTTACCGATCAAATTTTTGATAATGGCCGGCATAATTCCCTCCGGATCCTGACCATACGGTACCAGCGGTTCTTTGGTTTCCTTATCCTTGACCAGTTCAATAGCCGACCATAATCCAATATAGCGGACATCTCCTACACAAGCATGCTTGGTTTTCATTTCTTCTTCGATTTCTCCCAGCACCTTGCCGACAGCTTTGACATTATCCAGAATATGCGCCGTATCATAATAGTTCAGGCAAGCCACTCCAGCGGCACACGCCAATGGATGTCCACTGTAGGTCAACCCGCAGGATAATACATGATCATCAAAAAATGCGGCAATTTTCTTAGAAACGGCTACGCCGCCAAGTTGTACATAGCCGCAGGTAATCCCTTTGGCAAAAGATACGATATCTGGTTTGACATTGAAATTTTCAAAAGCAAACATCTTACCTGTACGGCACCAGCCAGCCATTACTTCATCACAAATCATCATGATGCCGAATTCATCACAAATGTTGCGTACACCTTCCAAATATCCTTTAGGCGGAATAATAATGCCGTTGGAGCCGGTAATCGTTTCCATGACGATTGCTGCAATCGTTCCTGGATTTTCATACACTACCTGTTCACGCAGCTTGGTAATATAAAAGTTTGTTGCTTCTTCTTCACTGGCAAATGTAACCGCCTCACGATACACATAGGGATCAAAAAATTTTACAAATCCCGGAATTCCCGGTTCCAAAGCATACCGGCGCGGTTCTCCCGTAATATTGCCCGCACCGAAGGTTGATCCATGGTAACTGCGATAGCGGCTCATTACCTTATACCGCCCGGTATACAGACGGGCCATTTTGATGGCATTTTCATTCGCGTCCGCACCGCCATTAGTAAAAAACACTTTACCCATGGTATCCGGCATACGATCAATAACCATCTTAGCCAGTTTAGAGCGGGGTTCCAACGCAAAAGCCGGAGATAAAAAGCAATATGTATCAGCCTGTTCTTTAATTGCTTCGACAATTTCCTTATTGCCATGACCCACGTTGGCATTGACCAGTTCAGAAGACATATCCATATACCGCTTACCGTCGCTATCCCACAGATAAATTCCTTCTGCCTTGGTAATAACCATGGGATTCAAGCCTCCCTGTTTGGCCCACGAATGAAGATTATATTTCAAATCCATTTCTTTGATTTCTGTCCCCGTCATATAACGCATCTCCTTTTAATTTAAAATTATATTAATATTCTCTCAAATAAAAAGCAATGATGCTTTTTACTAAAGCGCCATTGCTTTTCTTTGTCTCTATTATACGCATCTGCTGACAGCAGTTTCAATTCATAAAAAGAAAGTCTTTTTTATGCATATGCACAATACTATTAAAATATATCTCGAATTTTAAAAGCCATTAATATAGCTAGCTTATGTTCTTCACTATATACGGATTTCCCTAAAATATGTTCTATTTTATTGAATTTATACAGAATCGTATTCCTATGCACCACTTCATGTATAGCCGTATCCTTAATGCTGCAGTCATGATCGATATAATACCGCAGGGTTTCCATTAAATTGGAATTATGTGTTTCGTCATATGATTCCAAAGGTCCCAGTACTTCCTTATAAAATTTTTTCAACACTTGCACAGGAGTTCCGTTCAAGAGCAATTTATATAATCCCATATAATCATAATATACAATAGGTGTTTCGTAATTTTTTGCCAACACGTTAATTGATACTGCTTGTTCATAGCTCAAGGACAATTTTGACAGTTGACTTACAACAGAGCCAACACTAATATATACATTCATATTTTTCTCTGTCAAATACGCATACATGGACTCTACAGTTTTCTTCATATCCTCTATGGATTCACTGCTAACCACAACAACAATATCCTCATGATGTGAAAATGCTAATATATGTCCATTCCATAACTTTAGCAATGCTAATATTTCATCAAAGTCATTATTAGAATACCGTTTACGGACTATAACAGCCCGAAATTCCCCCTCAACACTGAATCCCTGGCTCTCCAGTGCCAAACAAGCTGCCTGACATTGATCCGGCAGCATCAACACCTGCTTCAAATAATCAAGAATACTTTGCTTTCTCTTTTCATCATCAATGATAAAACGGCATAAATATCGCGTAATATCCACTAAATGAACATCCCATGGCAGTGAAAACAAAGGTACATTATACGTATTGCAAAAATCAATAACAGATTGAGGAATCTCGTTGATATATGGTCCGACATTAATAACTAAGCCCGCAGCTTTACGTTGTTTGAGACGCCGGACATAATCCAAAATCCACTCTTCCCCATCATACAAAAGGCCCGTAAAAAATACCAGTTCGCCACCATGTAAAAAAGATGCTGATTCAGCGCTTTCTATCATATGAATCCACTCCACAGTACGATCCAGCCCTTTTTCGCCTGCAAGTAATTGAATTTTATACAGATGTAAGCTTTTTTCGTATAAACGACCAATCGTTACACTCACAGTTTTACCTCCCATATTATCTGCTGAATATATAAGCGTTTCTATCCAAACTTAGCAATTACAAGATTACTCAAAAATTTAGCAGTTTCACAAACTCCCAAAAAGCTGCTGTCGATAATGATATCATTATAATGAAAATCTCCTTGCTTATAATTAGCATATTGCAGTTGATACGCATCACGAGCTTTATCAACATCTTTGATCATTTTTCTAGCTTCTTTTTCTTCCATGTGCAAATAATTAACGCAATTTAATACCCTGGCCTCTTCTGGAGCGTATATAAAAATACGTATTAGATTCTTATGCTGACGCAGTATATAATCCGAACATCTTCCTACGATAATAGAAGATTTGGCATCTCCTAAATTGATAATAATTTGTCTTTGTTCTTCAAATAATTTAAGCTTTTTATCATCTGAACCAAACCCTAAAGGAAAACACATTTGCCAAAAAGCACCTTTAGCCGCAGATTCTTCCAGATCACTTGCTTCTTTTAAAGGCATATCTATTTTCTTTGCAGCCAGCTCAATAATATCTCTATCATAAAAATCAACATTCAGCTGTTCCGCCATTTTTTTTGCAATCGGACGCCCCATACTGCCAAACTGTCTGTTAATAACAACAACAAATTTCTCCATATACTTTCCTCCTTACATTAAATATATACAGTATTTGCATAAAAAACAATTAAATCTTCATAATTTTTTTTTCTATCAGGCTAATAATACGGGACAAGGGAAATGTAATAAGCAAATAAATCACGGCCAGAATAGTATAGGATTCGATAGTTAAAAAGGTTTGCGATGTTACTTCCTTGGTTTTAAGCAATAATTCCGGTAATGAAATATATGCCAATAAAGAAGTATCTTTAACAATGGTGACTAAATAATTTCCAAAAACAGGAACAGAATTTCTCATAGCTTGAGGTAAAATAACACTGCACAAGCATTCAAATTCTCCAAATCCTAAAGATAAGGCGGCTTCGCGCTGTCCTGAATCAATATTTGCGATTGCAGAACGGATAACTTCTGACAATAAGACCGCATAATGTATTCCCAAGCCAATAACCCCTGCCATAAAAGGGGTCATTTTAAAATCCGCATACCCGCCGGTGAAAGAAATCACAATATTAATCAAAAGAGGAATTACATAATACGTATATACCAATTGAACTAATAACGGAGTGCCCCTGACAATTTCAATAAGAAATAGCATCATAGCATTCACTATTTTTATATTACTTATTCTGCCAAAGGCAATAGCAATCCCCAAAAACATTGCGACTATGAATGATGTGATGGTAACTTCTACAACAATCCAAAATGCATCAAATAGCTGTGGCAGCAATAAAGAACAGGCTCGCTGAAGGGAGTGTAAAATGAAGTGTGTAAGTTACCGGTAACCAATTTACTAACTTACGCACTTCATTTTTTTGTCGAGGTGCGGTACACTATCAGAAAGCAGGTTGAAAGGAATTGAGTACAGCACTGATGAAGAAACGTAGAAACCCGAGTGAGAAAGGCCAGGCAATCGCCAAGCTCATCATGGAACAATACCAGCCGAAGACGCAGGAAGACATGCAGATAGCGCTGAAGGACGTGTTCGGTCCTATCT
>NZ_LEKT01000058.1 GCF_001045675.1 Megasphaera cerevisiae DSM 20462
ATAGGACCGAACACGTCCTTCAGCGCTATCTGCATGTCTTCCTGCGTCTTCGGCTGGTATTGTTCCATGATGAGCTTGGCGATTGCCTGGCCTTTCTCACTCGGGTTTCTACGTTTCTTCATCAGTGCTGTACTCAATTCCTTTCAACCTGCTTTCTGATAGTGTACCGCACCTCGACAAAAAAATGAAGTGCGTAAGTTAGTAAATTGGTTACCGGTAACTTACACACTTCATTTTACACTCCCCCGTATTGACATTATTCACGTATTGAATCCGTTTTCTCATCCTTTTGAAACCAGCTTTGCCCGGTTTGAAAACAGAGATGCCTTATTGATCAAGTTATATTCGGAAGATTGTATCGGCTGGGCTGAATGCAAGGCTTTTTTCGGCCCCTATTACAATCCCGAAGATAATGCTACTGTGCCGCATGTATTACGTGATCTTATTATTCCCCGGATTCTTCATACAGATATCGAAAGTCCTAAGGCATTCATGGAAAGCATGCGGTTTATCATAGGCAACCGTCTTGCGAAGGCGGCAATAGAAAATGCCTTGTGGGAGATTCAGGCCCAGCAAAGCGGCAAGTCTCTTAAAACACTTCTTGGCGGGACGCAGGAGGAAATCAAGGTAGGTGTTTCATTGGGCATGGAAAAAAATATTGCGGCATTATTGGCACAGATAGAAAAATATCTTTCTTTAGGGTATCATCGTACAAAAATTAAAATCAAGCCGGGAAAGGACTATGAAGTCATTAAAGCTATTCGAAAGGAATATCCCGATATTATGCTGACTATTGATGCGAATTCGGCATATACATTAAAAGATATGCCATTATTCAAAAAAATGGATGAGTTTCACCTGGAATATATTGAACAGCCATTAGGGGAATCAGATATTGTCGATCATGCCGTGCTGCAAAAAGAAATTCAAACACCGGTCTGCCTGGATGAAAGCATTGTTTCATATGAAGCGGCTCTGGCAGCGATTCGGCTGAAAAGCTGTAAGGTTATTAATATAAAATCCAGCCGCGTGGGGGGTTTGTATGAGGCCAAACGAATTCATGATATATGTGTGGAACACCATATTCCCGTATGGTGTGGCGGTATGACTGAGCTGGGGATCGGACGGGTGCAGAATATTTCCTTTGCCAGCCTGCCTGGTTTCTCTCAACTGGCGCATGATGTAGCTGCCTCTGACAGGTATTTTGTGCAGGATATTACTAGTCCATATGTTCAGATTACGCCACGCTGTACTATCATCGTTCCCGATGATAATAATACTATCCGATACGAAGTTGATGAAAAAGCCGTTGATCGTATGAGCCCAGACCATTGGATTTTTAAATGATAGGATATTTTGTATGGATAGGAGCGGATATGTATCATGAATGTAAATGAAGCTACGTCACATTTTACAAAAAGGCCTGTATGGGCTCAAATTGATCTTACAGCGGCAGCTGAAAATATGCAGCGTATTAGAAAACATGTAGGAAATACGGTATCTGTTTGTGCTGTTGTCAAGGGCAATGCATATGGACACGGAGCAGTGGAAATGGCCGGTGTGTTTTTAGATAATGGAGCAGATCGATTGGCGGTCGCTTGCTTGGATGAAGCAATAGAATTGCGCCAGCATGGCATTACAGCATCCCTTCTGGTGTTGGGGCATACAGATGGCAGACGGGCGTCTGATATTATTCAATATGACATAGAAACAACCGTTTTTTGTTATGAAGATGCAAAGCATCTGTCAGAAGCGGCTGAAAAAGCGGGTACATCTGTTAGAATACATTTTGCAGCCGATACGGGAATGGGGCGTATCGGGTATCAGGCCTGCGAAGAAAGTATCAGAGAAATTAAAAAAATTTCCCGGTTGCCATTCGTTGCTGCAGAAGGATTTTTCACACACTTTTGTGTATCCGATATAAAAGACAAAACATTTACGCAGGAACAATTCCGTCGATTTTCCTGGTTTCGCCGGCGGCTGGAGGAAGAACATATACCGGCACGGCATTTTCATTGCTGCGGCAGTGCAGGTGTCTTAGCATATCCTGAATTTTATTGTGATATGGTACGTCCCGGGATTATTCAATATGGCTGCGATCCCTCTTCAGAGGTAACCACAGAAGGATATGGGCTGCAGTCTGTTATGTCACTGCGCTGCTGTATTACACATGTAAAAATGATTGAAAAAGGAAGTACGGTCAGTTATGGACGGCGTTTTACCGCCCCAAAGCCGACTAAAATCGCGACGCTGCCTGTTGGCTATGCGGATGGATATCCACGAAGGTTATCCAATCAAACAGAAATACTGGTTCATGGCCGGAGGGTACCGCAGGTAGGTCTGATTTGCATGGATCAATGCATGATTGACGTTACTGAGATTCCGGACGTTTGTATCGGCGACGAAGCTGTGCTGTTTGGGAAGCAGGAAAACGAGGTCATTTCCGTGGCAGAACTGGCTGATAAAACAGGTACCATCGTACATGAAATCCTTTGCAACATCAATCGGCGTGTACCGCGCGTATATATAAAAGACGGGCAGGTCGTAAAACGAGTAGAATATCTTTTGAATAAACACTGAAAACCGTAAAGCAATACATATGGGACCCGGTTTTTCGATATAGAATCCTGTTGAATTTATATCGGAAAACCGGGTCTTAATATCGTTGACAAGATGATTCTCCCGGTATATTTGATGCTGCCTTTCTGTTTAAGACGCGGACTGCAGCCGGGCGATGGGAAATATTCAAAGTTGTTTTTTCTGTTTTTATAGCGAGACGCAGCGTCGTATCTTTGGCGTACCTGTCTGGTCTTTTCCAGTTAAAGCCGATGTGGATTGTATGAACCGTGGAATAAAAGATAATTCAGATAGTTATGTTATGTCTCCACGATGAAAGCACCGGTAAAAAATCGAAATGTATAAAAAAGTAAATTGCGATATCTGGAATGTTGGTATAAAAAAACATGTATTTGTCCGTATGTTTTTTTATACCAACATTCCAGATTATATTTTTTATGATGTTGATTTATTTTAAAAATGGATAAATAAAATAATAAATTAAGGAAAATGATAAATTATTGATAAAATAAAAAGTTGATATATCTATTTAACAATTTAAAGACGTGATAAAGACCAGTATTGGTAAATAATACCTGAATTAAGAACTATAAAGGACAGAAGAAATTCGCTATGATAAAAGTACCTTAAGGTATACATATAGTTATCGATGACATGATCATTTGTTATATAATAAATTTTTAATTCATTATACATCATTGCACGATGAATTTTCAATATACAAACACCCTGCATGTAACAGGGGAAAGCAAATAGGCTTGCGCTTTGTTTTTGAGGAGGCATTCAGATGAGGGGATTTTCAAGAAATGGCAGTACCAATAAGTACTGGACATTGTTCATGTTGTATATGGGATTTTGTATTGCGTATGTAGACCGGACGGCCATTAATATTTCTTTAAGCGCTATTGGGCAGGAGTTTCAGTTGACTCCCGCAACGTTAGGGATTGTTCTTAGCTCATTTTTTGTTGGGTATACGATCATGCAACTGCCTGGCGGGTATTTAGCGGATAAAATTGGTTCTAAAAAAGTGATTATGATGGCCCTGACCTTCTGGTCTGTTTTCACGTTAGCAACTGGGTTTACCTATTCGTTGGCAGCTCTGCTTATTGTTCGATTTCTTTTTGGGCTGGGAGAAGGATCATTTCCGCCGGCATCCTTTAAAGGAATTTCAGAGTATTTCCCTCACGATGAACGAGCTAAAATGGCTGGAGTATTAGTTTCTTCCAATTATGTCGGAAGCGCCATTGCCCCGGTATTAGTTGTGCCGCTTATGCTGTTCTTAGGCTGGCGGGGCATGTTTCATGTTTTGGGTATTTTAGGATTTGCATATGTTTTTTTCTATTGGCTGAAGGTAGAACAAATTCATGTAGTGCATAAGCCGCTGGAAGTGTCATTAAAGCAGGATGAAAAAAAGAAAATTGATGTTAAAAGCGTTATCACGCTGCCCCTCATGTGGCAGCTGTTGATTGCATGGTTTGCTCTCAGCCTGATTAATAAGGGGCTTGATTCATGGATGCCGACCTATTTGCTGACAGTACGGCATCTGGATTTAAAAGCTGTTGGAATACTGACACCGCTGCCTTTTGTGGCTGCCGGTATATCGACGGCTGTCAGCGGATATGTAATGGATCATTTTTTTGATAAGAAAGAAAAATATTTATTGTCAGGATGTGCTGTCCTGACGGCAGTGTTCCTGTATTTTATGTATACCTCTGTATCTGTTTTTTCTGTTATCGCTTTTCAGTGTCTGGTATATTTTTTTAAATCTTTTGTTTTGGGATGTGTACTGGCATTGCCTTTGAAATTGCTTCCCCAGGCGGTTTCCGGTTCCGCTGTGGGAATGATCAATTTAGGCGGACAGGCTGCAGGGTTCATTTCACCGGCGCTGATCGGGTGTATTATTACAGTATTTCACGGTTCATATGATGCGGTGTTTATCTTTTTAATCATTGCGGCATGCTGTTCGGCCTGTGCCAGCTTAACCATTGGCAAGCGCAGAACAGATCGTCTGCTTTAAGGACAATGCGAAAGAAGCGGGGAATTGCAAGGCTTTATTTTGAAACTGGGTTTATGAATTATAGCAATATTGTGAAAAAAACACTTCCCGGAACGTGGGGATAAAGGAAATCGGAGGCGCGGGAATCTGCGGTGTATACAATAGCAAATGGAGAGTTCTTTTTACACGTTACATGAGCAAAAATGATGCTGCCTATTATATAGCACATTTAAAAAATATATAAACTAAAAAACGGAGGAATCTTATGAACAAGGAATTAGTAGATCAGGTAAAGGAATACGTTGCAGCACATCGGGAAGAAATTTTGAAAAAGTATGAGGAATTTATCAATCTAAAGGATTTTTGGCGGGATGCCGAAGATGTGACTATTGTTGCGCAATGGCTGAAAAAAGAATTTGACGCAGAAGGTTTTCAGTGTGAGTTGATCGACGTAGGGCCGAAAGCGGGGAAACTCGTTATGGGAACGCTGGGAACGGATCGTCCGGGTCAGGCCATTCTTTTTAGCGGTCATATGGATACGGCGCTGGCTTCTGATCTATATTCCGAAAATCCGTTTCGCATTGAAGAGGGCAAGGCGTACGGTCCCGGTGTCCTGGACATGAAAGGCGGCATTCTTATATCCTTGTATGTAGTAAAGGCTTTAAATGCCATACAATATCAGGAACGCCCGTTAAAGGTACTCTTTGCACCGGATGAAGAAGGCTTGCACAGCTATACTCAAGTTGCTGATTTTATTCAGCAAAATTCGGCAGGCTGCCTGTTTGCACTTAATATGGAGACAGGACTAGTCAATAATTATCTGGCCGTCGGACGCAAGGGCCGGTTGGGAATTGATGTATTTGTGGAAGGAAAATCGGCGCATGCCGGCGCAGATTTTCTGGCAGGTATCAGTTCTATTGAAGAAATGGCACACAAGGTTCTCCATTTTCAGGCTTTAACAGATCTGGAAAAAGATACAACTGTCAATACGGGCGTTATTCAGGGCGGTACAATTCCCAATGCCGTTCCTGCCAAATGCATGTGTTCACTGGATATTCGTTTCAAGACAATGGATGAATTGACACGGGTCAGAACGGCGGTGAAAGAAATTTGCGAAAAAAATTATGTAGCAGGCACGACATGTACCTTTCAGGAACTGAATTTATTTACACCCTTTGAAACGCATGATGAGATTATGGCATTGTTTGAATTTATGGAAAAAACCGCCAAACGATATGATTTGCCGGAAACGGCTCCCGCTCAGGTAGGCGGCTGCTCTGACGCAACCTATATACAATTGGCAGGAACACCTGTATTATGCTCTTGCGGTGTTCGCGGCGAATGGAATCATACCTTGCGTGAATATGCCATTATAGAGTCGCTATATGAACGTATTTGCTGGTACAGTGCAGCGGTTATCGACGCAGCAGAATTCAAATTTTAAGATATTAGAATAAAATGAGATTCAGAAAAATTTTCATATCTATGATGTTTCTGGTCTCCTTTCATTCCACCTAAAAGGAGAGATCGGTATGGATTTACAATCTGTTATAAACAGTCCCGGTTTATGGGTTGCATCGAGTATTATGGTTATTATCGTTCTTCTGCAAAGTATTATTTATTTAAAAACCGCGTTTACACAAGCTGAACGATTGAATATGTCCAGAAAGCAATGCTATGCCGGCATGCGGTCGGCCATGATTACGGCTATCGGGCCTTCTTTGTCGCCGGTCATTATTGCCCTGGCTCTTATCGCTGTATTAGGCGCTCCTACTGCATGGATGCGCATGAATGATATCGGTGCTGCCCGGACAGAACTGGCAATGGTCACCTTGGCTACTCAAGTTATTGGATTGACACCGCAGTCGCCGGACTTCAATTTGACCGGGTATGCCTATGCCCTCTGGGGAATGGCGCTGAATAATATGGGATGGATGATCGTGGCTCTCGTACTGACACCCGGCATGACAAAATATGTTGCTAAATTGAATACCAAATATAATCCCGCGTGGATTAAGTTTCTGTTGTCCGGAGCCACCGTAGGACTATTTGCCTTCTTGCTTTCCAACGCACTGGTCCAAGTAAAGAGCGGGGCCCTGTCTTTAAATCCAGGGACCTGGTGTGCGGCGGCTGTTTCTGCTGTCAGCATGCTGGTCATTTCACGCGCCTTTGCCAAACATCAGAGGATGCAGGAGGTTGCGTTAGGACTGTCTATGCTGATCGGAATGTTTGTTACGACGGTTATTTTCGGATAAGGAAGGAGATCAAATATGGAAAACCAAGCAATGGAATTTAATGCGAGATCTATTAGAATCGGTATGATCACAATGATTTGCGGCGTCATTGCCAACTTTATCCCGGCTGTTTACTTATATGTGGTATATGGTGTGATACCGCCTGTGGCGGATATTTTAAAAGTATGGATGGTGGCTGCAGTTACCTTTGGGGTATCGTGGATTATTCAGCCGATCACATTTTTCAGCCTGCTGGGTGTCAGCGGAACCTATATTGGCTGGCTGGCCGGAAGCTGTGCTGATATCCGATGCCCAGCCGTGGCCATGGCGCAGAAAGCCGCCGGTGTGGAAGCGGGCACGCCGGAAGGCGACGTTATTTCCACTATGGGGCTGGCCGGATCTATTTTTACCTCCGTTGCCATTATTACTTTTTTTACGATTCTTGGCATGGGGCTGATTGAAATGCTTCCGTTAGCTGTTAAATCTTCCTTTAAGTATATCCTTCCGGCCGTATTCGGGGCCGTGTATGTGCAGCTGGCCGGAAAAAATCTGAGTCTCGGCGCCATGGCAATCATCGTCGGTTTTCTTATTGCGATTCTTTTCAAAATCATGGCCTTCCCGGGATGGATGATGAATATTTTAATCATAGTCTCTGCGATGCTTCTGGCGAGAATACAATTTGTTTACAAGTCGAAAAAGCAAGCCTGATTATATCGAAATAGTCGATGTATATCGTCGCGCAACCATGGAAAGAGGGAGGATATCATGTTTGACTTGAAGATTGAAAACGGACGTATTGTAGATGGCACGGGTGTCAAGGCTTATCTTGGCGATATTGGCATCATGGGTGATACAATTGCGGCTATAGGTGATTTGACGGAATTTGAAAGCAGGAACACGATAGATGCACGGGGGAAAATGGTTTCTCCGGGATTTATTGATATGCATACCCACTCCGACTTTTCCTTTGTCTATGATGCCAAAGCCAACAGTCATTTGTACAACGGCGTTACGACTGATGTCATCAGCAATTGCGGCATCGGCCCAGCTCCGATTACAGATGAAAGGAAGGATACGCTTATTGCCTATCTGGGAACCCGGCTGGTCGGTTCCATTCCCGTAGAGCTTCAATTACCATGGAATTCGCTGCGGGAGTACCTGGATACCTTTAAAAAAAATCCGCCCTGTATCAATCTGGCGCCGCTGGTGGCGCAGGGGGCGATCCGTATTGCCGTCATGGGATTGGAACAGGGAGATGCATCCCCGGAGCAGCTGGAAATGATGCGGAAGCTGACCCGGGAGGCCATGGAAGATGGCGCTCTCGGATTAAGTACCGGCTTGGTATATATGCCGGGAGAATATACCTCCAAGGAAGAGGTGGCCGAACTATGCAAAGTCATAAAACCCTATGGTGGTGTGTATTGTACCCATATGCGCACGGAAAGCGACAGTATTTTAGAGGCAATTGAAGAAGCGTTGTGGATTGCCGGAGAAGCGGGAGTCCCGGTGGAAATTTCGCATTTAAAGCTGCTTAGTCAAACCATGCTGGGAAAGACACAGCTGGTGCTGGATACCTTTGCCAAAGCGGAGAAGGCCGGCATAGATATCCATTTTGATTTGTATCCGTATACAGCCGGCTTGACATCCTTAGCAGCCTGCCTGCCGCCGTGGCTTTTTGAAGGCGGGGTGGACAAGCTGTTGGAACGAATTCGGGAGGCCGATGTCCGCCGCCGGATCCGCAAAGAGATTGAAGAGGGACTGCCCGGCTGGCAGAATTTTGTAAAATCGGCAGGCGGCTGGCAAAAGTTTTATGTATCCTCCGTCAGTCGTGAAGAAAATAAAAAATATGAAGGGAAGTTTATCACTCAAATTGCCGAGCTGCAGCATACTGATCCGCTGGATGCTGCTTGTGATTTGCTTTTGGCGGAAAATGGCCGTGTGCAGATGAATTACTATGCCATGGATGAACAGGATGTAATGACCTTTCTTAAACAGCCCAATGGATCTATCGGTTCGGATACGATGAGTCTGAATGTGGCGGGCGTTTTAAATTTTGGCAAGCCCCATCCGCGTGCTTTTGGGACTCATGCTCGTTTTCTCGGCTATTTTGTACGCGATAAACAGTTGATGTCTTTTGAAGAAGGCATTCGGAAAATGACAAGTCTGCCGGCACAGATATTGCATATGAAATCACGCGGTCTTCTCAAACCTGGATATTTTGCGGATATTACTATCTTTGATCCGCAAATCATCAGCGGGATTGCGACTTACGACGATCCACAGCAATATGCCGTCGGTGTTCAAACTGTAATTGTAAATGGACAAATAGCCTTGAAAGAAGGCAGGCAGACGGATGTATGTGCCGGTCAGGTCGTGACACGATAGCTGCATGTATTCGGATGCGGCGACTCCCGTACAGAAAGTACAGGCCATATTAGCATACAGAACAGCCGTAGTTTTGCAGCAATGCAGAACTACGGCTGTTTTGGCAAGGAAGAAGCGGAAGGAGAGGCTGCGGTGTAGATTTTTTGCGGATTTTATGTGCAAGAGTATGGCTGCATATAAATATATGGTATAATTGATATACATATTTAATATGCATACAGGAGGTGACGGATATGTTGAAATGTTTATTAGGAAAAATAACGCAAAAACAACATTTAACTGCCGGAGAAAGTGACTATATCATGAAGCGAATCATGGACGGCACAGTTTCTGATGTCCATCTGGGGGCACTGCTGGCGGCTCTGGCGGTCAAAGGCGCTACGGAAACAGAACTGGCGTCCTTTGCCGGTGCTATGCGCAAATACAGCTTGCAGGTATCCTGCCCGATGGATACCTTTGATATTGTGGGAACCGGCGGCGATGCAGCTAAAACGTTCAACATATCGACAACGGCAGCTATCGTTGTTGCGGCCGGCGGCGTTCTCGTTGCCAAGCATGGCAATCGGGCCAAAACGTCGCGGAGTGGTTCGGCAGATATGCTGGAAGCGCTGGGAGTCAATATTTTTCTCAGTCCGGAAAGCTGTATGGAAATGCTGGAGCAAATCGGCATTTGTTATTTTTATACTCGATATTACTATTATATGATGAAACATATTGATGTTGTGCGGGAACAACTGGGAATTTCGACAATTTTTGATGTATTACGGCCGCTGATTAATCCGGCTCATGCCAAATATGAAATACTGGGAGTCAATGATCCCTCTCTGCTGGAACCCATGGCTCATGTATTAGATCGTTTGGGTGTCCGTCATGGTATGGTCGTATATGGACAAGACCATAGTGACGAAATTTCGGCTGCTGCCAGTACTGCTATCTGTGAAGTTACGGATCACCAATATACGACATATCAAATTTGTCCGGAACAATTTGCTCTTCCCAGAGGTTCCCGGGATGAACTGCGCGGCGGCACGCCAAAAGAAAATGCCGCCATTGCCCGGCAGGTATTCAAAGGAGAAAGAGGAACACGCCGTACGTCTATTTTAATGAATGCCGGTGCCGGACTATATGTCAGCGGCAATGTGCTTACGCTGGAAGCGGGAATAAAAAAAGCCGGGCAGCTGATTGACAGTGGGCAGGCGTTGGAAAAACTGGAAGATTTAATTCGTATGAGTCAAAATATGCGGGTCGTGGAAAAAGTCAAACTGGCAGCATACAGAGACTGAGAATTTGTGTTATAATAGGTAACACATTGATTTGTTTTTGTACTGGTCAAATTTCGTTATTTTAGGTATAATAAATAACGTTCTTGCCGGTACCCTTTGTGTGCATAACAAGTTGCAATATATTGCGGCGTTGGCGTAACTACGAAAAGGATATAGTTTGTATGACTGATAAAACATTAGGATGGACGCTCCGCATCTGCGGAGTTGTGGGAGTTGCTCTCGTCTTATGGGCCATTCAATTGATACTGCCCGATTTTTATTCTACAATGTGGCGGCTTACAGTACAAGGGGATTTAGATGGATTGACAGATTACATTGCCTCTTTTGGCTATGCGGCGATCGTGGTCAGTATTTTCATGATTGCCTTTGTCAATGCTATTGGTATACCGTCTATTCCTTTTTTGACTGTGAACGGCATTATTTTTGGTCTGGGACCGGGAATTATTATTTCCTGGGTTGGTGAAGTGATTGGAATTGAAATCAGCTTTCGGCTGACACGAACCTTGCTGCGCAATCAGGCAAAAAAAGTCATCTGCAAAAGTGATATGCTGGAAAAATTGGATTCGTACAGCTGTATCCGTACGATTCTGCTGGGCAGAGCGATTCCATATTCGCCTAACGTCGTTGTAACGGCGTTCAGTGCGTTGAGCCATATTTCGTATAAAGATCATTTTATTGCCAATGCAATTGGTAAAATGCCAGCTGTTGTTGTAGAGGTCTGGCTGGGTCATGATTTACTGCGTATTCAGGAGCATTGGGTACGGCTGCTGGTTCTGATCGTTGCGGTTGCGGCAGTGTATGGATTTATATGGTGGCGCCGCAGGCAGAGTACTATCCGCTAAAAGAGACATTGCTGATATGCAATGTCTCTTTTGCGTTATGGATCTATTTGTTTTTTAAAATTTTTGAAAAATCTGTCAATAATACGGTTATATACTCCGCGCAGGTCACTGGAAGCGCTGCGCAGGCGGTCGTCTTCACTGGATGACACGACACGGCCCGTTTTGACGTCATATACATAAAATCGTACGGCTACAGCGGCAGTAGGAACATACGTGTCAGGCACATAGACAGGGTAATTGACAGTCCGTGTGAAAAAGTGGGGATGGCCGTCGCGATCATAGTAGACGTCATGCACTTGATAGGATTTCCAATCTGTATGGGCAGGAATGAGACCGGTGCCGGAACGGTACAAAAGCACTTGGGCTGTCACGTATAGATCGGACTGGGAATTACGGACCTTGGCGGGAAGCGCTGTCAGAGCTGCCGCCGGCGCCGCGGTTTGTTTGGACAAATCCGGCATGTCAGCGATCGGCGGTATGTCAGTATCCTCCTGCATACCAGCCGGGTCGGAGGTGACGACCTGGGTCCGTTCCGCTGAAGTATGGAGCGCAGATACTGCAGGAGACCGTGATTCTGTTTCTGTGGGAAGGGCAGACGGTTCGGGAGGTGCGATAGGATCTTTTTGCAGCTGCGCTGTTTCTATTTTATCGGCTTTTTCATAAAAATCCTCTTTCAGCTGATGTTCCTTTACCGGGCTTTGTATACCGGCCGGACTAGTGTCGATTTCAGATAAATAAATTTTTTTGACCGTATGAAATGAATAATCAGGATCGTTCCATAGGGTGTAATCCTCTGCCTGCGACAGCGGTACGGCAGCAAAAAACCAAAAAAGAGAGACCGCAAAAGGCACCCATATTCTATTCATAGTATTACCTCCTTACAGTGCCGGGCAATGTAATGGGGAGCACTGTGTTTTTGTATCTATATTATATCATATGACGTCAGCAATATAAAAAGACCCGCATAAGAGGATGCGGGTCTGAAGCGGGTTAGTAAAGACTTTTATTTTGCGAAATAACGGGAAAGCAGACCGTCAAATATACGACCATGACGAGCTTCATCCTTAGCCATTTCATGAACGGTATCATGGATTGCGTCGAGATTGAGCTGCTTGGCCAGTACCGCCAATTCCTTTTTGCCGGCGCAGGCACCCTGTTCGGCAGCAGCACGCATTTCAAGGTTGGTTTGAGTGGAGTCGGATACGACTTCTCCCAGGAGTTCCGCGAATTTTGCTGCATGCTCGGCTTCTTCAAACGCGATGCGCTTGTAAGCTTCTGCGACTTCGGGATAGCCCTGACGATCAGCGACACGGCTCATAGCGAGATACATGCCGACTTCAGAACATTCACCGGTAAAGTTTAAATGAAGACCTTCAATAATTCGTTCATCTACTCCTTTGGCAATGCCTACTCTATGTTCATCGGCATACTCTTTAATGCCGTCTGCCAATTCCGTAAATTTTGATTTTGGAGCGCCGCACTGGGGACACTTTTCAGGAGCTTCATTACCTTCAAATACATAGCCGCAGATACTGCATACAAATTTTTTCATCGTTTTTTTTCCTCCTAAAAATACATACTGTTCATAAAATAATAGTAAATATCAAATAAATACTAACAAATAATATTTATTTGTTATGGACGTATTATAGCAAATAAACTGCTGAAAATCAAGCGTTATTTCAAGAAAATATTATTTGAAAATAATTATTAATTACAGCAAGAGACGTGGTGCATGAGAACCGTATTGCGCAAGAGAAGGATACCGATACATTGCCGGTGCTCCTTTATTGCTTTTTGTGGTCTACTTCTATATAATGATAAGTAAGCATTTTTTATGCATACGTATAATAAATTAGATGATTTATATAATATGGGAGGAATGCAGCATGTGGAAGAAAAGAATGGCCAGCTTGATGGCTGTCATGGCTTTATGCGGGACTTTGGCTGCCAGCGCAGCTGATTATACAATATTAGAAAAAACAAATAAGGTGGAAACGACTGTATATGGCACTACGCAGACCGGCTCTCTCAATGATCGTATCGCCGGGCTGGATACATTGTTGAACGGACAGAATACGGTAGATGGCAGTATTCAGGATAAAACCAATGAACTCTATAAGGATGTCTATGGCAATTCCGGTTCTGATCTGTCGCTGCTGGCAGCCGTGAATCTCATGCAGTGGCAATACTCCGGCCAAATTACGGAAGAACCGATTTTACTGCGGGTGGAAAACATGGAAACCGGTATTGATGGCAAGCCTGTCACCGGATCCTCCCTTATTGACAGGGTACATTCGCTGCGCCGCAGTCTGCTGGGAAATAAAAAATATGTGTCTCAGGCGGTAACGATTCCGGCAGGAACAATCGTTACCATGAAAATTTTAGAAGATCTTAATTCCAAGACCGCTCAGGAAGGGGAAACTGTTCGCTTTGCCGTAGCCGAGGATGTACTGGTCGGGGATGTCGTGGCCATTCCGCGCGGTATGGAGGCGGAAGGAACCATCACCAATGCTCGTAAATCAGGCCGTTTTGGCCGGGATGGTAAAATAGAAATTACGTATCATACTGTCCGTGCGGCGGATGGTACGCCTGTAGCTCTCATTGTTGGAGAAAAAACAAAGGAAGAATATAAGCGCACTGCCGGGGCGGTCGGAGCCTCCGCTGCCGGAGCGATTATTCTGGGACCGGTTGGTCTGGTGGGTGGTCTTTTTGTACATGGAAATGATGTGCAGATTCCCACGGGTACCGTCATGTATGCGGAAACGAAAGATACGACCGATGTGGTCGGTTTTCGTCAAAACGGAACTATTGATGATATGAAGACGGCAAACATGGCTGCCAGCGGCGTAGCCGTTTCGGAAGCCCAGGATGCAGTAGAAGTAGGCCGTGCGGATCAGCATTCCTCGACGGCGCATGAAGGTGTAACACCTGTCAATCTGGAAAACGGCAGTGAAAAAACGGCAGACGAACAGACTACAGTCACAATTCATTCGTCTAATGACAATGTAACAGGTGAGGTACATGAATAAAAAATTGACAGCTGCGGTGTTAGCTGCAATTCTTCCATGGTCACTGGCTGTTTTTGGAGCCGACAGCGACACTGCGAAGGATTCGGAAGGTCAATTGCATAGTAAAAAAATGATGACGGTTCCGGCCGTACAAGACAAGACGGCAGTTCCCGTCGATCTGGATGCGGCCTCTCAAGCTATGGATGTGACGCTGCCGGCTCAGCCGGTACATCTGTCGGCAGATGCTCTGCTGGTCCGTAGTTCTGATAACTATATTCAAGGCCGGGGAAACGTCGATATGCAGCAGGGAATGGACGAAATGCATGCCAACTACCTGGAGGGCAATACGAAAAGCCAGGTGTATTATATTCCGGGACAGGCCATCTATATTAATGATACCAATGTACTGACCGGCACCGATGTTACGTATGACAGCAAAACCGGTGGTGCCGTCATGCATTCCGTAGATGGTTTTATGGGACCTATGACCTATATCCGGGGGACCGGAGTGGAAATGTCTGATGGTACGATCTATATCAAGCATGGGTTGATTACGACACCGCATGCCGTAGCAAAAACACCGGACTATTATCTGACTGGCGATGACATCCGCATTTATCCGGGCGAAAAGTTTGTAGCAGAAAACACCAAGCTTTGGTTTAAGCATATCTGTCTTTTGACATACGGTCACTATGAAGGCAGTCTCAGTGAGAACGACAAGCAGCAGATATGGCTGTTTACGCTTCTGCCGCGGCCAACTTATAATAGTGATGATGGTTTTGGGCTGCGGGGACATGCGCTCTTTCCGCTGAACAGAAGCGGTGACTTCAATTTCAATGTAAACTATGCCCTCAATACTAAAAATGGATTCAAGCCGTCGGCAAAACTGGAAAAGCATACCAAGCTGGGAACCTTCCGGTTTGGCTATAGTACGGAGGAAAGCACAGATAATGATGATAATATTTGGGCTACTAAATGGCCGGAACTTGAATACTACGCGCCGCGTATTCATTTTGGCAGCACGGGGATTTATGCAGATAGCAGCGCCAGCTGGGGTCGATGGGCTGAAAGCGGCGTGGATACAGGAACCCATAAAGGTTTCCGTACAGAAATTACGCATGAGCCGCTGCCGCTGTGGCGAAATGCCAATCTCCGCTTTTTTGCCGGCTATCGTAAGGATTGGTACGCTACGGATGATGCACAGCGCCGCGATCCATATTCCGGTGTTGTCCTCAATCAAGGGATAAATGATCACCTTTGGACCAGCTTTTGGTATAAAAAGCATAATGTCAGCGGCTATACGCCGTATCGTTTCGATACGCTCGATGATCCCCGTCAGAAGGGGTTTTCCGTAGGCTATGTCCTGACGCCCAGGGATACGTTTATTTTTACGCTGACACAGAATTTGGATACACGGGATATTTCCGACCGTAATTATACCTGGGTTCGGGATCTGCATTCCTTTGTCGCGATTATTACGTATAAACAAGTAGATAAAGAATGGCAAGTCAAAGTCAGAGCCAAGGATTTTGATTTATAAAAGCACGACGCTGTGACGAACCGGTATGTTTCGTCACGGCTTTTTATTTTACCTGTTTTTTACAACAGCCATATATTAGATATACTCTTTGAAGATATACTAGTTAGAACAGTTCTTTTAATTCGTAATTAGGATGTGAGAATATGGCATTAATTTATTGTGTCGAAGATGATGAAAATATACGTGAACTGGTAGGATATGCGCTGCGCAGTCAGAATTTTGAAGTCGAAACCTTTGCGGACGGGAAGGAATTTTGGAAGGCTCTGCAGATACAGGCCCCGTCGCTGGTGCTGCTGGACATTATGCTGCCCGGGGAAAACGGCACGGAAATATTGGATAAAATACGCAAGGACTCCCAGTATCGCGGACTGCCTGTTATTATGCTGACCGCTAAAACCAGTGAATATGATATTGTAAAAGGACTGGATAACGGAGCTGACGACTACATGTGCAAGCCCTTTGGCATCGTCGAGCTTATTTCACGCATTCGGGCAGTTTTGCGCCGCAGTAAGCCGCAAAGCACGGAGAAAAATATATTTTCCTTTGGTCCGGTAGCGCTGGATGCGGAAAAACATATTGTTACGGTAAGCGGAGATGTGTGCCACCTGACGGTCAAGGAGTTTGAATTACTGCGATACCTGCTCGTCAATATAGATATTGTTCTCAAACGGGAACAAATCATGGAGGCCGTGTGGGGATTTTCCTACGAAGGGGAAAGCCGAACCATTGATATGCATATTAAGAGCCTGCGCCAAAAATTGGGTGAAGGCGGTCATATTATCCGTACAGTTCGCGGCGTTGGCTATGTTATCGGTGGTAATATATGAAACGCAAGATTTATTTCAGCTTTCTGGCCATGGGACTTGTATGCATGATCATTACGGTCCTTATTTCAACATGGCTGTTCTGGCGGTCTATGCAGCGGCAGGCATCGGAGGAGATGCATGTTGCGATTGGTGTGATTGCTTCCGGAATTACCGATGCAGACCGTCCGGACCGGTATTTGCAGGGAATAGCGGATGCGGAAAAGGGAAGCCTGCGCATTACATGGATCAATACGCAGGGGAAGGTTCTGTTCGAGTCGGACTATGATAAGGGAAAGATGGAAAATCATCTGGAGCGGCCGGAGGTGCAGGAAGCAATACGAAGCGGCCAGGGAACTGCCGTGCGGGAATCCCGGACACTGTCCAGAGCCTTATATTATACGGCACAGCGCCTTCCCGACGGAACGATTCTGCGTGTCAGCATGGAGCGTGAATCTATGTATGCTCATTTTCTGTCGCTGCTGCCTATCGTTTTTCTCCTTCTTATTTTGGCGGCCATAGGCTGCATCAAGGCGTCTCGTCTGCTGACGGCCAGCCTTCTGACGCCGCTGCGCAAGACGGCGGCTATTATGCAGCGTATCGGCAGCCCGGGGTCGGAACCGCTGCAGGAGGTTCCGTATTATGTGGATAAGGAGCTGCGGCCCTTGGTGGAAAAAATTTTTGACCAAAGCCGGGTTATTAACGAGACGATACACAGTCTGGAACAGCAGCGCAACATTATTCGCTTGATGATGGAAAATCTTCAGGAAGGAGTCATTCTGACCGATGAACATTATCGTATTTTAGGCATCAATCGCTGTGCCTGCCGTATTTTGCAGAAAGATACAGATGGGTTGTCCGGTATGGTTCTGTCTCAGGAATTGCCGGAAGCACGCTGGGAAACAATTACTGCAGGGCGTCTGTCTGATATAGTGACGGAGCAGAAACTACCTCTCAATGATCGATTATATCAGCTGGCGGTGCAGCCGGTATACAAGGATGCTGAACTGTATGGCATGTTGTTTATTTTGGATGATGTGACCGAGCAGGAACATCGTGAACAGCTGCGTCGTGAATTTACCTCCAACGTATCGCATGAGCTCAAAACTCCCTTGACCTCTATCAGCGGCTTTGCCGAAGTGCTCTCCACCGGGCTGTTTCAAAATGATGCGGACGTCGTTCATTTTGGGTCATTGATCCGCAAAGAAGCCAAGCGGTTGCTGGGTCTTATTGAAGAAATCATGCACCTGACTCATATTGAGGAAGGAAAAAATATGAAAGTCAAAGGTCCGGTCATACTGAAAAATATTATTAATGATATTGTGGAATTTATGGAACCGGTGCTGCAGGAAAAAGAAGTAACCGTCCATTGCACTATGGAGGATGTGTCTTTTATCGGTGATATGGGAATGATACGGGAATTGGCTATGAATCTTATAGATAACGCTGTGAAATATAATCGTCCCGGCGGACATGTATACGTATCCGTCCGTCAGGAAGAGCAGCATGTCAATCTTACGGTCCGGGATACAGGCGTAGGGATTCCTGAAGATAAGCAAAAACGGGTATTTGAACGGTTTTATCGTGCAGATACAAGCCGATCGCAGAAAATCAACGGCAGCGGCCTGGGTCTGTCCATTGTCAAGCATATCGTAGAACATCATCATGGTACAATCTCCCTGCAAAGCAAAATGCAGGACGGGACGACGATTACCGTGCGTTTTCCCAAAGGTTCAAGCAGTAACAGTCTTGTAGAAAAATAATATAAATACAAAAGATTACCGGCTGTCCGTATGCGGACAGCCGGTAATCTTTTGTATTTGATCGGATATTTCTGCGAACCCGTCTGCATACTAACGACAAGATAACTTTTTTGAAAATAAATGTCCGAATGGATTATTTTATGTCCGAATGGAGTAGAAGGATTGGGCTGTATTTGATACAATGGCAAACAGAAAATGATTACTGGTATCGAATAGCGATACTATGTGGAAATGGAGAAGCCTTATGAACTATACAGCAGCAAGAATGCCTCGCCTGGTATGCCGGTCTGTCCTGGGC
>NZ_LEKT01000059.1 GCF_001045675.1 Megasphaera cerevisiae DSM 20462
TCGGGCTGGCTTTGCTACATGGCCTTTGAATCCTTTGAACAGTTTTTTATATTTCTTTTCTACCAGATCCCATGGGATAAATGCTGCTTTCTTGATCCAGCGATTGTTCGGATCCATGTGCAATCCCAAGGGTTGATTAAAATCTTCGAAGGAAAGTTGTTTAGAAGGAGTTTTATACATGTTATATCACCTGTGTGCAAGGATTTTGAGCTGTTTTCCACCATACTCATGCACGTATTATACTACGAAACACTGATGAATACTGCAGTGATGCACACTATTGGTTTGTGCAGTTTACATTAATTATATTAATACGAAGAGGTAATGACAAATGAAAATACAAGAGGTTCTCTCCTGGCGCCGCAAACAATTAAAACTAACCTTGGAAGACGTCGCCCACCATGTCGATGTCGGTAAAAGCACCGTGCGAAAATGGGAACACGGCATCATCAAAAATATGGGCAGAGACAAAATAGCCCTGCTCGCAGAAATCCTGCAACTACCCCCGGCCTTGTTGCTCAAAGACGACATTGCTGTTAATGAAATCGGAATCGGCGATCTTCTTCCCATTGCCCAAAAACACATTCCTCTCATTGCAGCCGCCCCAGCAGGAATCCTGCATGAGGACAGCGGCACCACCACTGCCTACGTCACCTGCGACAGGCACCTTCGCGCCGACTTTGCCCTGCGTATGGAAGGAGACAGCATGTCCGAAGCCCGTATCAAAGACGGGGACATCGTCTTCATCAGTAAACAAGACACCGTAGCCGACGGAGAAATCGCCGCCGTCCTGATTGCCGATACCACCACCCTCAAGCGTATATACCATATCGGAGAAAAAATACAATGCATGGCAGAAAACCCAAAATACAAACCCATCTATTTTGACACAACCGACACCCAGACTTTCAAAATTCTGGGAAAAGCAATCGCCTTCTACAGCGAAATCGAATAAGAAAACTATAAAAAGAGCGTCATCTCCTGCACATACAAAAAAGGATCATACCAGAGTGAAGTTTTTGCTTCATTTTGGTATGATCCTTTTCTTTTTGCTTATGTATCAGCAACGAGGTATCCTCGGATTTCTTCCTTTGGCAGCGTAGAGACGCACCCATTTTGTATAATTCATTCCTTTCCATACCGCGGATGACACCCACATGTACCGGTTTGTAGGGGCCCCATTTATGGCGCCCGCATATATACACACCACGGGATTGCCGGATCCACACCGTTGGAATTAGGCGGATTCGATAAATCGAACCCCTACGATCCTGAACACGTATCACGTCTGCAATGCCGCATGGAAATTCATGCATGACACGGGATGACGCCCGCATGTACCGTTCGTAGGGGCCCCATTTATGGCGCCCGCAAATCCACAGGGACCCATGTATAATACGGGAAAGCGGGTTCGATGAATCGAACCCCTACGATCCTGAACACGTATCACGTCTGCAATGCCGCATAGAGGTTCGCATGACACGGAATGATGCCCGCATGTACCGTTCGTAGGGGCCCCATTTATGGCGCCCGAAATCCACAGAGGCCCATGTATAATACGGGAAAGCGGGTTCGATACATCGAACCCCTACGATCCTGAACACGTATGGCATTTGCATGGCACGACGGGTACCGAAATGGTAAACATGTATCACACCCGCATGACATGACGAATACCGAAACGTTGAATATATATCACGTTTGCAATGCCGCATAGAGGTTCGCACGACACGGGATGACGCCCGCATGTACCGTTGTAGGGGCCCCATTTATGGCGCCCGCAAATCCACAGGGACCCATGTATAATACGGGAAAGCGGGTTCGATACATCGACCCCATACGATCCTGAACACGTATGGCATTTGCATGGCACGACGGGTACCGAAATGGTGAACACGTATCACGCTCGCATGTCATGACGAATACCGAAATGGCAAACATGTATCACGTCTGCAATGCCGCATGGAGGTTCATCCATGACACGGGATGACGCCCGCATGTACCGTTCGTAGGGGCCCCATTTATGGCGCCCGCAAATCCACAGGGACCCATGTATAATATGGGAAAGCGGGTTCGATGAATCGAACCCCTACGGTGCAGGAGAAACTATTCGCTGTTCCCCATATACACATATCATGGGACTGGAGTATAGTACATGATTCGCATTGTGCGGGTTCGATTGCCCATCCGCTGTCCCCAACGCGTTCATGCGGAACGTTTCCCGGTTTCGTAGGGGCCCCATTTATGGCGCCCGCAAATCCACAGAGGTCCATGTATAATACGGGAAAGCGGGTTCGATACATCGATCTCATATGTATTTACAAAACGCCAAACAAATCATGTACCTCTTTTTTATCTATGATGCGTGAACTTTTATCAGCAGCATGCTTCAACATGCTTTCAATGCGATCTTCAACAGCAGCATCAATAAATTCGTCGACATGAATACCGCGCAGTTTAAAAAAATAGAAAGGATTTTCATCAAGACGCACGCCAACCGCATACATAACTGCCGCTACATGCTTACACATACAAGCCCAATCTGGGCAGGAACAATCAAAGGTGATATCCGATGGCTTGGGAAATAATCCATCGGTACCGATAAAAATATGCTGCAGCTCTTCTGGAAACTCTCCGGCAACCAACTCTTCCAGACTTTTTATTTTGCTAACACATTGCTGTTGAATTTTCTTAACAGCCTTTTCCGTAAGCGGGTTGATACGAATTTCAACCTGATACGGACGCTGCCGGCTTCCCTGCACCTTGGCTATGATATGACCGGCTTCTATTTTGAGATCCAGCACGGCACCGGCACGGACATAGCGTTTTCCGCGGCCGATCCGGCTAGTGTAATCAGCATACTGTTCCAAATTACGGCACCAGGCACGGCCCCACCAACGTTGACAGATTTTAGTCCCTGCCACATAGACCGGCTCATATTTCTGTCCGCACTTGCCAGCTTTCATTACACTTGCTTCAGCCCTCTGACGCAGTTCCTCCGCCGAAGGCTGAGTATAAGAAGGATACATATTTCTATAGTACTTACTCATATTTTACCTCCTAGAAAGTAAGACGCATCATATTCAACAACTCCGTGTCATCCAGTTCTGTAATCCATTTCCCCGTTCCCTTCCCCAGAACTTGCTCAGCCAACTCATTTTTACCGGAAAGGACCGTATCGATTTTTTCTTCGATCGTCCCGGCGGAAACCAATTTATGAACCATAACATCCTTTTTTTGTCCGATGCGGTACGCTCGATCCGTTGCCTGGTTTTCTACAGCCGGATTCCACCATCGGTCAAAGTGAATGACATGATTAGCGGCTGCCAAATTGAGACCGGTGCCCGCTGCCTTTACCGATAAGACCATAAAGGGAACATATGCGTTGCCGTTAAAAGCATCTACCATCTCGGTGCGCTTTTTGACACGTGTCCCACCGTGAATGACAAAACCCTTGCGACCAAAAACATTCTCCAAATAGTCTGCCAGATATTCTGTGATTTCCCGATACTGTGTAAAGACCAGGACACGCTCGCGCTTTTCAGATATAGTCTGACAGAGTTCTCGCAGCATCTCAAACTTACCACTGTCTGCCGGCGCAAAATCTGACTGCCCCAGAAATTGATCCGGGTGGTTGCAAATCTGTTTTAGTTTAGTAATAGTTGCCAGTACCAACCCTCGCCGTTCCATGCCGTCTGTACAGCTCAATTTTTCTTCCAGCTCCGCAACCTGTTTGCGGTACAGAATAACCTGTTTTTTTGTCAGTTGAATATAATCGATCTGCTCCAATTTTTCAGGAAGATCTCGAATAACCGTCTTATCTGTTTTCAAACGGCGCAGAATAAATGGCGACACCATATGCTTTAGCCTGCCGTATCCCTCAGGATGATTCGACAGTTTTCCGGCAAATCGCTTGAATTCAGCTGCCGTTCCCAACAGTCCTTGATTCAGAAAATCAAAGAGCGACCAAAGATTCGTCAAGTCATTTTCGATCGGTGTCCCCGTCATAGCGATTCGCTGCGCTGCCTGTATTTTCTTGATCGTTTTTGTTTGCCGTGCCGCCGGATTTTTGATAGCCTGCGCTTCATCGAGTATCAGGCAAGTCCATGTCATCTGCTGCAAAACAGGCAAACGGGCAGCCATGCCATACGTCGTGATCGTCAGGAATTCTCGTTTTTTTGCGAGCATATCCGTAAGTGTTGCGGCTGTATGCCCATGCAAAATAGTAAACGAAAGACGGGGGGTAAATCTTTCGATTTCTTTTTCCCAATTTCCCAACAAGGATGCGGGTACGATCAACAGGACTGCAGCTTGTTTATCTTTCCGACGCATGGTTTCCAGATATGCAAGAATCTGGAGCGTTTTCCCCAACCCCATGTCATCTGCCAAGCACATGCCAAACCCGAGTTTTCCCATTGTCTGCAGCCATGTAAAGCCTGTTTCCTGATACGGCCGCAAAACAGCATGCACCGTTGCCGGCACCTTCATCATACGAATGGTTTCAGGGTGGTGCAGCTGCCGCATAAAACGCTGCAGCCAACTTCCGTTTGTAATCAGCGGTCCGTTATCAGGATCTGCCGCATTTTTCTCTACGCCGGACTGCAAACGCAGTGCTTCCCGCAGCGACAATTCACCTTGGTATTGATCCATCTTCGTCAATAGATCCCGCAGCTTCTGATGATCGACTTCTACCCATTTACCTTTAAGCAAAGCCAATCCTTCCGTCTGCGCCAGAAGTTTCTTGATTTCCTGCTGCGTCAACATCTCACCGTTCACCATCAAACCTGGCTGCATAGATAGGAGCGTATCAAAACCAAGGATCGGCGTTTTTTTCTCACCTAGCTGAACCGTCAGCGAAACAGCCGTATCTCTCTGTTTCCACCAATTAGGGATACGGCATAAAATTCCGGCTTTTTCAATATCTTCAACATGTTTCAAAAAATCATACGCCTCATGGGTTCGTAACCGTAGGGGATGGAACATCTCACCGGATTTCACAAAACCTGCGATCAAAGAGGATACCTCCGCCGCTTTATCCAGACAGGCAAGCAGTGTCAACAAGGTCTGTCGCTGATCTTTGAATTCCGTCAGGGCAAACTGCAACGGCATATGGCGCACACGGTCGCTGGCATCGCGGGTAGCATACGTCGCCAGGAATGCAAAAGGAAAGCCATCATCGTGTCGATTTTCCACCAAATGGAAAAATATCCGCTCTGGTACACGCAGATTCTGACTTCGTTCTGCCAGATACAAGGATACTGTGCCCTGATAATCGGCTATATCCCGGGAAAATTCCTGCTGCAGACAAAGGAAAATATGGCGCAGCCAAGCTGCGTCTATATATTCCGCCCCCAGTGCATATGGCACGGTCTGCAGCAATGCCCTACACTGATCATCAGACAAACTGACAACAGCCCGCCCGCGCACAAGTTCCAATTCCGGCAGACGTGTCAGTTGTTCGAGAAATACCGTGGCAAGATGATGCAGAAAAACAAAAGAAGGACTTGCATCTTCACATGCTTCGGCAAATCCCAATTGATACATGGCTCTGACAGCATCCTGTCGAAACAAGTCCTGCCATTGGCTGGTTTTATCATCGAATATTTGATTTTCATCATCCAGATAAAAAAAATCCGCAGTAAAAATAAATTGCAATCCGTTTTTCTTTGTCATGCTTCCTGCCACCTTATACTTAGGTTTTTATACAGCTGATACCGTAATTCATTAATAAATACACCCACACGATCCTGAATATGTATCACGTCTGCAATGCCGCATGGAGGTTCATCCATGACACGGGATGACGTCCGCATGTACCGGTTTCGTAGGGGCCCCATTTATGGCGCCCGCCCATATACACACGCCAGTGGATTGCCGGGTTCACACCGTTGGAATTGGGCGGGTTCGATAAATCGAACCCCTACGATCCTGAGCAGGTATGGCGTCCACATTGCCGCACGGGTGTCATCCATGACACGGGATGATGTCCGCATGTACCGGTTTCGTAGGGGTCTCATTCATGGCGCCCCCATATACAAACACGCCATGGGATTGCCGGGTTCACACCGTTGGAATTGGGCGGGTTCGATAAATCGAACCCCTACGATCCTGAACAGGTATGGCGTCCGCATTGCCGCACGGGTGTCATCCATGACACGGGATGACGTCCGCATGTACCGTTTTGTAGGGGCCCCATTTATGGCGCCCGCAAATCCACAAGGGCCTGTGTATAATATGCAAAAGCGGGTTCGATGAATCGAACCCCTACGATCCTGAACACGTATGGCATTTGCATATCATGACAGGTACCAAAACGGTGAACACGTATCACGTTTGCATGGCACGACGGGTACCGAAACGGTGAACATGCATCACGCCCGCAATCTCACACGGGTGTCATTCATGACATAGAAATGCCCTTCCCGCTGTATGGTTATTTTTTGTTTTTTTTGACCCTAATACATCCACTGGACCGAAGCCGTGGCAAAGGTCGTGTGATCCGTACCATGCCGTATTGCATCCCCGTTCTGCACGCGGGCGATACCCAGCGTACCGCGGAGATAGATATTTTCCCGCAGCTTCCGCTGTCCCATCAAGGCGACCTCATCGACAGTCGGATTACTGGATACAGCGCGATCCATATCGGTCCGCATGTAATACACGCCAAGATACGATTCATGAGGTAAATAATGCTTCACTGACGCATAATACTTGCGGGCATTCGTTCCCATGGCGTCACCCATAATATCACCGCTGTAGGTCCAGCCATCCTGGAAGGTCCCATGACGGTACCAGTCATCATTGGTATACGCCGTTTCTACGGTCAGATCCCAGGAGCCGTCCTTGGTGAGACGCGGGAAATACGCTCCGGCCCGATATGCCCAGTCTGACGGCAGGCCGTGAGCCTGATCCTCACCATAAAACTCGCCGTACCATTGCACACCCGGAAGACGCAGGCGGAAATCAAAGCCGGCAATATCATCCCATTTATCATGGCTGTCTGCATTCGTACCGGTAACCCAATTGCCCCAATCAGAGGAATCCAGGCCGTTCCCCTTCCCGCCCAGCATCGAAATCCGGGAGGCACCGAAGGTAAAATACGACGTCGGCGTAATATCCAGGCGCAGGCCTAACAGGCCGGCGTCATTATAATCCGTCCAGCCCCGACTGGCCGCATCCGTGCTGCGGTCACTGTCCAGCCTCCCGTAAAAGGCATGGAAATCCGCTTCTCCTAAAAAGCGCAGGAAGCCGCCGACTTTCTGCGGTTCGAGGAAATGAGCCTGAATCGTAGTGAGCGGTTTCATATTATTACCCAGAAGCAGATTGCCGGACGCTCCCTGCCCCCATATCATGGCCTGCCGTCCTGCTTCCAGTGCCCAGATGCCCACCCGGGTCTTGATATAGCCTTCCTCCAGGCTGACAGTCCCGTCATTATCCTTATCGTAGCTGAAACGAGGACGCAGGGAAATAGCCAGATCGTTACCTAGGTTGCCGGAAATTTCAGCGGAGGCAATCAGATTGCCATCCCGGCCATAGCGATAACCGTTGTGTTGTGTCCCAAAGGGCTGCCAGCTTCCGGCCACTGACTGATAGCCATATTCCTTAGCATCACTATGGTTATAGGCAGCTTCTGCCGTCACGCTGCGCAGTTTGAGTGTATCCCGCGTCGGCTGTCCCTGCAGCGTTGCGATCTCCGGTGCCAGGTATTGCTCCAGAGCCTGGAATTGTCCTGCTAAATACGCCGGCATTGGCTTTGTCGCCGCTTTTTTCTGCGCTTCTGTCACCCATTTGGCCATCTCCATCCGGCTGTATGGTTTGGCCCCATTGGGCATAGAAGAAATATATCCCATGCCGCTCAGCTTTTCAATATAGGAATAATACACGCTATCCACGGGTACATTTACCGTAACAGCCGGAGCCGCCAGCGCCGCTGCTGGCATACTTGCGGCACAACATAAAATCGCTAACGCCCTTTTGACTTCCATATGCCTCATCCTCTCATTACATACGAATATATCTGTCCTATGAGATATCCTATAAGTCCGTCACAATCGGCAATCCCCCCATTCTACACGCGGGCGATACCATTGTACGAGAGATCTTATATTCTTTTAAAATACTGCGCTATATGGTACTCCCCGCCACTGAATATTGGCTTTTATTCTAAAAACGACATAAATAAGAGCGGATGGTCTGATTTACCTTTTTTAGCATTCATTTTTTTACTGTACTGTTGTTTTTTCGGGTCAATGCTCATCAATACAGCCTTGTCCTTCACATTGATGGGTTCTCCCAATCCGCAATTTTCAATCTGTTTTTTATTGATATGAAGCTTTCTGGCATTGGTAAATAATAGGGAATTTTGTTGCGAAATATCTGCCAGCTGAACAAACCAATCATCCGCATCTTCACAAATACAAAATTTTTCTTGAACCATAATCGGCCGGACAATTTCCTTGACGCTGGGAATAAATCCCAAACACTGATGCGTATCCGGATCTGTTATTTCATTGCGCGCCCCAATAATCTGAAAATAGCAATAATCCGGCATATGGTCATTCGTTCCCGCGTTGATGACAATTCGATATTCATCTAACTCCCAGCCAACAATGCATCGGCTATCCCAGTCGATGGCAACAGTCAAATAGAGAAACCTTCGCTTCATGAGAAGATAGGGGATATCAATCGACCAGAAGACCAGTATAGTCATTCACTACGTCCTGTGTTCTTTCAATTCAGCAGTGATCTGTTGAAAAAAATCTGCACTCCAAAGGTTAAGCAGCGTCGTATTTTTTATGAACGGTAATACATCTGCCTTTGCCTGTTCAAAATCAATTTTTGTAAATCGCTCACATAACAATTGTTTCACACCATCTAATGTCAACATCTGCGTATCTGCAAAATGTCCTGACTGAATCAGCCTCGCCTGTAGATGCCGGATATTCACCTCTGTATTTCGAGAAAGGTAAAAAACATAATCATACAAATCTCGGCCCTTTATTCTATTTCGCCATGATCTCCCTATCACAGCATGGATTTTACCCGCAAATAACGAAGCTTCATCATATAAATTCACTTCATATGGTAAGGGAAGCAGTCTGTATTTTCGTTCAAAAGTTGCATATGAAGGCGGATTGACATCAATTTCAAATTTGATTTTTATAACCTCATTGGCAGGAACATGATCTGCCTCAACATCTTCAGGATAAAAAAGCAAAAGATGTTCTTTCGTATTCCCTTTAAGAAAGGCCGAACGTATCTGGGATGACTTTGTTTTATCTGTAACACCTAGTTGAACCCGAAGATTAAATGCTGCAATCTCCTTTTGTAAGATAGGAAAATACGGTGTTATATCAAAGTCCTCATCCACTGCCATCAATGAAAAATCCAAATCTTCTGAAAATCGGTCTAACCCATAAAATATCCGCAGTGCTGTTCCACCATAAAAAGCGGCTTTTTTAAAAAAGCCGGCCCGGCTCAATCCACATAAGACAATTTCTTGCATGACCTCCTTCATTACATTCTTTTTTTTCGTACATAGTATGGGGATCATATTTTTTCATCATCGCATCAAGTAAGGTATTCATGTTACTCTCTTTTCCAGCCATCTGCTTAATTTCCGTACATTTGTGCTACCATACTTTTGAGCAAGCACTGATACGTCGTCCACATTCAATTTTTGCAGTTCTTGTTCATCTATTCTTAAATCATCCAACAATAGATGACCTAACTCCTGATAATTTTTTATACCTTCCACTTTATACAATTGATCACACAGCGCTTTCTCTGGTGATGCTATGATGTACGAATACGCACCTTCTACTCTGATATTCACCCCATAGGAATAAGCTGGTGCCGGTATATCCCGATACGTAAAAACTCCAAACGCTGTCTTAAATATTTTTTTCTTCTTTTTTTTTAATGTAGCTGAAGTAAATGTATATACAGCTTCAGGAATCAGTCCATAATATGCCAAAGCAAATTCAAATGATAAGTAAGAAGGACCATATATACTTCCCGCCAATAGATACCCTGGCACGGTATGATTCGTTTCGTATAGCCCTTTGACAATGGGGATATATTTCCCCTGCTTAACCAGCCTACTTAATTTATCTGCCGGACTAGCATATTGATGTAATTCTTCTAAAATCATGCCGGTTGTTTTTAACATATTTTCACCTCATAATCGTATTTTAATCGATTATGAGGTGAAAATCAATAAAATTGTTTTGATTTTCAATTACAGCATGAATGAATATCTACTACACAAAAACCACTTTTTGATATAGCAACCATTGTATGTGCCCCCTACGAATAATCAAATAGACCATGCTATTAATCCCGGTCAAACAAATCACGAGTATAGACTTTGCTGCGAACATCATGCAAGTCGTCTGCCCAGCGATTCGTCACGATGATATCACTCATCCGCTTAAATTCTTCCAGATCCCGAATCACACGGGAATGGAAGAAATCCGATGCCTCCAATGATGGTTCATAGACGATAACCTCGATGCCCTTGGCCTTGATTCGTTTCATAACGCCCTGTATGGCAGACGCCCGGAAATTATCAGAGGAGGTCTTCATCGTCAGGCGGTACACGCCGACAATTTTGGGATCCATGGCAAGAATTCGATCAGCAATATGATCCTTGCGCGTCCGGTTCGACGCGACAATAGCCGATATGAGGTTCTGCGGCACATCATCATAATTGGCCAGGAGCTGCTTCGTATCCTTGGGCAGGCAATAGCCGCCGTAGCCAAAGGAGGGATTATTATAAAAATCGCCGATGCGCGGATCCAGGCATACGCCCCGAATAATCGGCTCCGTATGGAGTCCGCGCAGCTCCGCATAGGAATCGAGCTCGTTGAAATACGCCACCCGCAGGGCCAGATACGTATTGGCAAAGAGCTTGATGGCCTCTGCCTCTGTGGATCCCGTAAACACCATGGGAATATCTTTTTGCAGCGCACCCTCCGCTAATAATCCGGCAAATACATGGGCCCGTTCCGACTGCTCGCCGACGACGATGCGGGACGGATGCAGATTATCATAGAGCGCCTTCCCCTCCCGCAGAAACTCCGGTGAAAAAAGAATATGATCCGTATGATAGCGTTTTTTCACATCCTCCGTATACCCGACGGGAACCGTCGATTTGATGACCATGACCGCCTGCGGATGGATCGCCAGCACCTCTTCAATGACTGCCTCTACTGACGAGGTGTCGAAAAAATTTCGTTTCGGATCGTAATTCGTCGGCGTGGAAATAATGACAAAATCCGCCCCGGCAAACGCGTCTCTGGGGTCCAGCGTCGCCCGAAAATTCAATTGTTTCGTCCCCAGATATTCCATCAGCTCTGTATCCACAATAGGCGACTGCTTTTGGTTCAGCATATGTACCTTTTCCGGTACAATATCCAGTGCCACGACCTCATGGTGCTGCGCTAAAAGGACCCCATTGGATAAGCCTACATATCCGGACCCTGCAATTGCGATTTTCATTACACTCTCCTTCGATTAAAATCCCAGTTTTGTTTTTATATTTTCAAATGTATCCTGCCAATTAAACTCCTCTTTATTTTACACCAAGTAGCGGCGTATTCCAATGAAACATCACACGCTGCCGGCCATCGTACTCTCTATCGGAGGCCGTATAAGGCTAGCTGTCACGCCTCTGTTTTTTGTAAAACAGGCATCTCCTATTGATTTTCTTTATACCAAGTATATGTTTTGGCAATTCCCCGTTCCAGCGTCATTGCCGGAGTCAGGTGCAATTGCTTCTTCAAAGCAGCATTACTGAGAACGGAACGCAGGATATCTCCTTTACGTGGTTCCGTGTAGGTTACCGACACCTGCGTCCCCACTGCCAACGCAAAGCAGCGAATGAGTTCATTGAGACTGGTTTCTTTTCCTGTTGATACATTGATGATATGGAATCCTTTCAAGGACAACCCACAAATGATAGCATGTGCGATATCGCCGGCATAGACGAAGTCTCTCGTCTGCCGACCGTCTCCAAAAACGGTGACGCCCTTCCCTTGAGATAAAAGCTTACAAAAAATGCTGACAACACCGCCCTCTCCCCCTTCACCCTGCCGTTCTCCATACACATTGGCAAAACGGAAGACCGTCGCATCTATGCCATATAACTCATGATACACCCGAAGATACTGTTCTGTCGTCATTTTTGTAACGCCGTAAGGAGACGTGGGCATGACAACCTCCGTTTCCTTCAGGGGTACATTCGGATTATCCCCATACACGGCCGCGCTGGATGAAAATAAAACATGAGGTACGCCATACCTACGGCAGCATTCCAGTACATGCAGCACACCGCCCAGGTTAATCTGACAATCCAATACGGGCTGGGCTACAGAAAAGGGCACCATCGTCTGGGCTGCCAAATGGATGACCGCATCAAACGAATGGGCTGCAAAAACCACTTCCAATGCCTGATTATCCCGAACATCCCCTTCCACCAGTTCCATCCTTTCGGGAACATGCGATATAGCCCCACTGGACAAATTATCATAGACAACAACTTGTACATCATCCTTCGTATTCAATTGTTCCAATACATGGGAGCCGATAAATCCGGCGCCACCTGTAACAAGAATGTTCATTTTCCTGTCCCTTTCTATTGCATACAAATATAACGGTGTGTTTGTCAAAATAACAGTATTGCTTCAAAAATAAGATTAACTATTATTAGAAAATCATTTAACCTAGTATACTGAAGTTGTAGCACCTCGTGATAGTTTGATAAAATTACTCTATTGGAGGTCGTTACTATGAATCAAAAATATGAACCTGAGCTCAAGAAGGAAGTCATCCGCCTCTATCTGGAAGAGGGCCGGACAGTGAAAAGCCTTACTGATGAATACAACCTAGGCAATGGCACTTTACGATACTGGCTGAAGCATACCCACAAAGAATGCGATGAACAAACGGAAGAAACCGATGCAGAACTCCAACGCCTGCGCAAGCAGAACGCAGAACTCAGGAAGGAGAACGACTTCTTAAAAAAAGCAGCAGCATTCTTTGCGAAGGAAATCGATTAAGCCAATATCAATTCATCCAGAAATACCATCGGGAATACGGTGTGAGGTGGCTCCTGCGTAAGTTCAACATGAGCCCTACCGCGTACTATAACTACTTAAAAGATCGTAAAAGAGAATATCGCAACCGTAAAGCTACTATCCAGCGTCGCATGGTGGAAATCTACCACGCAGCATCAGGTGTCCCTGGCTATGGTCAAATGCGTGATTATCTTGCATTGGAAAATATTATCATTAGCAGATTGACTTCCCATTATTATATGAAGGAGTTAGGCCTGCGAGCCATTGTACGCCGACGTAAGCCAGATTATATCAAAGGTAAGGCACATAAGATATTCTCTAATCTGCTCAATCAGCATTTTGATGTGGACAAACCGAATCGTATCTGGGCTACTGACTTTACTTATTTACCAATGTCTGACGGATCCATGCGGTATAATTGCACGATTATCGACTTGTATGACCGTTCTGTAGTGGCCACGCTTAATGGCGCTCATATCACGGCTGCGTTGGCAATCGTCACATTGCAGAAGGCTTTGGGGTTACATAAGCCAGGCAAAGGCCTTATCCTGCATAGTGACCAAGGCACGCAGTTCACATCAGAAGACTTCGTTCTTTTCTGTGACCGGCATCACGTCCAGCAAAGCATGAGTCGGGCAGGTTGCCCTTATGATAATGCTCCAATGGAACGCTTCTACAACACGTTGAAAAACGAGTATTTTAACTTGCGCAGATTCATGGATGGAAAATCGCTGGATGAGGGCATTTATTGGTTTGCCTACTGCCATTATAACCGTCGCAGGCCGCATTCCTACAATAATGGATTAACTCCTTGTGCTGCCAGAGCGGTAGCCTAGGAAACTATCACTAAGTGTTACAATTTTGCTTGACATCTACAATTTAATAATAGTTTAAATAAATTCGAAATTCAAAATATTTTTTTATAAACTTTTTTTAAAATGCTAATAGATGCCGCTTTCCGTCTTACATCTCTATATATTCTTGTAGAAATATCTACTTTAGTGTATTTATCAATTAAAATATCTATTGGCAATTTATTTTCACTTAATTCCTTAAAAAATCGTTTTCTTTTAGGATTACAGCCAACTGATTGAACCATACTTGAATTATATCTAGTTATTTCGTCAAGAGATAAATCCACTTGTTTTACATTAGCTTTGTCTTGTATTTCAGAAAATACTTTTCTCCCTTTTGCAGTATGTACAAATACCAAAGAAGTACCTTTATGATCATTCATATCCGGTAAAATTTCATCTATTCCCCAAAAATCAGCAAGTGTAATATCACTCTTTCGCTGAATTCCCTTAAAATGACAGGAATAACACGAAGGTCTAAGATATAAATTGGATAAGAATCCTTTTAAATATAAATCCTTATCAAGTGGCATTAGGTATTTACTGGAATTTTCAAAAGAAAATTCTAGTAAAAACCTTTCCCAAGAAAGGTTTTTATTTCGAAAAAAAATTCTGGAAATTTTTTTTCCATTACTACGCAACGCTACATATTTTTTCCATACAAGGGGTGAGGGTACTCCGTGACAGATTAAATCGACTGTGACTAAATTCGTATATTCCTTTTTCAAATATTGTTTTAATCCCGCAATTTGACAAGGAGTCCCTGAAAATAATACTTTTCTCCCTAATTGTAAATATTCTTTTGTCAACCGATAGGTATCTCTAATACAACTTTGCACATATTTAGAACCACGCAATTTATATAACTCATCTACATGTTCCACACATCCATGTACAACTTCCCACTTCTCATTAAACATGGCACCTACCACAATTCCTCCGTTTGCTAAAATTTTTTCAGCTAACAATTGAAAAATTCCTCCGGAAGAACTTGAGTAACGAATACTGTCGTTGAGATTAATTGCTGCATATATAATAGATTTCTCCTTTTGATCATTAATAGTTGATGATATTGGACAACTAGAATCACATTTGCCACATTGAATACAACTATGATGATTAATAACTGGATACCAAAAACCTTCTATGTCTGTCTGAATACTAATACATTTATTTGAACAACTGTTAACACATGCCATACATCCAGTACAATTTTGTTTGCCCTCATGAAGTAAGTATTCAATTTTCATTTACATCCCTCTTTTTTATTCTATCAAAAATCGTATAAAAAATTTTCTTCTCATAAGAATTCATATTGAGTACAAAAAGAAGTAAAAAATATATACTTGAATACACAAAAAATTCTATTGCAAAATGCATCCAACTATAGGTTAAAACTACAAAATATTGATACAAATAGCTGATTACTAATAACAATATCGCACTGCTTGTCATAGACCCTATACTTTTCCAAAAAAGTTTAACATTAATATGTATCTTTTTTTGATAATATCGATTCATAATAAGTCCCGTGCTAATCACAAGCGCCAAAGGAGTTGCTATCGCACACCCAATACCCCCATACATTTTGGCTAAAGGAATACTCACAATTACATTAACAAAAGCAATAATACTATACACGGTCATACGATATTTATTCAAGTTCATTGCTTGTAAAATCGCAATGCCTGCATTTTGTACTAACGCAATAAACAACGCCCCCATCAACAACAAAATAATAGGGTATGCCGATAAATAATTTTTTCCTGCCCAAAGATATAAAAACTCTTTTCCTACCAAAAAAAAGATCAATAAAATATAACTAATAATAATATATTGCAATCGACCGATTTTTATCATCAAATTTGTCAGTTCTTCACTACTAGTTTGATTAGCAATCATCATCGTAACCCCAGGTAATAACACACCGCTAATAGCAGTAGAAAAGTTCATATACATCATCATAAATTGCATCGCAATAGAATAAATTGCAACTTCTAGCGTCCCAGAAACTATACCTAGAATAAATTGTCCTGTTCCCCAATATATCTTATCCATAATAACATTTAAAAAAATAAAAAAAGAATAGATCATTATCTCTTTCAAAAATAAATATTGGTATTTTCCCCTCTTAAACTTGATATGAAGATAATGAAAACAATAATAAACATTAGTAAGCAAACAGATAAAATTCAAAATTGTTGAGACAACTACCATCATTACTGAACCATACCCAACGATAAGTAAAGGTAGTATTATAAGCGGATTTAATAAAACTCTTACAATATTAATAATCCGTAGCCAAACAAAGCGTTCATATGCCTGCATAATCGAACCAAAAACACTTAATGGAAATGTAAACGTAAGATTAAAAATAAGTAAAAGTGTCATAACTTTTGCTCTTTCCATTTCCCCCATGCTCAAAGTATTACCAAATAAATTTTCTATATTAGCATATAAAATACTTCCTAAAATGGCTGTGATTATACCTATAATTAAATATACAAACAAAAAAAGCCAATTAAGTTCCGCCTCAGAATTATCATTCCCAATGACTCTATTTCGTGCTGTATAGCGAACAATTGTATTACTTAATCCCAAATCTAAAATACTTAAATATCCAACAACAGAGCCAATCAAAGAATATAATCCATATTCCGACTGCCCTAACAAGCGCAACATAAACGGAGTATAGAGCAGACCAACCAAAAGACTAGCTATAATATTAACATATGAAAGGACGGCTCCCATTTTCCGTTGATTAACCATGTTATGATTTTTCACCTAATGCCTTTGCTAAAAATTCATGACTTTTTTGACGTTCCCGAATGAATATGGGCTCCAAATCAGGATATTCTATGTTTAATGGATCCTGAACAAAAAAATTGTTTTGTCTTGTCCCATGTCGCGTTTCCAAATGAACCAATTGTAATAAAGTCTCTATTCTAGAACTCATATTTTCCATACCAGTTTCTTGTCTATCGCAAACAACAAACGATTTACGGAAATGAATAGAAAATATAGTTCCATGAAAAGAATCTGTATATATAAGCGCTGCATGATGAATCAAATAAATAAACTCTTCTGGTGAGGTAACATAGTAATCAAAATTGCTTTTATCTAAAATATTAATAACTGATAATTTATATTTTTCAGCAATTGTATTAATAATTGATGGTTTATTGCCTAAAAAATACGTACAAAGATAATCATTTCCATTCCCCCTGTACCAAGATGGTTTTTCTTCTATATCCTGCCATTGTTCATCAGTTAATAATAATGTTGGATCCACTAATACCGGAACATCTTTTCCCGTTATCTTTTTTATAATATTTGCGCCTGTATGTTCCCGGACTGAAATAGCCTTCATACCACGAATCCAACCACGAAAATTTTCTTCATCCTCAGATGGCAGATCAGCAATACCAAAGCTTGCTGCATAAGCGATTCGTTTTTCCTCGGAAGTAAATGTCAAGAACTCATCACGACACCGTGTAGATGAAAAATTAGGATTCCACACTTGATCACTGCCAACAATAAAATAATCATATTCATTATTTAAAGTATTAAGTGGTTGATGAATATAACGAATATGAATATATTGCTGACAAAACCTTCGTATGACAAATTGTCGTATCATTTCCCAACCAAATTGATTCTGCGTAAAATAATGTCGAAACTGTCTCCAGTTTATAACATATTTGATAGTCTCTTTCCATGTCCACTTCCAACTATGAGGCAAAAAATTATCTTCATTCCACCAAATAGAATCTACAACACATGCATAACGTAGTAAAATCTGATGTAATGCATATTTTTGCAATACATTGCCATAATTGAAGTATCCATTGATCGTTAAATTTGCAATTTGTAATTTTTTATGTGGTAAGTTATTGTTTTCATTTTTTTTTTCAATAATGTTCATTTATATACCACCTATTTTCTTCAAAGAGTATTCTTCTTTATAAAAATATTATATGTTTTTTTAGAATCCTAGCTAGTTTCATTTTATAATTCATAAGATATCCACATATCAGTAACAAGTTAATCTGTTTCTTATATACTAGTTTAGTTATACAACTTTTTTTATGTTGTGATATATTAAATAATAGACCTTTTTGAATATTAGGATTTTTTATATATTCTATTATTTTTTCTTTCTTCTCTTGTAAACTCAAAGGTGCTCTGCTAGTAACAAGAATAAGCACGGATAATTTTCCAAAAAAGAGTTGATTTATTTCTTGATTTATATTCAAAATATTTAATTTATACTTTGTAGCAAATAATTTTATATCACTAAAAGCTTCAATATATTGACTATATATATCATGATGATACTGCATAGTAACACCTGCATTACTTAATCGATAATAATATCTACAGCAATTATCAAAATATACACTTTTTGCTAATAAAACACATTTCCATGAAAAAAATAAATCCTCATCATATGTTTGATTTTGTTGAAAAAATATATTATACCTTCTTAAAAAACTTGTTTTAAATAATTTATTCCACACACTAATACCAATACCAAAATCAATCAAATAATTAAATAATTTATC
>NZ_LEKT01000060.1 GCF_001045675.1 Megasphaera cerevisiae DSM 20462
TGAAGTGAAAACACATCAGCACAAACGGGCACTCGCGCTCACCGCTCGTAAGTTAGTCAGACTGATATTTGGATTGCTGGCCAAGCATCAGCTCTACTCTTCCAACAGAGTAGACCAAGCTTAATACGAAGCGAACATACTTTCTCTTTTTTTGAGATTGAGGGAAAGGTTTGTTAAGTGTACCCTTTTTTCTGGATTTCTTCTTCAAATCTTTCTTTTAAGGTCTTGACATATTACCAGATAGCTTTTTGTTATATAATGTTCACCATATTTTATCAATAAAAGAAAGAAACGTAAATACATATATACGCTATTTATGCTATAATATGGATGAAATATAAGTGAGGAGGGATACGATGAGTATTGGTATACATAAAGGTCAGAGACGTTTTTTTGCGATGACGGATACAAAAAGGATTCCCCTTATTCATCGTGGCTACGGACCGCAGGTACAATCGTACTTCCGGAATCTGTTTCCTCACCGTGAGTGGAAAGTTTTTTCAGATAGTATTGGCAATCCTCTTCCTGTTGATGTGGAAATGTTATATCCTACGATAGAAGAACCTTTTTATTTGCTCCATACAATTGGTATGAGTGCTGTACCGATGCATTATCCGGCAGGAGAGCTTCCCCGGGGCAAGGAAACGTATAGTGAGCTGTGCATGATCTTACCGGCAGACTGGCCGTTTGGCAAGAAACGAAATATTTCTCTGGATGATTCCCAAGCTTGGCCAATATGGCTTCTTATGGAATTAGGGCGGTTTCCGCATATGCATCAGATCTGGATGTCCTATGGCTTTGCCTTGCCAAATACAGAGGCCTGTGAGCCTTTTTCTCCGACCACGGATCTGTCAGGTGTCATTATTGTTCAGTTTGAAGGAGATCTGGGTGAACTGCAGATGGAAGACGGGACGAATATTGAACTGCTTATGCCTATACTGATCTATAAAGAGGAAATGGAGCTCGTTGATGAAATCGGTATTGATGAGCTGGTGGAAAAAATATTGGATCACAATGGCGGTTCCTTCCTGTTGGATATTAATCGTGTCAATGTGGCCCGCAGGATCATATCAAAAAAAATATTATAGGATTGAGAGGAGTATGAAAGCGCGTTGATTACCAGTGATGCTGTTATAGCCCCTGAGAGTCCGGCCGATGCCTATCATGCTTATCGAAACGCTGGTTCGGCCGTGTTTATGGCCGGTGCACAGGGACTAAAATATAAAAAAGATCATTATGACTTGACCGTTGACCTATCGAAGGCCGGTCTGAATTATATTATGGATTTAGGAGATGAAGTAGCCATAGGCGCCATGACGACAATGGCTGAACTGAAATCTTCACCTGTTGTTTCATCTCTTGCTGGCGGCGCTATTTGCCGCTGCATTGGCGAGGCGCCGGATAGGGCAGTCAAACAGCATGGGACAATGGGGGGACTGGTGGCAGTAAAAGAACGGTTTTCGGTTTTACTGCCCGTATTGTTATCTCTGCGTGTGGATGTCGTTCTTCAGGATAAGGGGCGCATGAATTTAAAAGATTATCTGTCGTGCCCGCCCATGAGAGAAATGATTACGCAGGTAGTGATTGCCAGGGAAACCGTGTATACAGCGTACATGGCATACCGCTCGCTGCCAACAGATGAGCCGTACCTGACTGGTGCCGTCGCCATGCTGGAAACATCCTGGCGTATCGTTGTTGGAGGCCGTCCCGGTCTGGCTGCTATAGCTGAAACTGCCAGTGCTGAATTAACGGAGAAGGGAATGGCAGTTCGGGAAAATGTAGCTCATCTGGCGAGTGAAGAATTGGATTTTGCCAATTTTGGAACCTGTTCCGAGCAAGAACGCCGGCAGTTGACAGTGGAGATGGTTCGGACGTTGATCAAAGCAGCATGGAAAGGATACAGCCGGCAGCTGCAGAATGCAATAAAAAAATGACATATGACATATATATTGGGTTTTACAATTAGGAGGGAATGATATGTTTCAAGATAATCGGTGGCGCCGTCTGCTCAAACCTGGCATTACGGCTATTGTCGGTGCCGGTGGCAAGACGACGGTGCTGGAACGGCTGGGAAAATATGGTCACAGCGGCAATCTGCCTATTATGGTCAGCAGCACGGTGCCCATGGACAGCGCACGTGTGGATAATGTAGAGCCTTTTGACGTTATTTGTACGGAGGATTTTGAAAAGGGCGAGACATTTTGCGCAGATCGTATCGCTGCCGGCCATGTGCCTGCCTGGTTTAAACGCCTTGATGGGGAAGACCGCTATATAGGCTTGTCACCGAAAATTATTGAAAAGATCAAGGAACGCCATCCGGCATGGTATATCCTTATCGAGGGAGATGGGGCCAGGCATAAATGGCTGAAAGCGCCGCTGCCGAACGATGTGCCGCTCCCGGAAAACTGTGATACCGTCATTGGGGTTCTCAATCTGCAGATGCTCGGCAATGTCCTGTCAGAGGAAAAAGTAGAGGGTCTGGAAACGGCGACAGCCATTATGGGACGGGCTCCTGGCGCGGTTGTGACGCCGGCCTTGCTGGCGAAACTGATTAAGCATCCCCGTGGCATGTTCCGTGGTGTACGCTGTACCCGGGTTTTGTTCTGCACTGGGTATAATTCCGTACAGCATCGGATGACAGAAGCTCTGCTAGATGATTTGGAGGATCTGGATCTATCTGTCAGCGTATTGGCTGACGGCTATCGGGAATCATGCACTATCCGACAGTATATTGCGTATGGTAATCCAAGAAAGAAGTAGTTAGAGGCTGTAATGAACGTAAAATATAAGGTAATAGCAGGGCTGGTTCTTGTCTGTATATTAGTGGCTGCCGGTCTGGCTTTGCACAAAGGTGATTTACCGGTGGAAAGCGTAAACAGCCGTATAAAAACGCTGGCTGGCAGCATTACCAAAAGCCGTCCGGATGTGGCTTATATTGGCGATGATTTTTCTCTGCCGGCAATAGATAATGATAAACCCGTGTATGATAAATATACGATAAAACAACGGCAGGAAAAGGGCCTGCCGCTGACATACGGTAAAACACGTGAATATTTTTACCAGAATCACGTCGCATATTTAACTTTTGACGATGGACCGAATCAGGCAAATACAACGAAAATACTGGATATTCTCCGCAAGGAGCATATCCATGCGACGTTTTTTCTGGTTGGACGAAATGTGAAGCAGTATCCGGAAGTGGTCCGGCAGATTTATCAATCGGGAAATGCCATCGGCATTCATTCGTACAGTCATGATTATAAAAAAATATATACATCGCCGCAGGCTTATACCGGAGAATTGCTGCAGACCGAACAGCTGATTTATGATATTATTCATGTCCGGCCGGTCATTTCACGGGCACCGGGCGGTACCTCCGGTCATTTCACACCGGCATTTTGGAAAGCAATCAATGATATTGGCTATATTGAAGTCGGCTGGAATGCACTGACAGGAGACGCAGATGGTACAGGAAAGACAGCGTCCAAGGAAGTAGAAAACCTTCGCCGCCAGCTGGTTATCAGACCGTATTTAAATACACATTTGGTCATATTGATGCATGATGCTGCTGGGCATGAAGCTACCGTACAGGCACTTCCTGATATTATTAAATTGTTAAAGGATCAGGGATATACCTTTCGTGTTGTTACGACGGCTATTCCGCCATCATGGTAAAAACATTGTATGCAAACCATTGCTTTTTCTGCCGTTGTACAGGATTTATTTATTTTTTTCTTGACAATTCAATTTGTTTGGGTATACAATAACGACAACAAATTTTTTAATATTGCATAGGGAGAATATCCAAAATGAAGAACATCTCACTGTTATGGAATGCAATTGAATATGTCTTTACATACTTTAGCTGGGGCTATTTTTATTTTAGCGCTGGCTATTTTTGCTACGACAAATTCAATAGGCAAGACATCCCCATGAGATTACTTCGGCGGCCCGGACTGCTTCATACGTAAGGAGAGGCAAAAAGGCATTGCAATATATTGTGACTGGAATAACAGGAGCAGGCTCATGAGAGCCTGCTTTTTTTTGTGGAAAAAGAGAGGAGCTGTATTATGATTATCGTATTAAAGCCGGATGCACCGCAGGAGTTCATTGATAAACTGACTGTCTCTATCAAGTCCAAGGGCCTGCAGATCGACATTAGCAAGGGAGCGCGCAAGACTGTTTTGGGATTAGTCGGTGATACATCCGTTATTGATCGGGATCAGATTCAGGGATCTGATTATGTAGATAAGGTTATTCGTGTGGAGGAACCGTATAAACGTGTCAGTCGCGCTTTTCATCCCGAAGATACCGTTGTCAGCGTAAACGGTATTCCCATAGGCGGTAAGAAACTGGCAGTTATTGCCGGCCCCTGCTCCATCGAAACGCCGGATCAGATCGAGGGAGTTGCCCGTGATGTCAAGGCCGCGGGTGCGACGATGCTGCGCGGCGGTGCATTTAAACCTCGTACCTCTCCCTATTCCTTCCAGGGTCTTCGCGACCAAGGATTGGATATGTTGTGCGAAGCTGGTAAGAAAGCCCATCTGCCTGTCGTAACGGAAATAATGTCAGCAGATAAAATTGATTTATTCCTTCATGATCATGTCGATATTATCCAGATCGGCGCCCGCAATATGCAGAACTTTGATCTGCTCAAGGCCGTTGGCAAAACGCGCAAGCCAATCCTGCTGAAACGGGGATTATGTGCTACGATCGAAGAATGGCTTATGTCGGCCGAGTATATTATGGCCGGTGGCAATCACAACGTAATCCTTTGTGAACGAGGTATCCGCACCTTCGAAAATTACACGAGAAATACGCTGGATCTGAGCGCAATTTTGGCGGTTAAGCATAAAAGCCACTTGCCGGTTGTTGTCGATCCCAGTCACGCAACGGGCAAACGCTGGATGGTAGAGGCGCTGTCCAAAGCGGCTATAGCCGCTGGGGCAGACGGCGTCATGGTAGAAGTGCATAACGATCCCGAACATGCATGGTGCGACGGTGCGCAGTCCATTACACCGAAAATGTTTGCCGGTTTGATGGATTCGCTTCGCCAGATTGCGCCGGTAGTAGGACGAGAGCTGTAAAAACAAAAAGACTACAGGAGGTATACGATGGAAGATTCAGACAGCGGTTTTTTTGCAACGCAGACGATCGGTATTATCGGTCTGGGATTGATCGGAGGGTCTTATGCCAAAGGCCTTCGACGCATCGGTGCCGGACGAATTATTGCTATAGATACAGATGCGGCAGCGCTGCGGCAGGCTAAAGCAGACGGCGTGATTGACGAGGGATATACTGCAGGCTGCCGGGCACTGGGAATGGCAGATATGCTTATCTTTTGTACCGATACCCATGCGATGATCCAATTTGTCCGTGATAATACGCTCTTCTTTAAGTCCGACGTACTTTTGACGGATGTGGCAGGCATCAAGGGTGATACAGCTCGGATTATACGGTCTTTGCTGACAGATACGATGGATTTCGTTCCCTGCCACCCTATGGCCGGACGGGAAGGGCGAGGGTATGGAATGGCAGCCGCCGAAATTTTCTACGGTGCTAATTATATTATTGTACCCTGCCGGGAAAACAAGAAACAGCATATACACACGATAACGTCTATGGCCCGAAAACTGGGATGCGCGCATGTTGTCAGCGTCACGCCGGAAGAACATGACCGATTTATTGCCTATACGAGCAGCCTGCCCCATGTTCTGGCAACTGCTTTGGTCAACAGCGAGGCTATGAATCCGGCAGTCAAATTTTTCGTTGCCGGCAGTTTTCGCGACGGAACCCGTGTTGCCGATATCAATGCGCCGCTATGGACACAATTGTTTTTAGCCAATAAGGAAAATCTTTTGTATGAAATAGACCGTTTTACGACCTCTTTACAAGAATTTACCAGCCTGCTGGAAACAGAAGATAGACCGGGGATGACCCATTTTTTGCAGCAAGCGGCTAAGCGAAGAAGGGAACTTGTTCATGAAACAAATTCACGTTAATTTAGGAAAAGATTCGTATGATATACAAATAGAAAAAGGCCTGCTGGATCATGTCGGAGCGGCGCTGCGCAAGGTAATACAGGCCCGTACTCTTGCTGTGATCAGCGACGATACGGTTGATGGATTATACGGCGGCCGGCTGGAACGCTCGCTGCAGGAAAACGGATTTACGGTACGGCGTATGGTATTTCCTGCTGGAGAATCCAGTAAATCACTCAGAATGCTGGCCAACCTGTATCAAGGAATGGCCGATGCCGGTCTGACCCGCAGTGATGCCGTGATTACCTTCGGCGGCGGTGTGACCGGAGATTTGGGAGGTTTTGCTGCGGCTACGTATCTGAGAGGCATCCCCTTTATTCAAATTCCCACGACGATTATTGCCCAGGTGGACAGCAGTGTCGGCGGTAAGGTCGCGGTGGATTTGCCGAGCGGCAAAAATCAGGCCGGCAGCTTTTATCAACCTAAAGCCGTATTCATCGATCCGGAATTGCTGCAAACACTGCCAATCCGATTTATCCATGACGGTATGGGAGAAGTGATCAAATATGGATGTATCCGTGACCGGAGCTTATTTGAACTGCTGGAAACAGTGGATGATAATTCTTTGCCGGCATATTGGGAAGAGATTATCGGACGATGCTGCGCTATCAAGGCCGCTATTGTAGAACGGGATGTATTTGACCTGGGAGAACGGATGATTCTCAATTTTGGACACACCATCGGGCATGCCGTGGAACGGTATTACAGCTATGGTTGTTATACGCACGGTGAAGGTGTTGCTGTCGGGATGGCGATGCTGACCTGCAGGACAGAAGCCATGGGACTGACGCAGATCGGTACGGCTGAACGGATCATCCGTCTTTTGAAACGATATAGCCTGCCAGCAGCAGTACGGGCATCCGCATCGGATTTGCTGCCATATATTGGGCATGACAAGAAAAAAAGAGGCAGCCGCCTGACTTTTATTATATTGAAGAAAATAGGTGTATGTGAATTGCTGCCTGTTGCTGGTGAAGATATACCACATTACATACGAAAGCGAGAATTCATATGAACGTAGTCCTTAGTCCGAACGCATTACACGGAACGGTACAGGTTCCGTCGTCCAAAAGTATCGGTCATCGAGATTTGATTTGTGCGGCTCTGGCTGAAGGGGAAAGTATCGTCGAAAATATCTCGCCGTCTCAGGATATTGAAGCGACCTGCCGTATTCTATGTACGCTGGGAGCCGTAATAGAAAAAATAAGCTCAGATCAGCCGGGCCGCGCGGCTTATCGTATTCAAGGGGGGCTGCATAAAAGAAATCTGCCGCTGCGGGCAGATTGCAGTGAGTCGGGATCGACCTTGAGATTTCTTATTCCCGTGGGGATATTGAGCGGTAATACGATTACCTTTCAAGGCCGGGGCCGATTGGCCCAGCGTCCGCTGGAGCCGTATTACGGTATCTTCCGGCAAAGAGATATCCATTATCAAACAACAGGCCGTTCCCTGCCGCTGACCGTATGCGGCGATCTTACACCGGGGCGATATGCGCTGCCCGGTGATGTAAGCTCTCAGTTTTTTACGGGACTGCTTCTGACACTGCCGCTTATTCATGGAGATTCCTTGCTGTGCAGTACGACCCCGCTGGAATCGGCAAGCTATGTGGATATGACCCTGTCCTGCCTGCAGCAGCACGGTGTATTTATTGATAAAGAACGGGACGGCTCCTACCACATTCAGGGACATCAGCAATACCGGCCGGGGCGGTATACTGTCGAAGGAGATTATTCACAGGCGGCTTTCTGGCTGGCGGCAGGTATGCTGGGAAAGTATATTCGCTGCACTGGCCTGCGCAGAAACTCATTGCAAGGTGATGAGGTCATTCTCTCTCTTATCCGGGATATGGGGGGCCGTATCGACGATACAGAAGCGGTTCACGCCTTTCCGTCACAGCTGCGGGGCCGTACGATTGATGTAGAAGATTGTCCCGATCTCGTCCCTATTCTGGCGGTATTGGCGACCTTCAGCACAGGGATGACGCATATTATTCATGCCGGCCGGGTCCGGTTCAAGGAATGCGATCGTCTTCATGCCATTGCGGCAGAACTCAATGCTATTGGTGCCGCTATTCAGGAAGAGCCGGAGGGACTTGTTATTCACGGTGTCCATCAGCTTAGCGGCGGCCGTGTCAGCGGCTGGAACGATCATCGGATTGCGATGGCTTTGGCGGTGGCCTCGCAGCGCTGTACCGGTAATCTGGTTATCGAAGGGGCCGAATGTGTCCGTAAATCCTATCCGGATTTCTGGCAGGATTTTAAAAAACTTGGTGGCATATGCAGACAGGAAGGATAATATCATGAGCAATATAATGGGACAAACGATCACGATTACCTTATTCGGTGAATCACACGGCGCTTCCGTTGGTGCCGTTCTGGACGGATTACCGGCAGGTGAAGTGATAGACTGGGATCAGGTGCGGCGGGAAATGGAACGCCGGGCACCGGGACGCAGCGCATTATCGACGGCCCGCGCTGAAGCAGATGCCTTTGAAATTCAAAGCGGTTTTTTCAATGGATATACAACGGGAACACCCTTATGTGCCATTATTAAAAACAGTGATCATCATTCTCGGGATTATGACCATCTCCGGCATGTTATGCGGCCGGGGCATGCAGATTACACTGGAAAAGTCCGATACGGCGGTTTTCAGGATTTTCGCGGCGGCGGCCATTTTTCCGGACGCCTTACGGCACCTGTGGTTTTTGCAGGAGCCATTGCTTCTCAGCTGCTGTCGCAGCGCGGTGTAACTGTAGGTGCCCATATTCTGCAAATCGGTTCGGTACAGGATCAATTCTTTGATCCGACAGGTGAAACAGAACAACGCCTTCGTCAGCTGAAAGAAGAAACTCTTCCTGTATTGGAAATAGAGAAGGCGGCAGCTATGGAGCAGTACATTTTGGAAGCCAAAGGCCAGCTTGATTCGGTAGGCGGTGTTATTGAATGCATGGCTATAGGCCTGCCTGCCGGTGTGGGTAATCCTTTCTTTGATTCAGTTGAAAGCCGGCTCAGTCATATGATGTTTTCCATCCCGGCAGTCAAAGGCATTGAATTCGGCGATGGCTTTGCTTTGGCAGGTATGCGTGGTTCACAAGCCAACGACTCCTTTTATTACGATGGACCGGTTGTTAAAACCCGGACGAATCATAACGGTGGGATCAATGGCGGCATTACTAACGGCATGCCTGTGGTCTTCCGTACAGTCATCAAGCCTACAGCCTCTATCAGCCGTCGGCAGGAAACGATAGATACGGATACCGGAGAAAATTGTATATTGGAAATCCAGGGACGCCATGATCCATGTATTGTGCAGCGGGCTGTTCCGGTTATTGAAGCTGCCGCCGCGTGGACATTGCTGGATTTGATTCTTACCACGCCGCAAGGGAGGTAACGCCATGCCGAATACTGGCCGCGATTACGATATCACTGTGGGCTGCTTCGGAAATCCGGGTTCCTATAGCGATCAGGCAATGAAGGAAAGCTTTGCAGAAAAACATATTAAACCTATTTATTATGATCATTTTGAAGATGTCGTACAAGCTGTTTCCGCAGGTGTGGTTCGATATGGTGTGCTGCCTATTGAAAACTCATCGACAGGAGGTATTACAGAGGTCTATGACCTGATTCACCGGTATGACTGCCGGATTGTGGGGGAACAATATGTCAGGATCGAGCATCATTTGCTGGCGCTTCCCGGAACCACGCTCAAGGATATACGGACCGTCTATTCACATCCGCAGGGACTGGCGCAGTGCCGGGATTTCCTCAAAGCACATCCGGATTGGCAGCTGCAGCCGTATTTCAGCACTTCGCAAAGTGCGGAACGGGTGCAGCGTGAGGGGGGGCATGACGCTGCGGCCATTGGCAATGCCATATCGGCAGAGCTTTATCATCTGCAAGTATTGGTGCCGCATATCAATGATAACACGACAAATTTTACCCGGTTCGTCATCGTTGCCTTACATACGGAAAAACGAGACGGCAACAATAAGATTACACTGGTTCTTACGGTGCGGCATAGGCCAGGCGCGTTATATCACGTATTGGGATATTTCTTTTATGCGGGAATGAATATGACGCATTTGGAATCGAGACCTATCAAGGGACGGCCTTTTGAATATTTCTTTCACATTGACGTGATAGGAAGCTTGGACGATCCGGGTGTTGTCAAAACCTTGGATGAGCTGGCCGGCAACTGCAACTATTTTAAAATACTGGGAAATTATCCGGCAGATACAGGGGGGACTACTGATGAAATTAGGACTGATAGGAGGAACGTTGGGCCATAGCTGTTCACCGGCAATACACGAAAAATTATTTGACATACTGAATCTGAAGGGACAGCATGAATATGGGTTATTGGAAATGGACCGCAATGATATTCCCAATGAATTGAAACGGCTTAATAGAGAGCACTACACCGGAATGAATGTGACTATTCCCTATAAATTGGACGTCATGCCGTTTCTAACGGATATGTCTCGGGAGGCACGGACAATCGGCGCTGTCAATACAATTCACATAACAGATAAAGGCTGCTTTGGCTACAATACCGATTACAGCGGTTTTGGACGTTCTCTGCAGCATGCTGGCATTGACGTTCGGGGAACGCATACTGTGGTTCTCGGTACAGGCGGCGCGGCCCGGGCTGTTATACAATATCTGGCGGACAGCGGCGCGGCTGCGGTTACTGTTGTCTCCCGCCAGCCCCATTCCAAACCTGAATTTGAACTGTTTTCCAAGTCGGTAGGCGCCGAAGTTATCGGATACGACAGACTAGCGTTTTGTAAAAGAACGGATATACTAATCAACTGTACACCGGTAGGTATGTATCCAGCAACCGGTGAGGCGCCAGTTACAGAACAAATGGTAGCGCAGTATCCGGCAGTTGTTGATTTGATCTATAATCCCAAGGATACGCTTATTTTACAGTATGCTAAACGACATCGTGCCGTTACTCTCAATGGCATGTATATGCTTGTGGCTCAAGCTGTCGGCTCAGAAGAAATTTGGCTGAGCAGACAAATTGAAGCCTCAATCATTGAAAAAATTGCCAAGGAGATGGAAATGCGCTATGAATACTAAGAATATTATTATTATCGGTATGCCCGGAAGCGGTAAAACAACCTTTGGAAAAGCACTGGCACAGCGTCTGCATAAGACTTTTATAGATGCGGATGATTTTATCGTAGACCAGGAAGGGAAAACGATTAAAGAGTTATTTGCTGTTAGTGAAGACTGTTTTCGTGATGCCGAAACACGATCCAGCCAGGCTTTGGCTGCACGGGAAAATATTGTTGTTGCCTGCGGCGGCGGTGTTATCAAACGACCGGTCAATATAGATATCTTCAAAAAAACGGGGACAATTATTTTCATTGATCGATCTCCTGATGATATTGTAACGGATGTAGATGTTTCTACCCGCCCGCTGTTGAAGGACGGCAGGCAAAAGATCTATGACCTGTATCAAGAACGGATCGAAGCATACAGGATGGCCGCGGATGTTATTGTTTCCAATAACCGTGCTATTGAAGATGTGTTGGAGGATATGAAAAATTTGATTGGCAACTATTTTAAATCATTGGAAAATGGGGCGGAATAAGTAAATTGAAAATGTTCGGGATGATAACGGCATGGTTGTTTTTATATCACTGGTATCGAAAAGAAAAATTTATCTGTCTTTTTTATTAAAATAGTGGGGAGTGTAGAAGTTTTAGTAAATGACGTATTAAAATCGTTTATCATTCAGAAAATTAGTGATAATAAATACAACGTTAACTTTTTAAAATATTAAGGAATAAAAATTAAAAAATAAAAATATTTATTATTGACTTATGAAAAAATAAATGCTAAAATCTTCTCAACATAAAAATGAAAAGAAAACAACGTGGCTTTCATGCATGTAGATTCTGCAATAATGGAAGTGCGTTGTTTTCTTTTTATTTTAAAGGAGATGATATATGATGAAAAAATAGGATATAAAAAAGCTCTATGAATACGGCAATATTCATAGAGCGTGAGCAATCTCTTATTCCGTTGTTAAAGGGTTTATTTGATATGCTCATTTTTAGTATAACAAAAGCAGGGAATATTTTCAAGAGTTCGAAATGATGATTACATGTATTCTATTCTACATGTAATCATCATGAATTTGCCGCAAAATATGCAGGGAGGGAAATAAATTATGCCATATCATCAATTTGACTGCAGTAAATGTATTTCTGAAAGATTGCATCATGCAGTTGACAAAGAGCCAAACGAAAATTTAACAGATGCATTGCCCTTAGGATATTTGAAAACAATTCCAGGGACCCTATCTGAACGCGGATGTGCATATTGCGGGGCCAAACATGTCATTGGCACACCTATGAAGGATGTCATACATTTAAGTCATGGGCCTATTGGCTGCCCATATGACACCTGGCAGACCAAACGGTATATCAGTGATAATGATGATTTTCAAATAAAATATACATTTGCTACGGGAATGAAAGAAAAACATATTATTTTTGGAGCTAAAAAAGAATTAAAAGAAACCATCAAAGAATCTTTTCGGGCATTCCCCAATATCAAAAGAATGACAATTTATCAAGCCTGTGCCTCGGCATTGATTGGAGATGATATTGATGCGGTTGCCAAGGAGATCATGAATGAAATGCCTGATGTTGATATTTTTTGCTGCCATTCTCCCGGATTTGCAGGCCCCAGCCAATCGGCCGGGCATCATGTTATCAACATAGAATGGGTTGATACTAAAGTCGGTCAGGTAGAGCCTGAAATTACCAGCGATTATGTTATTAATTATATAGGTGAATATAATATCCAAGGTGATCAGGAAGTAATGCAGGATTATTTCAAAAGAATGGGTATACAAGTATTATCGACCTTTACGGGAAATGGCTCTTATGATGATTTGCGAGCTATGCACCGCGCGCAGTTAAATATTCTTGAATGTGCCCGATCAGCAGAATACATATGTAATGTTTTACGTAAACGGTACGGTATCCCGCGTATGGATATTGATGGTTTTGGATTCAAACCAATGGCTACCTCCTTACGTAAAATAGGCCTCTTTTTTGGTATTGAAGATCGGGCGGAAGCCATTATTGAGGAAGAAACAAAGCGGTGGCAACCGGAATTAGACTGGTATGTCGCAAGATTGAAAGGAAAAAAAATATGCTTGTGGCCGGGAGGTTCCAAATTATGGCATTGGGCGCATGTGGTTCATGATGAATTAGGGCTTGAAGTGGTGTCTGTCTACACTAAGTTTGGTCATCAAGGCGATATGGAAAAAGGCATTTCCCGCTGCGAAGCAGGGGCGTTAGCCATAGATGATCCGAACGAACTTGAAACGATAGAAGCAATGACCAAATTGAAACCGGATTTGATTGCTACCGGAAAACGTCCGGGTGAAGTAGCAAAAAAAATACGTGTTCCTTACATCAACGCCCATGCGTATCATAACGGGCCGTATAAAGGGTTTGAAGGATGGGTTCGTTTTGCCCGGGATATTTATAATGCCATATATTCGCCGATACACCAACTGTCCTTTGTGGATATCAGTAAGGATGAAATATCTCAGGATAAGGGATTTGTAACGCGGCAGATGCTTTCAGATAAAAATTTGGATGAAGCCGTTATCAAATCTGGAGAAATGCATGAATATACTGGCGAATATGACAGCGTAAAAAAGCTGCGCGGAAAAAAATATCCTCAATATCCCATGACAAAAAAAGTAAACAAGAAAAAAGAAGAAATTGGATAACTATCTAAGGGAGGTATATATAATGTATATGACTGTAGAATCAAAAGAAAATATGCTTATGAATTATATCATGAAAAATTATTTGTGGCAGTTTAATTCACGCACTTGGGACAGAAAAGCGCAAAATGAAAATATCATAGGCAAAATGACCCAAATATTATGCAACGAAAAAATAAAGATGGACACGCCTGCTGACCGCTGCTATTGGGCCGAAGCCAAGTCATTGATTGATGAATGGAAATGCTTTCCCTGGTTAAAAAAAATGAACATTACGGATATTAAACTAATGATGAGTACATTAAAAAAAGATCTTGATACGCAACTCATTACCCAATCACTTAATAAAGAATTAACAGATCCGAACTATTGACCGGTTTTATTGATAAGGAGTGAATCGTTATGCCTTGCGAATTAAAAGAAAAAGAACGTATGGGTGTTATTAATCCCATTTTTACTTGTCAGCCGGCCGGAGCGCAGTATGTCAGTATCGGTATAAAAGACTGCATTGCCATTGTGCATGGCGGGCAGGGCTGCGTAATGTTTGTGCGGTTATGGTTTTCACAGCATTTTAAGGAAAGCTTTGAAATTGCTTCTTCATCCTTACACGAAGATAGTGCGGTTTTTGGCGGAACGCATCGTGTGGAACAAGCCGTTGATATTCTTTTGATGCGCTATCCAGATGTTAAGGTAGTACCTATCATAACGACCTGCTCGACGGAAATTATTGGTGATGATGTTGACGGGGCGGTTGCTAAATTAAATAATGGCCTGTTAAAAGAAAAGTATGCAGGTCGGGAAGTACATCTTATTCCCATACATACACCTAGTTTTCAAGGAAGTCATGTGACCGGATATGATGTGGCCGCAGAAGCAATTATAAAACATTTTGCTAAATCAGGAATGATTCCCAAATTGAATGTATTTACTGGTTGGCAAAACCCAGGAGATACACATGTTTTGAAGCATCTATTAGCCGCGATGGAGGTGCCGGCCAATCTGATTTTTGATAATGAGGAATTTGATGCGCCGCTAATGCCGGAGGGAAACTATGTAGCGCATGGAAGTACAACGATAGAAGATTTAGCAAATACAGGAAGCGCGACGGCGACGATTGTTCTAAATCGCTACGAAGGCGGTAAAGCGGCCGCATATCTGCAAAGTAAATTTCATATTCCGGCAGTGATAGGGCCATCTCCTATTGGGATACGAAATACAGATGTATTTTTGCAAAATGTAAAAAAAATCACAGGAAAAGCCATTCCAAAGTCTCTGGTTAAAGAACGGGGAATTGCAATTGATGCGATTACAGATGTGGCGCATATGTTTTTAGCTGATAAACGCGTAGCTATTTATGGCAACCCCGACCTGGTGATAGGATTGGCGGAATTTTGCCTGGATTTAGGTATGAAACCCGTTTTATTGCTTTTGGGAGATGAAAATTCAAACTATCCTAAAGATCCAAGAATACAAGAATTACAAAATAATGTGGATTATGATATGGAAATCATTATGAATGCCGATTTATGGGAATTGGGAGACCGGTTACAGAATCAAGGCCTGAAACTGGATTTAATTCTGGGCCATTCAAAAGGGCGATTTATTGCTATGGATTATCATATTCCACTTGTGCGCGTAGGGTTTCCCATATATGACCGAGCCGGATATTATCACTATGCAACGGTTGGATATGAAGGAGCCCGGGTTTTAGCCGAAAGAATGGCGAATGTTTGGTTTAATGATATGGAATATACCAAAAATAAGGAATGGCTGTTGGGAATGTGGTAGATACACTAAATATGGAATAGAATGTATCGGAAAAAACGGTAGCACGTAGAGTTCATGAAATTTATAACAGGAGGAAAACACAATGAGACAGATAGCGATATATGGTAAGGGCGGAATTGGCAAGTCAACGACAACGCAGAATTTGAATGCAGGTTTGGCACAAATGGGCAAACACATTATGATTGTCGGCTGTGATCCCAAGGCAGACTCTTGCCGGCTGATTTTAGGAGGCCTGGCGCAACAGACGGTTCTGGATACATTGCGTGAAGAAGGCGATGATATTGATTTGGAAAAAATCATGAAAAGCGGGTATGGAGATATCCGCTGTGTGGAATCAGGAGGACCGGAACCGGGTGTGGGGTGTGCCGGCCGGGGGATCATTACTTCTATCAATCTCCTGGAACAGTTAGGCGCGTATACGGATGATTTGGACTATGTTTTTTATGACGTCTTAGGCGATGTCGTATGTGGGGGATTTGCCATGCCGATCCGGGAAGGAAAAGCCAAGGAAATATACATTGTGTGTTCCGGTGAAATGATGGCGCTATATGCAGCTAATAATATTTGCAAAGGTATTTCCAAATATGCAGAAACTGGCGGCGTTCGGTTGGGAGGGCTCATTTGCAACAGCCGTAAAGTGGAAGGCGAAGCTGATTTGGTAGAAGCAGTAGCAAAAGAACTGGGCACGCAAATGATTTATTTTGTGCCTCGGGATATCGAAGTGCAGCAAGCCGAAATACATAGAAAAACAGTTATTGAACATGACTCCAACTCTAAGCAGGCAGAAGAATACCGGACGTTAGCCAAACGGATAGACGGTAATGATATGTTTGTTGTTCCGAAACCCATGAAGCAAGAACGCTTGGAAACTATTTTAATGGAACATGGATTAATGGAATGACCTGCATGTCTTATAAAAAAATGAAATATCATCAAATAGATTAGAACAATGAGTAGAGCGGAATCCATAATGATTTTTCATAAGCGCCATTTTTAATGATATGCGTATCCTATTATGAAAAATCATTATGGTATTTTTTAAAATTTGATAATAATATTAGAGAAAACACACATATAAAATCAAAATGATAACTACCTTGTATTATATCGAACAAAGAAGACGGGTTCGTATAATTATATAAACAATACATATGTATTTACGAAAAATGATGGGAGCTGACAACGTAATGAGCAAATTTTTGAATCATCCATTGACATTAGTCGATAGGACACAAACTCATCCGTGTTTTACCTGTGGCAAGGAAAACGTAAAATATGCTCGAATGCATTTACCCGTGGCTCCGCGGTGCAACATTCAGTGCAATTACTGTGTACGGAAATTTGATTGTCCTAATGAAAGTCGCCCTGGTGTTACAACCAAGGTTTTGATTCCAGACGAAGCGTTTGCAAAATTTGAACAAGTAAAAAAAGATATAAAAAATCTGACTGTTGTGGGAATCGCCGGTCCGGGAGAGGCGTTGGCCAATTTTCCAGCCATGGAAAAAGTATTGACCTTGATACGAAAAAAAGATCCTGATATTACCTTCTGTCTTTCTACAAATGGCCTGATGCTGCCTGTGTATGCACAACGATTGATCGAACTGGGCGTAAGTCATGTAACCATTACGATTAATGCCGTTGATCCTAAAATCGGAGCTCAAATTTATAAGTATGTACATTATATGGGCAGACTATATAAAGGAGAAAGTGCGGCCGGAATTTTGCTGGGAAATCAGTTGAGTGGGTTAAAATACTTGAGTACTCATGGCGTGATCTGTAAGGTTAATATTGTCATGTTGAAAGGTATTAATGATCATCATATTGAGACTGTAGTTAAAACAGTAAAAAAACTGGGCGCTTTTATTACTAATATTATGCAGTTAATTCCTGTAGAAGGAAGTGCCTTTGAAAAACTGCCGCTCGTAAGTAATCGGGAAATTATGAAGATGAGGCAACAATGCGGAATCTATGTAGCACAGATGATGCATTGCCGGCAATGTCGGGCAGACGCTATCGGGACATTAGATCAGGATGTCTCTATGAAGTATTATCGGGAACAGCCGCATTTCCCCCGTATACAAAGCGGTATACCTCATACCTCGCAGAACGGCAGTAGTCGAGTTGCTGTGGCTACGAGGAGTGGTGTTTGGATTGATCAGCATTTTGGGGAAGCAAAGGAATTATATATTTATGAAAGTAATGGAAAAGAAGTACATTTTATTGAACGGCGCAATATTGAGCAATATTGCCATACTGAAAATGGATGTGATACAGCCGGTGACCGCATAGATAAAATTATTAACAGTATTCAAGATTGCCAAGCCGTATTATCTTTGCGGATCGGGGAAGTACCATTAGAAAAACTAAAACAAAAAGGAATTACCTCTATCATGCTATATGACAATATTGAAAATGGAATAAAAAAAGCTTTGCTTCAGGTGTAATCGTTACCCATAATAACAATAGGATGAAACAATGGGATAAAATGTTGGGAGATTGGCGAATACGGTAAAAATAAGCATATGTATCTTCTTTATGTCAATTAATTATGAAAACGAATTTAGAATACATCCATACAATAAGCGGTTGTTAAAAAACACTGTTTCCTGAAAAGTAGTACAACTTTTTAGAAGACAGTGTTTTTTACGATGGAGATACTGCCGCTGTTAAGCTCTGCGTTTGAAAATAAATGTCGGAATGGATTATTTCGTGTCCGAATGGAGTAGAAAGGATTTTTTTTGTTTGCTATAATGACAAGTGTAAAATGATTTTTAATATCAAAATAGATAGCAAACAGAAATGAGGGAATTCCATGAAGCATACGATATGGAAAAAACAGCGGCGAGCATGGTACGCCGGCCTGTCCTGTGCGGTCCTGCTGTGGATGACGGCTCCCGTCATGG